>JBEKSY010000037.1:0-34818 GCA_049516595.1 Anaerolineales bacterium
GCCATACGGTAGAGTTGCAACATTCCGGTCTGACTTCCTCCTGATCTTCGCCTACACGTAGTGCAACGCGGCCGCGGGCTCGCGCCGCGAGGCCTCACGCGCCGGGTAGAAGGAGGCCAAGATCGCCACCACCAGGACCGGCAGGCCGCGACTGAGAATGGAGCCCAAGGCCAGGGTTGGGTAGACCCGGCCGGTGATTAGGGCCATGTAATCCGTCAATCCCGCGAATTGACTGTAATCGACCCCCACGAATCCCAGGGCGCCGTTCAGCGCGATTCCCAGAACCGCCCCTGCGACGACGCCCACGAGGCCGAGCATGGCCCCCTCGGTCACAAAGAGGGCCATGATCTGGCGCGGCCGGAGGCCCATGGCACCCAGCAGCCCGATTTCGCGGGTCCGTTCATAGACCGCCATCAGCAGCAGATTGAGAACCCCGATCCCCGCGATCAACAAGATGATGACGCTAAAAACCTCCATGGCTCCGTTCTTGGCCCCAATCGTCTGCTGAAGGTCCGGAAAGCTCTGGGCCCAGGATTCAATTTCGTAGCCCTGCAGTGCGGGGGCCAGGGCCTTGATCACCGCAGGCTCTTCCCCCAACTTCTTGAGCGTGAGGACCACCTCGGTGGTCTGCCCCGGCAGATCATATAGGTTTTGCGCCTCCCCCAGTGAGATATAGACGGTCTTCTGCTCAATCGAAGAAACGCCGATGTCGTAGATGCCGACAACCGTCATCGTCCGCTGGCGCATCTGATTGTGTGTCGACCGACCCACCAGAGTAATGCGATCGCCTGTCTGGACGCTCATGAGATCCGCCAGGCCCTTCCCGATGAGGATGGAGTCCTGATCGCCGGAGGTCAGGTAGCGGCCCGGGGTCACGTGCTGTGCAATCACGTCAACCGGGGCTTCCCGCTCCGGCTCGATCCCTACGATCTGGACCGCAAAGGCTCCCTCCCGGTTCGTGGCCAGCCCTCCTGTGTTGATCCGGCGCGAGGCGACCACAACGTTGGGGATGGCCTGGGTGGCCTGGACCACGGCCTGGTCATTCGGCAAGGGGAGAAGCGGCAGGCTGTCAGCGCTCTGGCTGTACCCGGCCGCATGTACGCGGATGTTCCCACCCAGAACCCGGATGGCGTTGCCGTAGATCGCCTGCTCGAAACCACTGATCATCCCGTCGTAGAACATCATCAGCCCAAGACCCAAGCCCAGGGCCACCACCACAATTACCGTGCGACGTCGGTGCCGCCAGATGTTCCGCCAAGCGAGCCGCAAATACATCAGCATTCCAGACCCCTTGTGATGGACCCCTTCTCGCCTAGGAGATCTGAGGGACGGATCCGTCCTCCAGAGTACCCCGTGCCTCCCGCACTTGCTGGACATTCCACTCCCTGAGTGACGTGTTGAAGATCCTGTTCAGGTGGTCGGCCCAGTCAATAGCCTTCTCGAGGCGAGATCGAGCCGGGTGCCCGGGAGGGATGGAGGTCAACCCCTGCTCCGCAATCCGCCTGAAGGAAGCCACGGTTTGGAGGATCGCCAGCGATCTCCGTTCCCAGGCCGTGTCGGAGAATACGTGGTACATCGCCCGGCTCCCTGGAAGGGAGGCCTTTTCGATCAACCCTCCTACGACCAGCAGGCGGATGTTCGTGGAAACGCTCCCACGGCTTACCCTGAGAGCTCGAGCGATCTCCTCGGCCGTGAGTGGCTGTTGGGTAACGAGGAGCAGCCCGAGGATGCGCCCGCCAATGCGCGGGACCCCTTGGCTCTCAAAGTAGGTCCCCACGTTCTCGACGAATCGGCCTAGGGCCGGCGAGAAGTCAGGCACCTCGACGTCCTTGGCAGCCCGTTTGGGGACCTTCACGCCTCAACTCCTGGCCCGGATAGTATTCGATCCGGCTATTTCAGTCAAGACTAGGAGGACTGAAATCCGTGATGGCAATCATGTCAATCGCCCTCCAATTGTGGCTGGCTGAGGGGTTTCGAGCGGAGGCCTGGGTGTCCAGACTCACCCGAGACCTTCCCGTGGCCGTGATCAGCCCTCCGGGGCGGGCGTTTGGCTGCCCGGGGATGACATCGATGGACCTGGGTTAGCCAGGCCTGGCTCCGGTCACCTGGATCGCGGGCAACCGCCATGGTGACCACGACCTTCACCGCTGCCCCGCAGAATTCGGGCATCGACTTGACATTCTGGAGGGCGGGTTTGGCCTGATGACCACGTCGGCTGGAACAATCGCCGCGGTGGCGACAACCGCGGAAACCGGGCGGGTGAGGAACTACAAACGCCTGGCCCGGACGACGTGGTTGAAGCCGGACGGGTTGTGGCTGCCCAACGATGAGAACAGCTTGCATCCTTGTGCTGAGGGCTCCCGGCTCCGGCGTGCAGATCGGAGCCCCCCGACCTCGTAATCCGTTGCACTAGCTCAAAGCGATCCATCCTTCGGGAGGCAATTGAACACTGATCTGTACTTGGCCCATCTTGAATGGGGGACCAGCGGGCCCCAATCTCACAGGAGCAGCAATCCAAAACCAAGAGACTCAGGCCCCGACGCCAGACCGGCCTAATTCCCTTTGCCCTCCCCGACGGATCGCAAGGTGGGCGCCGTGATGCCAAATCCTGTCCACGCACGATTCACGCTTCGGCGGTCCCATGAGTGGAACACAATATGCTACACTCCCATCAGGAGGGGCGACCAATGCTTGCCGACCTGGATCGCAGGCGCATATTGATCTTCCTCGGGTTCGCCTTCGGGATTGCCTGGCTCACCGGGTTGGTGATCTATTTGACAGGCGGGCTAACTCACGGGCGGGTTCTTGCTCGCGGGATACCCTTGGCGCTCGTTCTCTTGGCGACAACCTACATGTGGGCACCCGCCCTGGCAAACGTCCTCACCCGCTTGGTGACCCGTGAAGGCTGGCAAGACGTCGGCCTGCGTCCCTATTTCAGACGCGGCTGGCCCTATTGGGTCTACCCTTGGGTGTTGCCGGCGATACTGACGATCCTGGGGGCCATCCTCTTCTTCGTTCTTCTACCTCAGTACTACGGCGGGTTGGATCAGGCGCGCAGCCAGTTCCAACGCGCTGGTCTTTCGATCCCCGCCAACCTGATGGTGTTGATTGCCTTGGAGACCCTGGGGGCCGTGCTGATATCGCCGCCCTTGAACGTGGTGGCCACATTCGGAGAGGAGTTTGGCTGGCGGGCCTATTTGCTGCCCAAGTTCATGCCGCTCGGAGGCCGTCAGGCGGTCGTGATCTTGGGGTTGATCTGGGGCATCTGGCACTGGCCGGTCATTGCGATGGGGTACGAATTCGGGATCCGCTATCCCGGGTTCCCCTGGTCGGGCATGATGCTATTCCTGCTGTTGACGATTTCTGTCTCAGCCCTGCTTTCCTGGGTTGCTCTGCACGGCCGAAGCGTCTGGCCCGCGGCCATCGGGCATGCCGCCCTGAACGGCATCGGGAACATTGCGGCCATCTTCACCAGGGGGCAGCCACCGTCGCTACTGGGCCCGGCCCCGGTTGGCCTCATCGCACTCGTGCCCTTTCTGATCCTTGCGCTGATCTTGTTTCTGAGCCGCTCAGCGTTCGAACCCCAGGTTCCCAACAGTTTCCCGTTGCGCGGTCGGGAGGAAACTTCCCACGCCTCAGGCACATCGCTGTGAGAACATCTTCCGGTAGGGAAGTGTTCTTGAGAAGATTTCATTCTCGAGCCCTCCATGGACCCGATGGGATCGGGGTTAGATTCCCAGCACCATACAAGGAGGTCCCATGAGAAGTTTGGCGAAACGGCTTTTTGGAGCAGGGGTTTTCGGGACCGGGTGGATCAACGCCACAATCTGCATTGTGCTGGCTGTGGCCGTCTACTTCACCAGCGGGATCTATGCTGCGCTCAATCACGGGCCCGCCGTTTTGAACTTGAGAACCCCTCTGGATGCAGCCCTGCCAGTGGTCCCCATTTTTGTCATACCCTATGATTCTCTGGAACCCCTGGTCTACGCCACCCTGATCATTTTTCTTGTTTTCCGGACCCGCGTTTTCCAGTCGGCGTGCTTGGCCCTCATCTCCGCGTGGCTGGTGAGTTATGCCTTTTACTTCTTCCTGCAGACCGAAGTGATCCGTCCGGTTCTCACCGGGACCGATCTCTTGACCCGCATGATCCGAGACGTATACGCAGGGGATAATCCTTTCAATGATTTCCCCAGCCTGCATACCTCCCTCTCCACCATCCTGGCGATCCATTGGTTCCACATTGATCGGCGACTGGCAATCGTCCTGGCTGTGTGGACCGCCCTCATCGTGGCCTCGACCGTGCTGATCAAGCAGCACTACGTGGCGGATGTGGCTTCAGGGCTCTTGCTCGCCCTCGGCCTGTCTTGGCTGTACACAAGGGTCCTGCTGCGGAAGGCTTGACGGGCCTGCGCGGGCGGTTTCGCGGCAACGCCTCAGCCCCAGTCTTCCCCTGTGAAGGCATCGGAGGCGGGGGTTGATCGGCTGGTCGCTTTGCATCCTGCGCCTTCCGGGCAACTGGAGGGGGCCTGGGTTTCCAGGACTATGTGCTCGTGAAACAGTGGCCGGAGAGATCGGCTGTTTCCCTGCCGAGCGGCTCGTCCAGTAGAAGATTGGCAAGAAGCGGCGGCACTCCTCCCCGCTGTTACAATGGTCGAGTGCGGAGGAGGAAGGGACTTCCACCGGGAGTCGCGCTTGTCACGGGCCAGTTTCGCTTCTTCAAGTAGACTGGACCAGGAGTTTGGGTCGAGCTTCCCTGGTCCGAGGATAACGGTCGCGGTCAGGATCGCAGAAGAAAGGCAATTCATTCCCGGCATCCCGCCCCTTCTTTATTCAGCGTGCGCTGAAGCCCCATAGGTCGCGGTCCAGATGTTCGATAAACCCAACCCGCTTTCTGCTGCTGCCCCATCCCGCCCGAGGCGGAGTCTCCTGTCATGCCTGGTTGTCGCGATCTGGGTGATCAACCTGGTGGCTCTTGCCTTACTTGGGATCGCTCTGCTCACGGGGAGGTTTGGGTCTCTGCCGCGACTGCCACTGAGCGCCGGCCTTGCACAGGCAATAGGAGGCTCAGCCACCCCCACTCCGACGCAGCTCCCCTCTGCCACCCCGGTGCCCACCACGGCCGTTCCTTCCCCCACGCCCACGCCGGCAAGTACGCCAATCGTTGACGTGCAGGTGGCTCCCTCTCATGCCGAGATTGTGACTCTGGAGGCAGCACTCACGCCCACCGTGGTGCCGACCCCCGTACCACTGGTGATTGGCCAGTCCGTCGAGGGACGACTGCTCCAGGTCTACCTATTTGGATCGGGACCCGTAAAGCGCCTAATGGTTTTCGGCATCCACGGGGGCAGCGAATGGAATACGATCGCGCTGGCGGACGAGTTGATCCCTTATCTCTCCGAGCACCCGGAGCTAATCCCGGCCGATAATACCCTGGCCATCCTGCCCTCCCTCAACCCGGATGGCGAGGCGCGCGGGCAGAGCGCAGCGGGCCGTGGAAATGCTCACGGGGTGGACCTGAATCGCAACTGGAATGCGTACTGGCAGGCAACTTGGCCCGGCCGGGGATGTGACAACGCTGTCTCCTTGACAGCCGGAGACCATCCGTTCTCAGAGCCTGAAACGCTCGCGCTCGAGCGCTACATCGTCAAAGAGCACTTCGACGCCCTGATCAGCTACCACAGCGCCGCCCTGGGCATCTTCCCCGGCGGCAATCCACCCTACCAGCGCTCGGTCACGCTCGCAAAGGCGATTGCGGCCGTGAGCGCCTATCCCTACCCGCCGGTCCAGACCGGATGCCTCATCACGGGTGACCTAGCGGACTGGGCCGCCCTCGATGGGATTGGGGCAGTCGATCTTGAACTTACCGACCACGTGAACACCGACTTCGACGTCAATTTGCGAGTCCTGGCGGCGCTCCTCGCCTGGCGGCGCTGAGGCACCACCGGGTTGCGGAAACAACGGGGGAAGCGGACGAGGGCAGAATTGAAGCTCGAAGCGCTTTAGGAGCGTCCTGGCAGGGGAAGTGGTTTGCCAGGGCGGAACGATCGAGGGCATATCCGCCCCAAGCCAACTGCCCGCGGCGTCTGACCCAGCCTCGATGACCCTTATGCCCAGAGGCACCCGCGAAGTCTCTCCCCCAAAAAGGTGCAATCCCGTCGCTTCGATTGGCCCTGGATGACGCGCCCCAGGGCCATTTCCATTCGACATCGTTTTGACGCAAGGAAAGCCAGAATGGCTCCCCGCTAGGGGAGATACAGCCCCTCCAAATCGCCATGCAACGCTGGCAGCAGATAGGCCTGACAGCCCTCGGGCTGAAGCAGCACGACGGTGCGATCCTCCGTGTTGGAGTTCCCCAGGCTGACCCCCAACCAGCCGCCGTTCGGGCTCCAGAGAATCCCGGTGATCCCTGCAGTGGGTTTGTCCAAGACGAGACGGCTTGCGGAACCGTCCGTGCGGACAAGATACAGGCTGCTGTTTTCGCTGTCACGGTAAGCAATCCAGGCGCCGTCCGGCGAGAGGGCCGCCCCGGGGGCCTTGCCGGAGGCGTTTTCAAGATCAAAAAGGTCTCTCGAGGCGCCGCTGGATGCATCTACCTCGATCACTTTCCAGGCAGTGCCACCGGTATAAGGGACGTCGAGATAGAGTCGGGCGCCGTCCGGCGACCAGCCGATGATCGATTCGTAGCTTAGCCCTGACGCCTGGCGGCCCGGGGTGCCATCCGTCGGGATAATGAAGGCGCTGTCGGCGTCCCCACCGATGAAGGCGATCTGTCTGCCATCTGGCGACCAGTGCAGGTCAAACGCCCCGTGGGGGTCCTTCAGGACTTTTTCCTGGCCCGTGGCCACGTCCAGGATCTGGATCCCGCCCGGTGCCGGGTACGCGATCTGGCTGCCGTCGGGGGAGAGAGCCCCCCAGCTTGCATCCGGAACCAGAACCCGTTTTTGACTCCCGTCCAGGCTGTAAAGGACGATCCCCCACTTGCCAGAACTATCCAGCGGCTCATAGAAGAGCGCCTTCCCGGTCAAATCGGACGGGGCGGGTTTGAGCTGGCCGAGGGAGTCCGAGCTCAGGCAGACGCCGGGCACAGGTGTGGGAGCGGCCGGCCAGCTTCTACTGGGCGTGGGGGGGGACCACTGGCCGTGCCAGGAAAAACTGCCGGTGATAACCTCCAAGTCAGATACGGTGACCTTGAGTCTGCCGGTCGGGATCCGCGGGTAGCTGACACTCACGAAAAACACACCGTTGGTCAACCCCCCACCTCCGCCACCACCGCCTCCGTTTGGGGTATAGCCAGCAATAGCTACGCCAGCCCCGACCACCTGGGAATCGGCCTCGAACTTGAATGAATAGCCCCCCCGCGAATCGGCCGCGATCGAGACCAGTTTGAGAGTATGTCCGGCCAGTTGGATATCCTGATTGGGCGTCCATTCCTGGCCCGGTTGCGGGTCGGAACCCGCGTCGAATTCGAATTCCGCTTTGGCATTTGGGTCGATCCGGCTGATGTCCACCCCTGACCAAGAGAGAGTGATAGGAAAGGCCAGCCCGGCCGCCTTGAACTGCAACACGAAACCGAACTCACCGGAAGAACCATTCCTGCTCGGGGGCTGGATGTCTCGGGGAACGCTGTAGGCCACGTCCTTGCCCGTCCCGTCGCGGATCGCGATCGGGCTGCTGGCCTGCGGCCACACACCCGGCTCAGCCTTGGGGAGGAACTCCCCTGCCAGAATATACCCATCGCTGGTCTCGATCACCTGATCAATTTGCATGCCGGGTTCCTGCGCTGCCGAAGACGTCCCAGGACCTTCGCTTGTCGGTCCAGGAGAGGGAGAGAGCTCCAGAACCGGCATCACGGTCAGATCGGGCGGCGCCGGCACGAAACGCAGCGGCAACTCCCAGTCTTCCGGGGCAGCTCCCGGCAGAGTCTGTGGAATGCACGGCAACACAAAAACGGCCTGGTTCACATTTCCCGGGACGGGTGGCATGTCTGCCGACCGCGCCAGCCTCGTCCCGTCGGGGAGCCGCAGGTATTCCGGCTGCAAGCAGCCAGGCACATCCTCCCGGTCGGGGTAGGCCGCACGCGGAACGCCGAAGATTCGGTATTCGACATGGGTTCTATCCGCCGTGAGGATGGCACTCGTCACCGTGACGGTGATGCCGCCACGAGTTGAACTGACCGGCTCGGCCAGGACCCGGATCGGTTCGCTCTCATTCACAATCCCGACCCCCGGGATGTATCCGAAAAACTGCCTCAGTGCGGCATACACGTGCTCCGGGCCAATAACCAGGGTTGCCGCAATAAGCGCTGCGACCACGACACCCCCTACAAGCCAGTGCGGACGACGGGCCAAACCTTGTCGCTGGCCGGCAGTGTGGGACTGAGTTCTCGGATCATGAAGCGGCATCCGTCCCCACAGTTCTTCGACAAACTCAGCCCGTGGCCCAGGCATCTGAATGGCAGCCCGCACGTCGTCCTCGAACGAGGAGAGAGAGGGCTTATTCATGGTTACCCCCCATTTGCCACTGCAAGCGGGCCAGCAATCGCGAGATGGCCTTGCGGGTCGCCTCTTCGCTCCGGCCCAGGAGCGTGCCGATTTCGGCGTAGCTCAGTCCGGCCACGTAACGCAGCCGGATCATCTCGAGCTCTCCCGAAGGCAGCGCGCGGATCAGATGGTCAAGGAGTTTCACCTCGTCTCTTCGAACGACCTGCGCCAGCAAGTCGGGGTCAGTTGCGGTTCCCTCGGAATCCTCAATGGCAACTTGGCGGGAAGTTTTGCGGAAGTAGTCCCGGCACTTGTTGCGAGCAATTGTGAACAACCAGGCGGCAAAGTGCCCACGGTGCCGGTAGCGAGGCAACTCCTCGTAGACCTTGAGGAAAACCTGCGAGGTCAGATCCTCGGCATCCTCAGGATGTCTGATTTGATGGAGGAAGTATCTGTAAACGGGCGTTACCCAACGCAGGTAGAGTTCCTTGAAGTGCGCAGGGCTGCTCTGCGCCGCCTGGATCAACGCCGCCTCCTCTTCTGGAGACCAGGGCGCCTCGATCGAGGCGGCTGGGACGGGTTCGACCATGGCCCTTCCTATGGACGGAAAGACTGGAAGCACATCGGCACATCGATAGAACGATCATCCGCGCCAAAGCGGACAGAATCCGGGGAATCGGACGTAAGAGGTCCACGAAATGGACGAGATAGCAGAAGGACCAGGCCAGGGTCTTGGAGCAAGGCCTTTGCGCTCCCGAAGTCCGTGATGCGGTTCTCTTCCCGCTTGCCAGGGGTCCGCAAGCTCACCCAGGATATTTCGCTCCCATGCGAGAAGCCAGCCCGTTTCGGTCCGGAGGCCGTGAGAACAGGGGCGAACCCCAATGCCCCGAAGAGGCCGCCTCGCGCAGGCAGGTTGAGAAAGGATCATGATTTCCCAAAGGAAGCCAGATGTTCGGCGAGCAACCTTTTCTCCCGCCCTATGAGGGCTGGCAATAGGCGGCCAGCAGGGCTGTCCGCCCGCAACTCGTCCAGGGTCACGGGAGGTGCAAAGGAGAGGCGCGGGGAGAGATACAGGCTGCCCGGAAAGAACAACTGCTGCAGCACCTGTCCAAACTCGACCAAACGCCGCTTGTCAAGCGGCTCGTGGCGCAGCCAGGCAATTGGACTCCTTGCCCAAGCAGACGAGACCGCGTGGCTGACGATGCACAGGAGGACCTTGGTCCTCGGAGCAAATTGCAGGAAGAGTTCCACGCTGTGAGACCAGAGGTCGATACTCTGGGCCGCCTCCTCGGATACGGCAGGGTCCGGATCGATCTGGCCCGAGCCTTGCAGCAGGACGGCACCGCCGTCCCGCAGGTGCCGGGCGGCCTCACGCGTTTTGGTCATGCGCTCTTTCGCGTCCAGGTTGAGGAAGATGAAGTAC
The DNA here is from genome assembly GCA_049516595.1 of Anaerolineales bacterium. Lineage (GTDB taxonomy): Bacteria > Chloroflexota > Anaerolineae > Anaerolineales > RBG-16-64-43 > JBEKHT01. Next base: position 9,904 of record JBEKSY010000037.1, read on the forward strand.
CGGCAAGCGTTCGGGAGACCCATGAGAAATGGGATATCCGAAGCGAAAATGCGAAGGTCCTTCCGTTTCAGGCGAGACGCAACCATAAGCATGTCGTAAGTCCCCGGATGGTTCGATAGGACCAGAAGCGGGCCTTCCGCGGGTATCATCTCGGTGCCCCGTGCCGCCAGGTCCCGGCACCAGTTCGTGAGAGCCCACTCCGCGGCAATTGGAAACCCTTGATCCTCACACATCCGGTCGAAGGTCATTCCGATTTCAGATAACCGGTCTGTCGCCAGAGAAAACAGCGGCCCGAAGATCCTCCGAGCCCAGCCGTGCTCGGGGCGACCCAGGGCCTTGAAGATCTCGCCAATCAGAGAATTGCTGAGGGCCTTCGTCTCCGAATCCATGTTCGGCCTGATGATCCACCTGGTCACCGAAAGGACCCCTGTTTCCCGCGGACCGTAAGCGAGTGAGGGACGATACGAGGCAGCCCAGGGAGCCCCCGCTCTCCCAGCCCACTGCCCCTGATCAGGGGGCTCCCGAGCGGCTGTTGGCAAATCGGATCCTCGACCCCAAGTCTACAGCAACCTCATCAAGGCGCCCAGCGCTTGCGAAACGCACAAAGGGCCTCAGCCTCCTGACGCGGTGGTCCACCAGCTTCCGCCTAGGAAAACGCGGCATCCCCTGGCAGGACACCCGCCTTTACGACTACCGGAATTACCCGCAGGATCTGTTCGCCAAGCCGGAAACCTCGATCGCCAGCCGTGCGGCGCTTGCCAAGTGGGGTGCCTGGTCAACGCCTTCGGGGAGAAGAAGTAGGGTCGACCGCTCTTTGTGGCCTGCTCGGCCGATCTTGCCGACTCGACCAACGTCAGCGGCTTCGGCAAGGTGTATGAGGACTTAAAGGGATACGGATGGCATGAACGCTATGGCCAGCCCGGCGGGCGTCTTTCTGCCGCAGGAGATTACTGAGTTCGCCAATGCCTGCATCCTGGTCGGGATGGCGTCGGGTCAACTTCGCTGCCAAGCCGGAAGAGGAATTTGATGGCTTCTACGGCGCCTGCTCCACCTACGGGTCGTTCTCCTATTTGAAATATGGCATGCTGCGCCTTTTCGGGCAGCTGGCCCAGGACTGCCAGTTCGAGGTCGGAAAGGTTGTTTTGGCGCCGGCCATTCCGGACCCGAAACGGCCGATGACAGGACGCACTTCGGCATGTTCGAGCCGGCCGTGATGCACCCCTTCCCCAGGGGGCAGACCATCAATCTCCACCCCTGGAAGCACAATGAGGTTCCCGTCCTTCTGGGGGCGGCTCTGCGGGAGAAGTCTGCCATCGTGGTGCTCCACCTTGGCCGGCCGCCGATTGAAACCGCCGACCGGGCCAGGCTGGCGATCGCCTCGCACTTCGAAGCGGGCCGGGGCACGTATCTGGTGCGAGATTACCAGACCGGCCTGTCCCGCGGCGGTGCGATCATCGCCCAAGGGACGAGCTCCATGGTCAGCCCTATCAAGATCCTGCCTGAGCTCGAGAGGCGCGTCCTGAACGTGAAGATCGTGCACCGCCCCAGCCCGGAGCGGTTCCCCCTGCAGCCGGAAAGCTTCCGCAAGCACCTCCTTTCCGATGCTGACCGGTCGAACTCGACCGTGATCAGCACCCAATCTTGGGAGGCGATGCGGGATTGGATGTCTAACGAGGTCGGCGAGGAACATGCCATGACCGCCGACTGGGACAACCGCTGGCGCACGGGGGCGACCGTCGAAGAAGTGCTCGAGGAAGCTCACCTTTCTCCGGACCGGCTGCTGAAAGGCATCGAACACTTCGTGAAGGAGCGCGACCAGCGGCTGAGCCAGCTCGAGGCGAGAATCAAAGCGGCGCGCGGATAGGGCCCCAGGAGAAAGCTGCCTGACGCGCACCAAGCGAGGGGCTCGCAAGCCGCGCCCTCTTCGGTTTCGGGTATCCTTGGGTTAGCGCATGGGCGCCCGAAAGGTGGGGAGAGAAATGAGAGATGTCCTGGCCGATATCCTGAGGTGGACCTCGCAGGGAGAGCCCGTGGCGCTGGCCACGGTCGTACGCACCTGGGGTTCCTCTCCGCGTGTTCCCGGCTCGAAGATGGCGGTCAGCCGCTCCGGCGAGATGGCTGGGTCGGTGAGCGCAGGCTGTGTCGAGAGCGCGGTGGTCGAAGAGGCGCTGAGCGTGCTGAAAACCGGACGACCCAAGTCGCTCCACTACGGGGTCGCCGACGATGCCGCACTCGAGGTGGGCCTAGCTTGCGGCGGGGAGATTGACATTTTCGTGGAGCCGCTCGCCCCCCTGCTTCGCCCGGGCCTGGAAGGCGCACCGAGCGCATTCGACCGCCTGCGGGTCTCGCTGGAGAAGGGGTCCCCCATCGTGCGCGCCACAGTGATCCGGGGACGCGCGGATCTTCTCGGCCAGACTCTCCTGGTTCAGCAGGATGGCGCCGTCGCCGGCTCGCTGACGGGCGACCTGCGCGCACAGGTCTTGCCGGAGGCGCGGGCCGCGCTGACCGTCCCCGCCGCCGAGCCCCGTGCCTATCCCGCTGACACCGAGATCTTCCTTGAAACCCAGCTCCCGCCCCCCACCCTGGTCGTGGTTGGGGCCGTGCACATCGGGGCGGAGGTAGCCAAGATCGGAAAGCTGCTTGGATTCCGCGTGGTCATCGTCGACCCTCGGCGCGCGTTTGGGACCGCCGCCCGGTTCCCGGAAGCCGACCAGGTCACCAACGCGTGGCCGGACAAGGCGCTGCAAGAGATTGGGCTGACCCCCTCCAGCGCCGTTGCGGTCCTTTCGCACGACCCGAAGATTGACGACCCGGCCCTTTTGGTCGCACTGCGCAGCGATGCGTTCTACGTGGGCGCGCTGGGCAGCGAGAGGACGCAGAAGCTGAGGCGCGTGCGCCTGCTGGCGCAGGGGATCACCTCGGTCCAACTGGCGCGCATGCGAGCGCCGATCGGGCTGGCCCTGGGGGGCCGCGCACCGGAGGAAATTGCCCTCAGTATCTTGGCCGAGATCGTCGCCGTTCGCTGCGGCTCTGCGCTCGCGGAGCGCCATGGGCCGCCCGCCTCCCCTGGCCCAGAGGGAGCGTCCTAAAACCTCAGCCGACCGCTTTGCGAGGGTCTCCGCGCAGCTCGGGCTACCGCGAGGGATCTGGCCGCCGAGCTCTCTTGTCTTGCGGTTCAGCCTGACATGCGGGTGGGCTGCACGACCGATCGCCCACGAGATCCGAAACGCAGGCCCGACCCTGGTCGAAACCGAATTAGCTCGGCGGGGGGCAAGTACCCCCGACCCACAGCGCTTCAACCACCCCTGAAGGCGGCCTTCCGCGGGTCATCTTGAAACGCTTGCGGCGACCGTCCCACGGGATGGGGTCCGTCAAAAAGGAGTTGCCGCGTAGAAAGCCCCGGCCTTCCACCGCGGAGAGAACGGGCCGGAATCCTGCGGAGTGAATGCCTCCCTAGGCCTTTCCCCCGAGCCAATCCGCAACCCCGTCCAAATCCTCAAATACAAGCGAAGGCTGGAAGGGCGAATCCCTCAGATCCTCTCGGCGGGTCTCGCCGCTCAGGACCAGAAGGGTGGTAATCCCCGCAGTGCTCCCCAGGGCAATATCGGTGTAGAGCCGGTCGCCGATCATGGCCAGACTTTCCGGTGGCAGTCCCAGCTTGCGCGCTGCGCAATCCACTATCCAGCGGTTTGGCTTGCCGATGACGACATCCGGCTCCCGGCCTGTGGACGCCTTCACGAATGCAATCATGGCTCCCGTGTCGGGCATGAATCCCGAGCGGGTCGGGCAATTGAAATCCGGATGGGTCGCCACATACGGCCGGCCGGCCCTCACCCAGTCACACAACTTCCAGAGCTTGTCGTAAGTGAGGCTGGTGTCGAATCCCAGAACACAGACATCCGGGTCCTCCCGCGTCAGGGAGAACCCCTGCCGTCTGAATTCGCGCTCCAGCTCCGGCGTTCCCACCACGAACAGTTTGGCTCCCGCATGCCCATTCCTCAGGTAGAGAGCGGTCGCCTCCCCCGAGGTGAATACTTTGCCCTCGGGGATCGGCAGATCCAACCGCCGTATCTTCTCCGCGTAGTAGCGCCGATCCCTCGAGGAGTTGTTGGTCAGAAAGAGGAAATCCTTGTTGTGGCGGGTTGCCTCCTCAATAAAGCGAAGGGCACCGGCCAGCAGCCGATCGCCAAGGTAGAAGGTGCCATCCATATCCAGGAGAAAGCAGCGAAGGCGAGAAAGAAGAGTCGTTTCCACAATTGTGCCTGTCACCCGTTTCGATTGACTAAGGAACCGGTCGCCGGCTGGGACCGCGAGCGCGCAAACTCCCAGCCACTTTATTTCGCCGGCCTGCGGGTCCACCGGGCGCCGGCGGTCCCTGTGACCACGAGATCCACTTTCCTGCGTGCGGGGGCGGGCTCGAGGTCCGCCGCGCCCCACAACTCTTCCTGTCTCCGGTCACGAAACGACGGCCTCAATCATCAGCGGGAATTGGGGGGCAATGTGTGCCGCAGCGAGATTCTTGCCTGCGCACCTCCCGGTGATCAGTGGCTCCAGGCCTGCTCTGCCTGCGGTCAGGCCAACCGTCAGCGGGTCGCCCCTTCACCGAGCTCGCGGCTTTCCCGCCACACCTCGTGCCACAACCTCTCACGGTCCCAGGAGAGGAATACCAGAAGGTCGGCAATGGTCATTCGACGGCGCATGAAGGGCGCATTCTCGAAAGCAAAGCGGACTTCGGGCTCATCCACCGGCGGGGTAAGCTGCCTGAAGTCAAGAGGAGCGCCGATCGCGCGGAGAATCCGGACAAGGAGCTCAGGGCGGCAAGTGCGGCTCTGGATTTCCCTGCGCATCTGCGGCCACTCCTTCAACACGGAAACGAATTCCGCTCGGTGCGCGTGCCAGGCCTCGAGCTTGACCCTATAGCCGGACCAAAACTCCCCTCCAACTTTTCCTGTGGGATCGAGTTTTGCGAACCCCTCGAGGATCTTCGCCTGCACTTGCGGAGGCGCGGGGTAGCACCTCTCCACTTCGACCTCGGCCGGCTCGAGTTCACCCAGAAAGTGCCCGTAGCTCGCCGCCCCGATCACCGCGGTCAGACCCACTTGCGTCCCGTGCACCGCGAGCGGCCGGCCGGCGACCTTGGCCTGCAGGTCGAGCAGGTGCGACATCTCGTGCTCAAAGCCGGACATCGGGGTCGTGGCATGCGAGAGGGACATCGCGAGACCGCCCAGGATGACCAGTTTGGCGAGGATGGCCATGGCCTCCAGGGTGGGGGAGCCGATCCCCTCTGCCTGCTCGAGAAGAATTGTGTCCAGGGAGCCCAGGAGCAGTCGCGGAAGCTCGCTGTATCCCGAATCCAGGCCCAGGCGGCAGGCCAGGTACCAGTCGGGGACGCTGACGAACATTGCGAGCAAGTCCCCCGCTCCGGCCACAGTCATCTCATGGGGCGCATCGCGCAGGGTCTTCAGGTCGCAGATCACGGCATCCGGATAGCGCGAGGGGAGGGTCCGCTTCAGAGTATGGACAAAGGTTGGCGCCATATTAGAGGTGTATGCGCTTACGCTGTTCGCTGTTGGAAGGACTGCAAAGCGGATTCTCGACCCGGTTTCTTGCCCGGCCAGAAAGGCCGCATGCTTGGCAATGTCCGTGATCGTGCCCGATCCGATCGCCAGCAGGGCTGCCCCTGACCTCAGCTCGCGCTGGACCCGCTCGATCTGAAACATGTCGGAGTGCACTTGACCGGTACGGTCCGGCTCCAGGACGAGCTTCTTGACCTGCCAGCCTGTGTGAGCCAGCCGATCAAGCAAGAGCGGCTTGAGGGAGTCCCTCCCGCGGCGCATCGGGGTAGGATCCATGACCGCAAGAAGGGGCCCGGGACGGGGCACGCCAATCGCCTCCAGCACACCAGAGAGCTGCTCAAGAGCATCCGGCTCAAAGAGCATCGCTTGAATCGGCCTTCCTTCCGCCCTTGGATAGCCGGGGATGCTTTCGACCGCTTCCCAAAAGCGGTTCTCATCCCCTGGGTCAAATGCAAGCTTCATCGAAGCGGCCTCTTTGTTTCACGATGCCAGAAACTGGGCCCCGAGCCCTCGGCCGCGGCGCCAGCCCGCAGCGCCAGGTTGCCTTCTTGGCTGAGGGTTTCCCTTGGATCGCGGCCGCTCCACTGTGCCGACCGTCGAGCCTTCATCACCATCCGGGAATCCTTCTGGGATCCGTCCCGGGTCAAACCGGCATCCTCGCAGACTGTTCCGCCCAGGGCCGCCGAGGCGCGAGGCAGAGGATAAAGAGTGTGGCTCCGCCAGCCACGGAAGGACGAGCCCTGCCATCCAAGACTTGCGCGGCGAAGGCTATTCCACGAACCGGTGCTTCAGATTCATTACGTCCCGGTAGGGCACCACCCCGAGGATCTTACGCTCTGGGTCGGTGATCGGCAGCGCGCGGTAGTCGTAGCGCGCGAACATCTCGTAGGCCTCTTTGAGTGTCGTGTCGGGTTCCAGGCTAACGTAGTTGTCGACCAGGATGTCACTCAGGACTGCGCTGTCCTCCGCCTGGAGCAGCTCCTTGATGTCGATCACCCCCAGCAACCGGCCCAGCGGGTCAACGACATAGATGTACATGACCACATCCTTGCCCTTGGCTGCCGTTCGATACTCGTCCTGGGCCTTTCCAACGGTGTAGCCGGGTGGAAAGCCGATGTACTCCTGAGTGGCATAGTCCAGAATGCGCTCCTCGTGGTGATCCATGATCGCGCGTATCTTCTGGGCGTTTTCGGGATCGAGAAGCTTCAAGATCCCGTTCGCCTCCGAGGCCGAAAGGATCGAAAGGACATCGGCGGCCTGTCCCGTCGTCATCTGGTCGACCAGCTGCGCCACTTTCTCGACTTTGAGGGACTCGACCAGATCCCTTTGCACGCTCGGCTCGATCTCCTCCAGGGTGTCCGAGGCATGCTCGGACTCGAGCGCGTCAAAGAGCTTGACCCTCTGGTCCGGCTCCATTTCCTCGAAGATATCCGCCAGATCGACCGGTTCGATGTCGGCCAGCTTCTCCTTGAGCACCTTGAACCGCAGGTTCCCGCGAAAGCTCCCGAGGTCCTCAGGCAAGGACTGGATGTACGACCAGGAAATAGTCTTGTCGCGGATCGTCTCGGCCAGGCTGTAGAACCAGTTCGCCAGGCCGGTCAGTCCCATGCGACGCAGAAGGCCATAGCGGCTGAGATCGACGTCGGTGACGTACAGCGTCCCGTTCCTCAGGACCAGCTTGATGTCATAAACGACCTCCATTTCCCGGCCGTCCATGTCAATCGCCTTCTTATCCAGGATGTGGTCTCTGAGGAGGACGGCGTGGTCATCCGGCTTGCCGACGAAGGGAGCGAGGTCGCTCAAGGAAAGGGCAACCGCTTTGGTGTCCATCTTCGCGACCGCGCTCCAGGGAATCACAGCCGTCTCTCCAAATGGTCGGGAGACCACGAGATGCGTCACGACTGGCAGGGCTTCCTCCTCTTTGATGACCAGATCATCGAGCTTGCCGATGGCCTTCTTCTCGATGGTCACCCGAACCCCCAGGATCTCGCTCAGGAAGAAAGAGGCCTCCATCAGGGGCGTTCCAACCTTCGCCTTCGCGTCCATCGGATTCCTCCTCAGCGAGCTGCTACCACTGTGATGAATTTGTAGATCAAGAGAAGGATCATGCCAAGCAAATAGGCTCGGAGCAACAAGAGCGAAACCCGCACCATGGGCGTCATCTTGAGGCGCGGGGTCTTGTACTTTCGATTGGTTTCCCGGACCAGCTCGGCCAGACCCCGGAGCCCATTTCGTATGGTTTCCATCGACGCACCTCCCTCTCTTACTTCAGCAGATTGGGGAACAAGGTCGTCAAACTGTATCCGGAGGAAAGGAGGATCAGCCCGACAACAATCGCGAAGTCGACCACGTTCTGGAAGGTAGTGTTCCTGTGATTCCCCATCAGCTCCTCATTGTTCAACAGCAGGATCAGGAACACCAGGGCGGCGGGCAACAGGGTGGTAGCGACCACCTGAACAAAGAGCGTGATCACGACCAGCGGCGCACCTGGGATCAGGACCACGATCCCGGCCGAGACGAGCAGGAGGAAGTAAAGGGCATAGAACCAGGGGGCCTCTCTCACCTTGTTATTCAGGGAGTGCGCCCAGCCGAAAACCTCGCCCACCGCCCAGGAGCTGGAGAGGGAGATGCAGATCGCGCCCAGGAACCCGGCATCGAACAGTCCAATCGCGATGAAAGCTCCCGCGTATTTGTTGAAACCCATCAGCGCCACGGCTGCCTCGGCAGCGCTCTGGATGTTCACGCCGTGAAGCACGGCCCCGGTGACAACGACGCAGAAGATCGCGACGACCACCGTGAAAACCGATCCAATGGCGGTGTCCAGCTGGCCCCACAGAATGTCCTTCTCCTTGAGGTTCTTGTCGACGACCGCGCTCTGCTGGAAGAAGACCATCCAGGGAGCAATGGTTGTGCCGACATTGGCCATCAGGAAGAAAAACATGGTGTTGTTTAACCCCCCGGGGAGATTGGGGATGAGCCCGATCCGGGCGACATCCGACCAATGGGGATTCACCAGAAAGGCGGCCGGGATGTAGATCAGGTTGATCACGCAGAAGGCGAGAGCGATCTTTTCCCAGGTCCAGTACCGGCCTTGCAGGACCATGAAGGCCATCAGGATCGACACGACCACGACCGTGGCCCAGTTGGCGACCCCAAAAATCCGCAGAGCCGCTGTCATCCCGATGAACTCGCTGATCAAGGTCAGCCAATCGGTGAGGGTCAGATCAAAGAGGGAAAACCATCCCCAGAACGTGCCAAAGGCATCGAAAATGGCCTCGGCATGACCGCGCTTCGTGACCGCTCCCAGACGAACGGTCATTTCCTGGACGACATATGCAATCGGCCCGAGCAAGACCAGGAACCAGATCAGCCCGTACCCGTACTTGGCCCCAGTGGCGACGTACGTCGTGATCCCGCCGGCGTCGTTGTCCGCCACCATCACGAGGATACCCGGCCCGGCAATGATCGCAAGAAGCCTCAGGAACTTCAGGATCCTGCGGTTGGTATAAAAGGCCCTCGCCGCCAAATCCATCCTCAGCCTCCTTTCCCGACAGCACGCTTTCAATCCCTTGCGGCCTCCGGGCTTGGGCCCGGCCGCCGCCATGTACAGTTCGCCCGCCTGGCTCCCACCTCAGCCGCACTGGCGATCAACCCCACGGGGCTTCAATAAGAAACGCCTCCCGATCGGACCAGGGAGGCGTTCAACTCACACACGTGTGCGGGCGGCACGAAATGCCGTCCGACGGCCCCCACTGGTCGAGCTTTGGCACTGCGTAGCGTAGGGCACTTGCCCCAGCCACTTTGAGCAGAGCCTTATTCCGGCCCTGCCTGGTCTACCCCTTGGCGTCTCTCGACGTTTCGGGGCAGCGGCCTGTGTCTCACGCAGACGCCTCGCCTAACGAGGGACAATGTTCGGTTGTCAAGCGGCTTATAACACGCGCAGCCCCCTTCGTCAAGAGAAATCATTCACCTTCCCGAAAATAGGCTGGCTCCCGACCCGGATGAAGAGCTTCGGCCAGCCCCAATTGAGGCCCAGAGCGACTACAAGCACTACTGGCCCAAGGGGAGGAGCATCCGCTCGTGGCGAACCCCGATCTGATCCATTCACCTGGTCCACGCCCGCCAGGCTTCGAGGGTGGGACACGTCGCAGTTTGGAGGATGTCTGTCACGGGGAAGACGTGAGCCCCCTGGGTAGCAATCCCTGTTGATCCACGATTAAATGAAGGGAAAACATTGTCATTGAGGAGGACCCAGATGTCTAAGAGCACGGAAGATCTACAGGCTGGATTCGCGGGCGAATCCCAGGCAAACCGCAGGTACCTCGCCTTCGCCAAGAGGGCCGAAGAAGAAGGCCATCCTCAAGCGGCCAAGCTGTTCCGGGCGGCAGCCCACGCCGAAACCGTCCACGCGCTAAACCATCTCAAAGCCCTAGGGGAAATCAAGTCCACCTCCGAGAATCTCGAGGCCGCCGTCCGAGCCGAGAATTATGAAGCCGTGACGATGTACCCGGGCTTTGTTCGGGACGCGGAAGCGGATGGCAATCGGCAGGCTTTGCGCTCCTTCCAATACGCGCTGGCGGTGGAGAAAGTGCACGAGAGTCTCTACCGAAAAGCCATCGAGACGCTGGGGAAGGAAACCTCCAACGAGGACTACTACGTGTGTCCAATCTGCGGCTATACCCACTACGGCAGCGCGCCAGCCCAGTGCCCAGTGTGCGCAACACCTGGAGCGAAGTTCGAGCGGATCAGCTAGGCCCTAGCACCAAGATCGACTGCGTTACCAGTCCCATATGCAATTCCGTTGAAAACCGTTGCACCCAGACCCCGTGGCGGTTGGGATCAACTCGGTTCTGCCACCGCAGCGGAGGAGACCTCGCGGCTGCACCCGTACCCGAACCTTGCCCTGCTCAATGCACGGGAGAATGGGGAATCCACAAACGGATCGAATGTGCGTGCGTGGAAGATATGAGGGACCGGAGCCGTAACCCCGAGGCCCTGGGTCCATTGCGACATGCCGCGGCGGCTGTTCTGAGCCCAGCCCCGCTTGCCTCCGGGAGGAACCGTGGCTTTGTGAGGCGCGGCTCCTCCCTGTTCCACGACGATGTCGATCTGTGACTTTCGGGTTGGCTCTTGCAAAGTCTCCGCCTAACCTTGTTCGTGATACCTTCGTAGTCGCTCCCAGCCGTTCTGGCTCGAGGCGGCCAGTGAGAGACAATCCTCCTGTCGGTTCGCTCGGGGCGGTGATTAGAAGGAAACCTCAGCCGGCCCGGAGATCAGGGACTTCAACTGACCGCTCCGCCCCCGCGCGAGCAGGCGTGCTCCCTCTTCTTGGGTGTAGTCCGACCTGCCAATCCGCTTGCTCTGGTGGCATCCTCTTCCTAAGCCTGATCACATCAAGTCGGCGCGGCCCGGGGACAGAAAGGCGAGGCTGAGACGTGTGGCTTCCTTTTCGACAGGGAGTGGGATAATCCCCGAAGCCACCGAGCTTCTTGAGTCGAGGTCATCCGGCGGCCCGCGACATATACACATGGTCACACACGACCTTGTTGAGATCCTCCACTCGCCGCGGGAGGCCTCATGGCCAGGGTAGGCCCTTCCAGCACCTCCAAGGCCCTTCGGCATGTTGGCCTTTCGCTGTCCCTCTGGCTCCCCTCGCCGAATATGTAGCGGTCTGGCACTCACGCCATGCGGGATGGGCCGCACGGATGCCCTACGTGTTCCTCCAGCACCTATTGATCGTCGTCGCCCTCACCTACTTCATCTTTTCGAGGGGATGGAGAAGCCACCGGCTGCTCCTGCTGTTGCTCATCGTGATGTATTCATGCGAGTTCCTTTGGTCGAACCTGATGCTCCTCAACTCCAGGACCTCTGCGGTCGGTTCCATTCTACTCGCCAGCATTTGGAGTTGCCTCACCCTTCGGCCGATGTAGCTCGTCGAGCGAGCACTCACCCGTCACATCTGGCAAGTGGGGTTCTGCCTGATTTGGATTCCACTCAGTGCCCCATTGGACGGCTCTGGTTAGAGGGCACGCTGGCCGCCGAGCATCGTTCCACCACCGGTTCTGCAGGCTGTTTGAAAATGCAGCTGCGTTCGACCGCAAGGAGGTAGTCCGAAAATGAAAACGGGGCTCATCGCAACTCTACTCGCCTTAGTCCTGGCCGGCTTGGCTTGTGGCGGGTCCGCTCCGCCTGGCGCCATCCCGACCCTATCCCGGTCTCCATTCGAATCCGGTCAGACCGCCTACGGGTTCTTCCCAACCCCGCCTGAGCTCAGCACGCAGAGCGTCCTGGACACCTACAAGGCCATCGCCCAACACGCGGACGTCGTTTTGCTTCAGCAAGCCATTCCGTGGAGTGATTTCTCCCAGGGTTCCGCGACGAGCTCCAAGGCCATCACGAACATCCAGAATCAGTACCTTCTCGCTCACCAGAACGGCCTGGATGTAATCTTCGTGGTTGACCCGCTGAACGGACTCAATCGCCGCGAGTTCGCCGGCCTACCCTCCGGATGGAAGGCGAGCTTTGGCAACCCCCAGGTACGCTCCGCTTTCACGAACTTCACCCTTCGGATCGTTCGCGAATTCCACCCGCACTACCTGGGACTGGGCTCGGAGATCAACACCTACCAGGATACCCATCCTGAGGACTACCCGAACTACCTCAGCCTGTATCGCTCCGTCTACGATCTCGTCAAGGCGGAATCACCTGACACCCAGGTGTTTGTAACCTTCCAGTGGGAAGAACTAAACAACCTGATCCAGGGCGTCGCTGGGGGAAGGAAACCCTATCAGACAAACTGGGACCAAGTCGAGGCCTATGAACCGAAACTGGACGTTTGGGCCATATCCACCTATCCATGGGTCGGATTGCCCAGCGCTGGGACCATTCCGGCGGATTACTATGCCCCCCTCGTGGGGCGGACGGCGAAGCCGCTGGCGGTGGCCGAAGGCGGGATTCCCACACAAGATAATGGGGTCGTCAAAGGCTCCACGCAATTCCAGGTGGATTACCTCAACGCGATTCATACTCAGATGGGCAGCCGCCTGGCGTTCTGGATCTACCTGCTCTTCAATGACTTCAATCTCGCATCCTACGCCCCTACCCTGCTCTTGCAGGGGCATGCCGGTGATATTGGTACCCTCGGCTGGTTTGACGCGTTGGGTTTGGCGAAATCCGACCGCACTCCCAAACCTGCCCTGGCTGTCTGGGACCAGTTTCGAGGAAACCGCTGATCGCTTGAAACAAATCCTCCCTTGGAGATAAAAGGGGCCCCCGCCGATGCCTTGGCTTCTCCCGTGCCAAAGGGATGATGCCCAGGGGAAGGAGGGCATGTCTCGCGATCCCGCCGTCCCACAGGTTTGGAGAGCACCGAGGCGTGCTTCCAGCGAGGTCCATCGCAGTCTTCATCCCGGAATCGCCTCAAGGGAAGTGCCACTTTGAAGAAGGGGCCAACTTGTCCAACTGTGCTACGATGCCTGCCAGGCTCTGGGGCGCGAGAGCTCGGGCCAATCATAGGGCGAGTCAGGCGGCCAGTAGGGCCGCTCTGGTGAGCCCATGCCTGCGGTTCCATGTTCCTCCCGAGGACATCCCAGTGGGAAACATCGGCGGCCATAGCCCCCGAATCGGCCCCCACAATGCGAGATGCTTGCAGGAAGCGTCAGGGACTTGGCCAAAGGGAGCGAGTGCTCATGGCGCGCCTCGGCAGAACGCTTTTTGGCTCGATAGGGATGGCCCCAGCTTCTCGATCTAGGGCACCCCGCGTTAAGTTGAGCCGAGATCACGCGGCCGGAAGAAATGATGGTTCCCTATTTGTCAGTTCCTGGCTCTTGCCCTCCCACACGAGAAGATTGGAAGCGGGATCCTCCAATCCGCACCTGCGCTGGTCGCCGTTCCTTGGTTGAGTTCTGGCCGCGGTCGAGCAAGGCCGGCAAGGTTCTGTCTCCCCCCTGGTTCCCTTGAGGTGAGAGAATGGCGTTGACAATCAATGAAGCAATCAGCCGAGTCCCCTTCCTGGCAGGACGTTCCGATCTCGCCATCTCGCCCCTCACAGGAGGAATTACCAACCTGAACTACAAGGTCAGCTCGGGCGAGGGCACGTTTGTCATTCGCATCACAGGTTCGGGCACTGAGCTCCTCGGCATAAACCGCGAGGCGGAGCATGTAGCGAACCTGGAGGCGGGCAAGCTCGGCATAGCTCCTGAGGTTCTCTTTTTCATCCAGCCCGAGGGCTACCTCGTGACTCGATACATCCTCGGAGTCCCTGTCCCTCCGCAGGAGATGCGCAAGACCGACAATCTGAGGCGCGTCGCCGAAAAGCTGCACCTGTTTCACACGAATGGACCGCCTCTACCCGCCCAGTTCAACGCCTTCCGGCGGATCGAAAGGCTCACCGCTGTGGCCCGCGACCGCCAGTGCCCCTTTCCCAGCAATTTCGCATGGATCATGGAGCAAGTGCACGACGCGGAAAGGGCCCTTCTCAAGGATCCGTATATTCCGACCCCCTGCCACGACGATCTCCTGAACCTGAACTTCCTTGACGAGCAGGGTGAACTTCGCATTCTGGACTGGGAATACGCCGGCATGGGCGACATCTTCTTCGACCTTGCCAACTTCAGTCATCATCATGATCTTGACGACCGCCAGGTCGAAATACTTCTGCAGTCCTATTTCGGAGAGGTCTCACCGCCCCGAGAGGCCCGCCTGAGGCTCATGTGGCCCATTTCCGAAGTCCATGAGGCCATGTGGGGAACGGCCCAATCCGGAATCTCAAAATTGGACGAGGACTTCCAGGGGTACGCAAGTCACTGGTTCAACCTTGCGACCGGAGCCATGCAAGATAGTCGTTGGCACGGTTGGCTGAATGCAATAGGGGACCTCAGGCAGGGGTAAGGGTCGATTGCGTATGGGAAATCCGGGCCTGGCCTTCCTGTTCGACAGGCCTGGTTTTGCCCCATTGGCCCTGGCACGGCCGGCGCCCGAAGGGAATGGATTTCGCAAGATCTGGATCCTACTCGATCGCCCGTGACTCTGCGCGGCTTTCGATGCATGAACCCGAACCGCCGGGAGGGATATCGCCCTTATGACTTTGTCGGGGTTCTAGATCCTGGCCCTTTCCACGATTCTGATTGTGAGTCAGTGGAAGGAAACCGTGCGCGGGTTCAGAGATCGGCGGCTCCTGCCAATGCCGATGTCTGGAGGGTCGCATGTTGAAATTCGAGGACTTTGAAGTTCTAACCTCCGATTGTTACGGGACGTTGATTGATTGGGAGACCGGGATTTGGGCGGCCCTCCGTCCCGTCTTGAGGAACCATCACACTCGAATCGCAATTGAGAAAGCCCTCGAACTTTACGGCGAATTGGAGACCGATGCCGAGCGCGGCGAATATCATGAATACCGAACCGTGCTGCAAATGGTGCTGGAAGGGTTTGGCAAGAGACTGGGGTTTGCGCCAACTGAAACCGAGCTGCAGTGTTTCTCCAAGTCCGTAGAGAACTGGCCAGCATTTCCCGACTCTGCCCGTGCCTTGATTGCGCTGAAGGGGAAGTACAAGCTCGCCATTCTTTCCAACATCGACGACGACCTGTTCGCGTCTTCGGCACGGCGACTGCAAGTGCGATTCGACTGGGTGATCACCGCCCAACAGGCAAGATCCTACAAGCCCTCGTTGAACAATTTCCAGCTCGCGCTGGAGCAAATCGGGCTCCCCCGGCACAAGATCCTCCATGTGGCCCAGAGTCTCTTTCATGATATCGTTCCGGCAAAACGCCTGGGATTGCCGACGGTGTGGGTAAACAGACGCCAAAAAAGAGGGGGATTCGGAGCGACACCTCCCGCCCAGGCCGAGCCAGATCTGGAAGTTCCGGACCTGGAGACACTGGCCAAGATGGCGGGAGTGATTTGAGACGAAGAGATGCCGCAACGGGGCGCGCCCCCACCTGCCCCGAATCCAACCCTGTTCGCACCCGTCTGCGCTGGTGCGCCAGGCCAGAAGGCGATGCGTTTCCTGTTCGGGCGCTTCGCCACTTGACCGCTTGTCGCCCATTGCATACAATCGGGCAAATACGCCCTGGGGAAACCGGTTGCAACCCTCGATGAATTCACAGCCAAAAGGCTGTGCCATTGGCCGCCTGGTCTTGGCGGCCGAGTCCACGGATTTCATGAGGGTTCTGCCGCTCTCCACCAATGAAGGGAGGGATGCCCCAAAGCCCACAAGGGTATGAGAAGCTTGGTGCCCGATTCTCGACTAAGTTGATGCACCTTGGGAGGAGGAAGGGAATGTCCAAGAAGCTCGCACTGCTTTCGTTATTGGTCATCAGCAGCATGGTGCTCGCCGCCTGCGGAGGCGCCGCGCCGGTTACCATCCGGGTCGCCACCCAAACCCCGCTTTCGGGCGGCCAATCGGCGATTGGGGTGGACATCAAGAACGGCGCCCAACTTGCCTTGGAGCAGTTGAGCGGCCCGCTCCAGACCATGGGCTTCACAGTTCAGATGGCTCCCTACGACGATCAAGCCAATCCGGACATTGGTGTCGCAAACGCCAAGCAGATCGTCGCTGACCCCACCGTCCTCTGCGTGGTTGGGCACTACAACTCCGGCGTTCAAATCCCCTCGTCCGAGGAGTACCACAGCGCGGGTCTGCCCAACGTCTCACCCGCCAACACGAACCCGAAGGTTACGACCCGTGGCTACCTGGAGGTGAACCGGATCGTTGGCCGCGACGATGTGCAGGGTGTGGTCGCGGCGGACTTCGCTGCCTCCAAGGGAGTCAAGTCGGTGTACGTCCTGGACGACAAGACTACCTACGGCGAGGGCATCGCCACGTTCTTCCAGACGGAGGCTAAGGCCAAGGGGATGCAGGTCTTGGGCTTTGAGGGCACTGATGAGAAGGCTAACTTCGATGCTCTCCTCACCCCGGTCCTGGCCGCCAACCCCGACGCCATCTTCTTCGGGGGCATCTACGACCAGATCGCGGTGTTCCTCAAGGCGGCCCGGGAGAAGGGATTCAACGGCATGCTCGTCAGTGATGACGGGTTCGACTCGCCCGAGGCCGCTCATATCGCCGGCGCCTCGATCACCGCGGGCGGCGGCACCTACTACTCAACGGTTGCCGGGCCAGCCAAGCTGTATCCCGGGACGGCCAAGTTCCAGGTGGACTTCAAGACCCGGTTCGGATCCGACCCGAAACCCTTCGCCGCTCAGGGCTTTGACTCCATGGGGATCTGCCTGCAGGCCATCCAGAATGCGGCCAAGGCCAATGGCGGCAAGGCGCCCACTCGCAATCAGGTCGCCTTGGCCATCCGCGCCCTCAAGGACTACGCTGGGATCACCGGTACGATCAACTTCAACTCCATCGGTGACCTGACCACCGCGAACTACTTCGTGATCCATGTGGTCTCGTCCGACCCGGCCCAGTGGGACAACAACACCGTGGAGCAAACCCTGAACGTCGCTCCACCTCCGCCTCAATAAGCCTTCTGACTGCCCGGCCTCCTCAGACAGAGGAGGCCGGGTCCTCATCCGGGTGCCACGATGCGACGAATCTGGAAATCCCGCGCTCTGCGCGAGTTGCTGCGCCCTCTGGGTCAGGTGATCGTGTTCGTTGCGGGAAGCGGGGCGATTTTGTCCGCACTCATGCTGATCCTGGCCCTGATCCTGCGGGGCTCCGCGCCCGATAAGGCCCTCCTCGCGCGTGAACATGTCGACCTGTTCACATTCACCTTGACCAACCTGCCCCAGGTCCTGGTCGACAGCATCACCTTGGGCTTCGTGTACGCCGCCATCGCCCTGGGTTACTCCATGGTGTATGGGGTCCTGGAGTTTATCAATTTCGCGCACAGCGAGATCTTCGCCACCGGTGCGTTCGTGGGTGTAGAGATCCTGATTGCATTGCAGCTCGCGGGCAGGCTAACCGGGATCTCCCCCTGGGCCGCCTACGGCTGGCTGGCCCTGGCCCTTGTCGCAGGGACGGCCGCTGCCGGAATCCTGGCCGTTGTCGTCGAACGCGTTGCTTATCGCCCCCTGCGGGCGGCCCCCCGGCTCGTCCCCCTGATTTCGGCGATCGGGGTCTCTTTCTTTCTCCAGGATGCGATCCGGCTAACCGAAAGCTTGACCACCGGTCAGTTCTATCGGGTCTTCCCGGATTTCGGCAATTTCGAGGAGCGCCTCCCGCTGGCCAAGTTCTTCCTCGGAGGGACGCCCATCGAATTTGGCCTCCAGATCAAATCGGTAGTCGTCATCGTTTCGGCCCTCCTCATGCTCATGGGGCTCAACTTCCTGGTCAACGCAACCAAGGTGGGCAAGGCCATGCGGGCCGTCGCCCAGGACCGATCGACAGCCAGCCTGATGGGCATCAATGTCAACCTCATCATCTCCATTGTCTTCCTGGTGGGCGGCGGACTGGGAGGGGCAGCCGGGTTACTGTACGCCCTGAAATTCCTGCGCATTGACCCCTATGTGGGTTTTTACCCAGGCCTGAAGGCCTTCACGGCTGCAGTCTTGGGCGGTATTGGAAACCTGACCGGTGCGCTGCTGGGAGGGATTGTCCTGGGAATGCTGGAGAATTTCGCCGGCGCCTTCCTGTCCACTTACACGATGGGCGCCGCAGGGGTTGAGTACAAGGACATCATCGCATTCGGCATCCTGATTCTGGTTCTGATCTTCCGGCCCACCGGCCTACTTGGAGAGGAAGTCGGACAGAAGGCCTAGGGGGGTGGTGCGCCCTACCCGCGACGGGACAAGAACTGCAGCCGCCTGGGGACTCCGCGGGAGGCTGAACTGCAGGAAAGGTGATCCATGCTGAATGACCTTAGAGCTCGCCTTCTCGGGTCCGTGCGCGCCTTGCGCGAGCCCTTGAACAAGGGACCGGCTTCCTATGTCCTGTGCCTCCTGTATCTGGCTCTGGGCACCTTCCTGGTTTACCTGAGCCCGAACTCCATCCTGGCCTTCCTCCTGTTCGCCTCCTCCGCCTTGCTGATCTACTACCTGCGGATGAGCACAAGGGTCAAGATTGTGCTGGCCGTGCTCATCACGCTCGTTTTGATGCCCATCCTGGGAATACGCAACATCTTCTATCTGGAAGTTGCTTTCCAGATTAGTGTTTATGCCGCCCTGGCTCTGGGGCTGAACATCGTGGTGGGATTCGCCGGGCTGCTTGACCTGGGCTACGTCGCATTCTACGCGCTGGGCGCCTATACCTGGGCCATCTTCGGATCGCAGCAGATGTTCCTGCTTCACTCCGTCCCGGGAACCCAGCCGGGAACGACGGCTTTCTTTCTCCCGGCCAATGCCTTCTTCCTATTCGTCTTTGTTGGGGTGGGAGTCGCCGCCCTGGCGGGCATTCTCTTGGGTCTCCCGGTCCTTAGGCTTCGCGGAGACTACTTGGCCATCGTCACCCTTGGATTTGGCGAGGTGATTCGAGTGCTGGCCAACAACCTGGATCACCCGCTGAACCTCACCAACGGGCCGCAGGGCATTACCCCGATCCAGCGTCCGGTCTTTCCGCCGGCGCTCTTGAACGCCTTGCGGGTCGTGCTCAACCCACTGGTCGGGCACAACGTGAGCAACTCCGACTTCTACGACCTCTTCTTCTACCTCGCCGCCCTGTTCGTGATTATCGTGGTTATGACGGTCGCCCGGCGTCTTGACGACTCGAAGATCGGCCGGGCCTGGACAGCGATCCGGGAGGACGAGACCGCCGCCATCGCCATGGGGGTCCCACTGGTCCGGATGAAGCTGATGGCTTTTGCGGCCGGAGCCTCATTCGCGGGGGTTATGGGGGTCCTTTTCTCCGCCAGCCGGACCTTTGTGAGCCCTGAGTCGTTCACCTTCCTGCAGTCCATCGGGGTGCTGTCGATGGTCATCCTGGGTGGATTGGGAAGCATCCCGGGGGTCATCTTGGGAGCCGCCGTGGTGATCATCCTCAACCTCCAGGTCCTGGAGGCCCTTTCCCTGTACTTTAGCCAGCTGAGGCAATCGAACGCGGTCATTCCGATCATCCACTTCGCCTGGAAGAACCTCTCCACCCAGATTGACCCCGCCCAGTACCAGCGCATGCTCTTTGGGGCGATCCTGGTCCTGATGATGATCTACCGCCCGGCTGGCCTGATCCCGGCCGAGCGGCGCAAGCGGGAGATCACTGGAGAGGACAACAATTCCGAGGCTCCAAAGGGGGAGGTGCCCAATGGCCCTGCTTGAAGCCCGGGGGGTGACCAAACGCTTCGGGGGGCTGACCGCGGTCCGCCAGATGGATTTTTCCTTGGAAGCCAACAAGATCGTCAGCATTATTGGGCCCAACGGTGCAGGCAAGACCACTTTCTTCAACAGCCTGACGGGGATCAATCGGCCCGAAGAGGGAAAAATCCACTTCGATGCCCATTCGTTAATTGGCCTGCGACCCGATCAAATCGCCGCCTTGGGGATTGCCCGCACCTTTCAGAACATCCGCCTCTTCGGGGCCATGACCGTCATCGAGAATATTCTGGTGGGGATGCACGTCCGGCTGCATCAAAGCGAGGTGGGCACCCTGCTGCGGACCGGCTCCTTCCGCGAGGAGGAGCGGCGCGCGCACACCCGAGCCCAAGAACTGATGAACTACGTCGGGCTCTCTGGCGTGGGCGACGAACTCGCGCGGAACTTGCCCTACGGCGCGCAACGTCGCGTGGAGGTAGCCCGGGCGCTGGCCTCCGACCCCAAGCTTCTGCTGCTGGATGAACCGACAGCCGGAATGAATCCTCACGAGACTTCCGAGGCGATGACCCTGTTCCGCCGCCTGCGCGATGAGCTGGGCATCACGATCCTCCTGATCGAGCATGACATGCGGGTAGTCATGGGGATATCAGAATACATCACCGTGCTGGACTATGGCGAAAAGATCGCGGAAGGCCTGCCCGCAGAGATTCGCTCCAACCGCCGTGTGATCGAAGCCTATCTGGGCAGCGGGGCCGCTGCGCAGGTAGCCGCCTAGGAGCGTGCCATGAGCCTTCTGGAACTCGATGGGGTTCATTCCTACTACGGCCGGATCCACGCTCTCAAGGGGATCTCCCTTCATGTGGAAGAAGGCGAGATCGTCACCTTGATCGGTGCCAACGGGGCGGGTAAGAGCACAACTCTGCAGACGATTTCCGGGCTGGTCCGCCCGCGCGAGGGAAGCATCCGGCTGGACGGCAAAGCGATCACTGGCCTGCCAGCTCATGAGATCGTGAGGGCTGGCGTGGGCCACGTCCCCGAAGGCCGGCGGATTTTCCCCCGCCTGACCGTGCAGGAGAACCTCGAGATGGGAGCTTACACCCTCTCCGATCCTGCCGAGGTGACCGAGCGGATGCAGTTTGTGTTCGGCCTCTTCCCGCGCCTCAAGGAGCGCAGCGATCAAAAGGGAGGCACTCTTTCGGGGGGTGAGCAGCAAATGCTGGCCACTGCTCGCGGTTTAATGCTCAAGCCTCGCATCCTCCTCATGGACGAGCCCTCGATGGGCCTGGCCCCCTTTCTGGTCCAGGCGATTTTCGAAGTCGTGCGCAGCTTGAACCAGAAGGAGGGCGCGACCATTCTTCTGGTTGAGCAGAATGCACACATGGCCCTCCAGGTCGCCAGCCGTGGCTACGTTCTCCAGACGGGCTCGATCGTTCTCGAGGACACGGCCGCGGGCCTGCAGGCAAACCCGATGGTCCGCAAAGTCTACCTGGGCGAAGAGTAGCCCCTTCCTGCTGTTAGTCGGTGATCGTCAGAGGGCGGAGTGCAGGCGCCCCCGTCCCTCGAAAAGATTGTCCGGATCACGCGGCGCCAGCAAAGACCTCCCCGGACCAAGGACCGTCGAGGCCGAAACGCTTCCTCCGCTCGCCAGGCTTCGCGCCCCCAACCGCACCGTCACGCCACAAGCTCGTCCACGACCTCGTGCGCCCGAAACGGTCGTTCCGCAATCGAGAGGAAGGGCCTCGGCCTCCACCTGGCCTTTGGACCTGTCTCGCGTTTCCTTCACGGGGCCGCGTGAAAGATAGGGCCCAGTCGGCTCGGATTACGCCTTCCCGTGCTTGATGAATGTGCCCCTCTCATACTCCGCGAAGGCAACCTCAAGTTCCTCTTGCGTGTTCATCACGATCGGGCCGTACCACGAGATCGGTTCACCAATGGGTTTCCCAGAGATCAGAAGGAAGCGAGCGGGTTCTGCCTCGGTCGAAATCACGATTTGTTCGCCCGCCTCGAACAAGACCACACTTTCATTCGAGACAAATGGGCTCCTCTCGAGATCGAAATAGTTCAGCCCTTCGACCTCGTAGCCAAAAGGGTTCTTTTCCGGGCCAAATCGCGCCCTGCCTTCGATCACATAGGCAAAGGCCGTGTCTCCTGGCTTGGTCGGGTGCACGAACTCCGTTCGCGCAGGCACGCTTATGTCCAGGTACTGTGGATCGGTGACAATGTCGCGCACCGGTCCCCGCGTGCCCTCGACCTCGCCGCAAACGACCCGGATTGCGACACCCTTGTTCGTGGAGACCACAGGGATCTCATCCTTGGTTACCTCGCGATATCGAGGTCCCATCATCTTGTGGGAGGCAGGGAGATTGGCCCACAGTTGAAACCCGCCCATGTGTCCAGCGGCATCGCCTTTGGGCATCTCCTGGTGGATGATGCCGCTGCCGGCGGTCATCCACTGAACTTCTCCGGGGCGGATCACCCCCTTGTTTCCCAGGCTGTCCCCGTGTTCGATGCTCCCACGCAGGACGTAGGTGATCGTCTCGATTCCGCGATGGGGATGCCATGGGAAGCCCTGAATGTAATCACGCGGATCGCTTGAGCGGAAATCGTCCAGGAGCAGGAACGGGTCAAAGGCGGGCACCTCCCTGAAAGCGAAGGCCCTCTTCAAGTGAACCCCGGCACCTTCCAGCGTGGGCTGGCTCTTGATGACCTTGCGGATCCTTCGATTCTTGTCCATCTTGTCCCTCCGTGTCTGTGACCCCATAGGCCAACCACCGCACCGTCCCTGCCAACAAAGGATGACGTAGGCTGGGAGGGAGCGCCTCGCGCTTGCGCCGACTCAGCCCGTGGACCGCGCTGCCATCGGATCAAGGCTGCCCATCCGATGAACCCGCTGCGCCCCACCATGCACAGCCAACCCTTCTCAGGCTCGGGCTCCCGGATCGGAGAAGGGACTTGACAATGACTCGCAGGGAGGCCAAGACCTGGGCGGCCAGGAGTTCCTGATCGCGGTTTGAGCCCAATACGGCAGCGAGCTTACTCCGGTGTCAGTATAGTTCCGCCTCTCCAGGGTGGGCACGTCCATGCGAATGACCGGACCTGACGGAGGAGACTCCTACCCCGGGGTTACTTCCTGGTAGGCCGACATTTGCGCGAGGAATACTCTTCGTTGACCCCACGTGCCCCGGTTCAGTCGCAAGCAGACGCGGGCGGCGTTTCAGACCGGTTCAGATCAGCACTGGCCGACCCGCCAATCGTCGCCAGAAAGACCGAGACTTCGAACCCAGGACTTCGAACCCAGGACTTGACAAATCGATAAGAATCCAATAATATCAACCAGGCTTAACTATTATGAGCGCGAACCAAATGGACGCTTCCGAGGAACTGGCTGCCGCGCTGCGCGCATGGACGGATGTATTCATGCGTCGATCAATGCGCAGCCTTATCCGCTACTCCAAAGGGATGGGGCTTTCCCTCTCGCAGGTCGGCGCGCTTTTCCAGATCTACCGCCGGGGCTCCTATGACGTTTCTGATATCGGCGGCGAGCTGGGTGTGACGAACGCGGCCGCAAGCCAGCTGCTGCAACGGCTGGTCGAGCGGGAACTGATCAGTCGCTGCGAAGATCCCCACGACCGCCGTATCAAGCGGATTCTCCTCACGGAGGAAGGCCGCCGGGCACTGCAGGAGATCCGCACCCGCCAGGGTTGGACCTACGACCTGGCGCACGCACTGACCGCGGCGGAGCAGGAAAAAGTCATTGCAGCTCTCCGGATCCTGGTCGAGAAAGCCGGGCAGCTCGAAGAGACTCCCGGCGACCGTCCCCGCCCATGAATTCCAGGAACAGGAAGGTCCCCCATTCCGCCATGGGAAGGAGCGGCACGATCGGCCTCGCCAGCAAGCAAAGCGCATCGCCCGCGCGTCAGCGAGGTAGGAAGAAAAATGAGAAAGCCTTTCCGAATGAGATGTTCAGGGTGCCTCGCGAGGAGACCGAACCACAATGACCCGATTGGCCAAGTATCTGAAACCGTTTGTGCCTTTGATCCTCCTCACGGTGGCCCTGCTGTTCATTCAGGCCAACTGCGACTTGGCTCTACCCGACTACATGTCACAGATCGTCAACGTGGGCATCCAGCAGGGCGGCGTGGCCAACGCCGTGCCCCAGGCGATTCGCCAGAGTCAGATGCAGAAAGTCACCCTCTTCCTGGGCGCGGAAGACAAAGCGAGGGTGCTTGGCGACTACACCTTGGTCGCAGAGAACTCACCCGATTACTCCCGGTACCTGAAGGTCTACCCCGACCTGGCCAAGGAACCGATCTACGTGTTGAAGGACGTGGGGCGCACGGAGCTCACTCAGCTCGATCCACTGATGGGCAAGCCCCTCCTGGTCGTTTCCTCCATTCAGCAGGCGGCGATCAATCCCTCCCAGGCGGCGGCGATGGGCCAGGCCCTGGGTCTGGACCTCTCGAAGCTTCCCCCCGGAACGGATCTGTTTGCACTTCTTGGCCAGCTTCCGGCTGGGCAACTATCGAAGATAGCGGCCGCCATCGACCAGAAGTTCAGCACCCTGGGAAGCAGCATGATCAATCAGATGGCGGCTGGCTCGGTCAAGGCCGAGTATGCCGCCCTCGGCCTGAACACCAGTTCGCTCCAGACCAACTATATCCTTCGCATCGGCGGGTTGATGCTGCTCCTCACGCTGCTCTCCGCCTCCTGCACCGTGGCGGTCTCCTTCCTCTCAGCCAGGACCGCCGGCGGCCTATCGCGCGACCTGCGACGGTCGGTTTTCACGAAGGTGGAGAGCTTCTCCAATACGGAATTTGACCGCTTTTCTACGGCCTCCTTGATCACGAGGTCCACCAACGACATCACGCAGATCCAGATGGTGGTCATCCTGGTAATGCGCATGGTTTTCTACGCCCCCCTCATCGCGGTTGGGGGCATCATCCGCGCCTTGGGCAAGAATACGTCCATGTGGTGGATCATTGCCCTGGCGGTCCTCGTCCTGGTCAGTATCGTGCTGACCCTCTTTTCTATTTCCCTCCCCCGATTCAGGATCATCCAGGGCCTGATCGACCGGCTCAATCTGGTTATGCGCAAGAACCTGTCCGGCATGATGGTGATCCGGGCCTTCAACCGGCAGGACCTGGAGCTTGA
>JBEKSY010000038.1:0-34814 GCA_049516595.1 Anaerolineales bacterium
CCCTCAAGTGGTTGCTGGTCACCTGCTTCGGTTATCTTGGATACAAAAACGCCCGCTTTGGCCGCATCGAGGCCCACGAGGCCACCACGGCCTACGGCCGAGAAGTGCTCTTGCACGCCAAGCAAATTGCGGAGGATCGTGGCTACCGTTTCTTGCACGGCCTGACCGATTCGCTTTGGGTGCAGAAACCCGGTGCGACCTACGCCGAGCACGAAGCGCTGGCGGGCGCTATCTCGGAGGCCACCGGCCTGCATATCGGCATCGAGGGTGTCTACCGCTGGCTGGCTTTCCTACCCTCCCGCCAGCGCGCCGAGCTCCCCGTGGCCAACCGGTACTTCGGCCTCTTCGAAGCCGGGGAGCTCAAAATCCGCGGGATTGAGGTGCGCCGCCACGACACTCTGCCCTGGATTCGCCAAGCCGAGGAGGATATGCTGGCCATCCTGGCACAGGCGCGCAATGCCTGCGAATACCGAGCCCGCCTTGAGGAAGTCCTGGCTCAGGCACGCATCTTGATGGCCAGGCTGCGCACGGGACAGGTCCCCATCTCACAGCTCCTGATCACCAACCGTCTTTCACGGGAACCCTCCGAGTACCGCGTCAACCTGCCGGTGGCTTTAGCGGCACGCGATCTGGAGACACACGGTGTGCATCTTGCTGCAGGCGAGCAGATCGAGTACATCCTCACCACGCAGGGCGGCGCACGGCCGTACGAAAGCTGGTCGGAGACCGACCGCTATGATGCCGAGCGCTATGGGGAGCTTCTGATCCGGATGCTGGAAACTCTGGCCGTGCCAGCCGGCCTGGGACGCAAAGAAATCCTGGAGCACATCGGGGACCTTCGCCAACCCGAACTCATCGACTCGCGCGTTGGCAAAGTCCAGCTCACCCTCAGTCGAGCAGCGAGAGCAAATCGCGCGCTCCCTGGGCCGCTTGCCCTCGAAAATGGTTGTTGAAGTAGACCAGGGTGACCTCGGTCTCTTCCTCCAGCTGCTTCAGCCGCGGAACCCACTCGCCCAGCTCTTCGCGGGAGTACGCGTAATCGTATCGTTGCCAAGCCTCCTCATGTTCAAACCACTTGGCGGCATTGCGGCCATGAAAACGCACGTAGCCCACCGGGCCCGTGGACACGCAAACCGGGGGCATCAACCCCTTCAAGGCGGGCTCGTCGACACAGCAGAAGCCCAGCTGCAGGTTGCGCAGGAGATCGAAAGTGGCCTCGCGCACCCATCCCGCATTGCGCAATTCCACGACCAGGGGAAGGTCCCCAAGCCCCGCGCGCATGAGCTTGAGATACTCCCGATTCTCTGAGTTGTCATGAAAGGAATAGGGAAACTGCGCCAGCACACATCTGAGCTTCCCGGACTCGGCTAGCGGTCTCAAAGACTCATGGAAACTGACGAAGTCGGGCCTCTGGCGGTCGTGCGTAAGACCCTGGAAGGCCTTAACGGAGAAAAGGAAGCCCTCGGGGGTCCTGTCGATCCAGCTGGTCACAGTTCGGACAGACGGGACCCGGTAAAAGGTGACGTTTAACTCGACGGTCGGGAATTGTCGGGCCAGATAGCCCAGCCAATCCCGCTCCGCAAGCGAGGCGGGATACACGGGCCCGACCCAGTCTCTATATGAGAATCCTGAAGTCCCCACGAGGATCATGGGCGGGATACCCCCATGCAAACCATCTAACCCTGGGGCGACGAGGCCGCTCCTGGCCTTCTTGGAGAAGCGCCTACCTCGCCCTCTCCCCACCCTCGCCCCAGGATGGCGGATGCCTTCCGGCGAATCGATTCGCCCCACCCTCGGGGTCCCTTCTCGCGACCGAAGCCTTCCCCAAGAGGGCTCACTCGAGGGCTAGGCGAACTGTTCCTCCACAAGCAGGGCTCCTGAATCCTCTATGAATTCCTTGCCTTTCACCAGGAACTGTACGCCTCGCGGCCATCTGCAACCCGATGATCGAAGGTAAGGGCGACAGACATCATGGGATGCAACACCACCTGGCCTCCCACGTGAATGGGCCGTTCTTCAATCTTGTGGAGGCCCAAGATACCGGCCTGAGGCGGATTCAGGATCGGGGTACTCATCAGGGAACCGAGCACCCCTCCATTGGTGATCGTGAACGTGCCTCCGCGTAGCTCCTCAGCCGTATCCTAATCCAATTGACCCCTTAATTTGTGGGCACATTCAATCTCGGCGTGGACGGAGGGCGGAGTGATTGTGACCAAGCGCACGAGGCTGAATGGCAGAACTGTTTCGAGAAACAGGATGCAAGCGGGGAATCCGGGCCACGAGACCCACAGAGGTGCAGGTTCCCCTTCCATCCTCCGCATTCTTCGTCCGGCCAGGGAGCCAGCTTGCCTATCCAAAGAGCCCGAGGCTAATCTCAAGACCTCGCCAGGATCTTGAAACCAGACCCGCGCTCAAAGCGGGGCTCTATACGACGAACGGAAGGAACATCTTCGTTGCGCGCATGCAGTCGAGATACAACTGACCGAACCGACCGAGCAGCTCTCGTTCTTAAAAATAGGCTGTCCAAAAAAAACAGAAGGGTTCCAGCACCCGCCAGGCCCAAGGAGGGCCAGGACAGATACTTCAGGGCGCTTCCCCAGCCGAGCAGGATCAGCGAGGCGTAAAGCGGGTGGCGGATGTAGCGGAAAACGCCGCCCGTCACCAGTTCAGTTGTGGTCTCAATCGACCCTTTCGGCATCCCCGTTCTGCGCAGTAGATAGATGGCATGGCCTGCCAGCGGAATCGATCCAAGCAACAACACCCGGGATATGATCTACAGCCCAGACTGCGGTTTGACAAACCAGAACA
The DNA here is from genome assembly GCA_049516595.1 of Anaerolineales bacterium. Lineage (GTDB taxonomy): Bacteria > Chloroflexota > Anaerolineae > Anaerolineales > RBG-16-64-43 > JBEKHT01. The sequence goes on from JBEKSY010000038.1 coordinate 2,809, forward strand.
TTGAGTTTTGCACGACCAAACCCAGCAGACATTCAAACGCCCAGAACCTCCAGAAACCGTGTGAGCGGATCTCCATTAAGCTGCGACCAGAGAGAGCCACGAAGCTCAAGCTAATACCTCCAAAGAGAATCCACCGGATCATCTCGTCACTGCGGGAGGGAATCCGGTCCTGGCTCCACAGATCCAGGACCTGCGCTCGTCACCGCGGGAGGCCCTCCACCCGATCGTGAATTGGCCTCGCCACCCGATCCTCTCTTAGGATAGGAAACCTGGAGATCACCCGTCGCAAGATGCGCGCAGGCGTGAGGGAAAGGGCTGCTCGCAGGCTCTGGATCTGGAGCTGGGTGGCGCGCTGCCCGGCGAGGAGGATCTCCTCGGTGCGGTCAAAACCGGTGAAAAAAGTCACGTCTCGAGGAAGGCTGGGGCGAATGAGAACCTCGGGGCGCGCCCGACGAAGCCGCTCAGCTGTGATTGCTGAGACCATGATCCCCTCGCTCTGGATGAGGTCGATGGCGATCTGTGGTAGCAGAGCGGCGAGACCAGCCAGGTTGGGCTTCTTGGCTGGCGAGGAGAGGCCCAACCCGGACCCGACGTCGACGGCCACGACCACCTCGGCACCCATCCACCGAACTACGCCCGCGGGGACGTTGTCGAGCACTCCGCCATCGACAAGGATTCGATCCCCAAGGCGAACGGGTTCGAATAGGCTCGGCACCGCTATGGTAGCCATGACGGCATCCAGCACCGAACCCTCCCCGAGAAAGACTTCTTCTGCCGCCTCCAGGTCGACCGCGGTCAGCACCGTGCGAATCCTCAGGCTTGCGAAGTCCAGACCCTTCCCCAGGAGCCCCTCCAAGTAGGCTCGAACTCCACCGGTCCGCAACAGGCCTCGGCGCGGAGGTCGCAACTCAATAAGACGCATCAGCCTTGTGGGCCGGGAGGCTCGCAGCGCTTCGGTCTCGAGCTCGCTCGCCGACATGCCCGAAGCGTACAAGGCAGCGATCAGGCCCCCCATGCTGGTCCCGCTAAGCAGGCTGGGACGCAGTCCCTCCTCTTCCAGCACCTTGAGGACGCCGATATGTGCTAGGCCACGAATCCCTCCCCCTCCCAGTGCTAGTCCGAATCGGGGCGGGGCGAACAATGCCATGATCTCTCCTTCCTCGCGCTGGGAGGCGGGAACTTCTCAGATCGTGCCTTTCCCCCATCTTCCAATATTGCCTGCGCAGTCCTCGCAACCTTCCGCAGGGGCGCCGCCTCGACCGATCCGTATTAGCCAAAGTCCCTCCGCCCAATCGATCCGCGAGTCTCTCGAGGGGCGGCCCCGAGATCCGACTCCTTGCGAACCGGATCCTGCCCGTCTCCCAAGGAGCATGGGGGCTGATCTTCTTTTCCCAACAAACGACTTCTCCGGCCCAAGGCTGGTCCACAACCACGCTCGGTGGTAGTGGAGAGACGCCGCGGGCTCGTCGGCCAGCCCCAAGCTGGCACCTGCCGCCCTGGGGCGCCAAACCTACCCGTCTGCCTCGCCCGCCTCGGGTACGGAGGGCGAGGCAAGCCCTGGCTCTCCAGGCTCCTCCGCCGGCCCGCTCGCTTGGATGAGTTTCTCCTCGAACCGACTGAGGGCCCGCGAGGCGTCCTCGTATTTCCTCCTCGCTCTTTCCAGATGGCCTCCCAGCGTATCGTATTCCTCCTTGAAGCGATCCAGGTCCCCCCGAAGGCGACCCAGAAACCGCATGATTTCCTGGGCCCCCTTCTCGATTTGCAAGCCCCTCAGTCCCAGGGCGATGGCCTGGAGGTAGGCGAAGAAACTGGTGGGCGAAACCGGAATTACGTGTCGCTCAAGAGCATAGGTGAGGATGCTGGTTTCTCTTCCGAAACTTTCCTCCTGGACGATAGTCTCATAGTAAACGCTCTCGGCCGGGATGTACATCAGGGCGAAGTCAAAGGTGCCCTCATCAGGCAGGATGTATTTCGACGCGATGTCGTCCACATGCTTCCTTACGGCGCGGGAAAAATCCCTCTTGAGCCGCACGCGCTCCTCCGCGGGCACGGACAGAAGCCGTTGAAAACTCTCCAGAGGGAATTTGGAGTCCACGGGCACCAGCCCCGCGCGCAATCGGATGACGGCATCCACGCGCTCGCCGCTTCGGAAGGAGTACCCCAGGGCGTATTGTTCGGGGGAAAGCATCTGGCTGAGCAGGTCCCCCAGTAGGAATTCACCGATCCCTCCTCGCACCTTGGGTGCCCTCAAGAGGTCTGCCAGGCTTGCGATCTCCTCGCCGACCCGCTCCATGTGTCGGCTGACTTCAGTGAGTTGGCCCAAGTTCCTCTGAATGGAACCGAAGGATTCGGTGGCGCCGCGCTGCATTTCTCGGCCCTCCACCACCTTCTCATTGATGGCGGTCAGGTGGCGGCTGGTCTGAACCCAGGCCCAGATTACCGCGGCTGCCACTCCTGCCAGGGCTAGGAGCACGAGCGCGAATCCGAGGACCACAAACGTATCCATGCCATTCTCCTCTCCCCAAAGGGGAGACCATCCTCACTGAAACGACCTCCGGCAACGGTCGCATACCTGTCCAATAATCTGACCTGATTCGGCTCCCAACCGCTGTCGGAGAGCCAACATTTGCCCGGTTTCCAATGCCCTTCTCTCGAAAACCAATGCCCGGCTGGCTCGCGCCACGCGGCCTTTCCTCCTCCGGCTAGGAGGAGCTGGCACTCCCGCAATTAAATTACATCAAGCACTTGGATTTGTCATCCCCCGCTCAGAGGCCAGTGAGGACCATATCTCTGGCCATCTGATTTCGGAGATGGCCGCTGGATCGGGGCCCCAAGGCAACTCGTGCCGTCCGTGTCTGAAGCCCCTGCGATCGAGAACCAGAGACCAGTCGGAAGAGCCAGACCGCGACCCCCCCGTCAACCAATCGCTGGTGATGGAGGCCCGAGAGAAAGTGGATTGGTGACTGCGCGTACCCTTGAAGATTCCGTTCTCAGCCCAAGTGCCACGAGGAAAATGGCGCAAGCGCGGGTGTGATCGCCTGCTCGCAACAGGTCAAGGCACTCTGGCTGCGAAGAGAAGGGCACCCCGTCTGTGGGCCGGCCTCAAGAGAACCTAAAGAATCTTGAGAGCGTCGGCTGGGGGCCCTCGTCATTGGCGGGGCGACGCTGCGAAGGATGGGCGTTCTCCCCAAAGCCGCTCGTATTCGAGCCCATCTTCGTGCAAGGTGGCATCGACCGAAGGAAGCGTGGCCTCCACATCGGCCTGGCCTCGCAAAAGAGATAGGATACTTTGGCGGCCACCGGATCCATTGAGTCCCCAAGCCCTGTCCCCTCTTGCAGGAAACAGAGGACAATCCCTTGTGTCAACGCTGGATCATACCGTCGGGGCCCGGCCTCGGCCACCTCCTCTGATCACGCTGGTTTCGCCGGGAGGCGGCCTGCGCGGGCTCTTCGCGGGCCAACGGATCCAGACCACAAGGGGGCACGGCCGGCGGATCTGTCTACAGCCCCGTCGCGGCGCGCCACTTCCTGATCTGCTCGAGGTGTTCGGCTTCATGTACGAAGGTGTCCCCCGCGATCCATACCGAGAGAGGCTTGCTGCCGGCCCAGGCGAACCGATCCGAGCGGGTGAGGTCGGCCTCCGAAAACTCCTCCACACGGCGAACGGTCTGCTGGCGAACCGCAGCAAGGTCGGCCACGGCGCGGTCCAGGGACCTTTCCCTGTTTTCCTCATACCAGCGTGCGTTGATTTCGTCCACCGCGACTGTGCTCACCTGGACCGTGGAAGGTTTCTGCCCCTGGCGTGCCTGAAATAGCAGGGTGACGAGTTCTGCTTCCCAGAGGGTGAGGTGGACCAAGATATCCTTCAGTGACCACTGGCCTACAACCCCAGGTTGGATCATCACCGATTCAGGAATCCCGGCGATTGTTTCTAAGAGCTCCTGCCGGTTTTGCTTGAGCCTGGCCAGAAGCTCGACTTTTTTTGTCCCCGACGGGCGGCCAGTGGGCTCTGGCATAGGACCTCCTCAAAGGGCGGGGCGAAGGTTGACCGAACCTCGGGCGCTGGGTCGCATCTGCGCCTTCCACCCTTCGCTTCCCACCGTTGAGGCTAGTCGACCCCCCTCGATTCCCCCTAGGCGGGTCGCTGCGCCCTAACCAGATGGTTACTATAACCCTTGTTGCTTGAGCCAGTCGTGAACATACGTGGCCACTTCCTCCCTGTTCACCTGCCCCAGAGTGAAATGCGGGCGACCAGGGAAAGGAGCGGACGTAATGACTTGCCCGATGGAGAGGCACGCCCCACAGCCTTCCCCCCGGGCGGAGACGGATCTCGCCCGGTCGGGCGCAACCCGACCTGCGCCTGGCTGGTCTCGGAAGGGCGGCTGGACAAGGGGGAACTTGCTCACCCCGGGGGAGTTACCTCTGTCACTGAGGCCGCCTCTCCTCCATGTATATCATTATTGCAAGTAATTTGCAGGAGGGGCAATTGGGAGAGCTGACGGTAGAGGCGCAGTCCCGCATCCGAGCCCATGGCCGCCGGATGACGCATCAGCGCCGCCTGATCCTTGAGCTTCTTGAAAACCGCGGAGGACACCCCTCCGCCGAGGAACTCTTTGTTCAGGCTCGCCAAAGCGACCCGGACATAAACCTCTCGACCGTCTACCGAACGGTTCGCTGGCTGGAGGCGGAGGGACTGATCGAACCGCGGCGGTTCGAAGGGACAGCTCGCAAGGAGCGCTTTGACCCCAGATCTCCCGGGGACCATCACCACTTTGTTTGCGAATCCTGCGGACAGGTCACCGAATTCTCCGAGTCGATCGATCACGAGGTCAGTCGCCGCTTTGAGGCCAAGCACGGGGGGCGCGTGAGCCGGGCTCGCTTGGTGCTATACGGGCTGTGCGGAGATTGCCTACCGAGGTCGACCCGGATCTCGACCACCAAAGGGAAGGGACCGTAGGCATGCCCCGAGCCGACCTGTCCCCTAGCTCTGTGCCGCTCGCTGAGCTGACGGCTGGAGGCAAAGCCACGGTGAAAGGACTGAGCGGGGGGAGGGACTTCGCCGATCCTGTCGCCAGCCTGGGTTTCGTTCCGGGCGCCGAAGTCATGATGCTTCGCAACTTGAGCCGCGGTCCCATCCTGGTCCTCGTGCGGGGAACGCGGATTGCTCTCGGTCGGGGTGAAGCCGTCAAGATTTTCGCGGGCCCGCCTTCTGACCACGCTGCTCTCGCCCCTCGTGCCCTGCACGGCCCGATTGGCCGTGCTCGCCTTCCTGGCCCCGGCTTTCTTCGGAGGCTGGTCGGCGCTCGCCTGCTTGAGTCTGGTTGCGGTGAACTTGGCTCTTCTGTTTGCACTGGGGGCAGTTCTGGACCGATTTCTCCCCGAGAGGGAAGGCAGCGCCTTCATCCTCGAGTTACCCCTCTATCATCTGCCGAATCTGCGCAGCTTGGGGCTCCTCGTCTGGAACTGCACGGAAGCTTTTCTGAGCAAGGCGGCCCGAGTCATCCTTCTGGTGGCATTGCTCATATGGTTCTTTTCCATCGTTCCTCGAACCGGGGAAGGCAGCCTGCTCGCAATGATCGGAACAGGGCTGGTTCCAGTGGGAGCCTGGATGGGGTTTGGAGACTGGAGACTCGTCACAGCTCTGCTGACAAGTTTCGTGGCCAAGGAAAACACCATCGCGACCCTTGGGGTCTTGTTTGGTCACCAGGGCGGAGCCGGCTTGGCCTCCCAAGTCGCCTCGGCCATCAGCCCGGCAGGGGCTCTGGCCTTCCTGGCCGTGCAAATGATCTTTGTTCCCTGTGCTGCGACCGTGGCGGTCATCCGCCAGGAAGCCGGAGCGAGATGGGCAATCGCGAGCATCCTCTTGCAACTTGCCCTTTCCCTCGCGGTCGGGGTCCTCGTTTATCAGATCGCAACCCTCGTTCACTAAGGACAAGCGTATGGCAAAGGGCGACCCGATTCAATCCGCCGAAAGCCCCGAACGAAGTCCATTGCGCCGACTCCTTGCGTTGGCCTCAGACCAGGGAGTCTCAAGCGAGAGCGCTCTGGCCTCCTCTCTCGGGATCCCCAAGGACCTGGTTCGTGAGATGTGCCGTGAACTGGAGCGCGCCGGATACTTGCGCACCGGCACCCCAGCGGACACACCCTCAGCGACGCCGCGCCGTTGGGCTGAAGAAACAAAGTACTGCGGTGGTTGCGAGATCCGCGAGCTGTGCCTGTTGGAAGCCGCGGGACCCAGACCAAGGTTTTCCGGTTCCCCCCGTGGGCAGGGGCCAAGGAACCGTTCCCGTCTTGGGTCCGGCTAGGACTCCCCTCGGCCGATCCGCCGAGCCGCTTGGGGCGGAATCTTGCGGTCGAAATGAAAGACGGATCCAACGGGAATTCCCCGGCTGGACCGATAGATCAGGTACAGCTGACAGCCACGGGCGGTGAAAGGATCGCCCAGGCCCCCGGGCGCTGGCATCCGCGCCCCTTCCCGGATAGCGCGACATCTGCCCGAGACTCCGCCATGAATGGCCACCTGGGGCTCCATCCTCCTTGGAGGGAGGAGATCGATTCCGACGCATCAGATACTATGAAGAAGGGGGGACTTGAGGGCAGCCTTAAGGTTGGCCCGGGTAGAGGGCGGGTCGGGATGCGGAGCCCATTGCGGTCCGGAAGTCGCCGCAAGGCGGCCCCCTCTCAGCTTCAGATCCTCCCTCTCTCCAGAAAACCCCACTTAGCGGCTCGCGCTGGGCATTCTCGCCTCGGCCCACGTTCTCCGCCCAATCCCCAACCCGGCGCAGGGAGGATTCCAGCTACTGCCGCCGCCTCAAAAGCCCCGGGGGGAAGGCGGGCCGGACAAGCGTGCGCCGTGTCTGAGGTATGATCTGGGTCGGGAACAACTCGAGGCAAGATCATGCTCTCGGAAGAGATCCTTTCCCTTGTCAAGCACGCAATTGCCGAAGATGTCGGCGGTCGGGATGTCACCACCGAGAGCATCGTGCCTCCCGAGGCCAGCCTGAAAGCCCGGATCATCGCCAAACAGGGAGGGGTGGTCGCCGGGCTGGATGTGGCGGAGGCGGTTTTCCATTGTCTTGATGAAAGCGTGGTCCTTCGGGCTTTTGTCGGCGAGGGGGAGCTGGTCGCACCGCGACGGGTCTTGGCCGAGATTGAAGGGCCGGCCCGGGCCATCCTCTCCGGCGAGCGGACGGCGCTCAACTTCCTGGGTCGAATGTCAGGTATCGCCACGCTCACTCACCAGTTCGTGGATGCCGTTGCGGGAACTCGAGCCACCGTGCTGGACACCCGCAAGACCGCCCCTGGCCTGCGCGCGATTGACAAGCTCGCTGTCCGCCGAGGGGGAGGCAAGAATCACCGCCAGGGCTTGTTCGACATGGTCTTGATCAAGGACAATCATATCGACTTCGCGGGAGGGCTGACCGAGGCGGTGCGGCGATCGCGCGCGGCGGCCGCGGGGATCCCGACGGAAGTAGAAGCCCGCACGCTGGAAGAGGTTCGCGAGGCCCTTGAGCTCGGCGTCCCGCGTATCCTTCTTGACAACATGACCTTGGACACGTTGCGCGCCTCGGTTGCGATGAATCAGGGGCGCTCGCGCCTGGAGGCCTCTGGAAACGTAAGCCTCGAGAATGTGCGCGAGATCGCCGAAACTGGGGTGGATGACATCTCCGTCGGATCGCTCACGCACTCGGCGCGGGTGTTGGACCTGAGCCTGGAGGTGGTCCGCTTCTAAGGAAGGCGTTATCTACTAGAGGTGGTAGGGAATGACAGCGAGTGTGAGTACTGCAGGAATGTACCAAAAGCTGAAGGGGATGCTGGGTGAGTACGTCCCAGATGTCGAACTGCGCTACAAGGCGGAGTTGGCGGTTGAGGTGAACCGTCTCAAGGAAGAGAAGAATGCGGTCATCCTGGGCCACAACTACATGGAACCGGCCCTCTTCTACTCGGTGCCGGACTACACCGGGGATTCTCTGGAGCTTAGCCGCCGAGCGGCCCAGACTGAGAAAGACATCATCGTCTTTTGCGGGGTGAGATTCATGGCCGAGACGGCCAAGATCCTCAATCCCGGCAAGACGGTGCTCCTGCCCTCGACGAAAGCGGGATGTTCGCTGGCAGGAAGCATTACGGGCGCGGATGTTCGGGCCCTGCGGGAACGCTTTCCAGGCGTGCCCGTAGTGAGTTACATCAATACCTATGCCGAGGTCAAGGCGGAATCGGACGTCTGCTGCACTTCCAGCAATGCGGCCGCGGTGGTGGAGTCTCTTCACGCCCCCGTGGTGATCTTCCTCCCGGACGAGTTCCTGGCACGCAACCTGGCCCGGGAGACCGGCAAGCACATTATCTTTCCATCTCTCGGGCCGAGCTCCGAGGCAGACGGCCAATTGGACTACCAGCTCATCGGCTGGCGTGGGCGCTGTGAGGTCCATGAGAAGTTCACCCTGCCGGATCTGGAGGCCGTGCGAAAGCAGTTCCCTGACGTGGTGATCCTGGCGCACCCCGAATGCCATCCGGACGTTGTTGCCGCTTCCGATTTTTCGGGTAGCACCTCAGCCATGATCCGCTTCGTGCAGGAGAGCCGTGCCCCTCGCTACCTGCTGCTCACGGAATGCGCGATGAGCGACAATGTAGCCGCCGCCAACCCCGACAAGGAACTGCTTCGATTGTGCAGCGTGCGTTGCCCTCACATGAATCGCATCACGCTCGAAGATACACTGGACTCCCTTCGCCTCAACCGCTACGTGATTGAGGTTCCAGAGGAGATCCGCCTGCGCGCGCTGCGCGCGGTCCAGCGCATGCTGGAAGTGGGCGGAGTGACCGCCAGTGATTCAGACTGAGGTTCTAGTTATCGGCAGTGGGATCGCCGGCGCCACGGCGGCTTTGCGCCTAGCGCGCAATCCCCGCCGAGAGATTGTCCTGCTCACCCGCGAGCAGGACCCGCAGGAGTCCAACACCCGCTATGCCCAAGGTGGGATTGTCGGGCGCGGCCCAGACGACAGCGCGGCGTCCCTCTGTGCAGACATCCTGGCGGCCGGTGATGGAGCCAGCTCCGCCTCGGCGGCGGAACTGCTCGCCTCCGAGGGCCCGAGGCTACTCGAGGAGATCCTGGTCCAAGCTGCAGGAGTCGCCTTTGACCGCAATGCGGAAGGTGGGTTGGATTGGGGGCAGGAGGCCGCCCATTCCCACCGACGAATCCTGCACGTGGGAGACTTGACCGGTCAGGCCATTATTGCTGGCCTGATGAGTGCGATCCGCCGCTGCCCGAACGTGCAGCTCGTCGCCGACTCAACCGCCGTTGATCTGATCACCGATCCGCATCATGCGCGCGACCCGCACGCGGCCTACGGCCCAATCTCCTGCCACGGAGCCTATGTCTTCGACCAGGCCGGGCGGACCGTCCATCGCTACCTCTCGGCTCAAACCGTCCTGGCGACGGGAGGGCTTGGGCGTCTGTACCGCAACACGACCAACCCTCCGGGAGCGCGGGGGGACGGCCTCGCGATGGCCCACCGGGCCGGAGCCCGCCTCGCCAATGCGGAGTACATTCAGTTTCATCCAACCGCACTGGCGTTGCCCGGAGCGGAGGGCTTCCTCATCAGCGAGGCGGTGCGCGGTGAGGGTGGGGTTCTCCTGACCCCGGACGGCCGCGCCTTCATGGGCCGCTACTCTCCCGAGTGGAAGGATCTTGCCCCGCGCGATGTGGTCGCGCGCGCGATCCAGCACGAGATGGAGAGTCACGGCTACTCTTACGTGCTGCTGGACATCGCCTCCCACATGGAGGCCGAATCCATTCGTTCCCGCTTTCCTCACATCTATGAGCGTTGCCTGCGCGCGGGTGTGGACATCACCCGGGAACCGGTCCCGGTGGTTCCCGCGGCGCACTACTTTTGCGGGGGTGTGCTGGTCAATGAATCCGGCCAAACGAGCATCGAGAACCTCTATGCCGTGGGCGAGGTGAGCTGCACCGGCCTGCATGGAGCCAATCGCCTGGCCTCCACTTCGTTGCTGGAGGGGCTCGTGTGGGGCAGCCGCGCGGCGGATCACATCGAGGCCTGTCTCCAGAGAAACCCGGCTCGGTCCGCTCTTGCAGCGGACGGAATCCCACCCTGGGACGAAAGTGGGCTTGTGGACGAGCCGGACCCCGCCCTCATCCAGGGGGACATGCAGACCATCCAGAACATCATGTGGCACTACGTGGGCCTGGTCCGCAGCGGAGACCGGCTCTCGCGGGCTATCCGGGAACTCCTTCACTTGTCGAGCGAGGTGGAGACTTTCTACCGAGCCACGCGTCTCAGCGACGGGCTGATCGGCCTTCGCAACGCGGTGGAGGCCGCTCTGATCGTGGCCCAGGCGGCCCGGCACAACCGCCGCAGCCGAGGGTGCCACTACCGCAAGGATTCAGTTGGCGAACCCGGGGATCGCCTCATCTAGCTCCAGGCCCGAAGTCATCCCAGGGCCCGGGTAGCACTCCAGTTCATCGCTCCCCAAGCTTTTCCTCGGAATCACCTCAGCGGGTTCAGATGAGGTCCAGCGCGTGCCGAGCGATACGCGAGGAGAGGGTCGGCGGCTCCGCCCTTTTCCCTCCTGGCTATTGGACGTGAAGCTCACTGACCTTGCGGAAATGGAATCCGTAGATGGAGAGCGTGATCGCGAGCGGAAACAGGCGGGGTCGCCGCAGAAGAGCCCAGAAGAATAGTTTCCAGTATTGGACTCGATCCGCGCCGCGAATGCCCAACTGATAGATCGAGCGGACGAAGGCCAGCAAGTACTCAAATTCGAAGGGAGCCCTGGCCTGGGGGAGGCGGTACTCCCTGAGAAAAGTCCTGACCCGCTCATAAAATTGTTTGGGGGAATAGATCTCAGTCAGGATTCTCTTGTAGCCTTCGCGCAGAGCGCTCAGCTCCATCTTGGGAACGATGTTCGTCCAGCCGTCGACATTGTCGCCCGAAAGGGCTCCGCGCAATCTACCTTCTCTGTGCAGGCGCTGGTAGAGCCGCGTCCCGTAGGGAGCCTGCAGCAACCCGACCATGGCCGTGACGATGCCAGTCTTTTGGATGAACTCAATCTGGCGTTGAAAGATCGAGGGCGTGTCGCTGTCGAAGCCGACGATAAAGCCTGCCTGGACGCGCAGACCCCGGCGCTGGATCCGCCTCACGCTCTCGACCAAATCCCGGCCTTTGTTCTGCAGTTTGTGACATTCGGCCAAACCCTTCTCATCGGGCGTCTCGATGCCGACAAAGACGCTGTCGAACCCCGCTCGCACCATTTGATCCAGGAGCTCCTCGTCGTCGGCAAGATTGATCGTGACCTCGGTGTTGAAGGGCAGATCCTTTCTTCCCCGCCGCCAGGCAATTAGGGCGGGCAAGATTTCCGCCTTGAGCTCTTTCCGATTCCCGATGAAGTTGTCATCGACGAAGAAGACGCTTCCTCGCCACCCAACGGCATAAAGGCTTTCCAGCTCTGCCACGATCTGCACCGCGCTTTTCGTTCGCGGCCGGTGGCCGAAGAGAACCGTCACATTGCAGAAATCACAGCTGTACGGGCAGCCCCGGGAGTACTGCAGGCTCATCGAGGCATAGCGATCCAGATCCAGAAGTTTCCATTCCGGGACGGGCGTGTTCGAAAGATCGGCGAACTCGCTGGAGGAGTAGACCGGTTTGGCGACCCCCTGCTCCAGATCAGCCAGGAACAGGGGAAGGGTCAGCTCGGCCTCGTTGAGCACGTAGTGATCGACCCCCTCAAGTCGCTCGGGCTCGCAGGTGAACAGCGGTCCACCCGCCACGACCCTCACCCCGGCTTGCTTGCATCGGGCGACCACGCGGCGCGCGGAATCGCGCTGCACTTGCATCGCGCTCACAAACGCCAAATCCGCCCAGGCCAGATCCTGCTCGGTCAGATCCCGCACGTTGAGGTCAACCAGGCGCCTTTCCCAGCTCCCCGGAAGCATGCCCGCGACCGTGATTAGGCCAAGCGGCGGGCTAGAAGCCTTCTTGCGGATGAAACGCAGCGCATACTTGAAACTCCAGAACGTGTCAGGGAATTCGGGATAAACAAGCAGAATGTGCATTCGCCACCTGTGACTGCGGACCGAGGAGATAGGCGCAATTATAGCCCTGCCCCTGCGTCCCAAGGGCCGGCACCCGGCTCGCCTCCTTGCCCTCCGACCCTTCCTGCCGGGAGGATCCCACTCGCACCGGCTCCGCCAAATCGACCTCGGAACCCACACGACAAGCCGGGGTTCGCGCCAGGCAGGCCATCGGCTGGAGGGGAAGCCCGACGAGGCTAGGCGGTGGGTGGCCCCTGAGCCCCCTCGAGCGCTCGACGCGCAAGGTCTAGCTGCTCCCGCAGGGCGACTTCGGCAGTCCCTCCAAAGGCGCTATGTCTCGCGATCGATTGGCTCAGGTCTAGAGCGCCGAAGAGGTCGTTCTCGAAGGCCGGGTGAATGAGCCTCCACTCGGCCAGCGGCATTTTGACCAGCGACATTCTCTGCTCCTCTGCTCGGGCCACGGCTCGGGCCACCGCTCGATGTGCCTCTCGGAAGGGGACGCCCTTTCTGACCAGGTAATCCGCCAGGTCCGTGGCGAACACTTCGGGATCCATGGCCGCCCGCGCGCGGTCAGAGTTCACGCTCAGCGTGGAAATCAGCCCAGACATGATGGGAAGGATCAATCTCAGAGTGTCCGTCGCCTCAAAGGCCGCCGGTTTGTCCTCCTGCAGATCCTTGTCGTAGGCCGAGGGCAGGGACTTTAGCGTGGCGAGCCACCCGGAGAGCCTGCCGATGAGGACCCCAGCCTTGGCCCGGATCAGCTCCAAGGGATCCGGGTTCCTCTTCTGGGGCATGAGGCTCGAGCCGGTGGAATAGGCATCCGCGAGCTGCAGAAACCCAAACTCGCGGGTGGAGAACACGATGAGGGTTTCCGCCATCCGGCTCAGTCGCACAGCGATTAGGGCAGCGTCGAAGAGGAACTCCGAAACAAAGTCTCGGTCGCTCACCGCATCCAGGCTGTTGGGCGAGGCGCTCTCAAACCCGAGTTCGCGGGCCAGGGTCTCCCGATCAATCGCATAGGGGGTCCCTGCCAGGGCACCACTTCCGAGCGGCATGATCCGGGTGCGGCGGATCAATTCAGCCAACCTCTGCCGGTCCCGTTCCAAACCCCAGAAGTGCGCCAGCCACCAGTGAGCTAGGACGATCGGTTGGGCCTGGCGCAGATGGGTGTAGCCCGGAAGGACCAGGCCAAGATCTTTCCCCGCCCTTTCGAGCAGCACCCCCTCAAGCCCTTTCAGTCGATCTTGGGTGCCCTCGATCTCTGCGATCATCCACAGACGCAGATCGGTCACGACCTGGTCGTTGCGGCTGCGGCCGGTATGCAGCTTGCCTGCTAGCGAGCCGAGAAGTTCCCCCAGTCGGCGTTCGACCGCGGTGTGGATGTCTTCGTCGCTTTCACGGAATACGAAGCCTCCAGCTTCGAATTCCGCCCAGATCTTCTCTAGGCCGGCCACGAGGTCGCCCGCCTCCTCCGGCGTCAGGACCTGGGCCCTGGCCAGGGCCCGCGCCCAGGCGATGCTCCCCTGCACATCCTCCTGCGCCAGTCGCTGGTCGAAGGAAAGCGAATCGTTAAGCTTCGCAACTAACGGATCGAGCGGACCACGCATTCGCTCACCCCATAGTTTCACGGCCCACCTCGCTTACGGGAATTGGGTCAATCCCGCACGATGGTCTCGACCGGGACCGGAGGAACCTCCACCTTGGCCGACTCCAGGAGCGACTGCACTTTCAACGGCAAGCCAAAGAGGCGGATGAATCCGGCCGCATCGCTGTGATCGTAGACCGAGGAGTGACCAAAGGTCGCGTACTCCTCACGGTAGAGGCTGCGCGGACTGTGGCGCTTCCAGATCACGGCATTGCCCTTGCACAGCCGCAAGCCCACCGATCCGGTCACCGGTTCCTGCGTCTTTTCGAAGAAGGCGTCCAGGGCCTCCCGCAGGGGGGTGAACCATTGCCCAAAATATACGAGCTCCGCGTACCGCAGCGCAACGACGTCCTTGTAGTGCAACGTGTCGCGGTCCAGAGTGATCGATTCAAGTTCCCTATGAGCGATTCCCAGCAGCGTTCCTCCCGGCGTCTCGTAAACCCCGCGCGATTTCATCCCCACCAAGCGGTTCTCCACCAGGTCCGCTCGACCGATCCCATGGCGGCCTGCAATGGAGTTGAGCCTTTCGATCAGGGTGGCGGGCGATAGAAGCTTGCCGTTGACGGCCACAGGGCGCCCGGCCTCGAACGTGATCTCGACTTCCTCGGGTTCACTGGGGGCCTGCTCGAGGGAGGCGGTAAGCTGGTACAAGTCGTCCGGGGGCGGCTCACCGGCGCGCTCCAGAGGCCCTCCTTCGTGGGAAAGGTGCCAGAGATTGCGATCGCGGCTGTACAAGGAGGGGTTGCCCGCCGGGGCAGGAAGGTTGCGATCTCGCAGGAACTCGAGCGCCTGCTCGCGCGAGCGAATCTGCCACTCGCGCCAGGGCGCGATCACTTTCAGACGGGGATCGAGTGCCATGTAACTGAGTTCGAACCGCACCTGATCATTGCCCTTGCCTGTGCAGCCGTGGGCCACCGCGTCGGCCCCTTCCGCCTGAGCCACCTCGACCTGATGCTTGGCGATGAGGGGACGGGCGACGGAGGTGCCCAAGAGGTACTTGCGCTCGTAAACCGCACCTGAGCGCAGAAGCGGGAACAGGTAGTCGGCGGCGAATTCTTCCCGCAGGTCTTGTAGCACAAGTTTCGAAGCGCCGCTGGCCTGAGCCCGGGCCGGCAAGGAATCCAGCTCTTCCCCCTGCCCGATGTCGGCCGTAAAGCAAATCACTTCACAACCATACGTCTCCCGCAGCCAGGGGACGATCACCGAGGTGTCGAGCCCACCGGAGTAGGCAAGGACGACCTTTCGAACAGATTCGCTAGGCATGGCTTCTCCTCCGAAAAAAAGCGCCCTCCGGAGCGGAGGGCGACTTCTACATGAGGATCTTGAGGTACAGACTACGCAGACCTGCACAACGAGTCCCCGACCCGCCGTCCCGATTCGAGAGGCGAATACGCACGAGCACGCGGGCAAGAGTAACCAGGAAGCACGTTTGCCGTCCTCTGGACAGGCCAGGTAACCTGGCCCAGGTTGGCCGGAATATACAACCTCCCTTTGCGGTTGTCAAGAGGCGGATCGTCAGCTCGCAGGAGGGCTTGACAGTGGTGTTACAATAATCGAAATGGATCATCTACGTTCTTCCCAGACCGATCGCGACGATGCTAATCCTGGCGGATTGTGGCCCGCCGGGTCTGGGTAGGGCGTCACGCGTGGACCGCAAACGCGGATCCAAGGCAGGAAAAAAGCCCCAGCCCCTGGCTGGGGCTTTTTTATGCGTGTTGGCCGACCCCCAATCCCATGGGCTTCCAGGAGGCAGGACATGAAACAGCCAGGCGATTCTCCAACCCCGGTCGTGCCTGAGGAGAACCTTGTCCCGGTGAGCGACCACCTGCACGCCCTGGCCGATATCCCTCCCTCGCGCATGTTCCTGATCAACAAGAGCCTTGCCGTCTACCAGGAGAGGTATCCCGAACGGGACAGGTTCGACGCGTCCCAGGGCGACGGAGGGGCCAGCCTCCCCGGGGTGCCCGGAGAAATCCTGGACCGGGCGGCAGAACTGCAGCGCGAGCATGGTAGCGCCTACGACATGCCCTACGGGACGGATGATTATCGCCGTTGCGTGGTCTCGCAGTATTGGCAGCTCGGACCAGACTGTGGCCTGGGCCCCAAGAACGTGATCGCCACAGTCGGTGGCCGCGATGCCTTGGCCAAGGCCTACACCGCTATGTTGGCACTCGGGCATGGCCGGACAGGCGACTTCATTCTGGTCAGCCGAGTGCCATGGCTGTCCTATGCCTGGGGACCTTATAGCCTGGGAGCGAACGTCCTTCTTGCTCCGGGGAAGGCAAGTGAGGCTTGGGCCTACTCGGTCGAAGGGCTCCAGGAATGCGTCCGCTACGCCGCTGAGACCGGACGCAAGATCGCAGGGCTCATCATCACCAGCCCCGATAACCCCACCGGCAACACCCTCTCGGCCCAGTCCCAGGTGGCGCTGGGGAAAGCGGCCCTCGCGTTGGGCATCCCCTTTGTCCTATACGACTGGATGTACCACTATGTCACGGACGAGCAACCGATGAATTTGGGGGCTTTCGTACTCGCCTTTGATCGCGGTGAGCGGGAACGGCTGATGTTTCTGGATGGCATTACCAAGTCGCTGGGCGCCTCCAACGTGCGCAATTGCCATCTCATCGCCCCAGAAGCGGCGATCCGCTACATCGTGGCGCGCGCCTCGCACACGGTCATCCCTTCCTTCTATTCAATGGCCGTCGCCATGGCGGCTTATGAGATGGGATATGCGCGCGCCGCGCGGTCCATCATTGAACCCACCAATGCCAGTCGAGAGGCGTTGCGTGGGTTCTTGAACTCTCACGGGCTCACCTCCATTCTGGGCAAGGGCTACTATGCCTTCGTCAATGTGAAACCCTGGCTGGAGCGCAAAGGCTGGGGCGACAGCGAGCCGTTGGGGAAGTACTTAGCCGAAGAGCATGGCCTGGCGATCGTGCCGGGCGCCTTCTTCTCGCCGTTTGGCGGAGAGTGGATTCGCTTCTCGTACGCTCAGCCAGTGGAGAAGACACTCGGGTCGGCGCAACGGCTATTGGAGGGCTTGAATGCCCTGGTTGACTGAGGACCTGGAGCGCTTCGCCGAGAAATACAAATTGGCTCAAAAGATCGCCCTCACCGAGTTCCGGGAGCAGGGGACCTCAGGGTTAGAGCTGGAGTGGAACGTCGTCGACTCCGACTTCCAGCCCCTGGGCGTCGTGCGCCTGGGCCAAGGGGAGCGCTCTTTTGCCGATGCCTTTCGCAACGAGTTTGTCCCCAAATGGCTCGTCGATCGAACTCAGTTAGAGGTCTTCCACTGGATGGTGGAATGGACCACTCGGCCCTACTATTCGCCGATCCTCACGGTCTACGAAGGGCGACTCCTGGAGGCCCTGCTCCTGAATGCTCTGGCCAGGGCCGGCCGGGCCCTGGGGATCCGGCTCTACGCCCAGTCAGGGAACCTGCTCCGGACCGTGAAGGTCAGCCATGACACGATCCCCGGAGGCTGGAATTCCGCAAAACGACGGTATCTTGAGCGCTGCGTGGATCTGTTCGGGGCGGACTTGGCAACCGCGGGGATCCACACCAACCTCTCCCTGCCCGAGCCTCTTCTGGCCTGGGACTTCATGCAAATGCCTCTCAACGAGCGCGGGGACCAGCATCTGGACGATTACCGCAACCGTGTGTATGTCGAGAGCACACGCCTGCTGCGCGCCTTCGCGGCTCTCTTCATCGCCAGCAGCGCGAGCACCCCTTTAGAACCCCGCCCGGGGGAAAGGGAGTCGCAGGTCGTCCTGACCTGCCACGATTCGGTTCGCACCCTGACTTTTCCCTGCCCCGAGGCGATTGATCCGGCCGATCTCTACCGCTCCCACCCGGACTATTTGCGCATCTCCCGGGACCTTGTGCGGCGCGGGATTCGCTTCGGCAACAATAATTGGACTCCTGTCCGCGCCCGATCCTCCACCGAGCCGGTGGAACGCCTGATTGCGATCGGCAGCAAGCAACTCGACGACCTCTGCCGCCTAGCGCAGGCCGGAAACGGACAAGCCGCATCGCGCGAAGAGATGGCCCAGGCCATCGTCCTGCAGAATCTCCTGGCTCGCATCGACCTGCCTATGGCACGCGTCGAGATCCGCACCGATGAGGGATCCCACCCTCTGCCCCTGGAGATCGCCAACCTGACCCTGCGCGAACTGCTTCTCATCCGCAGTTATGGAGACCGTTCCTTCGCCCGCGCCTTCCGGTACGACGCGGAGGATATTGCCCGCGCCCGCCGAAACGAACGGCTTTCGGCGACAATGGGAATGCGCGCCGAGATCGAGGATCCGCTCAGCGGGAAGCCGATGGGCATGCGGGACTTCCTGCGACGAACTTTGCAGGAGGTGGCTCCGCTCGCGGAAGCCCTCGGCTATCTGCCGCTTCTCGCCCCGCTCCAGGACATGGCGGAAGGAGCATCCAACACGGCTGATAGGCTGCGCAGCGAGCTTCAGCATGAGCTCGGCGGAAGCGAAGTAGTTCCAGTCGACGTTCTGCGAAAGCTGGCCGAGAGGCGCGAGCAAGAGGTTGCATCCGACATCGAGCAGATTGGCAGGCTGCTCCCGAACCTGGGCGAGGAGGCTCAGAGGCTGCGCGATCTGTGGGATCACGCGCGCGAGGAGGCCCAGCGTGAGCCGGGCACCCCGATCCGCTTCGGCCCGTCCCCCGGCTCTCTCATCCAGGTTTCCTATCCCGACAAGGCGGCCGAAGTACTGGACCTGGCGCAACAACTCATCCGCATCGAGTCGGTAAGCTGTGCTCCACCCGAAGGGGTGCGCCTTGATGAAATCCGCCGCGCTGCCACCTGGGTTTTTGACTATTTGCAGGGCGCCGGCCTGGACGTTCGCACGTTCGAGAAGGGGGACTATCCCGCCATTCTCGCCAGCTTCCCCGGGCGGGAGTTCGCCCCGATCATGCTGAGCGGGCATTTCGACGTGGTGGAGGCGGAGAGGGCGCCGGCTCAGTTCCAGCCTCGCATCGAAGGCGACTACCTTTGGGGCCGAGGCGCCTGCGACATGAAGACCGTCCTGGCTACGTTCCTCGTCTGGATGAAAGATACCCGGAGAGGGGGGGCCCCCTACCCTGGAATCAACGCGCTCCTCATCGGCAATGAGGAGATCGGCGAGATTGAACCCCAGGGCACCCCGCACGTGTTGGCCGAACTTTGGCGTGATCGTCACTACGCCCCGGGTCTCGTCATCGCCGGGGAAAGGACAGGCGAACGCGGCGATGAACTCCTTGGAGAGGTGTGCATCGAAGGGCGGGGATTGGTGCGATTGACTCTCACGGCCCGCGGCACCCGGGGCCACACCGGAATCCGCGGTTCTTCGGTCGACCTGAGCGACCGGCTGTTGCGGGCCCAGGAAGAGGTCAACCGCCTTCTCGCTCTACGGAGCCCCGCTTCCCAACAGGGCTCCTGGCGGTCTCAAGTGCATTTTCCCTTTGTGCACGTCGGGCAGCCCGGGGTTTTCAACGTGTCGGCTTCGTCGGGAACCCTGGGCGTGGAAATCCGTCCCGTTCCCGACGACCGTTTCGAAGAGTGGATGCCGGAGATCGAGAGGTTTTGTCAAGAGCAAAATCTGGAGCTGGAAGTGGTGGCCGCCGAGAACGGAACATCCTGCGCTCCCACCAACTCCTACCTGAGTCTTCTATTGAAGGCCATCTCCTCAGCGACAGGGTCCACCCCGGTCCTCGGGCGCAAACTGCCGGCAACGAGCGCACGCTTTGCTCCCCACGGACAAGGGATTGTCTGGGGCCAAGCGGGGGTGGGCCCACACGCGGCGGACGAGCGGCACTTTATTCCAAGCATCCATCCCTACTACTGCTCGCTCGTCGCGCTAGGGGAGGGGATGCGCTTGCCGCCGGCCTCGCCGAGCTCCGCGAGCCAGACGAAGGAATGAAGCTGGGCGGGTGGCGCGCGAGGCCGTGGAGGTACGGGGCAAGCCGATCCTGAGCCCCGAGGTGCCGGGGAAAAACGATCTGAGGTTGAGAGGCCGAACGAGGCGGCGCGCGGACGACAAAGGTAGAGGTATCCAAAGCCAGGAGGCGAGATGCTCAATGTGATCGGAACTCCCAGTGGCCATGGGCTGGAAAACCATGGGCTGAGGAATCTCGGCACGGCTCACTGGACCCTGCCCTCCGCCATGCTGGTGGAACGCATCGTCCAGCGCGGGGAAGGGCAGATGGCGCATCTGGGCCCGGTGGTCGTCCGCACCGGGCATCTAACCGGCCGGTCGCCCAATGACAAATTCATCGTTAGCCACGATGACCAGGCGGATCAGTTCTGGTGGGGGAAAGTCAACCGGCCGATGCCGCCGGATAAGTTTGACCACCTCCTCCATCGGATGAGCGCCTTCTTCCAGGGACGCGATGTATTCATCCAGGACGCCGCTGCGGCCGCGGATCCCAAGTATCGTCTGCCCATCCGCATTGTCACCGATTACGCTTGGCACAGCCTCTTTGCTCGCAATATTTTCTTACGCCTCCCTCCCGAAGATCTCCCCAGGCATGTCCCTGAGTTCACCATGCTTGTGGCTCCGCGCTTCCACGCCATTCCCGATGAGGACGGCACGAATTCCGAGGTCTTTATCGTCCTGGATTTCGAACGGCACCTGGTCCTGATCGGGGGCACCAGTTACGCGGGAGAAATCAAGAAAGCCATCTTTACGGTGATGAACTACCTCCTCCCACGACAGAAAGTGCTCTCGATGCACTGCTCGGCCAACGTCGGCTCACGTGGAGATGTGGCCCTGTTCTTCGGTCTCTCTGGAACAGGGAAGACCACTCTCTCCAGCGATGTCGATCGAAGGCTGATCGGAGACGATGAGCATGGATGGGGTGAGGAGGGGGTCTTTAACCTGGAAGGCGGCTGCTACGCCAAGACCATTCATCTGAGGGCCGAGCTCGAACCGATTATCTGGGAGGCGACCCGACGTTTTGGCACGGTTCTGGAGAATGTGGCCCTCAATGTGAGTACCCGGCGCATCGATTTCGAGGATGGATCGGTGACCGAGAATACTCGCGCCGCCTACCCGCTGGGCTTCGTGCAGAACCATGTGGAGGAAGGAACCGGCGTCCATCCCAATAACATCTTCTTCCTCACCGCGGATGCCTCCGGAATCTTGCCCCCCATTGCACGTCTTTCCACGGAGCAAGCGATGTACCATTTCCTGTCAGGGTACACCTCCAAGCTCGCCGGAACCGAGCGCGGACTGGGAGCCGAGCCTCAGATCACCTTTTCCACCTGCTTCGGGGCTCCGTTCCTGCCCCTGCCTCCCTCGACCTACGCGCACCTCCTGGAGGAGAAGCTCCACCGCTTGCGGGCCCGGGTCTGGCTCGTCAACACGGGTTGGACGGGCGGCCCCTTCGGAGTGGGGGAGCGGATTCCCATGCCCTTCACTCGGGCTCTCATCCGTGCAGCCCTGGCGGGCGAATTGGAAAGCGTGCCCAGCCAAAGCCTGACACCCTTTAAGCTGACGGTCCCCAAGATCTGCCCTGACGTTCCCGCCCAGCTGCTTGACCCGCGCGGGACGTGGGCCGACGCGGGCGCCTACGACCTTCGGGCTCAAAAGCTCGCCGAGGACTTTGTCAGCAATTTCTCGCAGTTTGAGAAGGAGGTTGCCCACGAAGTCACGGCGGCGGGACCTAGGTTGGGCTCCTAAACGAGGAAGAGCTCGGTCAAACGAAGGGGTTTGATCGCCAGTACTCATCCGGCCGGAACGAAGGGAGGAGTCGCAGACCGCAATTCTCCGTTCCAGCGGGGGAAAGAGCTCAGGCGCCTGCCGGGCCGGCCCCCAGGATGGCCCGCGACATGCCGCCAGCCGCATCTCCAGGAGCCAGATACCTTGCAAGTTCTTGGTCGTCGCCGGGAGGAGATCACTCCACATTCAGAACCGGCTGGCTGGCAGCGGCCTAACCCCGCCGGGCCAAGCGCCCTGCCCGGTTTTCCGATGGGTCGCGCCCTGCCGGCCTCACCCCTTTCTCCACAAAGCTGGAAGTGTCCAGCCGAGGCGCCCGGGCGCAGAGGCTTGCCGAATCTCGGACGGCGGGGAGCAAGTTGGCTCCTCAGGTTTCCACCCATTCTCTAGGGAATCAAAAGCAACTTGCCCTTTGATTTGCGAGCCTCCAAGTAACGATGGGCCTCTGCCGCCTCAAGCAGCGGGAAGGTTCGGTCCACACGCACCTTCAGCTCCCCGGCCGCCACCCAGGCGAATAGGTCGGATACTCTTTGCAGCAGTTCCTCGCGACTGGCTGTGTAATGAACCAGCGTCGGGCGGGTGAGGAACAAGGAGCCTTTGGAATTCAACGTTTGAGGGTCGAGCGCGGGGGCTGGACCGCTGGACTGGCCGAAAAGGACCATATAGCCCCGAGGGCGGAGGCAGTTGAGGCCCTTCTCAAACGTGTCCTTGCCCACTGAGTCGTAGACCACATCAACCTTTTTCCCTCCGGTCTGTCGCTGGACCTCTGTCTCAAAATCGACTCGCGTGTACAGGATCACCGCGTCCGCCCCCATCTCGCGCGCCAGCGCGGCCTTCTCCTCGGTGGACACTGTCGCGATCACGCGCGCGCCGCGCCGCTTGGCAATCTGAACCAGAAGTAAGCCGACACCTCCCGCGGCTGCGTGGATGAGGACCGTCTGATCACGCTCCAGGGGATACGTGCTGTGTGTCAGATAATGGGCCGTGAGCCCCTGCAACAGCACGGCCGCCGCCTGCCCCAGGTCCACTGCGGGGGGTACCGGAACCAAGCGCCAGGCCGGAACAACCGCGCAATCCGCGTAGGAACCCAGGACACTCGCGTAGGCGACTCGGTCGCCCAATTTTACTTCGCTGACGCCGCCTCCGACGGCCTCTACGGTACCCGCGGCCTCCTGACCCACAGTCGCCGGAAGAACTCCCGAATACCGACCCGTGCGCTGATAAACATCGGTGAAATTGACTCCAATCGCTTGAATCCTCACTCGAGCCTCACCTTGACCCGGGGCAGGCACCGGCATCTCGTCCAACTGCAGAACCTTGGGACCACCGAACCTGTGAATCCGTATCGCCCGCATTGGCCTCCTCCTCCTAGCTCGGCGATTCGTTGGACCGCCTTCCCGAAGAAGACACCGACTCCGATCGCGCGCCCTTCAGAGACTCCGCCTTCCCTGCTTTCGCGTGTACCCGATCCCGATCCAGATGGCCAGCCCTCCCCAGAAAGCGAAGACGGGCCCCGGTTGCGGGTCGGTAATGGCAGCGGTCGCGCACTCCGCCCAATCGCGCCGCGATTGGGGTCTTGTGCGCTTCAGGTGACAAGAGGACCTCGCCCGGGGCAAGGTCAGCGGCCGCCCTATTCTTGCAGGCTGCAGGGGGGAAGCTCGCCCATCCGTCTCATCGGCAATGAACGAGTATACCTTCGATAAGAAGGGCATCCACGGCTTCCCGGGCCTGCCGCTCTTCTTGGGCTCCCCTGGAGCCTGGCTCGAAACCCGTTCGATATCCTTTGACGCCCCCCCAGACGCTCCTTTCCAGCGGCCCTCCTCTTTGACTGGGAAGTTGGGCTGCGGAATGGAAACGGAAGGGGGACAGAACCCTCCGGGCGGGGCCCCCTGAGGTCCGTCCCACAAGTCGGGCAGATTCTATAGGGAAAGCCAGGGGCCTGGGACCCCCTTGCATGACCGCCCACCCGAATGGGATCGGACCGGTATCATTTGTGGGCAAGAGGGATTGGGATGTGAGGACCCTGCCGGATTGAGTTTCGGGAAGGGATAGTACACAATCCCAAGAGGTCGGAGTGGAGGGGTGAGCAGATGATCAAGAAGTCCAACTCGAAGACGGGCCAATCATGCCGCGTGACTCTTGAGCTCCTGCCCGAGGTTCGCGCTGAGAGGGCGCACCTGTGCGGAATGTTCAATGATTGGGATCGCGCCTCGCACCGCATGACCCGCCTCAAAGACAGCGGTTTCTCCGTGACGATCTCACTGAAACCTGGGCAGGAATACGCTTTCCGCTACCTGCTCGACAACGAGGGCTGGCAGAATGACGCCACCGCCGATGCGCAACAACCCAACCCGTTCGGCGGCAAGAACTCTGTGGTTCGAGTGTGAGCGCCGGCTAGCCCCGCTCAGAATGTCCCCAGCCGGGATCCTCTCCCGCCCCCCTCGCGGCTGGGCTCCCGCTGGGCTGGTCCCGGGATCTCCAGAAGGTCATGACAGGCCCCTGGTCCTCGGTCGTCGAAGAGACCCGTTCCGGATTCCGTCTCTTCTCGCGTAAACCGTGGAATTCCCAGGAGCAAGGATGCATCCGGCTCAAACAAGCTTCCCGGGGCAACTCGAGGGCCAGGGCTCCATTCTTTTGGAGAATGGCAGTCGAGGCACTGGCGTGTGCTTCAGCGTTCTGGCGAGGTTCCTTGAACCGGGGTCCTGGAGAAAAGGGCCGAGCCGGTTTCCTCAAGCTCGCGCCGGAATTGGGTTTCGTACAAGCGAGCGTAGAGCCCCCCATGCGCCAGAAGTTCAGGATGGGATCCTCGTTCGACAATTCGCCCACGATCCATGACCAAGATCAAGTCAGCCGCCAGAATCGTGCTCAGGCGGTGGGCAATCACAATGCTGGTTCGGCGCGCCATGACTCGCTTGAGAGCCTCCTGGATCAAGGCCTCCGATTCGCTGTCCAAAGAGCTGGTTGCTTCGTCCAGCACCAGGATCCGAGGGTTCTTGAGGATCACACGGGCGATAGCGAGGCGCTGTTTCTCTCCCCCGCTGAGTCGATACCCGCGCTCGCCAGCAATCGTGTCATAACCTTCGGACAGCTCCACGATGAAATCGTGGATGTTTGCCGCGCGGGCTGCGGATTCAATTTCCGCCCCGGAAGCACTCGGTCGGGCATACAGGAGGTTGGCCCGAATGCTGTCGTGAAAGAGAAACGTTTCCTGCGTGACCATGCCGATTTGGGCAGTCAGGGAGGTCAGGGTCACATCCCGAAGGTCGTGCCCATCGATGAGGATGCGGCCTCCCGTCGGGTCGTATAGCCGCGGGATGAGATAGGTCATCGTTGTCTTTCCCGCGCCGCTGGGGCCCACCAGAGCCACGAGCTGTCCAGGTTCCGCCCGGAAGGAGACGCGGTCGAGAACTTTGTCTCGAGCCTGGCTGGCGGCCGCCAGGGTCGCAGATTCGACGCCTCCGTCGCCGGTGCCTCTCGCCTCCACTTGATCTGCCGAGAGCACCGCCTTCACGTCCTGCATTTGGCCGAATCGCTTCACCTCACTGAGGAGGGCTTTCTCGTCGACGGTGTACCGAAAAGAGACATCCTCGAATTCCAGCGTTCCGCGCACATTCGCGAGCTCGTAGGCTCGCGGCTTCGGGCTGATTTCCAACGGAAGGTCGAGCACTTCAAAGACACGCTCAAAGCTCACCATCGACGTCGCGAAGTCCACCGGGGCATTCGCAAGGCTCTGCAGGGCTCCGTAGAGATTTCCCAGATACGCACCCAGGGCGATGATGGTACCAATGGTTAGGGCCTGGCGAATCACGAGAAAGCCCCCGATGCCATAGACGAGCGCTGTGCCGATCGCTGCGAGCAGTCCCAGGCTGACAAAGAACAGCATGCCCGTCACGGCCCGCTGGACTCCACTATCCCGTACCCGCGCCGCGCGCTGGCTGAAGTTCTTGTCTTCGTCCGCTCCCCGTCCGAAGAGCTTGACGAGCAAGACTCCGCTGATGTTCAGCATCTCGTTCATCATTGCATTCATCTGCGCATTCATGTCCAGCTGAAGGCGGGTGATGTCGCGCAGACGGTCTCCCAGCCGGCGAGCGGCCAGGAGAAAGAGAGGGAAAATCGCGATGCTGATCAGCGTCAGATGCCACTCCAAGGAGAACATTACGACCAGCAGAACTACCGCCTGGATCAAGCTCGTGATGATATTGACCAGCGTGCTGCTGATCGCGTCCTGAGCTCCGACGACATCATTGTTGAGACGGCTCATCAGCTCGCCAACCTTGGTGTGGGTGAAGAAGCTCAGCGACATCTGCTGGAGGTGAGCAAACAGCGCCACGCGCAAGTCGAACACCACCCCCTCGCCCACCCGGGCATTGAACTGCCGTTGCCAAACGTTCAGGGCCCCGCTGATCATCGGAATCGCAAGCAGACCGACCGTCAGGAAAACCAGTCGGGGCACATCCCGAGCGGGCAGAGTTCGGTCAATAAGGTCGCGCAAGATCAGAGGGGTGAGAAGGGAAAGACCCGTGGTCGCCAGGATGATCATCAACATCCCGGCGATCCAACGCCGGTACGGCCGGGCATAAGTCAGCACTCTTCGCAACAGGGCCCAGGTAACCCTGGGCCTTTGGTCACTCGCACCGACGGAGGAGCGCATCCATCTGCCTGAGTATCTCATAGTTCCCCATCATACTATGGTCGAGCCGCAGGGGGAGGGAAATCGTCATTCCGATTTGGGAATTCATGATTCACCCCCCTTTGAGCAGACCCCAGGTCCCCCTCAACCACGAGGATCCGCAAGTGGTTTCACCCTTCCAGGCAGGATGCCAGACCCGGCAGCGGCGCCGTCGTCGAACCGGGCCATCGTCTGGGCTAACTCGGATGCAGTTGGCAATCAGGGAAGTGTGCAGGAAAGACCGTTCTGCTGTGGGGAGCGGGGGATGGAATCTGCCTTAAGAACAGGAAGATGGTGTGCGGTTCGGCCAAGGCCAAACCGCACACCATCTCCATTGCATGTTACCAGCGGGAGCGACGGGATTCGAACCCGCGATCTCGGCCTTGACAGGGCCGCGTGTTAGGCCAGCTACACCACGCCCCCCTGCGGGAATTGACTATATCACGGGGTCTTATCAGCGTCAACTGGTTCCTGCGCTGGTGGGCCTCCCCAAATTGGTGGCGAGCTCACTTCCCGTGGTTCCACGGCCGTTTGGTAAGCCGATTCTATGAAAAAGGGGAGGGTTCTTCTCCGCGTCAAATCGTAGGCTGGCTCTCTGCGCCAAGTTCATCCCGGAATCTTGGTCAGGATTGGCAGTCCCTCTGTAGGCTACCTGCGTTCCCCCCATCCGGCTTGCAGGTGCAACCATTTGACGACGTCCCTCTGACGTAGGAGGCCCACCAGCTGACCTTGCTCCATGACGGGCAACTGACGTATGTCGCGCTGGCTGAGCAGGTTCAAAGCCTCGGACGCGTCAGCACTTGGACCGGTTGTCACGAGTTGATCATACGGGGTCATGATCTGCTGAACTCTCGTTGTCTCCCACTGGTCCCGGCCAACTTTGCGGACATCGTCCAGGGTCACGAGACCGACCAGCCGACTTGCCGAGGTGACCGGAAAGGCGTGGTCGTCCGAGTCCATGACATGCCCGTAGACCAGGTCGCTGACCGTGCATTCTGGCGGAACGGTTGGAGGGTTGAGACGCATCATCCTCGACACGGAAACGCCCTCGAGCAAATCATGGACCACCACCTGTTGGTAGCTCTGAATGGAGGCGTTGTGCAAGAACCAGCCAATGAATGCCAGCCACAACCCGTTGAGGAATCCCGAACCTAAGAAGGGGAGATCGACCCCAAAGACCATCGAAATCCCTAGAAAGATCATGAGCCAAGCCACTGCCTGCCCAACCCAAGATGCCCACTGGGTCGACTTGCGCAGGCTTGAGCTCAAGGCCCAGAGGATGGAACGCAGGACTCGGCCCCCATCCAGCGGAAAGCCGGGCACCAAGTTGAAGATACCCAGGGCAATATTGACCGGCCCCAGCCAGAACAGCAGGGTCGACAGGGGGTCAAGACTTGAGATGAGGCCTGACGGATTGCCCAAGGCGAGGGACCCCACAGCGCCGCGCACACCCGAAAGCACAAGGAAAACGACGCCCAGGAGGATACTCGTCGCCGGACCCACGATGGTGATGAGAAACTCGGCACGTGGGGAAGGCGGATCACGCTGAATGTTGGACACGCCCCCAAATATGAATAGGGTGATGCTCTTGACCGGGATTCCCTGGGACCGGGCAACCAGCGAATGCGCGAGTTCATGCGCCAGGATGGATGCAAGGAAAACGACCGCCCCCAGCAGAGCTGTGCTCCAGATCAGGCCCTCGCTCCAATCCCGGTGCATTTGTCCAAAGGCGCTGGAAAGACTCCAGGTGATCAGGAAAACAATCACCAGCAGGCTCCAGTCGATGTCAATGCTTATCCCGAAGATCTTGCCCAGGCGAAAACCGCTGCGCATGATGACCTTCCTTCAAGAGGTCGAGGAGCAGACCGGCTCCTCCTCCGATCTCCCACGTGGCTCAGGACGCGCCTCCCGGGTGACTCCTTCGCCCCGATCCTGACAAGACACCACCGGCCCACAAGGCCAGCCCCGAGCGCCTGATGCCACAGCATTGCTCATTGGGACCATCAAATGGTAATTCTACAACATCCAGCCTTCAGGTCGGCAAGGCGAAGACTCTCTCCGTTTGCCGCTTTCACCAAGAGACCGCATCACCAGCCACCCCGGCGGGACCAGCCTGCGGCTTGAGCCGGGGAAGGGACATTCCCCTGATCCCCTGTCTTTCCACAAATCTATAGTTGCGACGAGAATCTCCTCTCCTTGGTTGTCCCTGAAATGAAAACCAACGGAATCCAAGCCCTCCGGGACCGCAATGCAACGGAAACCCTGGGATGCCCGAACCCTGAGCCGGCCACGAAGTGACCCCTCCGCGAGCAGTGAGGCGCGATGAGGCCAGATTCTCGTTTCTGGCTCTCTCAGACTCCCTTACGCAATAGGGGCTTGATTCAAAGGGCGGCGGGTACGATTGGACAGCATCGACACGGATGCAAGCGTCGCCTTGGAAAGCCGCTGGGAGAGGCAAATCTGGCCCTCACGGGTCCTGCCGTTCCGGAGAGCTCCACGCACACAACTGCATCGCGTTTCCGATGACTCCTGCGTCCTCTGGGTCTGATCGATGGTGTCAAGGCAAGGCAATGACCAAGAAGCGCCTGCGGATTTAGGGCACCCTGAACGCCCTTCCCCTTGGTCACGGGAATCCCTATCGTTCAATTGTAAGATTAATCAATTACGATCCAAACACACCCAGTGATTGTTCCAAAGTGCTCATTCGTCTCTCAGTGACATTCTGCGCCTTTTGTGGCATTATTGCAGGGATTGTCCCAGTCCCTCGGACTGGGTATTCCTTCACGAATCGGCTTCCTTGTGAGAGACGGTCGCCTGCTAAGGAAGGTCATGTTGGCGGTGGCAGCAGATAGCCTGCATTGAGCCTTTGACGAAGATGCGCGCGGCGTCCCTTCGTGGAACAAAGTCCAAGTTTCTGCCTCTGAGAGGGGAATTGGCTTCGGAATCGGTTTCCTCGCAGCTGCCTGGGGCCACTCAGGAGCTCTCCGGGGTCGACCATCGGAATCGCATGCCAAACCGCAATCTCAGCCGGTCGGCTAAATACCGAAAGTCAATCGCCTTGCCCGGGGGAGACAGACCAGATGGTCGTTGAAGAGACTGTCCAGCCTCTCTGGCCCTTGCTTGTCTACCTGGTTGCTGTCATTGTGGTGGTCGGCGGGATGGTGGGGATCTCCGCGGTGCTCGGGGAGAAGCATACCGATCCCCAGACAGGGGAGACGTACGAGTCCGGAATCATGCCGTCGGGCGGCGCGAGAATCCGCTTCACCATCAAGTTCTACCTGGTCGCTGTGTCCTTCGTCGTCTTCGACCTGGAGGCCGCCTTCATTTTTGCCTGGGCATTGGCCGCTCGCGAGCTTGGCTGGCCCGGGTACGCTGAGATGTTCGCATTCGTAGTGGTCTTGCTCTGCGCGCTTGCCTATCTCTGGAAAATGGGGGGCCTGGACTGGGGGCCGAAGCCCAGGCGCGCTCAGGGGTCACGAGGGGAAACCCGCCCGAGGACCTGAGAAGATGAATTGGTGGACAAACAAGCCGGGAGATGAAACCCCGCAGGCCGGATCGAGCGGCTCGTTCGAAAACATCCTGAGCCGAGTTGTGGTCCTGGCCAGAGTCCAAGATCTAATTGCCTGGGGACGCAAGAACTCAACTTGGCCGTTCAACTTCGGCCTGTCTTGCTGCTACGTGGAAATGGCCACAAGCATCACGAGCAAGTACGACATCGCCCGCTTTGGGGCCGAGATTATCCGCGGAACTCCTCGCGAGGCGGATGTCATGGTGATTGCCGGAACTCCCTTTGTCAAGATGGGGCCCATCATTAAGCGACTCCACGAACAGATGATGGAGCCCCGCTGGGTTATCTCGATGGGAGCTTGTGCGAATTCGGGGGGCATGTACGACATCTACAGCGTGATCCAAGGGGTAGACAAGATCCTGCCAGTTGACATGTACGTACCCGGGTGTCCCCCGCGTCCCGACGCGTTCCTCGAAGGACTGACCTTGCTCAGTCAGGCGATCGGCAAGGAAAGGCGCCCCCTGAGCTGGATGATCGGCCCCCAGGGGGTGGTCAAGCCGTCGCCGCAATCCATGCGTGATTTGAAGCGCGTAGGGCGCACCCAGGCCACCGTCCTCCGGCCGCCGGATGAGGTGTAGCCACCAAAAAGAGCGCGAGCGGCCCGTAAGGTGATCCGCCGGAAGCCCCTTCATGGCCAAGCCTTCCCCGGGTCGCACGATGAACATTACGCCGAGGGCGAAGGTTGGTGGAGAATTTTCGCTTCCTGGAAAGGCATGGGACCTTTGCCCTGGTCGGTCCGGCAGGGCGATTGCCTGAGTGCCCGGACCCACGGGTTCCCTGGCCATCACTCAGGTATCATCCTGCGATCCTCGGGCAAAAGGATTCGATCACCGGTTTGCAGAGAAACTACCGAAGGTCATTCCGCACTGCCCCCCGAAGGGAGAACTGCGTCCGGATCATTTCCAACGAGAGGGAAAGGAAACGGGGACCCGACGGCCCTGAACCCGGATGAGAGTCAGCCGAGGGCTGCGCCTATCTGCTGAGGCTTAGGCAATTCATGCCCGAATTCGAGCCCTTCATTCCATTGACAGGAACAGCCCAGGTGCCTCCCACCATTCGGCAGGAGATCGAAAGGCGATTCCCGGGCGTCTTGCTGGCTGAGCAGAGCACCCAAGACGGCATCCCAACGCTGTGGGTCCCGAGGACGAGAGTGCAGGAAGTGCTTGGGTTCGTGAAACAGGAGATCCCGCGGCCCTACCGTATGCTGTTCGACCTGACGGCCATCGATGAGCGTACCCGCGTTCATCGCGAGGGACAGCCGGAGGGCACCTTCACGGTGGTTTATCACTTGATGTCCTTCGAACGGAATGCTGACCTGCGGATCAAAGTGCCGCTCGAAGGAGAGTATCCAGCCCTGCCAAGCCTCACCCCCCTTTGGGCGAACGCCAACTGGTACGAGCGCGAGACGTGGGATATGTTCGGCATCACCTTTGAAGGACATCCTCACCTCGCGCGCCTTCTCATGCCGCGGACGTGGACGGGTCACCCCCTGCGCAAAGAACACCCCGCCCGGGCCACAGAGATGGGCCCCTTCCAACTTCCAGACGAGAAACAGCAAGAGGAGCAAGAGGCCTTGAAGTTCCATCCCGAGGAATGGGGGTTGAGGCGACAGGCCGAGGACACGGAGTTCCTGTTTCTCAATCTTGGCCCTCAGCATCCCGGTACTCATGGGGTTCTTCGGATTGTGCTTCAGCTGGACGGAGAGGTCATTGTCGACGCCGTTCCGGAGATCGGCTTTCACCACCGCGGTGCCGAAAAGATGGGCGAGCGCCAGTCGTGGCATACCTATATTCCCTACACTGATCGGGTTGACTACTTGGGCGGGATCATGAACAACCTGCCCTATCTCATGGCCGTGGAGAAGCTGGCGGGGATCGAGGTGCCCGACCGCGCCAAGGTGATCCGCATCATGCTGGCGGAGCTCTTTCGTATCTCCAGCCACCTGGTCTGGTACGGCACCTTCGCCAATGATCTCGGGCAACTTTCGCCGGTGTTTTACATGTTCACCGACCGCGAGAGGGTCTTCAGCATTGTCGAAGCTGTGTGCGGGGGCCGGATGCACCCGATGTGGGCCCGCATCGGGGGTGTGGCCCAGGATCTCCCCAAAGGGTGGGATCAGCTGGTCGGCGATTTCATCAAGTACTTCCCCCCCCGTCTGAAAGAGTACGACAAGATGGTCCTCCAAAACCGAATCTTCAAAGCCCGCACCCAGGGGGTGGGATGCTATACCGCCGATGAGGCCATCGACTGGGGCGCGACCGGGCCAGGCTTGCGCGCCTGCGGATTCGAGTGGGATTTCCGCAAGAAACGGCCCTACTTGGGATACGACCAATTTGAATTCGACATCCCCACCGCGACACACGGGGATT
>JBEKSY010000039.1:0-33689 GCA_049516595.1 Anaerolineales bacterium
GTTTCACGACCCTGGCCGCCTACGCGCTGGTTCTGATTGCCATGCAACGGGGAACGCTGGCCTCCTACGCCGGGGCCATCCGCGAGTTCAGCGTCGTGATCGCCGCAGGGATCGGCGTTCTGGTCTTCAAGGAGGCGAGCGGACCGATGCGCATCGTCGGCTCGGTCCTGGTCGCGTTGGGGGTGGGGATTATCGCCGTGCTGGGTTAGTCCGCCGCCAGGGGAAGGGAGGGCCCCGACTCGCACTCCCAGCTTCCTCATCCAAGGGCATCTGGGCGCGTCCTTCCGCCTGCAGCCTGGGCCGTGGGCGCAGGGCCGGGGCTCCCCTGGGTGCCGCCGTTCCGGTGAAGGAGCCTCCCGCTCGGCGCGCGGCGGCGAAGTTGAACTTGCCAGGCGCCAGGACGGCTTGACTGGTCATCCGGAAACATGTATGATTGTATGTACATGTATACAAGGCCTTCGGGACTTCCGGATCGCGCCAGCCCTTTGCCGATCTATCTGCAGATCGCGAGCTGGGCGGAATCGATGATCTCCGGCGGGCATTTCGCGGTCGGAACGAAGCTTCCCGCCGAGAGCCAGCTGGCCCGGGACTTCCATCTCAATCGCAATACCGTGCGGCAAGCCATCTCGCTCCTGGCTCAACGCGGCCTGGTCGAAAAGAAGCGGGGAGCGGGAGCCTTTATCAAGCGCCGGAGTGTCCTCTCCCCTATTCACCAACTCGGGCGAATGACCAGTTTTGTCGACGACTTCGAAATGAACATCGTGGAGATCGAGGACCGGATCTTGTCGCAAGGGAAGGCGCGGGCGGGGCCCGAGCTGGCCGGGAAAATGAGAGTCCGGCCGGGAGAGGCCGTGGTGGTGATCGAACGGCTACGCATCGCCGATCGCACCCCCTTCCTGCTGGAGAAACAGTTCTACCCCTGGGAACAATTCAGGGGACTGCTGGAGGTCGAGATCAAGGGATCGATGTATCAACTGCTCACCTCCCAGTTCCACGCCGATCTTCATCATTCGATCCAGACTCTGCGCGTAGTTCGGCCCTCCCAAACGATCGCGGCAAAACTGCGCATCTCGCGCGATGTCCCCTGCATATTCGTGGAGAGCCTGGCGTATACCTCCCAGGGCGAGTGCCTTGAGGTGCTTCACTCCCACTACCGAGGGGATCGCTACCTCTTCAGGGTGGAGACCGGCCAGTATCGCCGGGAAATGAGTTCCGTCGCCGCCTCGTGAGCTTCCCCCGAGGAAGCGACAGGTGCTGGAAGGCGCCGACCCGGCAGGATCCACTCTTCCGGCCGGGGAAGAAAACAGGATGGCGGCGGGCGCTGGCTATCGCCGTCCACTCTTTCCACAGGAGAAGATCGCATGCCTACCTTGCCCAAGAAGAAGATGGAAGACTACTACGTTCCCTGGATGAAAGGCCAGAAGATGTACATCTCCAATCACATCGAGCTGGCCTGGAAGGATCCCAGCCTGCATCGCATGATGTCCAACGAGAACCCCAATCCGCCCTCGGAAAAGGTGTTGGCGGCCATCAACAAATATGCCCGCATGGCCAATCGCTACCCGGACCAGGGGCTGGTCGTGCGCTCCAAGATTGCGGAAATCAACGGACTCGACGGGCCCGAAAATGTCATGCTTGGGAATGGCTCGAGCGAGGTCTACGACATGGTTTGGCGCAGCCTGGTTCAACCCGGCGAGGAAGTCGTCCAGCACACTCCCTGCTTCGGTATCTACCGGCTGCGGTGCCTGGTGGTGGGCGGGAAGCTCGTTTCCGTCCCCATGATTTACAAGAACAAGCAGTTGCTTTTCGATGCGGAGGCCATCCTGGGGGCCATCACCCCCAAGACCAAGGCTGTGGTCATTGCCAACCCGAACAACCCAACGGGTAATTTCATGGAGGGCAAGGACTTCGCGCGCATTGCCGAGACCGGGATACCCCTGGTGGTTGACGAGGCCTACGTCGAATTCGCCGGGCTGGAGCGCTCCCAGGCCAAGTTGACGAAGAAGTACGAAAACGTGATCATCACCCGAACGCTCTCCAAGGCCTACGGATTGGCAGGGCTGCGCTTCGGCTATGTCCTGGCGGCCAAGCCGGTAATCGATCAAATCGCGGCCACCCTCATCCCCTGGAACATGGGCACGATCCCGATGTGGGCGGGCCTGGCATCCCTCGAAGACACCGCGGCTCTTCGGGCGCGCGTGCAGCACAACAACACTGAACTGATGCTCCTGGAGGAGTCGCTCAGCGACATCCCCGGACTGGTCGTCTTCCACTCCTACGGCAACTACATCCTCTTTGACGGGGGAGCGACGGGCAAGAAGGGCCAGGAGCTCGTGGATTACGCCCTCCAGAAGGGCCTGATCCTGCGTACGCAATCGGCCATGTACGGGAGTGATGGCTGGTGGCGGCTGACCATCGGGAGCAAGGAAGAGAACCGCCTGCTCATCGAGGTCGTGCGCGAGTTCTACACCAAGTAGTTCGCGCCCGGGCGGATTACCCATCCAGCCATTCCCTTCGGCCCCATGGTTCACCTCTCTTGGGCCGAGGGGGAGGGCCCGTTTTCGCCAGGAGCTGTGGTTGCATACCGCCGGGTGGTCCCGCTGGGTGCGCACCGTGGGGATCCACCGGCGGCCAGCCACCCGGCCCAACAATGCGTTCTGCCTCAAGGCCCGGCTCTCCGCAATGACCCCACCCGCTGAGGGGACAGAACCCGGCGATCTTCCCCGGAGGGCGGAAGGGGTCCCTTGGGGGGCGGCTTGAGCCCAACTCGAGTACCACTCCTAGGGAAGAGGGGATTTACGGTAGCGGCCCCTTCCTGAAAATGAGGCGGAAGTCCGCCGGGCCAAGAGGGATCAGCTTTCGGCTGGTGGTGATCGCCCGCTCCGGCGCGGCTCACCTTCCCCCGATGGCCCTCTGCCTCTCGCCGAAAGCAAGGAGAGAGGCTGATCCTTCCCATCCTCCTGGATATCCGCCTCAGGAGAAGAACCGGGACGACCCAAAACTGCCCCATCATCCTGGGGCGGGGGCCCTTTCCCCATTGGGTGGGCGGCGCATCGCGAAGGAGCGCGCCCGGGTCTTGCAGAGGCTCTCGGCGATCCGGTGGCAGGAGGTAGGGGCCTGTGGTATCCTCGCCCAGCTCAAGCAGGACGCTGCCTTAGGAAGTGAGGGACCTGCCCGTTGCACCGCTTTTGCGGCCGTGTCTGATTGGCAAACCCTGCGGCCCCGGATGAGCGCCGGCTGCGCTGATCTGGGGCTTTGCTTTTCTGGTTGGGAGATGCGTTCCGCCGGATCTCCGCGAGGCACGGGATGCTGACTCTGGCAGAGAAGGTGTTGTTTGTAATTGCCGCCAGCGCGTCCGCGGCTCTCACCCTGCGATCCGTCGATCGTATCCGCCGAGCGATTCGCCGGGGTTCTGGAGAGTTCCGGCTCCGCCAAATCCCAAGGCGCCTCTTCGAGGCAGTTTTTCTGACCCTGTCCCAGTGGACCACCTTTAAGACCCGAAGGCGGCCAGGACTGGCTCACATCCTCGTCGTCTGGGGGTTCAGCTATTACGTTCTGGTCAACCTCGGAGACGTCCTGGAGGGGTTCCTTCGCGGATGGGTCTTCCTTGGCCAAGGGTGGGTCGGTCACGTTTATCGTCTGGGCGGCGACCTGCTCAGCGTGGCTATCTTGGTAGGCATGTTTGCGCTCCTTGTGCGGCGGCTTGCCTTTGGCAGGCGGATCTTTTTCTTCCTCGACAGCACAAAACTGGACCCCAGGGCAAGGCCAGGCATTCTCCGGGATTCGATTCTGGTCGCCGGCTTCATCCTCCTGCACGTCGGCTGGCGGTTTCTCGGTCAAAGCTTCGCCCTCGGAATGGCTGGCGCCGACCCATGGCAGCCCTTCGCAAGCCAAGTCAGCTTGCTCTGGGGGGGCGCCTCTCTGGGAACCCTGGTCGTGATGCGGCACATCTCGTATTGGATTGCGCTGGGCTTGGTCCTGGCCTTCTTGCCCTACTTTGCCGTCAGCAAGCACATCCACATTTTTTTTGCGCCTCTGAACTTCCTGATCAAGCCGCAGCACCTGGCTGAGGTGGGGGGGGAGGCGCAGGCGGGCAAAGGGCGCCGGTGGCCGGTGTCGTTGCTGGCGAGGATCAATTTCGAGGACGAGAGCATCGTCCATTACGGTGCCGCACGCCTGGAGCACTTACCCTGGCCGCTCATCCAGGATGCGTATGCCTGCATCCAATGCAACCGCTGCCAGGATGTCTGCCCGGCGAACGCCACCGGCAAGTCTCTTTCGCCTTCTGCGCTGGAAATCAACAAGCGCTACCTCCTTAACCGGGAAGCCGCGACGCTGGCCTCGGGGAAGGAGTCGTCGGCCCCCCTGCTCGATTTCGCCATTTCGGAGGAGTCCCTTTGGGCCTGCACGACCTGCGGCGCGTGCGTGGAGATCTGCCCGGTCAAGGATGAGCCCATGCTCGACATCCTTGAAATCCGGCGCAACCAGGTGCTGGTGGAGAACGTCTTCCCGGATCAGCTCCAGAATGCATTCCGCGGGATGGAGCGGCAGGCCAATCCGTGGGGCCTGGCCCCGGAACACCGCTTGGCCTGGGCGAAGGGCCTCGAGGTGCCCACGATTGACGAGAATCCGCAGCCGGAGATTCTCTGGTGGGTGGGATGTGCTCCGGCTACCGAGCCGCGGGCCCAGCGGACGGCTCGCGAGTTTGTGCGCATCCTGCGGGCGGCCGGGGTCAATTTTTCCGTGCTGGGAACTCGAGAGCGCTGCACGGGAGACTCGGCACGTCGCTCGGGAAATGAATACCTCTTTTCCCAGCTGGCTCGGGAGAACGCGGAAACACTCAACGAGGTGAAGCCGCGGCGAATTGTCACCACCTGCCCTCATTGCCTGCACACCCTGGCCAACGAGTATCCGCAGTTCGGAGGCCACTACCCGGTGATCCATCACAGCCAGTTGATCCAGGAGCTCATAGGCAATGGGAGACTCAAGCTTCGCCCGAAGGCGCTGGAGAGGGTCGCGTACCACGATCCCTGCTACTTGGGTAGACACAACGGAATCTTTGAGGAGCCTCGCCAGCTCCTGAGCGAAGCCGGAATGGATCTGCGCGAGCTTCCGCGAAACCGCTCTCGTTCCTTTTGCTGTGGGGCGGGCGGGGCCCAAATGTGGAAGGAAGAGGAACCCGGAAGAGAAAGGGTAAGTGCCAATCGCTTCCGCGAAGTAGGGTCCTCGGGAGCCGACACCCTGGCCGTGGCCTGCCCATTCTGCATGATCATGCTCAGCGACGCCTCCCGAGCTGCTGGGGAGAAGATCCCAGTGCGCGACGTGGCGGAAATTGTCGGCCAAGCTCTGCCCTCCGAGTGAGAGGCCGGGCCCGGCGGGCAACGGCCTCCCCCTGCGCTCTTCCTTGGTCTCCACTATCCAAACCTGACCAAATAGGGCCAAAACATCGTGATACAATCCCAGAAGCGGGCAAGCGGACGAAAGAAGAAACTGCAAGCTCGGAGAGGCGAACGAAGGCACGGGTCTCGGTCCTTGAAGAAGAACCCTCTTCCCCGCAAGGGTCTCGATGGCGATTGGCACGCTCCCCGCAGGAGATCCATGTTCCCAGGGCCCAGCGCAACCTGAACTGCAATTGGGTCAAGGGAGGGCGGCCCCTCGTCTAAGCTCAGGCGAGCCCGCGCAGATCAAGGAGGATTATCGTGAGCGCGAAGGACGGTGGCCCGGAGAAGGGCCGATCGGCGGCTCAGGTGAAGGAAGGGACTCCCACTTTGGAGCCGACCCAGCCTGGAAAGCCGACGGATACCTCCCTGCTCCTGGAGATGTTCTGGTACCTGCTGCTTGCTCGCCGGGTGGACGAGCGGGCGTGGGTCCTGCATCGTCAGGGCAAGATTGCCTTCCACATCTCGGGAATGGGACATGAGGCCACCCACATCGGCATGGCGTTTGGGATTCGGCGAGGCTACGACTGGGTCATCCCCTACTATCGGGACCTAGCCCTGATGCTGGCGCTGGGACTGAGCCCGCGCGAGTTCATGCTCAGCCTGCATGGAAAGAGGGGGGAACCTTCCTCGGGAGCCAGGCAGATGCCCAGCCACTTTGGCCTGCGGCGTGCCAATGTGGTCAGCACTTCCGCCCCCGTCGCGACCCAGATTCCTCAGGCCGCGGGCGTGGCCTTCGCGATCAAGCTCAAGGGCGACGACCGCATCGTCCTGACCACGGTCGGGGAGGGCGCGACCTCGCAGGGAGAGTGGTATGAGGGCATGAATTGGGCGGCTGTGCACAGGCTGCCTCTGGTCTGCGTGGTTGAGAACAACATCTACGCAATCTCAGTCCCTCAGGGAAAGCAGATGGCCATTGCCAACGTTGCCGACCGGGCGGCTGGACTGGGGATACCGGGACGGGTGGTCGATGGGAACGATGTGATCTCCGTGCTCGAGGTGATGAAGGAGGCGGCGGACAGGGCGCGCGGCGGAGATGGGCCGACCTTGATCGAGGCCAAGACCTATCGGCCGGTTCCCCATTCGTCGGATGATGACGATCGCTCCTACCGCTCGCGCGAAGAGGTGGAGGAGTGGAAGAAGCGGGATCCCCTGGGTTCCTTCCAAACCTTGCTACTGCAAAAGGGGACGCTCACCCCGCAAACGCAGGAGGAATTTGAATCGCGCGCGAGGGCTCAGGTGGAGGAAGCCGTGTTGTACGCCGAGCAGGCTCCGTATCCGGAACCCGAGATCGAGGGCCGCGGGCCGGTGTATGCCGAGGAGATCATCCATGCCGGAAATGACACTGATTGATGCCATCCGCCAAGCGATGGACGAAGAGCTTGCGCGCGATGAGCGGGTTTTCATAGTCGGCGAGGATGTTGGTCCCCGCGGCGGAGTCTTCCGAGCCACCCTTGGTCTGCACGCCAAGTATGGGGGCAAGCGCGTGATTGACTCTCCCCTGGCGGAAATATCGATTGTTGGGGTCGGGATCGGCGCCGCGCTCTACGGCATGCGGCCCATCTGCGAGATCCAGTTCGCCGATTTCATCCATCCTGCCTTCAACCAGATCGTCAACGAGGCGGCAAAGATGTGCTATCGTTCGGGGGGAGATTGGACCGTGCCCATGGTGATACGTGCGCCTTATGGGGGCGGGATCGGGGGCGGCCTTTTTCACTCGCAGTCGGTCGAGGCCCTGTTCAGCCATGTCCCCGGTCTGAAGGTCGTGATCCCCTCGACCCCGTACGATGCCAAGGGCCTGCTCAAGGCGGCGGTCCGCGATCCCAACCCGGTGCTTTTCTTCGAACCCAAGAAAGGGTACCGCCTGATCCGCGGCGAGGTTCCGGAGGGGGAATATGTGGTCCCCATCGGGCCGGCGCGGGTTTCGCGCCAGGGTACGGACTTGACCGCTCTGGCCTATGGAATGATGCACTACTACACCCTGCAGGCCGCAGAGATCCTGGCTACGGAGGGTCTGCAGGTCGAAGTGGTGGACCTGCGTACGCTCTACCCAGTCGACAAAACGACCCTGCTGCAATCGGTTCGCAAGACCGGCAAAGCCCTGATCGTGTACGAGGACAATCTCACCGGCGGATATGGAGCCGAGGTCGCGGCGATCCTTGCCGAGGAA
Organism: Anaerolineales bacterium; assembly: GCA_049516595.1. GTDB lineage: Bacteria > Chloroflexota > Anaerolineae > Anaerolineales > RBG-16-64-43 > JBEKHT01. Next base: position 7,609 of record JBEKSY010000039.1, read on the forward strand.
GCCTTCACAGACCTGGATGCTCCCGTCCGGAGGCTGGCCGGGCCCGATGTTCCGGCGGTGCCTTTCAGTCACACCCTGCAAGACTGGTTTATGCCAAACCCAGAGAAGATTGCGCAGGCGATGCGTGATTTGGCGTCCTTCTAGGACGGCCTGGGGAGGCCCATTCGAAGTGGGTCGGACGACCTGACACCGGAGAGGGATCGATGTCGACGCGAGTGAACATGCCTCAGCTGGGGGAGTCCGTCGTGGAAGGGACCATCACCAAGTGGCTGAAACGGGAGGGCGACGCCATCCGTGAGCTCGAGCCCTTGGTGGAGATCAACACGGACAAAGTCGACACCGAGATCCCTGCTCCCGCGGCGGGCAAGTTGCTCAAGGTGTATGTCGGGGAGGGGGCGACTGTGAAGGCCGGCACCCTGCTGGCCGTGATCGGTCGTGAAGAAGAAGCGATTCCTGTTGCCGAGGAAGCGGCATCGACCTCGATCTCCAACCAGGAGAAGGGGGGCGCCGCGCAAGTCCGCCCGAGGCCGGCCCGGGAAACGGGCGGAGAGGTGGGATTTATTTCCCCCGTGGTTGCCAAGGTGGCCGCCGAACAGGGGGTCGACCTTTCGCTGGTCAAGGGGACCGGCCTGGGCGGGCGAATCACCAAGAAAGATGTCTTGAGTTTCGTCGGAGCTCAGCTGGGCGGGACGGCCATGGGGGGAGCACCCGCCTGGGAACGCCCCGGAGAGGGCGACCTGTTTCGGCCGAGTGAGCTGCAGTTTCCCGGGGTGAGCGCCCCCTCGGTAGGGCCCGGTGCCCGCGCGCCGCTCGATGGGGAAGTCGTGCCCCTCAGCCCGGTTCGACGCCAGATCGCCGAGCACATGGTGCGCAGCAAAACCATCTCGCCTCATGTGACCACGCTGATGGAGGCGGACCTAAGTGCCGTGCTGGCCCACCGGGAAGCAAACCGGATCCCCTTTGAACGCGATGGAATCAAGCTGACCTTCACGCCCTATTTTGTTTTGGCGGCGGCCTCCGCGCTCAAGGCCTATCCGGAAGTGAACAGCAGCTGGGCAGAAGCCGGAGTCCGGTATCATCGTGCCGTCAACGTGGGCGTGGCCGTGTCGCTCGGTCCGGAAGGTTTGATCGTCCCCGTGATCAAAGAGGCGGAGCAGAAGTCCTTGCTCCGGCTGGCCGCCGAGGTGAATGACCTCTCACGGCGGGCGCGGAGCCACCAGCTGAGGACGGAAGAGGTCCAGGGGGGCACGTTCACCCTGACCAACCACGGCGTTTCAGGGTCGCTGTTGGCGACGCCCATTATCAACCAGCCGCAATGTGCTATCCTGGGGGTCGGCGCCATCCAGAAGCGCGTCGTGGTGATCGGCGACGCGATCGCGATTCGTCCCATGGCCTATCTGACCCTCACCTTTGATCATCGCATTCTGGACGGGGCGCGCGCCGATGCTTTCCTAGCCAAGGTTATCGAGAGCCTCGAGAAGCCCGGGTTCTAGAACCAGCGCGATGTCGGTAGCCCAAGCCATAGAAAACCTGCGAGGCAATCCGCGCCTGGCAGGGAACCTTGTCGCCTGGTCTCATCGGCCGCCCCGTGCGGCCCAAGCCTCCGCCTTTCCTCCCGAACTGGATCCACGCCTTGCCCACGGCCTGCGGGCGCGAGGGTTTGAGGCTCTCTATTCCCACCAGGTGCAGGCGTTCACGGCTGCCCGAGGTGGGGGCGACGTGGTCATCGCCACCGGAACGGCCTCCGGCAAGACCCTGGCCTACAACCTCCCGATCTTGCAGACCCTGCTCGAGGACCCTGAGGCGCGCGCCCTCTATCTTTTTCCCACCAAGGCCCTGGCGCAGGACCAAGCGCAGGAGCTTCGGCGCTGGTCCGAGGCGCTCGCGGGAGCACTTCCCGAGGCAGGACTCGGGATCCGCCTCTATGACGGGGACACGCCCCAAGCGCAGCGGGCGCTCATCCGGGAGGAGGCCCGGCTTCTGCTTTCGAACCCGGACATGCTTCACACCGGAATCCTGCCGCACCATACGCGTTGGTTCAACCTGCTCTCCCACCTGCGATTCGTGGTCCTGGACGAGATGCACAGCTACACGGGCGTGTTTGGCTCGCACATGGCGAATGTCCTTCGCCGTTTGAGACGCGTGTGCGCCTTTTATGGCGCCCAGCCACAGTTCCTATGCACCTCGGCAACCATTGCCAATCCCCGCGAATTGGCGGAGGGGCTCTTGCAAGGGCGAGTGACCGTGATCAATGAGGACGGTTCCCCCAGCAGCGGTCGCACTCTGGCGGTCTACAATCCCCCGCTGATCGATGCCGCCCTGGGCCTGCGCCGGTCCTACCTGCTGGAGAGTCTGGTGATCGCCGACTCGCTGCTGCGGGCAGAACTCCAGATCGTGGTGTTCGCGCGCACCCGGCGCACGGTGGAGGTCCTTCTGGGGTATCTGCGCGAGCAGGCTCAGGCGGGGGGGCTCCACGCCGACTCGGTCCGCGGGTATCGCGCTGGCTACCTCCCCGAGGAGCGACGGATGATCGAGGCGGGCCTGCGTAGCGGACAGGTGCGCGCGGTCGTAGCCACGAACGCGCTGGAACTAGGGGTGGACATCGGGAGCCTCGGGGCGGCGCTCCTGGTGGGCTACCCGGGGCGGATTGCCTCTCTGTGGCAGCAGGCGGGTCGGGCGGGACGGCGTGAGGAGGAAGGCTTGGCGATTCTCGTCGCCTCACCTGCACCCTTGGATCAATTCCTGGCAGGCAATCCGCGCTACCTGCTGGAGACCTCCCCGGAGCACGGGCGCATCAATCCGAACAATCTGGCCATCCTCGCAAACCACCTCCGCTGTGCGGCCTTTGAACTCCCTTTTCAACCTGGGGAAACCTTTGGGCAACAGAAGGTGGACCCCATCCTCGAGGCCCTGACCCAGGAGGGCGAGATCCACCATTCCTCCACCGACGAATGGCAGTGGGTTGGAAGCACCTACCCGGCCTCCGAGGTCAGCCTCCGCTCCGGAGGGGATGATCGGGTCGTCATTCAGGACGTGAGCGAAGGCAAGCCCCGCCTGATTGGCGAGGTGGATCGCTCAGCCGCCCCCTTGTGGGTCCACGAGGGCGCCATCTATTTGCACGAGGCCCGGCAGTATCTTGTGGAGGGGCTGGAATGGGGTCAGGGAGTCGCCTCGGTGCGACCCACCGAGGTCGACTATTACACCGAGGCTTCGGAATCCGTTGAGGTGGAGATCCAGGGGGTCGAGGAAGCCGATGAGCAGACCGGGCTTGGCCGTGCCTGGGGTCGCCTCGAGGTCAAGACCCAGCCGATCTCCTATCGCAAAGTTCGTCGGCATACGCAGGAGACCCTGGGTCACGGCGAGATCCATCTGCCGGCTCGAGAATTCCAGACGATCGGGTCCTGGCTGTGGATCCCTCCCGCCTTCGGCCATGAGCTGGAGACCGAACTGGAGCTGGCGGGGGAAGATTTTCAAATCGCCTTGGGGGAAAATGACTATGGCCCTTCGTGGGAAGGCGCCCGACAGGCTGCCCGTCGGCGGGACGGATTCCGTTGCCAGAGATGTGGGGCCCCCGAGTCGGGAGGCCGGGAGCACGACATCCACCATCGCATCCCTTTTCGGGCATTCGGTTACCGGCCCGGTGCCAACGAAAACCACCGGCAAGCCAACGCACTCGAAAACTTGGTGACGCTTTGCCGTGTCTGCCACCGACGCCTGGAGACCCAACTGGGAACCCGGACCGCTCTGGGGGGACTGGCGTATGTCCTTCACAGCTTGGCCCCTTTGTTCCTGATGTGCGACGCCCGGGATGTGGGATTTGGCCTGGATCTGCGCAGCCGGGAAACCGGTGCCCCGACCATCACCTTCTATGATCAGGTGCCCGAGGGAATCGGGCTGGCCGAAGAGCTCTACGCTCTCTTCCCGAGGCTGATGCGCGCAGCGGTCGAGAGGATTGCCGCTTGCTCCTGCGAGCAGGGATGCCCTTCGTGCATCGGACCGGTGGCCCCGACCAGTGGGCCGCTCAAGAGCACGACCCTGCGACTCGCTCAGCGGATGGCAAGGGAACTGGAGCGGAGCGGGTCAGGCGGCCCGGATTGAGAGGCTCACCTCCTCCCAGCGGGCTCTTCTCCTGAGGTGCAGGCCTTCACGGCGGCCACGATCCCGCGGGTCATGCGAATTAGATCCGAGGGAGTGAGCTCGAAGATGGCGTTGGGAGTGCCGGCCGCGGCCCAGATCGTGCGGTGCAACAGAAGATCTTCGTCCACCAGGGTCAAGATCGGACGGAGGTGGGCGAGCGGCGGGACCCCCCCAATGGAGTATCCGGTTTGCTCTCGGACGAAGGCTGGGTCGGCCATCTCGACCGGTTCGCCCGCCAGAACTGCGAGTTTGGGCTCGCTCACACGATTGGCTCCGCTGGTTTCCACCAGAACCGGGTGCCCCGAAGTCTTGCCTCGGAAGACCAGGGACTTCACGATTTGGCTGACCTCGCAACCGGCGGCCCGGGCCGCCTGCGAGGCGGTGCGGGTGCTCTCGGGAAGCTCCTTGACCTGCGCGGAGAACCCCTGCTCTTGGAGGGCCGCTTGAACTCGTTGAGCAGCGGATGAGAGAACCACGGGATGGAGTCCTTGATCGGGTGAGTTGGTTGGAGGTCGCTAGGTCCGTCGCCGCTGGCGAGCCAGGTAGGCGGTCAACACGCCGGCGGAAACGAGCAATGCGAGTCCAATCAATCCCAGGAAGGTCGAGGTCCCTCCCGAGTCAGTCGAAGGATTCCCGCTGCCTTGGCTGGTCTGGACGGCGAAGGCCACGAACGCCTGAGCGCCGGGTTCCAAATGGATGGGAGCGTTCATGCTGGAGGTGGCGTTGTAGCCGTTGGGAGCTGCTGCGGCGACATTGTAATCTCCCGAAGGCAGCTGTTGGAAGCAGTAGGGCTCGTTGACCCCATCGGTGGTGTAGGCGCCCACTTGGGTTCCGCCCGAGCGGGCGATGCTGATCTTGCCTCCAGCCACCAGACCCTCCCCAGGGTCTTGAGAGGCGTTTCCGTTGAGGTCGTTGAAGAACGAAACGCAAATATTTCCGGTTCCAGTCTGGGCAACGGGGGTAGGGGTGGGGGTCGGCTGAAACGCCAGGGTGGGCAGGGCAGTGGCCGACTGGCCAAATCCCAAGACCAGCTGCTGCCCGACCTGCAGGGAAGTGTTCTGGGTGAGGTTGTTCAGCTTTGCGAGCTGATCCAGAGGGACTCCGGAAAGGGCTGAGATTTGCCAGAGCGTATCGTTCTGGCGGACGATGTACACAATCCGCCCGTCTGCCCCCGGGGTGGGAGTCTGGAAGGCTGTGGCTTGGGCCGCGGGAAAAGCCACCACTCCCGGTCGCGAGACGGCGGCCAGGGTGAGCCATCCGAGACACAGGCCCATCGTCAGGAAGGCATTTCGATGCGCGCTACGCACATGTCGCTCCGAGGTTGAGCATCGTCATTATAGCCTGTTCGTCCGGCGGAACGGTCTCGCACTTCCGGGGGAGACAGGTCGCCGGGCGGCTCGGGCAAGAGTCACGGGCGGTCCAAAAGCTTGTGGTATATTGAACTTAAGGACGAGGTGGGAGATGAGCGCAAGGATCTTGGTCATCGAGGACGAAGACAGGATCGCCTCATTTCTGGAACGAGGTCTCACCTACGAAGGCTATCGCGTGGACATCGCCCACGATGGGCCGTCGGGACTGGGCGTGGCCCGCGAGAACCCGCCGGACCTGGTTGTGCTTGACTGGATGCTGCCGGGAATGGACGGTCTGGAGGTCTGCCGGCGATTACGAGCGGGCAGCCAGGTTCCGGTCCTCATCCTAACGGCCAAGGACGCCGTCGCCGACCGGGTTCAGGGGCTCGATGCGGGAGCAGATGATTATGTGGTCAAGCCCTTCGCCTTTGCTGAGCTCCTGGCTCGAATTCGCGCCCTGCTCCGCCGCTCGGGACCGGGGGAACCCGAAACCTTGCGCTTTGGGGATCTGGTGCTGGACACCGGAACTCACCGCGCACGACGGGGCAACCGGGTGATCGATCTGACCGCCAAAGAGTACGACCTCCTGGAACTATTCATGAGACATCCGCGCCAAGTTCTGACGCGGGAGGTCATTTATGACCGCGTGTGGGGTTATGACTTCGGGGGAGAGAGCAATATTATTGAGGTCTATGTTCGCTATCTGCGGCAGAAGATCTCCGCGGACGGAGAGCCTCGCCTGATCCACACGGTGCGCGGTGTCGGCTACGTGCTGCGTGAGGAAGAGGAGTAGATCCTCAGATTCCCCTGACCGACGGGCAATGAATGTCGTTGCGCGCGCGCCTCACTCTGGGTTATTCGGCCGTCCTGGCGGGAGTGCTGTTGGTCTTTTCGGCAGCCCTCTACCTGCTGCTTACCTATGGCCTGGTCTACCAGCTTGACCAGACCTTGGCCCAATCGGCCGAGACGATCCTGCAGACCAGCCGCGTCACGACGCAGCGCAACCTCCGCATCATCACCCTCCCCTCGCTGGCCTTCGCCGCCCCGAATGTGTACATTCAAGTGTGGAGCAGCAATCGGCAGCTGATTGCTTCCTCGGGCAACGTGAGTTCGTTTAGTCAGCCCCTTGATTCTGCCGCCCTGGGGATCGAACAGCAACGTTACGGCGAGGTGCGCATCGGCAGCGCGCACCTCAGGGTTTTCACCGTGCCCATCACGTTGGCCGGGGCGGAAGCTGGCTTTCTGCAAATCGGGACCCCCCTGACCATGGTGGACAGAATCCGAGACTCTCTTTTGTTGATGTTGGTGCTGGGAGATACTCTCGGGATCGTCGTCGCGGCGGCCCTGGGAAGCCTGATGGCGGGAAGGGCCCTGCGCCCCTTGGACACCGTGACCGAGACGGCGCTTCAGATCACTCGCGCAGATGACCTGTCCCGCCGCCTGGCTCTGGAGGCCCCGGCGGGAAGCGAAGTCGGCCGCCTCATCCTAGCCTTCAACGAAACCCTGGAGCGCTTGGAGGACCTCTTTTACTCCCAGCGGCGATTCTTGGCGGACGTCTCGCACGAGTTGCGAACCCCCCTGACCGCCATTCGGGGCAATGTGGACTTGATTCGACGCATGGGCGCGGATGAAGAGTCGCTGGAAGCCATTCAGACGGAGGCGGAACGGCTGATCCGGTTGGTCGGAGATCTGTTGCTGCTCGCGCAGGCAGAAACCGGCAACCTGCCTCTGGCTCATGACCCAGTCGATGTCGACACAGTTCTCTTGGAGGTGTTCCAACAGGGCCGGGTCCTGGCTCAGGATCACTTGACGCTTGCGATGGGGGATTGGGACCAGGCTCTAGTGGTCGGAGACCGAGATCGGCTCAAACAACTCTTCTTGAATCTGGTAGCGAATGCGGTCCAGTACACCCCAAGCGGTGGACGGGTGACCCTCTCCCTTCGCCTGGTCGGCGAGTGGACGCACATCTCTGTGACCGACACGGGCCCCGGGATCCCGGCGGAAGAAATCCCGCACCTTTTCGAACGCTTTTACCGCGTCGATCGATCCCGGGCCCGGAAATCTCGTACGGGCGCGGGCCTGGGCCTGTCCATCGCCTACTGGATCGCGCACAGCCACGGCGGCCGGATCGAGGTGGCTTCCGAGATGGGCAAGGGGACAACCTTCTCGGTCTGGCTTCCGCTGGCGGCCAAGAAGGGTCACCAACCCGCTGCCGTTTCCGCCTGAACTCCTGGGAGACCCAGCACTTGGGCGGCCTGCTGGCACAGGCGCGAGCCTCCCGCTTCCCGCCACTCCTGAAGACGTCGGCTGGAGGTCGACCCCGAACGCGCGTCCTGGTAGATGCCGGTGCCCCAGTATACGTAGCGCTGGGTCTCCGAGGGCCAGCCCTCTCGGCCCTGGGTCAGGCGGGCCGGACCCCCGTTGTAGGCGGCCAAGGCGAGAGCCGCCTGCCCATGAGCCTCTTGAAGACCACTCACCAGGTAGGTCAAGCCACGCTGCGCATTCGTCTCGGGGTCCAAGCCGTCCTCACCCGGGCGGAAGTGAAAAGGCATCACCTGGAATAGGCCCAACGCTCCAGAATTGGATTTGGCCTTGGGATTCCCGCATGACTCGATCTGCATTACCGTGGCCGCAAAGTCTGGATCCAGGCCATACTGGTGCGCCCAGCGCTGGATCTGAGAACCCCAGAACTGGACTGGGCGAGCGAAGATCGGTGATAAGCCCACCGAAGAGGGCTTGGCTGGGGAAGAGGCAGGAGGAAGGTCCCTGGGCCGGACGGCCGCGGAAAGCGAATGCGTGAAGGCAGAGACGGAGACCCAGGCCAGAAGCGCGGTGAGGGCCCCGACTTCGAGTGGCAAGGCCCGGACCAAGGTCTCCGAATGCAAGCCTGCCTCGCGCCGAGACGGCCAGGTTAGCTGAGCTCGCGAGACCCCGGGAGGGCGGGCCCTTCCCGGAGGGACGGGGAGGAAGGGGCAGGCTGGCCCGGGGCGGGCGTTGCAAAGAGTCGCTTGCCCTCCATCGCGAGCGTGCCGATCAGCAAGATGCGGATCAACCAGACTACAGCCGCGACGAAAATGGGCACCAGGCTGATGACTTCCTCTCGCGCCAGAAGGCCGTTGCCCAGGCGGGGCTGGGCCAGGGCGGCGAGGCTCACGGACCACCAGGTTAGGACAGCGTTCATCGCCCCCGCAAGGAACCAGGCCGAGAGGAGGTACCAGGTTTCAAGACGCTCGGCCTTCTGTTCTCGGGGGGTGAAAAGCCGGGCTAGGCCCCCGAAGTCCATCCCGCAGAAAGCCATGGCGAGCACGGTTGCCAGCGGGATCCCCAGAAACCGCAAGTCCCCGAGCAGGTCCGCGAGGGCGAACTGGGTCGTGCTGTAGTTGAACACCTCAAAGGCCACCAGGGCCATCACGATCACGATCCCAAAGGCCGCTCCCTGCTTTGGGAAACCTATCTTAAGGTGCCAACCTCGGCTGCGAGGGGTTGCTTGGGCGACATGGTCGCGTGCCACACTCATAACGCTCATGGGAACCTCCTGACTGGATCCGATGGAAGAAACGGTTGGCACCAGTATAGAACATATGTTCTATATGTCAAGGGTGCAAAGCAAGTGCCAGGCGACCTCTTGGATGCCCTGCTGCTTGGGGACCATCAGGCTCCGGCGGCTAGATATGGGGTGGCGGAATCCGGGGAGGCCTGCTCAGGCTGGTGAAATGGAGAGCGGGAGGCCGCCAGAACAGGCGCGGCGAGGCCGGCGGGTCCGCAGACCTAGACCCGCTCGATGATCGTGGCCGTGGCCATCCCATGGCCGATGCACATGGTCTGCAACCCGTACCGTCCGCCCACGCGCTCGAGCTCGTGGACGAGCTTGGTCATCAAAATCGCCCCTGTCGCGCCCAACGGATGGCCCAGCGCAATCGCGCCGCCATTCGGGTTCACCCGGGCGGGATCGGGTTCGAGTTCCATTTGCCAAGCCAAGACCACCGAGGCAAAGGCCTCGTTGATCTCAATCGCATCCAGTTGAGCAAGGGAGAGTCCGGCACGAGCCAGCGCCTTGCGCGTGGCCGGAATGGGGCCGTCGAGCATGAGCACGGGGTCAGAGCCGACCACGGCCGTGGCGACCACCCGGGCCCGTGGTTTGATTCGCAGGTCGTGAGCTGCCCGAGACGAGGCCAGGACCAGTGCCGCGGCGCCATCGCTGATTTGGCTGGCATTTCCTGCCGTGACCACTCCATCGGGCTTGAAGACGGTCTTGAGTGTGGCCATCCGTGCCCGGTCGGGCTTCAGGCGCACGCCTTCGTCCTGCTCAAAAGTGCGCAGCTCCGCGGTGGGCTCGCCCTCCGGATCGCGGGCTGGGACCTGCAGGGGGAGGATCTGCTCGCGGAACCGGCCCTCGCGGATCGCCTGGCCTGCGCGAATGTGGCTTTCGAAGGAAAAATCATCCAGCCCCTCCCGGGTCAGGTGCCACTTTTCCGCGATCATCTCCGCGCTCACGCCTTGATGAACCAGGGAATACGGGAAATCACTGGGCCAGCTCGAGGGCCAGTCGGAGCCGAGCGGGACCCGGCTCATCACTTCAATTCCGCCAGCCACGACCAGGTCCATCTCTCCGGAGGCGATGGCTTGCGCGGCGAAGTGAATCGCTTGCTGACCGGAGCCGCACATGCGATTCAGGGAAACGCCCGGAACGGTGACAGGATAACCCGCTTTCAGGAGAGACAAGCGGGCAATATTGGCTCCCTGTTCTCCGATCGGGGATACGCACCCCAGAATCACATCTTCCACGCGCGCGGGTTCCAAGTTGGCCCGGCGCGGCGCCTCCGCCAAGACCCAAGCGGCCAGATCCATGGGCGAAAACGAGGAGAGTGCGCCGCCTGGTTTGCCGGTGCCCACCGCTGTGCGCACAGCCGAAAGGATGAACACCTCGTTCATTAACGTCCCCTCCCTGACCGGTCAGCGGCCGGCAAATCTCCTCTCGATTTCCTGGATGCGCTCAATCTGCCTGCGGTTCCACTCATCCTGGCTGAAGGGGGTGGAAAACCAAGCGTCGAGAATCTCTTTCAAGACGGGCTCGGACGTCGTACGCAGGCTGAGTCCGAGCACATTGGCGTGGTTCCAAAGGCGCGCTCCCTTGGCCGTTTCGGCGTCGGGGCAAAGCGCGGCGCGAATGCCCGGGACTTTGTTGGCGATCAGCGTTGCGCCGGTGCCGGTCCAGCACATCACGATTCCTTCGCTAGCCTCACCACGCGCCACCCTCTGGGCGGCCTCGAGGCTCACCACAGGCCAATCCGCTTCTCCCCCCTTCTCCGGGCCCAGGTAGTCGACCTCGTGACCCCTGCCCTGCAATTCTGCGAGCAGCGTCTCCACTAGGTGCGTGTGCTCATCACTGCTGACGACAACCTTCATCTCGGAATAGATCCCTCCCGGCCGAGCCGGTGGCCGTGGCCCCGAGTTGGATTAGGCCCTCGCAGGGTCGGATCCCGCCGGCCGATCCGCGATCAGATCTCGGAGAATGCTTCGGGCGAGCCCGGGCCCTTGGTACACCAGCCCAGTGAAGATCTGGACAAGACAGGCACCTGCCTCCAGCTTCTCACGGGCGTCGCGGGCACTGGCAACTCCTCCGGTGGCCACAATCGGCAACCGTCCCTCGGTGTGCCGGTAGATGTAGTCTACTACCGCCGTGCTGCGCTCGCGCAAGGGTTTTCCGCTGAGCCCGCCGAATTCGGCGGCCCCGGAAGAGCGCAGCCCGGTGCGTGCAATCGTTGTGTTGGTGGCAATCACCCCCGCGACTTCGAATCGCAGCAAAGCCGCGAGGGCATCATCCAATTCCTCCCAGGTCAAGTCCGGGGCGAGTTTGACTAGAAGAGGGCGAGCCACTCCGCTCTGGTCGGCAAGACGGGCGCGCTCGGACTGCAGGTTGGCGAGCAGCATTTCCAGGGAGTCCCGCGATTGCAATCGGCGCAGGCCCGGGGTATTCGGGGAGCTCACATTGATAGCAAAGTAATCCCCGTACGGATAGAGCTGTCGGAGCAGGCCGGCGTAATCTCGCGTTGCCTCCTCGAGGGGAGTCTCCCTGGCCTTGCCCAGGTTGACCCCAATCACAAAATCCCGCGTGGCGGGCAGGCGGCGCAGGCGCTTGCGCACGGCTTCGGCCCCGGCACTGGGAAACCCCATCCGATTGACCAGGGCTTCGTCTTCGAGCAGGCGGAAGACCCGGGGTCGGGGATTCCCCTGCTGGGGCCGGGGGGTCACGGTGCCGACCTCGATGTGCCCGAAACCAAGGCAAGCCAGTGCCCGAATTGCCTCGGCGTCCTTGTCATACCCGGCGGCGAGCCCCAGCGGGTTGCGAAAGGAAAGGCCGAACGCCCGAACTGGAAGTTCCTGCTGCGCGTCGAATGCCCAACCCAGCAGGCGGCGCCCCACCCCCGCTGCCCCGGCCATCTGCAGGGCACGCAAGGTCCAACCATGAATCTGCTCCGGGTCCAGGCGAAAGAGGACGGAACGAAGGAGGGCATAAGTTCGCAGCGAAGAGGCCTCGATCCCAGCGGACATGGGCTTCAGCCAGGGTGGAGAACCGTCTCCGCTTCTTCCGGTGTCATCTTGCCCTGCTCCTTCCAGAGGCTGACCAAATCGGTCAGGCAGGCCACAGAGCTCAGCCTCACGCCTTGCTCCTTTAGTACGGCCTCCGCACCCTGCTGGCGGTCGACCAAGACAACCACGTCGTTGACTCGCAGTCCGGCCTGGCGCAGCTTCTCGAGGACCTCGAGCTTTGTCCCCCCCGTGGTGGCAACGTCATCCAGCACCGCGACGGTTTCTCCCACGGCGAATTCCCCTTCAATCAGCGAGCGCGTTCCATAGTCCTTGGCTTCGCGACGCGGATAGACCATCGGCCAGTGGCCCTGGAGAGCGACCACCGTGGCGATGGGCAGGCCGGCGTAGGGGATTGCGGCCAGCCGTTGGAAGGAGAGGCTCCTGAGAATGGGCAAGTAGGCCCGGGCGATGCGAGCCAAGTGGTTCGGGCGGGAAACCAATAGGCGCAGATCAAAGTAGATCGGAGATTGCTTCCCGGATTTGAGCGTGAACTGCCCGAAGCGGACGCATCCGGATTCCAGCAGCAGGTCCGCGACCTGTCTGACCTCGGGTGAGGGCCGCCCCGGGGCCCTGGATGGGCTGTGCTGGAGTTGTTTCCGGATCGTGCGCATGGCCTCGACCAGATTCTCCGCGGCTTGCCTCGGATTCTCTGCCTGAGAGAGAGATCGGGAAACAGAGGCAAGCAACCCGAGCCCGTCTTGGCGCAGACCGGCCTGGAGGACGTCGCCAAGATTGCCGCCCTGCGAGCCGAGACCCGGAACCAGGAACCACAACTCGGGAACCAGCGCCCGAACCCGCGCCAGGGCGACCACATCGGTTGCGCCGACGACCAGCCCGACATTTCCGAGCTGGTTCCAGGATTGGGCTTGCAAGGCCACGCGTTCATAAAGGTTCAGGCCTTCCGTCTGAAGGCCCTGGATTTCGTCGGCACCCGGATTCGAGCTTCGGCACAGGACGAAGACACCGCGGTCCGGGTCTTTCAAGAAAGGCAGGATAGCATCCCTGCCAAGATAAGGGCTGACGGTGACGGCCTGGGCGCCATAGACCCCAAAGGCGGCTCGGGCGTAGGCCGTTGAGGTATCGGCAATATCCCCGCGCTTGCAGTCCAGAATGACGGGCACCTCTGGCGGGATCAATCCCATCACCTCGTGCAGGGCCCGCATTCCGGCCGGGCCAAGGGCCTCGAAGAACGCGCTGTTGGGCTTGAAGGCCAGGGCCAAATCGGCGGTGGCCTGGATCAGGCGTCTGCAAAACGCCACGGCGGCTTCGGCGGTCGGCTCGGGCAGTTGGTCCAGGTGAGGGTCTAGGCCCACACAGAGCAGCGAGTCGATTCGACGAGCGCGCTCATCGAGCCAGGCAAAGAACGGAAGAGACCTGCTTTCCCCGGTGACCATGTCGGATCAGGCCTTGCCCAGCACCATCGCCAGGAGCGCCATTCGAATATACAGGCCGTACTCCATTTGGCGGAAGTACGCGGCGCGGGGATCCTGGTCCACCTCAATCGTGATCTCGCCGACGCGCGGAAGAGGGTGCATCACGATCATTTCATCTTTGGCCAGCTGGAGGGTCTGGGGCGTGATGACATAGGTGCCCCTCACCGATTCGTATTGCTGCGGATCCTCAAAGCGTTCCTTCTGAACGCGGGTAACGTAGAGCACATCGGTTTCGGGCAACACCGGTTCCAGATCTCCGCGTTCGGTTTGAGGGATTCCCTTGGCCGCCAATTCCGAGACCAAGTTGGAAGGCATATGCAGGAGCTCTGGAGAAACGTAGTGCAGTTTGACCTTGTAGAGCGAAAGCAATCGAGCCAGGGAATGAACCGTGCGTCCATATTTGAGGTCACCGAGCATGGTGACCGTGAGTCCGTCGATGCGTCCCAGCTCTTCCTTGATCGTGAACAGGTCCAGCAGGGCCTGGGTCGGGTGTTCGCCGGTTCCGTCCCCGGCATTGATCACCGGCTTGCGGGCATACTGGGCCGCAATCGCCGCGGAGCCCAGCTCGGGATGCCGCAGGACGATCACATCCGCATAGCATTCCAGCGTGCGGACGGTGTCCGGAAGGGACTCGCCCTTGGCCACGGAGGAGTATCGCACCTCGCTAATGGGGATGACGCTCCCGCCCATGCGCTCCATTGCGGAAAGGAAGGAGGACGAGGTCCGCGTGGATGGTTCGTAGAAAAGGTTGGCCAATATCTTGCCCTTGAGCAGATCGAAGGTTCCGACGCGCTCGACCATCGACCGCATCTCCTCGGCCACCCCAAAGATGTATTCCAGGTCCTGACGATTGAACTGGGAGACGGAGAGGATATCCTTGCCATAGAAGCGGGCCTGGCGCATGTCCCCAAAGGGGATGTAGGGACTTTTGACCCTGCGTTCGCTGGGGGGCACATAGGTTGCCATTCTATTCTCCTTTTGTCACGGATCGGGGCCCGATCGAGCGGATGCATTCCGGGCGTGCGTGCGGGGGGTCCTGGAGGGTTCCGCCCCCCGGCCGAAGAGGTCGTGTCCAAAGCCAGGCGGCGCGAGTACCCGCCCGTCCCGGTAGACCAATTGTCGCCTCATCGTGACGCGCATGACCCGCCCTCGAACCTCCCAACCCTCGAAGGGAGTCCAGCCGCATCGCGATAGCAGTTCCCGGCCGCGAATCGTCCAGCTCGCTTCCGGATCCACTTCGATGAATGTCTCTTCCCATTCGGGCAGGTTCCAGATTCGAAGCGGGTTATCGTGCATTCTGGCGACTAGGCCCTGCATCGTGAGCCGCCCCTGGCGAACCGCCCCCAGGAGCAGCGGAAGAGCAGTCTCCAGGCCTGGGAATCCCGGAGGCGGGTTCGGGCCCTCCTTCTCCGAGGGGGTGTGGGGAGCATGATCGGTCGCGAAGCAATCAATTACCTCGAGCTGGGCCCACAAGGCCTCCCGGTCCGAGGCTTGCGCCAGCCTCGGTCGGACTTCGGCCCGGCCAGCACCGATCTTGGAAATGTCCTCTTCGTCCAGGAAAAGGTGGTGAGGCGTGACCTCGCAGGTCACCGGCCATCCGCGCTCTTTGGCAAGCCGGATCAAGGTGATCTCCTCCGCCCGGCTGACGTGGGCCACATGCACGGCCTTATCGTAAAGAGCGGAAAGCAACAGCGCCAGGGCCAGGCTGCGGCCCTGCGCGTGCACCACCACGGGCCGACCTCCTCCCGGCCAATGGGCGAAATGCTGGATCACCGAGGCGAGGTCGTCCAAGCGGAGCGCTCCGTAGGTCTGGTCCAGATACATCTTGAGACCGCAAGACTGGGGGGCGAGGCCAGGGGCGGTCGCAACGTTTTCCACGCTGCCGCCCAGGTAAAGGCCATAGTCGCAGCGCGCGCGCTCGGTCGCCAACCGCTCGACCTGTTGGAAGACTTCCGCGGTCGTGACCGGGGGCTGTGTGTTGGGCATGGCCAGCACGCACACGAAGCCACCGGCGAGAGCGGCCGCCGTCCCGCTACTCCAGTCTTCCTTGTGCGTCGCCCCCGGTTCGCGCAAGTGGACGTGGGGATCCATCAGCCCGGGTAGCCTCAGCATCTTCTCGCCTTGCCCGCCGGGGTCGCAAGTGGCCGGCACCAGGCAAAAAAAGAGAGCCTTTCGGCTCTCATGATTCCGACGCCCACCTGCCCGCCCTGGAGGTTTTCCTCCCATTCCACGGTTCTGCCTTCACGATCCTTCCCGCCTCCCTTTCGACTTCGCGTACATTGTATGCGCTTTCCTCGCCGCGTCAAGGGGCCTCTTCCTGCGGCAAGGAAGGAAGACCACGATCGACCTCAGCGGCCGTTTCGATCTGATTCCGGCCCCGCTCCTTAGCCCGGTAGAGAGCTCGATCAGCCACATCGACCAATGCGAAAGGGTCGCCGGCATCGATCCCCAGACTGGCAATTCCTTGGCTGACGGTAGGCGAGGGCATTTGGCGGCCCAGCGAATCGATCGGACGAAGCTGAGCCAGGGTGTGCTGGATGCGCTCGGCGACCATATGCGCTTGTTCGCTGGTTGCATTGGGGAGGGACATTGCGAACTCCTCACCTCCCCACCGCCCCAAGAGGTCGCCGTGCTTGATGTGGCGGCGGATCGCATCCACGGTGCTTAGCAGTGCGGCGTCGCCGGCCACGTGCCCGAAGTGATCGTTGTAATCCTTGAAGTAATCGATGTCGAGCATGATCAGGCTGAGGGGCAAGCTCTGGCCGCGCGCATGGGTCACGGCCTTTTCGAGGTCGGCGACAAAGGCTCCATGGCTCAGCACTTGCGTCAAGCTGTCGCGCCGAGCTTGCTCGCGCACCGCCTCGTGCTGTCGGGCGTTCAGGATGGCTGCCGCCAGCTGCTCGACCACGATCTGCAGCACGAACTGATCGTCTTCGGAGAAGGCATAGGGGCGAGTCGCCTGCAGGTCTAGCATCCCCAAGAGAGTGCCCGCCGAGAGGATGGGCAAGGACATTTCCGACCGGATCCCCGGCAACGCGGGCACCTCCAGATAGTACGGATCGGTTCGCACGTCCTGGGCGAGGTAAGGGCGGCAGCTGACCATGACATGGGAATTGATACACTTCTCATCGATCCGGATGCGATCCTCCTGGTCCACCTGGGCCCGACCCCGGGGACCGGAAGCGCCCACGAATACCGCCGAACGTCCGCCCTCCTCCACCGCCAGAATGTGCACATGCTCGTAACGCAATCGCGAGGCCAGCAATTCGCAGACCCGGTTATACAGGGAGGAGGGATCGAGGATGGAGCTAATCTCGGTGCCGACTTCGCTCACGGTCATGAGCAGGGACCGCTGTCGCTCCAGTGAGGAAAAGGCCGTCGCGTTTTCGACCAGAGCCCCGAGCATCGCCATCAGGGTCTCGCCCATCGCCGCCTCCGCGGGAGAACCTCGATGGGGCACCTCGAAGAAAAGGATCAAGACCCCCCGGAACTGGATTGAGATCTGCAGGCTGAATGCCTGCAGGGCTTTGACTGAGTCGGGGAGGGGAAGAGCCCTCAGATCGGGCCGGTCGCGGTCGATGTCCTCCACGACAAGACTGCCGGCCCGAGTGGCCAGAACCTTGAACTGCGGAGCCTCCACTAAGGCGCGGGCGTCCAGGGCAAGATCGGCTAGCCCATCTTGGGCGGCCAGCCGCAGGCGGGGCTGCTCGGCCAGGAGAATGATGGCGGCTCGGCATTGGAACAACTGCCGGCTTTCCCGGCACGCCTGCAGCAGAAGCGTGTCCAGGTTGCGTTCCGTGGTCAGCCGCGCCGCAAGCTGAGCCAGGGCCGACATCCGCTGGCTCTCCTCTTGGATGTGTTGATAAAGGCCCAATCGCTCCAAGGCCAGGGCGGCATAGTGAACCGAGGACTGTGCCAGGCGCAGTTCGGGTGCGGTGAACTCGCCGCGCAAAGATTCCATCGCGGCCACTCCGATCACCTGGGAACTGACCTGAATCGGTAGGAGCAGACCTTGCTGCATCCCCAGGGCGGCCAGGATCGGGTGCTGCGCTCCTGCCTGCTCGAGCACCTGGGGCTGCAGCTGACCCGCTTGCAACTGAAACTCCGGAAGAGTGTCGGGCGTTGCCCCAAATGAGGCGACCGGAACGAGAGCGCCATCTTCGGGGTCGATCGTCCAGACCACGCCTCGAGAGGCATTTACCGGCGGACCGCCGAGATGGTCGACGAGAATATGCGCGACCTCCTCCTTGTTTCGAGTGAGCAGCATGGAACTGCTCAGCCCGAGCAGGGCCTCCAGGCCGGAAAGCATGATTTCACGGCTCTCCATCAGCGCGGTCATTTCGTTGTGGCGATGGGGGAGAATTTGCAGATGCCCCTGCGCGGAACGACCCTCCGCAAAGGCTTGATCCGCGTTGGTCAGCCTCTCGAGGGGTTTGAAGATCCGACGATTGACCAGGTCAATCTGTACCAGCGAGAGAAGGACTAGCAGCCCGATCATGACGCTCAAGCCGACCGAGATCGTGCGGCTCACCGCAACGCTGATGGCGCTCTCGCTGAGCAGAAGATGAAGAGTGTAGGGAGGATGGTCACCCGCCTTCGGAGGAAGGTCGAGGGTGCGGGCCATGTCGAAGGAACGGCTGGCTCCCGCGCCCATGGCAAACAACCCCTCGCGACAGTCCGACGAGGTCCCGGCCAGACAGCCCGCCGTCGGGACCGGGCGCGTGGTTCCCGAGAAGGCCTCCTGCCAGGTTCGTCCGGCTAGCTCGGGCTCGGTGGCTGCGAGGATCGTCCCCTGATTGTCGGTGACCAGGGCCAGGGTGGTCTGCACTCGAATTCCCTGGCGGAATTGACTCATCAGGGACGGCAACTTGGTCGGGTCACTGGACGCCTCGAACTGGGTGGCCAGCAAGAAGCTCACCTCGCCCATGTGATCCCCGAGGACTTCTTGGGACAACCGGTTTGTTTGCTGCGTGATCGCCAAGACGCCAGTCACGGTGGCCACAATCACCACCGCTACATTCATGCCAAAGAATTGCGTGCGTAGGCGGGCGAGCCAGGAGAGCCGCATGGGCGGATTTGAAATGAGCGGATGGGGTTCGCTTATTTAATGGAAATTATAGCTTCGGTTTGACCGAAGGGTGAGGTGCGTTTCGGCAGCGTCCCTCTCGAGCGGGCTGCGCCGATCGATCGAGGGAGTCAAGCCGGGGGGACGGCTTCTTGAGGAAGCCAGTATCCGCAGGGGCGAGGAAGAAGTCAACTCGCGTCCTTCATGCCTGACCTTGGGGTCATGGCTTGCGCCAGAGATCTAGGATCCTAGGCATGGAAGGGAAGGCCAGTTCTGGAATCTCCTGGGGTCCAAAAAGGCCGGCGGCTTGAGCGTCGTCCCCTGGCGTTGGGTTCCCGTCCTGGGCGGTGCCGCGATACACAATGAGGATGTCGGCCCCCTCGTCCGGACCATGGCGGGGAATGACATCCAAAAGCTCTAAATTAGATACAGATAATCCGGTTTCTTCCTCGAACTCGCGCATCGCGGCTTGGCGCGGATCCTCTCCCGCCTCGACGTACCCGGCCGGGACGGACCACTTGCCAAGTCCGGGGTTGACCCCACGGCGAATCAACAAGACCTGGCCGTTTCTCTCTGCCAGGACGGCCACCGCCACCTTTGGGTCTTCGAAATGGATTCGACCACAGCTCGAGCAGACGGCCCGCTCCCGGCCAAATGCCGGACGGTATTCGACGGGAGCGCCACACGAACTGCAAAACCGAATAAGGGCTCGTGGGCTCATTTCCTGGACCGACGGGAGAGGATGGCCGCGATTGCCAATCCGGCTGCCACAAGCGCCAGAATGATCTCCCCTGATCGCAGGAGGGGGCGAGAGGTTGGGACGATCGAGGTCCAGGTTGGAGGCGAAGAAGGCAGCGGTTGCGGGGGGAGATTCGTTTGGCTTTTGAAGGCGGGGACCGCGGCCGAGGGCTGGAGGTTCTCGGCCTCGGTCTGGGGGGCGGGCGACTCTGGGCTGGGAGACGAGCCTGCATTGGGAGTGGAGGGAGGGGCACCCCCTCCCATAAGCTGCTCGGGGGTGGGCGGGGCTGCCGAGGGTGCTGCGACCCGTGCGGGCGGCAACTCGCTTCCGGGCGTGGGGCTGGAGAGACGCTCGGCTGCGAGCGGTGAAGTTATCGGAAGCGGGGCCGCTGGACTGGCCAGCGAGTTTTGCTGCGCCTGCATTACTGAGGGAGCCTGCCCCGGTGTCTCGTGGTCCGAGGCAACGGGCAGCGCGGCGGGAACGCTTCGCGCGGCCAGCCAGGAAGAGGAGCCGAGGTCGAAGAAGAAAAGCAGTGCCAGCGCCATGGCGGCGACTGCGGAGCCCCACGTGTAATACTTGGACCGCTGAGGCTGACTCGGCCGCAGGGGGGCGAGCAGATCCTTTGTGAGCCGGAAGTCTCGGGGCACCCCGATCGGGGGCAG
Source organism: Anaerolineales bacterium (assembly GCA_049516595.1). Taxonomy (GTDB): domain Bacteria; phylum Chloroflexota; class Anaerolineae; order Anaerolineales; family RBG-16-64-43; genus JBEKHT01. The sequence goes on from JBEKSY010000039.1 coordinate 27,585, forward strand.
GCCGCGCAGCCCTTCTCGGACCATGCGGATCTCCGCCACCGCCCGGCGGAGTTCAGGTTCTTGCCGGAGTCGGGAGAGAAAGTCGCGCCTTTCCTTGGGCGTCACGGTCCCGTCCAGGAAGGAGGAAATCAGCTCCAGATCACGTTGGGAAAAAGAGGCGGGAGCGGTCATGGGGCGGGCTCCTCCTCAAGACGGAATTCCGAGGGAAGAAGTTCCCCTTGGGACGACAGGCAGTCACGCAGGTTGGCTCGCGCCCGAGCCAGCCGACTCTTGACCGTGCCCAGCGCGATCTTGAGGGACTCGGCAACTTCTGCGTAGCCCATCGCCTGCACATCGGCCAGGATGACGACGGCTCTCTGCTCGAGGCTCAGTTGAAGCAGGCAATCCTCCAGTGCACGACGGAGTTCGTGGCGTGAGGTCGCCTCTTCGGGGGTCTCTCCCGGGTCGGAAAGTACTGGCTGTCCATCGGGCTCGTTTCCCTCGCTCTCGGAAGACGAGAGGTCGTCCAGGGAGAGTGTGGGTTTCCGCTGGCGCCGGCGAAATTCGTCGTAGCAAGCATTCGTCACGATTCGGAAGAGAAAGGCGCGGAACGAACCGCCGCGGAAATCCCTCAAGTGGCGGTAGCAGGAGAGAAAGGCCTCCTGGGTCGCATCCGCAGCTGCCTCCGCCTCGCCCATCAGGCGGCAGGCGAGGCTGTACACCTGGCTCTGGTAGGCGGTAACCAGCTGGTTGAAGGCTTCCAGGTTGCCGGCTTGGGATGCCGAGATAAGCTGTCTTTCTTTCGGGATGTCGTCGTGCCCGGCCATCATTTCATGCGTGGATCGGACCCGACCTCCCCTGGCGATGGATGCAGATCCGATTCAGGCAACCTCTCTAAGGAAGCATAATGCACGCCCGTGAAATCTGCGAATCGCTTGGGCCGCAAGATCGGTTGCAGTACAATGGAGCCAGTGTTGGCGGTCTGGCTCGAGCTGCTTGAAGCGGTTGCCGTTTCCTCTGCCGCCAGCCCATTCAGATCATGGATGCTCGCCCCTCTCCGATCGCAGGGACTTGGTACCCAGGAAGCCCCGCCGCTCTTAGGGATTCCATCAAAAGATTCCTCTCCGGGGCGGTCTTGGATTTGCCCGCCGGGCGGATCAGGGGAGTAATCGCGCCCCATGCCGGACATCGTTACTCGGGGCAAGTAGCGGCCTATGCCTTCAACTGTCTGCGAGGACTTCATCCGGACTTGGTTGCCGTCGTCTCGCCCATGCACCATCCCTATCGGGCCGCGCTGCTGACCACGGACCACGAGGCCTATCGGACGCCTTTGGGGGATGTCCCCGTGGATCGGAAGGCCGTCGAGGCGCTTGGGGAGGGGGTAGCTAAGCGATTGGGCCTCGAACTCTCTCCAATCCGCAACGACCCGGAGCACGCGCTGGAGATTGAGCTTCCTTTCTTGCAGTGCGTTCTGGGCTCGTTCAGTCTATTGCCGGTGATGGTCCTAGACCAGGAAACAGAGACCGCCCGAGGGCTGGGCTTGGCATTGGCCGAGGTGTTGAAGGATCGGGATGCGCTCCTGGTAGCCAGTTCGGATCTCTCCCATTACTTCCCTCAGGCCACCGCGGATGCGCTCGATGCGGAGATGCTGCACCGCATTGAGGCCTTCGATCCGGAGCGGGTGATGTCGGCTGAAGAGGAGGGAGTCGGATTCGCCTGCGGTCGAGCCGCGATCGCCGCCGTGCTGTGGGCGGCGCGGGGTCTAGGTGCCGACCGAGTCCGCGTGCTCAAGCACGCGACCTCGGGAGAAGTGACGGGTGATTACGATGCGGTTGTGGGCTATGGCGCCGCCGTGATTTGGCATTCCCGTAGCGAAGCGGCGCCCGTCGCCTCCTCGCCATGACGCTGGCCGGATTTGATCCCCTCCAACTCATCACGCTTCTGATCCTGCTCGGCCTGAACTCCTTCTTTGTCGCAGCCGAGTACGCGTTGGTAGCGGCCCGCCCCACGCGTTTGGAGGAGCTGGCGCGCGCGGGGGACTTGGGAGCGCGCCAGGCCATTGAGCTCCTCAGGGATCGGGATCGCTTCATCGCCACCTGCCAGCTGGGGATCACGATGGCCGGGCTCGGGCTGGGATGGGTGGGGGAACCTGCCCTTTCCGGCCTGATCCAGAGCCTCTTGGGGTTCTCCTCGGGCTTGGGGCGGGGGGCCACCCTGGCCCATGCCATGTCCTCCCTGTTAGCCTTCGCAATCGTCACGTATGTGGCCGTGGTGGTGAGCGAGCTTGTCCCCAAATCCCTGACGTTGGGAAATCCGGAGCGGATTGCGGCGTGGGTCTGTCGTCCCCTGACTTGGGCAGCCGCCTTGGGGCGCCCTCTGGTCTGGTTACTGCGGCAATCGGCCCGCGGCCTGCTGGGCTGGGTCGGTGCGACTCCGCAAGTAGCGCGGCGTCCTCCCTACAGCACGGATGAATTGAAGCTCCTGGTTGTGGCGGCGGAGCGAACCGGCGCGCTGGAGAGCACAGAGCGCGAAATGCTGCACGCCGTTTTCGACTTCGGCGACCTGAGGGTGCGTGAGGTCATGGTTCCGCGGACCGAAATGGTGGCCCTCTCCGCCAAGAGCACTCTGGAGGAAATGATCCAACTCTCCAGCCGCCACCCGCACAGCAAGTTCCCGGTTTACGAGGGCGATCTGGACCACATCCTCGGCCTCGCCCACGTCAAGGATTTGGTCGCCGCGCGGCGCAGCCCTCCGTCGACGTCGGCCGTTCGCGGCCTGTTGCGGGAAACCTTCTTTGTACCCGAGAACATGCGTGTGCAAGATCTTCTGAGGGAATTCCGAGCGCGCCGCCAACACCTGGCGATCGTGCTCGACGAGTACGGCGGGACCGCGGGGCTCGTGACCCTGGAGGACCTTCTCGAGGAGATTGTCGGCGAAGTGGCCGACGTGTTCGACAAGGGAGCCCCCGACATCAAGCGTCTGCCAGAGGGAGGGGGGCTGATTGACGGGTTGGTTTCGATTGAAGATGTTAATGACTCCTTCGGCCTGCGGCTCGCCGACCCGAACTACGGTACCATCGCCGGGTACATGCTCGGCCGATTGGGTCGCGTGGCCAAACTGGGGGACCAAGTTGAAGTGGATGGGTATCAATTGCGGGTGGAGGCCATGGACCACCTGCGCATTGCGAGCCTCTCCCTGAGCCCCCGAAATCCAAGACCGCTGCCCTCCCCGCCGGTGAGTTCATGAAGCGCTTTGTGGAAGTGGCCGTTAATGTTCCGACCCAGCAGGCAGTGTTTCACTATCATGTGCCTCCCGAGTGGGAAACTGTTCCTGGAGCGGGGATGCTGGTCGAGGTTCCATTTGGCTTGCTGCAACGTCAAGGGATCGTGCTAGGCGAGATTCCCAGCCCGGAGGTTTCTGAGACCAAACCCCTGGTTTCACTGCTGGATCCCCAGCCGGTGCTGACCCAGCAGCAGATCAAGCTGGCGCGATGGATGAGCGCCTACTACCGGGATCCCCTTGGGAGTTGCCTGGAGGCCATGCTTCCCCCTGGGCTTTCCAAGCATGCGGAATCAACCTACTCGCTTAGGGTTCCCTTCTTTGAGCCTGCGCGTCCCTCGGAGCGGCGCCTGATCAGCCTGCTTGCCCAACGAGGGTCGCTCAGACGCGGGCAGTTGGACCGCGCCTTCCCGCATGTGCCTTGGGAGCGTGACGCAATGAGGCTGGTGCGCAAAGGGATTCTCTTGCGGCGCCAGCTACTGCCGCCTCCCTCCGTCCATCCCAAACAGGTCCGCACGGCGAGGTTGGCCATCCTTCCGGAGCAGGCACGGGAGCTGGCAAGCCAAATCAGAAGCCGAGCGGTGCGCCTGAGCGCACGGGCGGCGGCCGAGCGCCGCGCAAGGGTTCTCGAGTTCTTGGCGGAAGAGAAAGGCCCCGTCGAGGCCAGCTGGATCTACGCCCGCAGTGGCGCCGGGTTGGAGGATCTTAAGTTGCTGGCCGAATCGGGATGGGTCGATCTGGGGTATGAGCAGGTCTGGCGCGACCCGTTGGTCGGAAGGGAATTCGGCCCCCAACGCTTCGTGACGCTCAGCAGCGATCAGGAACGGGCGTGGCAGGAGATCCGCGTTGCACTGGCAAGGGGGGAGGGCCACTCCTTCCTGCTTCACGGGGTCACAGGCTCTGGCAAGACCGAGATCTATCTGAAAGCGGCCTCCGAGACTCTGGCAAAGGGCCGGCAGGTCATCGTTCTTGTCCCAGAGATTTCACTCACGGCACAGACGATCGAACGTTTTGGGCGATGGTTCCCGGGACGAATGGGTGTGCTTCATAGCCGACTCTCTGAAGGGGAGCGGTATGACACTTGGCGCCGTGCCCGCTCCGGAACCCTGGAGATCATCCTTGGCGCGCGGAGTGCGCTCTTTGCCCCGCTGCCCGCCTTGGGCTTGATCGTGGTAGACGAAGAGCATGATGACTCCTACAAATCCAACCAACCCCCGTTCTTTCACGCGCGTCGAATGGCCCTTGAGTATGCTCACATCGCGGATGCCGTCTGTCTGTTGGGGTCTGCCACCCCCGACTTGACCACCTACTCTGCAGCTCGCCACGGAGCCCTAACCTACCTCAGCCTCCCCGTGCGGGTGGGGGGTCCGCGGACCTCCGCCGGAGGGGGATCAGGTCGCGGGAGGGGGATGCCTCCGGTTGAGGTGGTCGACATGCGGCAGGAGTTGAGAGCGGGGAACCGTTCCATCTTTAGCCGGTCGCTCGTTTCCGGGTTGAGGGAGTGTCTGGAAAGGAAGGAACAGGCCCTTCTTTTCCTCAATCGACGGGGGAGCGCGAGCGCCGTGTTCTGTCGCTCCTGCGGTCAGGCGCTGCGGTGTCCACGTTGTGACATCCCTCTGACCCTGCACGGGGGTCCGGAGGCCGAGAGGGAGGCCGGGGGACCCCTCTCCAGGATGCTCGTCTGCCATCACTGCAACTACCGCCGGGAGATCCCCAAGAATTGCCCGCACTGCGGCAGCTCAGCGCTCCGGCCCCTGGGCGTGGGGACCCAGCGCATCGAACAAGAGTTGCGATCCGCCTTCCCTTCGGCGCGCACTCTGCGGTGGGACCGAGACACAGTTCGCCAGCCTGGCGCGCACGAGATCCTGCTGGAGCACTTCGCCTCCGGGCGGGCGGACGTGCTGGTGGGTACGCAGATGATTGCGAAGGGAATCGACCTGCCGCAGGTGACGCTGGTGGGGGTGATTCTGGCGGAGGTGGGTCTCTACCTGCCGGACTATCGGGCCGCCGAGAGGAGTTTTCAAGTCCTGACCCAGGTGGCCGGCCGTGCGGGCCGAGGAGCGCGCGAGGGGCGGGCCATTTTTCAGACCTATCAGCCGGAAACATCTGTTATCCGGGCAGCGGCGGCCCAGGACTACGAGAGTTTTGCGCGAAGCGAACTCCAGGCGCGGAAGGAGCTGTGCTACCCCCCTTCGGCCTTGCTCATCCGGTTGCTCTTTGTCCATGAGAAGGAGGAGAGGGCCTCACGCGCTTGCCGACTGACAGCCTCACTCCTGCGCGAAAGGATTGCGAGCCAGAAGGAGAGAAACACAGATCTCGTCGGGCCAGCTCCGTGTTTCTTTGCGCGGGAAGCAGGACGGTATCGCTGGCAGGTGCTCTTACGCGGCCCTAACCCGGCTTCCCTGTTGCCTGCCACACTTCCCGCCGAGTGCCAGGTGGACGTCGACCCGGTGACACTCCTGTGACACTGGATTGAGGGGAAGGCCAGGTTCTCATGGCCCGGCGGAACGCCTTTCGGTGTTGGCGCGGTGTTGGTCGAGGACCGCGGCAACCCGGATAGTGCGGGAAAGGGCGAGCGTTGAAGGGCGCTCTTTCGCCCTTCTGAGAAAAGACCATCGGGCCTTTGTCAGGACGTCCATCCGCGCAAGCGGATCGACGGTTTTGACGGCCCGCGCCGCGGGTGATATACTTTCCGCGCTCCCGCCTACGGGCGGGAGAATTTGTGCCCCGCAAGGGGTATCTCGCACGCGGTGGACCTGACCGTGCGTACCCGGAAGCCGCCGAGCGGAGGGTAGCGGGAGGGGAGGAAGCCGCGGAGGCCAAACGCAAAGGAGAAGCCATGGCACT
>JBEKSY010000040.1:0-31275 GCA_049516595.1 Anaerolineales bacterium
ACCTGCGCCGCCCCCGTGATCATGTTCTTGATGTAGTCCCGGTGCCCCGGCATGTCCACGTGCGCATAGTGCCGCTTGTCCGTCTCATACTCCACATGCGCTATGTTGATCGTGATCCCCCGCTCTTTCTCCTCCGGCGCATTGTCGATCGACTCAAACGGCCGATACTGCCCGTGCCCCTCCATCTGCGCTACCTTCGTGATCGCCGCCGTCAACGTCGTCTTCCCATGATCGATGTGCCCCATCGTCCCTACATTCACGTGCGGCTTCGTCCGTCGATACTTCTCCTTGGCCATGATGACCTCTCCTGCGATGAATTTCGCTCTTCCGACACGGAATGGAGCCCGCGATGGGAATTGGACCCATGACCCCACCCTTACCAAGGGTGTGCTCTACCGACTGAGCTACGCGGGCAGTGGGCGGTGAAGGATTCGAACCTCCGAAGGCTTCTGCCAGCTGATTTACAGTCAGCCCCCTTTGGCCACTTGGGTAACCGCCCCTGGTCCTCTGTTCGATCTGCAGCCGGGAGACAAAAGCGAAACCGCCTTCGGCTTCCGCTCGAAGGCCCGCCCCGGAAGCCGACGACGGGAATCGAACCCGTAGCCTACCGCTTACAAGGCGGTTGCTCTGCCGATTGAGCTACGTCGGCACGGGATTTCCCCAACCGGGACAGAAGATTATACCAGAGCCACATAGGCCCTGCAAGCCGAGGACCGCCCCCCTCGGCCCGTGCTCCCTCGGATGATACCCAGTAAGTTTACGCAACGATTGTTGCGCCGGCGGGCGGGAGCCTCCAGTACCCGTCCGGGCCGATGGGCTTGGTTTGCCGGCCCCCCATAATCTGCTACAATCTTCGGCACAGGCATGGCATGAAGCTCCTCTGGTCACCATGGCGCATGGAATACATTCAGAATCACTCACGCCAAACGGGGTGCATCTTCTGCCAGGCCCTGGCCTCTCCTGACGATGCCGCCTCGCTCCTCCTTCACCGCGCACAGCACGCCTTCGTAATCCTCAACCGTTTCCCATACACCAGCGGCCATCTGATGGTGGTCCCCAACCTGCACGTGGCGGCGCTCGAGGAGGTGCCTCTGGAGGCGCTCTCGCAGGTCATGGCTCTCACCCAGACGGCCCTGAAAGCCCTGCGCCGGGTCTACGACCCCCAAGGCTTCAACCTTGGCGCCAACCTTGGCGAGAGCGCCGGGGCGGGCGTGGCGGACCACGTCCACCTGCATGTCGTGCCGCGCTGGGCCGGAGATACCAACTTCATGGCGACCCTGGCGCAGACCCGGGTACTCCCGGAAAACCTGGAGGAAACGTACCGCAGGTTGAGCCGGGCGTGGCAGGAGATCTCATCCCCATGAGTGAAGATCGCGAGCCGGTCATCCTCAGTGCCTGCCGGACCGCCATTGGCAAATTTGGCGGATCCCTTTCCGCGCTACCGGCTCCTCTCTTAGGGGGGCTGGCCATCCGCGAGGCCGTTCGGCGCTCGGGTGCCGACCCGGGGGAGATCGACGAGGTCCTGATGGGCAATGTCGTCTCCGCTGGTATCGGCCAGGCTCCGGCCCGACAGGCATCCATCCAAGCCGGACTCCCGCCCAGCGTCGGCGCGACGACCCTCAACAAGGTTTGTGGCTCCGGACTGAAGGCGGTCATGTCCGCCGCCAGCATGATCCGGGCCGGGGACGCCGACCTGCTCGTGGCCGGCGGAATGGAGAATATGAACCTTGCGCCTTATCTCCTTCCCCAAGCGCGCAGCGGGTATCGACTGGGCGATGCCGTGCTGGTGGACGCGCTGGTCCATGACGGATTGTGGTGTGCCTTCGAACATACTCATATGGGCAACAGTGCCGAATGGATCGCGCGCAAGTTCGAGTTGAGCCGAGAGGAATTGGACGCCTTCGCCCTCGAGAGCCACCGCAAGGCCATTGCGGCCATCGACCAGGGACGATTTCGCTCAGAGATTGTCCCGGTCGAGATCTCCCCATCCGGGGGAGCGGCCCGGCGCTTCGAGGTGGATGAGGCCCCTCGCCGAGACACGAGCCTCGAAGCCCTAGCGCGCCTCAAGCCTGCCTTCGAAAAGGAAGGGGTTGTCACGGCCGGGAATTCCCCGGGCATCACGGATGGAGCCGCGGCACTGGTGATTTCCAGCACCGCACGAGCCCAGGCCGAGGGCCTCCGTCCCCTCGCCCGCATTACGGGCTACGCCCAGGCGGCCGTCAAACCCCTCGAGCTCTTCACGGCTCCCATCTTTGCCATCCGCAACCTGCTCAAGAAAGAGGGCAGGAAACTGCCCGACTACGACCTGGTGGAGATCAATGAAGCCTTCGCCTCCCAGGCGCTGGCCGACGGAAAGGCCCTCGAGGCCGAGGGCTGGGACTGGAGCCGGGTCAATGTCCATGGAGGAGCGATTGCACTGGGTCACCCGATTGGAGCCAGCGGCGCGCGGGTCCTGGTGACCTTACTCTACGCACTCCAGGAATCCCACCAGAAGAGGGGACTGGCCAGCCTTTGCCTCGGAGGCGGCGAGGCCGTTGCCCTGGCGATCGAATTGCTCTAAGCCTGACTTCCCACCACCCCAGAGGCGCGGATGAAATCACGCGCCCTCCTCATCCGTTCTGCGAGGGGAATATGGAAATCCGACATATCGCGGTCATCGGTTCGGGCGCCATGGGCAGCGGCATTGCTCAGGTCGCCGCCACGGCGGGCTACCGGGTAAGCCTGATGGACGTGATTCCCAGCCAGATCGAGCGGGCCCTGAGGGAGATCGCTCAATCCGTGAACAAGCTCGCGGAGAAAGGGAGGCTCACTTCGGACCAGGCTCAGGCGGCGAAAAAGATCCACACCACCACCCTTCTGGAAGAGGTCCGGGAAGCGGACCTTGTCCTGGAGGCCGCGACCGAGAACGTCGAGCTCAAGCTCGATCTCTTTCGCAAGCTCGATCAAATGATGAGCCCGGAAGTCATCCTGGCTTCCAACACCTCCTCCATTTCGTTGACGCGCCTCGCCGGGGCGACGCGGCGAGGGGATAAGGTGGTCGGGATGCACTTCTTCAACCCCGTCCCAATCATGAGCCTGCTGGAGGTCGTGAGGGCCCTGCCCACTTCGGACGACACGGTTCGGGCAGCCACCGAGGTCGGCCGGCGGATGGGCAAAACGCCCATTGAGGTCAAGGACTCGCCAGGCTTCGTCTCCAACCGCATCCTGTGCCCGATGATCAATGAAGCCATTTTTGTGCTGGAGGAAGGAATCGCCACTCCCGAGGCCATCGACCAAGTCATGAAACTCGGGATGAATCACCCCATGGGGCCGCTGACGCTTGCGGATTTCGTCGGCCTGGATGTCACCCTGGCGGTCATGGAAGTCCTGCACCACGATCTGGGAGACGACAAGTACCGCCCCGCTCCTCTCCTGCGCCGGATGGTCGACGCAGGATATCTCGGTCGAAAGTCTGGGCGGGGCTTTTACGACTATCGCGCCCCCTAAGGGCCACGACCTGCTCCCCGTGCGCCGGCGGACCTGGTTTCCCAGCCAATCTCAAGTCAGCCGGGGTCCCCATCCGTCCCATCTTGGGGCTTCCCGGCCCAGAGCAACGCAGGCTTTGGCTCCGGGTTGGGATCGTCCGCTCGAACCGCTGACGGGCGGAGGGCGCGGCAGGAGGACAAGATGGCAATGAGGCAAGGGCCAGCGCTAGAGGACGACCTCTTTGATTTTGTCGTGATCGGCTCAGGATTTGGGGGCAGCGTCGCGGCCATGAGGTTGGCGGAGAAAGGCTACCGCCTCCTGGTCCTGGAGCGCGGCAAGTGGTATCGGCCCGAGGATTTTGCCAAGACGAACTGGTCCTTCTGGAAATACCTTTGGCTTCCGGCGCTACGCTGCTTTGGAATCCTGCAGATCAGTCTGCTCCAGGACGAGATGGTTCTACACGGCAGCGGCGTGGGAGGGGGAAGCCTCGGCTATGCCTGCGTCCTGATGGAGCCGGATGACCGGCTCTTCGAGGCTCCCGCCTGGCGGGATCTGGCCGACTGGAAGGCCCTCCTCAAGCCCCACTACCTGACTGCTAAACGCATGCTGGGGGTCGCGCAGAACCCCAGGCTCTGGCCCGCCGATGAGGTGCTGCGGGGGGTGGCGGCCGACTTGGGCAGGGCCTCGACCTTTTCGCCAACTCCGGTGGGTGTCTTCTTCGGAGAACTCAATCAACCCGAGCGAGACCCCTATTTCGATGGGGACGGACCCCTGCGGAGCCCGTGCACTCATTGCGGCGGTTGCATGGTCGGCTGCCGCTACAACGCTAAGAACACCCTGGACAAGAACTATCTCTATTTTGCGCAGAAATGGGGCGCTGAGATCCTCTCGGAGTCGCAGGCGGAGATCATTCGACCTCTGCTGCCCGCCCGAGACGACGGGGCCAGGTATGAGATCGGCTACCGGACCACCACTTCGCCCTGGGGGCGAGGTCTTCATCACGTTCGATCCCGAAACGTGATCGTCGCCGCCGGAGTCCTCGGAACGCTCGACCTGCTCTTCCGCTGCCGGGACTCAGTCCAATCCCTACCCGCCCTTTCGTCCAGGTTGGGGCAGGAGGTACGCACCAATAGCGAGGCGCTCCTGGGCTCGACCGCTCGCCGGGGAGAGGTGGACTATTCCAAGGGAGTGGCCATCACTTCCATTTTTGAGGCCGATGAGGAAACTCGCATTGAACCGGTCCGCTACCCGGATGGATCTTCCTTCATGAGGCTCTTGTCAGCGCCCCTGATTGAGGCCAGTCCGAGAATCTTAGGGCGGGTGCTCAAAGTGGTCGGGCGCGTCCTGCGCAACCCGGTCGACGCAATGCGCATCTCGGTCCTGCCCGGCTGGGCCCACCGCGGGACCATCCTGCTCGTGATGCAGACCAAGGACACGCGCATGCGCATCCGCCTCGGACGGAGCCTCATGACCCTCTTTCGACGGGGACTGACCTCGGAAAGAGACGAGCAGCGCCCAATTCAGGCCGAGGTCCCCATCGGCCACAAGGTGACCCGCCTTTTCTCCGAGAGGACAAACGGGGTTGCCCAGGGGGCCTTCAACGAGTCACTCCTGAACATTCCCTCCACCGCCCACATCCTGGGGGGCTGCCCGATCGGCCGAAACGCACAGGAGGGCGTGGTCGACACAAAGTTTGAGGTGTTCAACTACCCCGGCCTGTATGTGGTCGATGGTTCGGTCGTGCCCGCCAATCCGGGGGTCAACCCGAGTCTGACGATCACCGCGCTGGCGGAGTACGCCATGAGCCGGATCCCGCCTCGCCCCTGAGGCCCAGAGGGCGGCGCAGGCCTCTCGTTCTTGGCAGGTACCCTTCGGTTCCCCCGGAGCCGCCAGGAGGCGTGTCGGCCGAAGAGCCAAAGCGGAGATCGGTTTCCCCGCGCAGGGAAGCCTGACGGCCTGGAACCCGGCTCGAGGAGGAAGGGGGGTGGCCTCGACCGGGAGTCACCCAGTGCCGTCCGGGGGCCTTTCGGTTGGGCGGACGAGCTTGGTGAGCTCGCCCAGGCTGAAGCTGGGCATCTGCGCATTGATCAAGGCATACACCACTCGGGGCAGGGTGGGCAGGCCCGGGTAAACCAGATAGCGGTTTTCCCAGCGCGGGCCGAACTTCTGCTTGAACTGATGCAGGGACTTGAAACCGTAGATCGTATCGAAGCGGTTGTAAATCAGCTCAATCGCTCGGTCTAGCGACCCCACAGCCTCCGAGGACGGTCCGGAGGTGTTGGCCAGGGGGGCCAGGCCGAGACTCACGACCTGATCCCCCCGCTCGCGCAATCGCTCCAGGGTTTGCATGATCAAGAACTCGATCGTGCCGTTGGGCGCGGAGTTCGAACGCCGCATGAGGTCCAAGGACCAGCCCCGGCGCGCGAACATCGGCGCCCAGGTCAGAAAAGCCAACAGGCTGCCCTCCTGACCGGTAGCACAGGTCACCAGGGTTTCCGCGCTGCCGCGGATCGAGGTCCCCCCCATGGTGAAGCCCATTTCGCTCCCGATGCGGTCCGTCAGCCAAGCCTCAGAAATCGACTGAAGCTGCAGTTCCAGCTGCTCATCCCGAAGGGGACCATCAAAAAAGAGGAACCGCCACCCTTCTCGGCGGGCCCGGTTGACGCCGGCGCGTAAGTCATCCTTGCTTCGACCACGCAGATCAAAGCCGCGTATGTCGATCAGCGCTTCCTCGCCAATCTTCAGCGCCTCCAGCCCCGCGGCCCGGTAGTGAGCGAGGTACTCCTCACGGACCTGGAACAGTGCGGGAACCCAGTTGTTCTCCTCGCAGAAGCGATGAAATTGCTCCACCGTGGAGGCTAGATCCTCCTCCGGCCCGATCACATCTCCGGCGGCAAGAGCTACCCCTCCCATCAGGACATAGGCAATTACGCAGGTTGCATCCTCATTGAAGAAGTAATTCTTCTCCGGGCTGAGGGCGAAGTAGGCAATCCCACTGGAACCGAAGTCTTGGGTAATCGAGCGAGCGACCTGTCGGTCCCGTCGCGTCGGGGGCGTCGGCCGCAAGACCGGGCGAGTCAGGTTGTACACGAGGAATAGCACCCCGATCCCCGACATCAGGGGCAGGGATTCCACAAACCATCGAGCTTGGCGGGACACGGGTCGGAAGAGCTGGTCGCCTTGGAAGGTGGCCAAGTTCACAACCTCGGCAAAGGAAGAGCCCAGGTCGAAGGTCGGGCGAAACTGGCTCTGCAAAAGATAGAACCCCAGGACCCCGTAGGCGAAGAAGAACACGAGGGCGTAGGGCGTGGCAAACAGGATGGTCTGGATGGCATCGGGATCGCTGCGGACGGAAAAATCCCTGCGAAACCACCACAGAATCGAGAGCAGAAGAAGGGCAATCGCGGCCTCCTCCACATCCAGGCCTTTGAGCACATGGGAAAGGGCGGAGACCAGGAGCAACCAGACCGTGAGAAGCCAGGCCACTCGCTTCCTCTGGGCCAGATTCCAGGCAACGGCCATCAGAAAGAATCCGGCGACCAGGGTGAGAGTCCGCGATCCCAGCGTGATCTCCGGCGGCAAGACTTGGCGCAGCCAGCGCAACCGACTGGTGATGGGAAAAAAAGCGGACGAGGCCACATTCAGGAGACCCATCAGCGCCACGACAACGGCCAGAAATCGCGCGCGCGTGGAGCGATTGAATCCCCCCTTCGCGGGGTGAGGTCTCGCGGCGATGACGTCTTTGGGCGTCTCTCGCCCGCCAGGCCCGGAGGGAAGCGGAGCCATGTTCATCGATTCAACTCCTGGGTCTTCTGCTCCCAACCGAGTCCACCCCTTTCGGAGGGGAACGGGGCCCCTTATCCCCGCCGCATGATGGCCATCCGTCCAGCGCGCGGGAGAAGGGGAGAAAGCAGCGAAGCCAGTCGCCTCAGCCGGCGAAAGTACGGGGTCAAATCCTGCCCGGAAGCTGTCCGGAACCCAAATCGCTCGTAGAACGGGATGAGGAGGGATCGGCAGGTCAGGTAGACGGGAGGCGGCTCTTCGCGCAAGAGGGCCTCAATGAGGGCCCGCGCCAACCCTTGGCCCCGAAAGCGAGGGACCACGGCGATCGAAGCGAGTTCCTTGGAACCGTCTCGATGGGTCTTGATCTGGCCCAGGCCGAACAACTGGCCATCCGATCCGCTGGCAACTAGGAACCGCTCCCAATGCAGGCCCAGGGGATTGAGTCGCATCTCGTGCACCATCCTCCGGATGGCCTCCTGGTCGGAAGGTCGCGCGCGCCTGATCTCGATTCCCTCTTCTCCCCAGATGCGGAGGCCGCCGGTCATCTCTCCGTTCCCAACAGATCCTGCAGTAGGGTGGCCGTTTCCTGGGGATTGGCCTTTCCCTGGGAGGCTCTCATCACCTGTCCAACAAACCATTGAAGCAACGTCGTCTTGCCTGCCCGGTATTGCTGGGCCTGATCGGGGTTAGTGCGGATGGCTTGAAGACAAAGGGTCCGAAGTTCGTCGGAGCCTCGGATCTGAGCCAGCCCCTCCGCCTCGACCATCTCGCGGGGAGCCCGTCCGCTCTCCAGGGATCTCTCTAACAGAGATTTCCCCGTGGCGAGCGTGATGGTTCCCTGGTCGATCAACTGGAGCGTCTCGACAAGGTGCCGAGGGGGGAACTTCAGTTCGGCGGCGGTTAGACCGCGGTCGCGCAGGATGCGCAGGACCTCATTCATGATCCAGTTGGAGACCCGCTTCGGATCACCTGGGTAGGCACTCGCCGCAGCCTCAAAGTATTCCGACAGGCTACGCTCTTCGGTAAGGATCTCGGCGTCGTAGACCGGCAGACGATACTGCTCTACCAGGCGCCCACGCCGAGCCAGGGGTAACTCAGGGAAATTGGCGAGGACCTGATCCATCCAGCCCGCTTCCAGGCGAATCGGGAGGAGGTCAGGCTCGCGGAAGTAGCGGTAATCGCCCTCGCTCTCCTTCTCCCTCATCTTCCGCAAAACTCCCGCCTCCTCATCCCACTCCAGCGTCCAGGCCTTCACGCTGCCTCCCGACTCGACCTCGCGAATCTGCCTGGCGAATTCGGTCTCGATCGCCGTGCGTACCGCTTCGATGGAGTTGACGTTCTTGATCTCGGTCTTCGGGTTCAGGATCGGACTTCCGCGCGGCCGGATGGAGACGTTGGCATCGCAGCGCAGGTGAGCCCGCTCCATGTTCGCCTCGGAGATATCGAGCCAGCGCAAGAGCTGGCGCAGCCGAATGAGGTACTGGGCGGCTTCGTCGGCCGAGCGCAGATCGGGGCCGGTGACCATTTCAATAAGAGGGACGCCACAGCGATTCATGTCAATCCAACGGCGACCCCCGACCACCCGGGTCTTGCCCGAATCTTCCTCGAGGTGCAGTTTCTGGATCGAGATGTAGCGGACGACCTGATCGGGCATGGGGAGCTCAAACTGCCCTCCCCGGGCCAGAGGCTCATCGTATTGACTGATCTGGTATCCCTTGGGCAGATCGGGGTAAAGGTAGTTCTTGCGCGCGAAGTAGGACAGCATGGAGATCTGGGCCTGCAAGGCGGCTGCCAGCCGCACGGCCTTCTCCACCGCCGCGCGGTTGAGGGCCGGAAGAACGCCGGGCAGGCCGCAACAGATTGGACAGATGTTGGTGTTGGGGGGTTCGCCCCACGAATCGGCCCGGCACCGGCAGAAGATCTTGGAGGCGGTCTTCAGCTGGATGTGGGTTTCCAGGCCAATGACGGCTTCATAGTCAGACATGAATCC
This sequence comes from Anaerolineales bacterium, assembly GCA_049516595.1. GTDB lineage: Bacteria > Chloroflexota > Anaerolineae > Anaerolineales > RBG-16-64-43 > JBEKHT01. Next base: position 9,239 of record JBEKSY010000040.1, read on the forward strand.
ATCCAGCCCGTCGGCTCGGGCGCCTAGCGGATTGGGATTCCACTTCCCTTGGATCCCCGAATGGCCGCCCGGTGGGGAGCTCCTCGCCAGGCTCGAGGCCGAGCCGCGCGATCTCCAGGAAAGGCCGGAGCGCCGCGCACCCGGCGGCCGATTTGCCCTCTCATGGGTCGCGTGGCAGATCCTCCAGGAGACTCGGCCTGGCCCTGCGCCAGATCTCATCCCGCGTAGACCGCTCGTATGTGCGACCCACCTGGAAAAGCAAGCCCTCCCGGAAGTCCGGGGCGATCAGTTGAACGCCGATGGGCAGGTGGGCGGCGTCCAGACCAGCCGGAATCGAAAGAGCCGGAACCCCAGCGTGGTCGGCGGGTACCGTCAGGAGGTCCGCATACTGCATGAGGACCGAGTCGCCGTAGACGGCGCCGAGTTCAAAAGCGGTCGTCGGAGTGGTCGGGGCGAGCAAGGCGTCCAACCGGAACTCCCCATCCGGCGAAAAGGCCTGCTCGAAATCCCTGCGGATCAGGGTGCGAACGCGCAGGGCCTTCTGGTAGTAATGTTTCTCGTATTGGGCCGCTGAAACATACATTCCCATTAATATGCGCAGCTTCACTTGAAGCCCGAAGGCTTCCCCGCGAGTCTTCCGATACATCTCCCTCAGATCCTTCACGGCTTGAGGAGTTCGATGCCCGTACTTCACCCCGTCATAGCGATGCAGGTTCGAGGCGGCCTCCACTCGCGAGATGACAAAGTAGGTGGGAACCCCGTAGCGGGTGTTGGGCATGGGCACCGGCTCGATGATTTCGGCGCCTTCTTGCGCGAGGACCTGCGCCGCGTGCCTCACCGCAGCGGAGATCTCCCCGCCGATTTCCTGCTCTTGGATCCTTCCTGATTTTGAATCCGGAAACCTCAGTCGAAAGTAATCGGGGGAGAGCCCGATGCGCAAGCCGCGCACTCCCCGGTCCAAATAGTCTCGGTAGTCTTCGACCGGCACCTGGGCGGCGGTCGCATCGTATGGGTCGGGCCCCGCCATCGCGCCCAGCATCATGGCAGCATCGGTCACGTCCCGGGTGACCGGGCCCACGCAATCCAGGGAGGAGGCGAAGGCAATCAAGCCAAAGCGGCTCACCCGACCATAAGTCGGCTTAAGGCCCACGACCCCACAAAACGCGGCCGGCTGACGGATCGACCCGGCTGTGTCGGTTCCGAGCGAAACGACCGCCTCACCGGCCGCCACGGCAGCCGCGCTGGCGCCCGACGAACCCCCCGGGACTCGCCGCGGGTCCCAGGGATTGCCCACTGGAGGCAGGAAGGCGGAAGACTCATTGGAGGACCCGAAGGTGTACTCATCCAGGTTAACCTTGCCCAGGACGATGGCCCCCGCCCGCTCCAGTCTTGCCACGCTGGTGGCAGTGTAGGGCGAGATGAAATGCTCGAGCATCCGCGAACCTGCCGTAGAGGGCGTCCCCTCGACGCAAAAGATGTCCTTGACCGCCAGGGGGACGCCGGCCAATGGCCCCGGCTCCTCGCCTCGTTGAAAGGCTCGATCGATTTCCGCTGCCCTTTCCAAGGCTTTCTCGCCCTGCAGATGCAAATAGGCGTGAACGCGCCTCCGGTCTTCCCCCAGTTCCGCGGGAGAAGGCGAATAGGGGGCGGCCGTCGGGCGCCGGCCCTCGACCTGGCGGATCCGTTCCAGGACGGACTGGACGACCTGGTCAGCCGTCAGCGAGCCTTGGCGCAATCGGGAGAGGATCTCGTGTGCTGTCAGATCACAGGGGCCCGGGGTCGCGGTCATGATAGTTCCGTGTGGGGGATGTCAGGCACGACGAAGTACCCCTCCTCGCTCTCCGGGGATTGAGCCATGATCCGCTCGGGGTGAGGGAAGCGTCGGACGATATCCTCGCCCGGGGAGGAGCTGATCGCAGGCAGGTAGGGCACACCGTGAGAAGTGATGGGGATCTCCTCGGCGAGGCGAATCTCCTCCAACTCCCGGATCGATTCAAGCTGTCTGTTCAACTCGGCACGCAAGTACTCCGCCTGCTCTTCGGGAAGTTCGAAGGCGGCCAGTTCCACCAGGTGAGCGAAGAGTTCCGGCGCAATGTCGCCAGGCATTTCGTCTCCCGAGCCGAGCCGTTCGCATTGTATCGCGGGGCGACAGCTCCAGTCAAAAACATGGATTCAATACTTAGGTGCAACGGTGTGGCCGCACAGAACCTCGGCAAGGGTAAGGAATTCGAGGCACTTGCAGGGTCGCTCCTTGAGATCTGAAGCGATGGCGTCCAGGTCCTCTTGGGCCACTTGCTGCAAGTCGGTACGGTGGGGCAGGTAACGACGGACCACGCCAATCGTGTTTCCTGACCTTTCGGCCAGCCGCCCTGGAGCCAGTCCAGGGGACAGGTTCTACCGTGGCCTTTTCCCAAGAGTGGTAGGGGTGTCAGAAGAAGAAGGGCAGGTCCAGGGTCTGGGAGATCTGCTTGTGGTCGGCGTACTCGCTGCCGTTGTCGGCCATCAGACTTCGCAGGGGTCTTTGCGCCAGTTGGTGGATCGGGACGTAGGAGGACTCTTCCGCCGTGCGCGCGGTGGGTTTGGTGAGCAGGGTGAGAGGCTCAGGCGGTCGACCAAGGCCTTGACGGTCTGCTCGGGCGGATAGGGAGGTGAATCGGTGTCCCGGTTCAGTTCGATTGTTGGCCCCTCGGGGCGGAGGCGCCGGGTCGGGTAGCGCCACCGGCCCACATCGGGAAGGTACCCTACCGGGGAAACCGCGGTCCGGTGCAACTCGCGGCGGAGGGTGCCCTTACCCCCCTCCCAGCCGGCGGGCCACTTCCGCTTGTGAGCACACCTACCGAACCCATTCCAATAGCATCCGACGCTCGTCTCTGGGCAGCTGGTCATCGGTCTTCATACAACGCTATTGTCCTCATCGCGTTGAGCTGAGAAAAAGAACTGGGGAACCATCTCCGCCATGCCCGCTGAGCTATAATTAAAGGGATCTTTCCCAAAATGTCCGGAGGAGGCCATGACCCTAGCGCAGGCGACGTCCGTGGGCCCAAGCTTGACCCTTCTGCCTGAGCACGAGATGATTCGACAGACCGCGCGGGACTTTGCCCAAAAGGAGATTGCTCCCATCGCCGCGCACCACGACGAAACCGGCGAGTTCCCCTCCTTGACTATCCAGAAGATGGGAGCGCTGGGCCTCATGGGAATCGAAGTCCCTGAAGAATACGGCGGCGCAGGCCTGGACACCCTCGCCTATGTGCTCGCGCTCGAAGAGATCTCCAAGGTCGACGCGGCGCATGGCACCATCATGTCGGTGAACAACTCTCTGGTGTGCCACGGGCTGCTCAAGTTCGGGACCGAAGAGCAGAAGCGCAAGTACCTCACGCCCGTGGCCTCCGGCCGATTCATCGGGGCCTACTCCCTGACCGAACCCATGTCCGGCTCGGATGCGGCGACCATGAAAAGCCGTGCGGTGCGGGAAGGGGATCACTACGTGATCCAGGGTCGCAAGTCCTGGGTCACCTCCGCTCCAGTAGCGGACTTTATTGTCCTCTTTACGATGACGGATCCCGGCAAGAAGCATCAGGGGATCAGCGCCTTCATCGTCGAGACGGACAAGCCCGGGTTCTCGCGTGGCAAGACCGAGCCCAAACTCGGCATTCGAGCCAGCGCCACCAGTGAGATCCTGCTTGAAAACTATCGCTGCCCCGTGGCGAACCGTCTGGGCGAAGAAGGAGATGGGTTCAAGGTTGCCATGACCGTCCTGGATGCGGGACGCATCGGAATTGCCTCGCAGGCCTTGGGCATCGCCGAAGCCTCCTATGAGGCGAGCCTCCTGTTTGCTCGGGAACGCGAGGCCTTCGGCCAAAAGATCGGGGAGTTCCAGGGTATCCAGTGGAAGATTGCTGACATGAAATCCAGGATCGAGGCCTCCCGATTGCTCATCTACAAGGCGGCCCTGGCCAAGACCGCCAATAGGAAGACGGGGCAACGCTACACCCTCGAAGCCTCGATCGCGAAGCTGTTCGCATCCGAAACCGCGATGTTCTGCTCCCACGAGGCGGTCCAAATCCACGGAGGTCTCGGGTACAGCAAGGAACTCCCGGTGGAGCGCTACTTCCGCGACGCGAAGATCACCGAAATCTACGAGGGAACGAGCGAAATCCAGAGAATGGTCATCGCTCGTTCCGAGCTCGGCCTCCGCTAGCCAGCCTGGAGCCAGGGCTCCTCTGGGCCTCCCGGGCGCCTGGGAGCCGCTCGAAGGGGGAGAGGAGCACTCCCGATTCCGGCCTGGACAACCGAAAGGGCCGGCAAGGCGATTCGCGATATTCCTCTGGATCCGACCCCTTTCCCTCGGCCTTTGGGCGAGGAGGCTTCCGCGGGCCTTGCGAAATGGACCGGGGGATCCGCCGTGGGGGCATGCGGGGAACCTGGGAGATGGGTGAAGCCCGGCGGCTCTGGCAAGTGTCGGCGGGGTGCTCGCTGGCCCTGAGCGGGCACTGGGCCGACCTACTGGAGGCTTAGATTAGACATGAAGGCAGCCTTCTTCCGGCGACATGGGGGTGTGGAAGTCCTGGAATATGAGGAGATCCGTACCCCGAGTCCGGGGCCCGGCCAAGTGCTCGTACAGGTCCGGGCCGCTGCGCTCAATCACATGGATCTGTGGGTGCGCCTCGGCTGGCCGGGCCTCAAGCTGGAGATGCCCCACATCTCTGGAGCAGACGCCGCAGGGGTCGTCGCCGAGATTGGACCCGGGGTCGAGGGGGTGACCCCCGGCGATCGGGTGGTTCTCAACGCCGTGCTCCGCGACGGCAAGTGTGAGTTCTGTCGGCGGGGTCAGGACAACCTATGTCTCGACTGGCACCTGCTGGGGGAAACCGTGCACGGCGCTTTGGCGGAATATGTGATCGCCCCACAGGAGAACCTCCTGCGCCTGCCGGCGGGTTTCCCTTTTGATCAGGCCGCAGCGGCCGGGCTGGTCTTTCACACGGCATGGCACTCGCTGATCAGGCGAGGCAAGCTGCTGCCCGGGGAAACCGTCCTGATCGTCGGGGCCTCTGGCGGAGTCAATACTGCGAGCATTCAAATTGCCAAGCTGGCGGGGGCCGCGGTGTACGTGGTTGGCTCAAACTCAGACAAGCTGGTTCACGCGCGCACCCTGGGGGCCGATTTCTTGATCGACCGATCCCAGGAACCGCAGTGGGACCGCGCGGTCTATCAACTGACGGGGAAGCGCGGAGTCGATGTGGTCGTGGACAACGTGGGCACGACTTTCCCCCAAAGCTTCCGCGCCCTGCGCAAGGGAGGTCGCCTGCTCACCGTAGGAAACAGCGGTGGGCCGAAATTCGAAATCGACAACCGCTTCATCTTCGGAAAGCATCTTTCCATCCTCGGCTCCAGCATGGGCACGCGCGTCGACTTCGAGGCGGTGATGGCCCTGGTCTTCGCCGGCCGACTGCACCCGGTCATTGACCAGGTGTTGCCTCTCAGCGCCATCCGTCTGGCGGAGGAACGCTTGGAACAAGACCAACAATTTGGGAAGATCGTGCTTGTGCCGTGATCGGAAATGAAGGCCGGAACCCAGCGACGCGCCTAGGCGCGACGATGCGTCGAACCCTGCCCGTAACTCTCCTGGCGTGCGGCGTGTTCTTCTTTGCAGCCATGAACCTGGTCGAGGCCTGGCAGGCCTGGCAAAACCGCAGTTTCATGAACACGCTGGGGCTTCCGTTGCCCGTTGCCTACTGGATTGCGCGGGGCGGGCTGTGGGCCAGTGCCGGCCTGGCGGCTACCCTCGGGCTTTGGAACATGAAACGTTGGGGACGGATCCTGACCCTCTGGCTCGTCCCCCTTTACCTCCTGACGTGGCTGTCCGAGCGCCTGATCTTGGGCCGCTCGCGGGTGGCCGAGCTGAGTCTCCCCTTTGGCCTGGCCCTACTCGGGCTGGCGGCGGCTCTGGTGCTGGTGGTTCTCCTTCACCCCAAGATGGTCGATCGTTTTTCTGGGAGCTGATTATGGATCTTGAGGCAAGCACCAAGTTACTGCGACAAATGCGCGAGCAGGCCTATCGCGGAGGCGGGGAAGAGCGCATCCAGGCCCAACACGACCGTGGGCGCTTGACGGCCAGGGAGCGCATTGACCTCCTCTTGGACAAAGGCTCCTTCCGCGAGGTCGACATGTTCGTCATCCATCGCACCGCGGAGTTCGGGCTGGATCAGCAGAAATATCTGGCCGACAGCGTGGTCACCGGTTGGGGAACCATCGAAGGGCGCCTAGTCTATCTCTACTCTCAGGATTTTACGGTCTTTGGCGGGAGCCTGGGAGAAGTCCATGCCGAGAAGATCTGCAAGATTCTGGACATGGCCATCAAGAACGGGGCGCCCATGATCGGCCTGAACGACTCGGGCGGGGCACGGATTCAAGAAGGGGTCGTTTCGCTCGGAGGCTATGCCGACATTTTCCTGCGCAACACCCTGGCCTCGGGCGTGATCCCGCAGATCAGTGCCATCATGGGACCCTGCGCCGGCGGAGCCGTCTATTCCCCGGCACTGACCGACTTTGTCTTCATGGTGCGCAATTCCTCCTACATGTTTGTCACCGGCCCGGATGTGGTCAAGGCCGTGACCCATGAGGAGGTGAGCTTCGAGGAGCTGGGAGGGGCCAGCATCCACAGCACCCTTTCGGGTGTGGCTCACGTGGTCTCCGACAACGAGCCGGACTGCTTCTTCATGATCCGAAAGCTGTTGGCCTATCTGCCTCAGAACAACATGGAGGACCCTCCCTACGTTCCCTCCCACGACGATCCCCTGCGGACCGAGTCCGAGCTCGATCGCATTGTCCCCGATGACCCCAGCAGGCCCTACGACATGCGGGAGATCATCCGCCTGATCGTGGATGAAGGCATCTTCATCGAGATCCAGGAGACCTACGCGATGAACATCGCCGTTGGCTTTGCGCGCCTGGGCGGCCACTCGGTAGGAATCGTCGCGAATCAACCCTCCGTGCTGGCGGGTGTTCTGGACATCAATTCCTCCAGCAAAGGCGCGCGCTTCGTGCGCTTTTGCGACGCCTTCAATATCCCGCTGGTGACCTTCGTCGATGTCCCAGGGTTTCTCCCGGGCACGGGCCAGGAGTACGGTGGGATTATCCGCCACGGCGCCCAGCTGTTATATGCCTACTGTGAGGCGACCGTTCCAAAGATCACGGTCATCACCCGCAAGGCTTACGGGGGGGCTTATGACGTGATGTCCTCCAAGCACATCCGCGGGGATCTCAACCTGGCCTGGCCGACGGCCGAAATTGCGGTCATGGGTCCCGAAGGAGCCATTAATGTCATTTTCCGCCGGGAGTTGGCGGAGGCTCCCGATCCGGAGGCGCGGCGAGCCGAACTGGTCGCCGAGTACCGTAAGAAATTCGCCAACCCCTACGTGGCGGCCTCGCGGGGATTTTTGGATGATGTGATCGAGCCTCATGAGACCCGGCCCCGATTGATCAACGCCTTGGAAGTGTTAGCCAACAAGCGGGACTCGAACCCGGCCAAAAAGCACGGCTGTATTCCACTGTGATCCTCCAGCTCGATGGGCGCAACCTGTACTGTGAGCTCCACGGAGAAGCGGGCCCCTGGGTGATCCTGCTTCATCATGGTCTGGGATCGACCCGGGGCTGGGGCCGGCAGATCCCGGCCCTGGTTGGAGCCGGCTTTCGCGTCATGGCCTACGACCGTTGGGGATACGGGCGATCCTCACCGCGGCCGGGCTTACCGCTGGATTACCTCCTGGAAGAGCCGCGGGATCTGCACGACCTGATGAACCGCCTCGACATCGGCCGCGCCCACCTTATCGGCCACTCCGATGGCGGCACCATTTCCCTCCTCTTCGCGGCGGGTCACCCCGAGCGGGTGCAACGGATCGTGCTGATCGCCGCCCACATCTATAGCGAGCCAATCGGTCGGGCGGCTTTGGAGGAAACCCTCGTCCGCTACCAGTCGGACCTGGAATTCCGTTCCTCTCTCTCCGAGGTCCATGGGCAGAAGGCGGGGCAACTCGTCCAGGATTGGCTGGGGCGCTGGCTGGCAGCCGAAACTGCCGGGCTGGACGTGCGCGCCTGCCTTCCGGAAATCCGTCTCCCGACTCTGGTTGTGCAGGGGGAAAACGACGAATTCGCAACTCTCCAGCAGGCGCAGGACATCGCCGACGGGATCCAGCACTCGGAACTGTGGATCGTTCCCGCTTGTCGCCACCAGCCCCATCTGGAAAGGTCCGCGGAGTTTAACCAGCGGATGATAGAATTCCTCCGCCGTTCCTCCCCGGGGACAATCTGCGGCCGCGACCCACGCCGGGCATAGTGTCCCTTCCCGGGCGAGCCCGTTGGGCCTTGGAGAGAGCCCATGTTTAAGAAAGTCCTGATCGCCAACCGAGGCGAGATCGCCGTGCGAATCCTGCGGGCCTGCCGGGAGCTTGGCTTGCGGACGGTTGCGGTATTCTCCGATGCCGATCGCGAGGCCCTGCATGTGCGCTATGCGGATGAAGCCTACCGGCTGGGTCCCGCCCCCTCGCGCGACTCCTATTTGCGCATTGACCGAATCCTGGAGATCGCCCGCCAATGCGAGGCGGATGCCATTCATCCCGGCTATGGCTTCTTGGCCGAACGGGAGGAGTTCGCGGAAGCTTGCGAGAGGGCGAAGATCACCTTCATTGGCCCGCGTCCCTCCGCGATCGCGGCCATGGGCGACAAGATGGCCGCGCGCAACACCGTGGCACGCGCCGGGGTGGCCGTCGTTCCCGGAACCGAGGGCGAGGGCAACCTGAGCGACGAAGAGCTGGTTCGGATCGCCCCCCAGATTGGATTCCCCCTGCTGATCAAGGCCACGGCCGGCGGGGGTGGCAAGGGCATGCGGGAGGTTCACGATGCCCAAGAGCTGCCGGAACTGCTCCGCGCGGCCCGCCGCGAGGCCGAAGCGGCGTTTGGAGACGGGAATGTCTACTTTGAGAAACTAATCCACGCCGCGCGGCATATTGAGTTCCAGATCCTGGCCGATGTCGAAGGCAACGTGATTCATCTGGGCGAGCGGGAATGCTCGCTCCAGCGCCGCCACCAGAAGCTGCTGGAGGAATCCCCTTCTCCGTTCATCAGCAACGATCACGAGCTGCGCCAAACCATGGGAGAGGTTGCCTGCCGTGCGGCCGCGAGCGTCAACTACCTCAACGCCGGCACCATCGAATTCCTGGTGGACAAAGAGCGGAATTTCTTTTTCCTGGAGATGAACACCCGGCTCCAGGTCGAGCATCCCGTCACCGAGATGGTGACCGGGATCGACATCGTCAAGGAGCAAATCCGCATCGCGCGCGGGCGAAAGCTACGCTACACGCAGGAGCAGGTGGGGCTCAGCGGTTGGGCCATCGAATGCCGCATCAACGCCGAAGATCCTTACCAAGGCTTCATCCCCTCCATTGGACAAATCCGCAACGTCCTCCTGCCCAGCGGCCCGGGAGTCCGGGTCGACAGTGGTATCTACCCGGGCATGCAGATCACCCCTTATTATGACGCCCTCATCTCCAAGTTAATCGTCCACGGCGAGACGCGAGCGGAAGCGATCCTGCGCATGAGGCGGGCCCTCGAAGAATACCGCATCGTGGGCGTAAAGACCAACATCCCCTTTCACCAGGCTCTTCTCGACTCCCACCGCTTCATGGCTGGCAGTTTCGACACGCGGTTCGTGGAGGAGCGCTTCGCCATCGAAGAGGCTCAGGAGGGCGATGAGTCTCACCCGGACATCGCGGCCATTATCGCCACTATTGTCGCGCATCAGCAATCTCAGCGGGCCGCCCAAGTGGTTCAGAGAGGGCAGCGCGATGCCAGCAACTGGAAATGGGTAGGCCGCTGGGAGCGGATTCACCATTAGAGCCCGGACATGAAGTACATCACGACCATCGCGGATCGGATCTACACGATCGAAATCAACGACGAAAGGCACCTCTCGATCGACGGCCGTACGTACGAGGTCGACTTCATCGAGTTGCCGGATCAGCCGCTCTACTCCCTGGTCATCCAAGGCCAGTCCTATGAAGCGTATGTCCTGCCTCACGGAGGCCAGTGGGAGGTCGTGTTGCAGGGACAAATGTATGAGGCCCGGGTCGAAGATGAGCGAGAGCGTCGACTGCGTTCCACTTTCGGCGGCTTGGCCCTCGAGTCCCAAGAGTTCCAGCTGCGGGCACCCATGCCCGGTGTCATTGCCGCTGTGGCGGTCCGCGAAGGGCAAGAGGTTCCCAAGGGCTCGGTCGTGGTGGTCCTGGAATCTATGAAAATGCAGAATGAATTGAGAACCCCGCGGGCGGGCACCCTGCTCCATCTGCGCGTCCAGGCCGGGCAGACCGTCGAGCTCAATCAGGTCCTGGCCGTGGTCGGATGAGCGCCGCCAGGCCACCCCGGCCAGGCCTGGGTACCCGCTGGCAGGAGCTAGAAGTCAAATTCTTCCTGCTCCACCCCGATCCGCTGCATGAGCGCCTCAAGGCCTCGCAGGCAACCTGCGTCCGGCCCCGGGAGCTGGAGGTCAATCTGCGTTACGACACACCGGAACGGGATCTTACCCGGGGGCAGCGTGTCCTTCGCCTCCGGCGGGACCGCCAAGCCCGGCTGACCTATAAGGAAGCGGGGCGAGCCGAGGGGGCGCTGAAGACGCGGGTGGAAGTGGAATTCGACGTCTCGGACGCGGACGCGGCCCAGGAACTCCTGGAGTGCCTGGGCTATGAGTGCCTCTTGCGCTATGAGAAGTACCGGGAGGAATGGAAACTGGGAAAGGCGCGGTTCATGCTCGATGTCTTGCCCTTTGGCTCCTTCTTGGAGATCGAGGGGCCGAGTGAGGCAGGGTTGAAAGAGGCCGCACGTCGGCTCGGCCTGGAATGGTCCCAGGCCTTCCAGGGCAGCTACCTCAGCATCTTCGCCTACCTGCGCGAAGCCTACTCGCTTTCCTTCCGCGATCTGACGTTCTCGAATTTCAAGGACCTGCCTCAATTTGACCTGGGCTTGCCCGAGAGCGCATGGCACCCTCTGACCGGCGGCGAGCATGAGCGCTAGGGTTCCTGACGAATTCCGCCGGTGGGAAAAGGACACCCTCGAACCCGCCCTGCGGCAACACCCCGAACGCCGGAAGGATTTCTATACCGCCTCGGGAATCCCTTTGCAAAGACTCTATCTCCCTTCGGCCGACGGCTCAACCTATCTGCAGAAGCTTGGCTTCCCAGGAGAATACCCATTTACCCGCGGCGTGCAGCCTACGATGTATCGGGGCCGGCTTTGGACCATGCGCCAGTACGCTGGATACGCAACCGCCGACGAGACCAACCAGCGCTACCACTTCCTCCTGGCTCAGGGTCAAACGGGACTCTCGGTGGCCTTCGATCTCCCCACCCAGATTGGATACGACCCCGACCATCCCCTGGCTCAAGGAGAGGTCGGGCGAGTGGGAGTCTCCCTGTTCAGTCTGGAGGAAATGGAGCGACTCTTTCAAGGGATTCCGCTCGGCCAGGTCAGCACCAGCATGACGATCAACGCCCCGGCTGCCATATTGCTCAGCCTCTACATTGCGGCCGCCAAGAGACAAGGGGTGGACCCGCACACCCTGCGGGGAACGGTGCAGAACGATATCCTCAAAGAATACATGGCGCGGGGCACCTACATCTTCCCTCCGGCCCCCTCCATGCGCTTGGTGACCGACGTTTTCCGCTACTGCAAGGACCACTTGCCCCAATGGAACACGATTTCGGTCTCGGGATACCACATCCGTGAAGCCGGGAGCACCGCCGTTCAGGAGGTCGCCTTCACCCTGGCCAATGCCATTGCCTACGTGGAGGCCGCCCTGGAAGCTGGCCTCCAGGTCGACGAGTTCGCACCCCAGCTGGCCTTCTTCTTCAACGCCCACAATGATTTCCTGGAGGAGATCGCCAAGTTCCGCGCGTCTCGCAGGCTCTGGGCACATCTTATGCGTACGCGCTTCGGAGCACGTGACCCGCGCTCCTGGACCCTTCGCTTTCACGCCCAGACAGGAGGATCCACCCTCACCGCCCAGCAGCCAGAGAACAACGCCATCCGGGTCACGGTCCAAGCCCTGGCAGCCCTCCTGGGCGGAGCGCAGTCTCTTCACACCAACAGCATGGATGAGGCCCTGGGGCTGCCCGCGGAGGGCGCCGTCCAGATTGCGCTGCGCACCCAGCAGGTCCTGGCCCACGAGTCGGGAGTGGCCAATACGATCGACCCCCTGGGGGGGTCGTTCGCGATCGAAGCACTCACCGACGAGATCGAGGCCCGCGCTCGGTCTTACCTGTGCCAGATCGACGAACTGGGGGGCGCCCTAGCCGCGCTCGAGCGCGGCTTCCAGCAGGGGGAAATCCAGGAAGCCGCTTTTCAGGCTCAGATGAGGATCCAGGCCGGAGAACAGGTTGTCGTGGGGGTCAACGCCTTTACCTCAGAAGAAAGGCCGACCATCTTGCCGCAGACGGTCGACCCGGCCATGGAAACGCATCAGAGGGAGCGGGTGCAGGCCCTGCGATCCCGGCGCAACTCGTCGAAAGTCGCGGAGATGCTGGGGAAGGTCGAGGCCACAGCCCGCGGGAACGGGCCTCTGATGGCGCTCTTTGTCGAGTGTGTCGAGAACGAAGTGACCCTGGGGGAAATCTGCGAAGTCCTACGCCAAGCCTGGGGCGAGTACCGACCCTCTTGAATGGGCAGGACACCCTACGGACGCAAATTGCTTATGAATGCCCGGCTGAGACCCGCGGCCTCTTCGGAGAGCGACCGCCCCACGCCGCGGATTCTGCGCATGGATCACGTGGCGATGGTGGTTGAAGATATCGAGGCCGCCCTTGTGTTTTGGCGCGACGTGCTCGGCCTACCGCTTTCCCATGTCGAAGATGTGGCCGACCAGGAAGCCGCCGTGGCTTTTCTGCCCCTGGACGGCAGCGAGGTCGAACTGGCAAAGCCGACCACCGAGGGTTCCGGCATCGCCCGATATTTGCAGAAGCGCGGGCCTGGGATTCACCATGTTTGTTTCGAAGTGGATGATCTGGAGGCCATGCTCGAACGCTTGAAGGCAGCCGGGGTCCGTCTCATTCATGAAGAGCCCGTAATTGGCACCGGCGGCAAAAAGATCGCATTCCTTCATCCCCAGAGCACCCACGGGGTTCTGGTCGAGCTGTATCAGTTGACGCCGCAGGAGGCCGAACGTCGACGCCCCGTCGCGCGCGGACTGGTGGATCGCGCCCGAGCGGAGGGCCAAGTCATGTCGGCCGCGGTGCTGGGATTTCTCCGGGCGTTGGTACACCGCGAAGGGGATCCTCGCGCCGACCAAAAGGACCGGGACCGGGCGGATCGCAAGCCTTCCTAGCTCAGCGACCTCGCCACTCGGCCTTCCGCTTTTCCAGGAAAGCGTGCATCCCCTCCTTCTGGTCCTCCGTCGAGAATAGGAAGTAGAAGCTCCGCCGCTCGTGCGCCAGGCCGTCCGCCAGGGAACTCTCAAAAGCATGACTGACCGCCTCCTTGGCCAGGCGCACGGCCACCGGGGAGCGGGCCGCGATTTCTCCGGCTAGCTTGAGAGCCTCCTCCAGATACGCGTTCCCTGGAACCACCCGATTGATCAATCCAAACTGCAGAGCCTCCGGTGCGGAGAGATTCCTCGCGTTCAGGACCATCTCCATGGCCAGGGCCTTGCCGACGGCGCGGGTCAGGCGCTGAGTGCCCCCTGCCCCAGGGATGACTCCCAGGTTGATTTCCGGCTGCCCGAAGTGCGCTGACTCCGAGGCCACAATCATGTCGCAGGCCATGGCCAATTCACACCCTCCGCCGAGGCACCAACCCGAGACGGCGGCAATCACGGGCTTTTTGACACTGTAGATGTGGTCAAAGAGGTCGATGCGTCCTTGGATCAGCATGCTGACCGCCGACTCATCGACCATCTCCCGGATGTCGGCTCCGGCCGCGAAAGCCTTGTCGTTTCCCGTAACCACGATGGCTCCGATTGCGCGGTCGGCCTCGAATTGGTCGAGGCCCTGCCCCAGTTCCCGCAGCAACCCGGCATTCAGGGCATTCAGAGCTTCGGGACGGTTCAGCCGGATCAGCCCAACCGCGCCTCGCGGCTCGGCCAAGACGTAGTGCTCCCCTGCCATTGTTCCTCCCTTCCTCACCCGGCCAACCTGCGGCCCGAGGCCAGCCATCGGACATCACCTGCGCGGGCCCTGCCTCTGCCCGCGCCCAACTCCGGCAAGCGACGCCGGCCGACCCTGCCTGGCACGATGAAAGAGACTCAGCCCTCCGCCCCGGGGGCTAGATCATGACCCGGCCGCCATCCACGTGAAGGGCCTGCCCGGTAATGTAGCCGGCGGAGGACGAGCACAAGAACAGGACCAATCCCACGACATCTTCGGGCCGCCCAAGTCGGTGTTGCGGAATCTCGCTCAGCCACCTTTGCACTTGTTCGGGATTCTTGCGCAAGGCAGCCGTCATTTCGGTTTCGATGATTCCGGGGCACACCGCGTTGACGCGAATCCCATAGGGAGCTAGTTCTCGGGCCGCTTCCTTCGTGAACCCCACCAGCCCCGTCTTGCTGGCCACATAGGCGGCGCGATCCGCTAGGCCCAGCGCTCGTCCGGCAATGGAGGCGATGTTGACGATCACCCCGCCTCCGCCCTCCCGCATAATCGGAGCTACCGCTTGGGTTAGGAGGAACGGCCCCTTGAGATTGACGGATAGCGTGCGATCCCATTCCCACTCGCTCATGTCCAGGATGGTGCTGTGGGGCTCCACCCCCGCATTGTTGATCAGGATATCCAGTCGCCCCCACCGCTCGCGCCCCCGGCGGACCATGTCCTCGACGGCCATGCGGTTGGAGACATCGCCATCGATGCCCACCACCTCTTTCCCGGAGGCTTCCAGGGAATGGACGACCTGGTTGAGGTTGTCGGGCAGAATGTCGTTCACGATCACCCGGACGCCCTGCGCCGCCAGTTCCTGCGCGATGGCTCGGCCGATGCCGCGCCCCGCCCCCGTAATGAGGGCTACCTTATTTCGCAACTCCTCCACGGCTAGCCACGCTCCGGCCCGGTGAGCAGGACTTGATCCTCTCCGCGGGCGACCTCCCAGGGATAGACGACATAGGCGTCCGTGATCGCGCCGTAATAGTCAGGTCGGGTCTGCCCAAAGAGATTCCGGTAGGGATTGAAGTGCAGGACGCATAGTTCGGGCAGGCCTCCGGCGGCGATGATGCGATTCTTCACGGCCGTGATCGTGCGGCCTGATCCCCAAACATCATCCACAACCAAGCTGGTCCGCGCTTTGAGCAAGGGATCCTCCGGAAACTGCAGGAATGCCGGCCAAACCCACAGCGCCTCCTTTCCGTGTAGTTCATGGGCACTCTTGCCTTCGGCGGGGAAATCCACAGCGGCCAGCAGCACGTGCTGGGTGTTCAGCGCCTCGGCGATCAATCCGCCCGGAACCAGCCCGCCGCGGGTGATTATCACCATGGCCTCGAAATCGCTGCGAAACTGCGGCAGAAGAGTGTCAATCAAGCGATCCACATCCACCCAGGAAAGAAGCTCTCTGCGCCTGGCCATAGTCTCACCCTCCTCCCAGGCCTCGCAATCGTGATTCCCAGCGGGGTCAAGATGATAGCATCAGGCTTTCGGGCTGACAAACTTGGGGGCGGATGCACTCTGCCTGTCCAGGGCTTCACCGGGATGCACGCGCCCCACCAGGACGGAGGGCCGGCCCTGAACTTCGGTGAGAAATAGGACCCGCCAATCGGGACCCTCCAGCCGCAGTTGACGGATGAGGGCCTGCGGATCGATCGGCGAGCCTCGTTTCTTGACAATCACATGGCCCACCCCGTTGGCGCGCAGCCACTTCCGAAGGGCTTTGAGCCCAAAAGGGAGAACCTCCTGGACCTCGAACGCCCGCGCCAGGGGCGTGGCCACATAGCGCATGGAAGAGAGGTAGGCAATGCGCCGGTCGAGTTGCCACGCTTCCAGATTCTGGGCCAACTCTGCGACCAAGCCAGCTCGCAGGACCGCCGGATCGGGCTCGTAGAGAACCGTCCCCGGTTCCCTCACGGCGGCCGGCGGACATCTTGGGTCTTCCGACATCGTGAATTCTCCAGGAAGCAAGGTGGCGCGGCGCCGAGCCGAACGGAACGTTCCAAACCACAAGCAGGCTTCCTTCAACTCGCCACGCCAGGAGACGAATTCAATTTCGCAGTCGTAACCTTCCAACTCAGCTCGGTCCACCCCCGGGGACACTTTAACCGCCATCGGCCGCTTCGGGTCTGCCCCGTGCCAGGAGGCCACGGTCGAGAAGGGCGGACGGTACCCCTCCAGGTGAAATCGCCTCCTTCCCCCTTCCCGCCGGGAAGGATCGCAATACAGGGCCGCGTGCGCCATTCCAACTTGGTGGGGGAGGGCCAGAGCCTCAAGATCCGATTGGACAAACCAAGTCCGCCCAGATGGGGCACAAACCCGGACGTTCTCCCTGGCCATATGCAGTCGCAAAGGGTCCCTGTCGACCGCCAGAACCGGAGCTACCCCGGCCAGCGCGCAGGTATCGCCGCCGATTCCGCAGGCCAGATCGACGATCATCTTTTGTTCTCGAAATCGCATCGCCCGGTGCCGGGCGACTGGTTCGGAGGTGGCCTGCTCGAGCGCCTCGCGGGTAAAGTACATTTGCGCGGCCAGAGAGAACTTTACCCGCGCATCTCGGCGCAGGATGGCCGTTTCCAGCGCGGCGCGAATCAACTCCGAGGAAGCTTGCGGGCACGCTCTGGCCAGCCCCACTTGATGGCTCAGAAAGCTGGCCTCCAGGGGATCGCGCTCGGTGGCGAGCCGGGTCAGGTCCTGCCCGCTCGACGAGAGGAGTTCCTGGAAGGTGGCTACGTTCACTTAGGCGCGGGGCTCCTTCGATCTGTCGTTACTTGAAGGGCCAGGTCGAGGAACTCCTCCCACTCCTCCTTGAAAAAGTGGAGGGTCACGGAGCCGAGTTCCAGATGCCAGGTCCGCTCCCCGTCCGGTTCGTCCGCCGCATAGATCATGTAGTTATCGGTTTCTGCCAGAGTTTCAATCGGAATGTTCGGCTCCATGCCTATTCCCTCCTCCCCGAGGGAGACACCCGGAATCCCATCGTTTCGCCGGACCTGGGGCCGCCCCGCAGGATGAGTCGCAATTCCCTGGAGAGAAACCCGATCCTCTGCCATTGCGCCCCGGAGAGCAATGGGATTGCGGACGGACCGTCCCTCCAAGGGTTTCCTGAGGAAACGCCTCCGCCCTGCCACCCGCCGTCTCTCTTCCGGTGGCAGCGAGAAAGACCCGAGACAACTACACCCGTGCCTCAAAGAGAAAGAGTGACTCGTCGCCCGTGCGCTGGAAGCCCGCCTTCTGTGCCCGCTCCAGTTCCTTGGGCTGATTGGGAGCTCGCCATGTGAGCCCTCGGGCTCCCAGAGACAAGGCCAGGCGGCAGGCATCTCGAAGCATGTCCCCCCGCAGGGCCTCTTCGCTTAAGAGCAGGCTCACCTCGAAGAAGGGCATCCCGTTTTCATCCTCTTCGTGGAATGCCACTAGCCCCTGGTCTCGCTTCCACCATAGCCTCCCGGCTTGCACCCACTTTGCCAGACGATCGGGAACGGCCTGCGCCCATCTCCAGCCGAGGTTGAGAAGTCCTGCAGAGTTCGCAAAACCGGTCAGATCGCAGGCCCAGGCGACCGCCCGCGGCAAATCCGTCGCCTGGACCTTGGCGAACCCTTCTGGGACGACCTCGCCCCCGGCTGCGCGCAAGGAGGGCAATGGCCCAAGGCCCTGCCCGAACCAGGAGAACTTGACTAAGTCGGCGATCTGGAGGAAGCCCAATCGGGCGCACAGATGATGGACTTGCACGCGCTGAGAGCTGGTCGCCAGGCGAACGATTCCTCCCCCGCGCAGCTTCCATGCTTCCAACAGGTATTCGTGGATATGCGAGGCCACCCTATGTCCCTGCCAAGCGGGCTCGACCCGCAGGCCTTCGAGCCACCATTCGCCCAGACCCAGATCTGTCAGTTTGCCCAGTCCCACGGCCTGGCCTTCCGCTTCCGCCACGACCAGCAACCCCAGGGGATCGGCCAGCCACTCCGCCCACACGTGGGGAATGTAGTCCTGGCCTTCCCAGAGGGTTCGGGTCAACTCGAGAATGTCCCCCTGGTCTGAAGGCCGGGCCGGTCGGCAGGCAATGGCGCGGGCCAGGTTCACGGCTCGCGGTCCGGAGAGAGGTCTGCGATGGGCGGCGTGGTTTCCACCGCAGGAGTTGGAATCCTTGTCGAGGGGCCAACCAGATCGTCATCCGCTATCGGCCAAGGAGGGATATCGAACATCTTGGCATAGAGGTAGCCGCCAATCCTGCGAAGCGTCGCGAGGATGGGCGCGGCCAAGAGCAGCCCAGGAATGCCCCATAGGCTGGCTCCCACCAAAGCGCCGACAATAACCAGCACCGGGTGCAGCCTCAGATGGTAGGCGATAATGCGAGGGACGAGGACATAGGCTTCCAGCTGCTGAAGGATGATCGCCGCCAGGGCAATGACCGCCCCATAGGCCGGCGGCGAGAGCCCAAACCAGTTGGACGGCTGGAAAACCCCGATCAGTACCGCCGTCACGCCGTTGGCCAAGGGCCCCAGGATCGGAATAAACTCTGCCAGTCCGGCCGCTACAGCAATGACGAGCGAGTACTGTAGCCCCAGGGCGGACATCACGATTCCGTAGGCCACGACCATGGTGAGCGAAAGGATGGCCTGTCCGCGCAAGAAAGCGTTCCAGAGCGGGCCCAAGTCGCGAAACACCCGGTCCGCATCCTTGCGGTAGGCCGGTGGGACCAGCCTCAGAACCGCGGTCTCCACCTGGTACAGATCGTTCAGGAGGTAGAAGGACACGGCCAGAGTGAATCCGGCCAAGAGAATGATGCGGATCACCGAGGAGGCGGCCATCGTCAAGAGCCTGGCCACCTGTGTGACCAGATCCCTGGCGCTGGAGACCAATTGGGTTTGGACAAAGCTCAGGTTGAAAACGGAGAAATCCAAGTGGAAGGGGCCAATCGCCACAGGGCTGGCAGTGGCCGCCGCCACCCATCTCGGCAGCTGGTCCAGGAAGACTTGGATCGCCAAAAGAAATCCAACCAGCTCTTGCTGGATGAGGAAACCCGCCCCCCCCAGCAAGCCCAGCAAGAGCAGGACCAGGACCAAGAACACCAGACCGACCGATATCCCTCGCGGCAGACGCAGGTGGTCGACCATCCACTGCACCAGCGGGTTGAGCAGATAGGCCAAAATGACGGCCATCACCAGCGGGCTGACCAGCGCCGAAAAGCGGGACAGGAGGAAGACGACCAGCAGCAACGCAACCAGCGCCACGAACAGCTTGGTCGTGGTACTCCAACGTGGCGAAGCGTGCGGGGAATTCATCCCAGCTCGGTCCGGGGAGGGTCAGATTCCATCGCCAACGGGGTAGCTGTGCGGCGGCGAGGGGAGCTCAGCGCCTGCGTCGCGGCTCCTCCTCCGAGCGTCGTCCCCCTGGGCCGGACCGGGAGGGGCGGGATGTGCCGCGCGGCCGGCCGTGGCCGCCACCCGCTCCCGGTCTGCGGTCGCGACTAGCGGCTTCCTCCGGCGTCCAGCCCTCCAGCACGGCCTGCCGGGAAAGGCGGACCTTCCCGTCCGGATCGATGGCCGTCACCATCACCGTGATCTCGTCCCCTACCTTGAAAACATCCTCCACGTGTTCGACCCGTGCACTGTCCAGTTGCGAGATATGGACCAGGCCGTCCATATTGGGGAGGATCTCCACGAAGGCTCCGAAGTCCGTGATGCGCACGACCTTGCCCGTGTAGATTCGTCCCACCACCGGCACCTCGGTGAGCGCCTCGATCTGCATCCGGGCTTTCTCCGCGCTCGGCCCCTCGCTAGCGGCGATGAACACGCGACCATCGTCCTCGACATCAATCTTCACCCCAGTTTCCTCTTGGATCTTGCGAATCACCTTGCCTCCCGGGCCGATGACCGCGCCGATCTTCTCGGGGTCGATCTTCAGAATTGTTATGCGAGGCGCGTAGGGTTTGAGATCCGGTCGCGGCGCCGGGAGGCATTCCTGGATTCTCTCCAGGACCAGGAGACGCGCTTCGCGCGCCTGCGCCAGAGCCTCGGCCATGATGGCGTGTGTGAGTCCTTTGATCTTGATGTCCATCTGCAGCGCCGTGAGGCCGCGCAGTGTGCCGGCCACCTTAAAGTCCATGTCCCCGAGGTGGTCTTCCACCCCTTGAATATCGGTAAGAACCGCGTGGCGGTCACCCTCCTTGATGAGGCCCATGGCTACCCCCGCCACTGGCGCTCGGATCGGAACCCCGGCATCCATGAGGGCCAGGGTGGAACCGCAAACCGAGGCCATGGAGGTGGAACCGTTGGAGGACAAGACCTCGGAGACCAAGCGCAAGGTGTATGGAAACTCCTCCTCCGAGGGAAGCACCGGGACCAAGGCGCGCTCCGCGAGGGCCCCATGACCGACTTCGCGCCGCGAGGACCCCCGCAGGGGGCGAACCTCTCCCGTCGAGAACGGCGGGAAATTGTAGTGATGCATGTAGCGCTTGAAGTCAATCGGGGCCAGCCCATCGAGCTCCTGCGCCTCGCGTGGGGTGCCGAGCGTGGCCAGCGTGAGCACCTGGGTTTCCCCCCGCGTGAACAGTCCCGATCCATGAGCCCGCGGGCTCAGCCCCACTTCACAGGAAATGGGCCGGATGTCTTTTGGACCTCGGCCATCCGGGCGAACCCGGCCTTCCAGAATGCGTTGGCGAACCTCGTCGCGGTAGACATCATGAAAGGCCTCGCGCACGTCGTCCTCGGCCATCTCGGCATCGTCGGCAAACCCCGCCAAGACCTCGCCCTCAATGGCATCGAGCACGGCCTGGCGCTCGACCTTGTCCAGTTCATCACGCAGGGCCTTGGCCAATCGCTCTCGCGCCTTGTCGGAAACGGCGGTGCGCAAGGCCTCAGAGATCGCAAAGCTGTGGTATTCGGCCTTTGGCTTGCCGAACTGCCCCGCCATCTGCGCCTGGAGCTCGATCAGGGGTTGCATCGATCGGTGCGCGAGTTCAAGGGCCTCGACCATCAAGTCCTCAGGAACCTCATCCGCCCCGGCTTCGACCATCAGCAGCGCATCCCGCGTCCCCGCGACCCTCAGGTCCAGCACTGATTTTTCCAGCTCGGCATACGTCGGGTTGACCGCCCAGCGCCCATCGATGCGCCCAATGCGGATCGCGCCCACCGGGCCCGCCCAGGGAACATCCGAAAGAGAGAGGGCGGCCGAGGCGGCGATGATCCCGAGCATGTCCAGCGGGTTCTCGCTGTCGGAAGAAAGCGAGTAGAGGATCACTTGCACATCGTTCCGGAGATCCTTGGGGAAAAGCGGGCGCAAGGGACGATCGGTTAGGCGGGCGATCAAAATCGCCGCCTCGGAGGGACGACCCTCCCGGCGGAAGAAAGAGCCGGGGATCTTCCCACCGGCATACAGCCGTTCTTCATAATCGACACTTAGGGGAAAGAAATCAATTCCCTCGCGAGGGGTCTTACTCAGGGTGGCCGCGGCGAACATCATCGTGTCGCCCAGGCGGACGGTTACGGCGCCCCCGGCCAGGCCCGCGAGTTTGCCAGTCTCCAACGTGAAGGGCTTGCCTCCCACGGTGGTTTGAAACGTGCGCACTTCAGACATGATCCCTCCATGGGCGCCCGCCACGGTTAGGGACTGGAAGCCGCTCGCCAACGCTTCGCTAGCTGGCGGTCGATCTCCAATTCCCAACCCCGCGAACACCCGCTGCGAAATGTTCTCTTGCGGGAAACCCGCTTGTCTTTAACATTGTAGACGACTCGTCTTCAAACTGCAAGGTTCTGTTCGAGTTCAATACATGTGAGACAGTTTCGGGGCCAGGTGGGGATGGTAGGCGCGAATGTAGTCGGCGGGGGTGCGCCTGTCAAGCGCTCGGTGGGGACGGACGAAGTTATAGACCCTCTGCCA
>JBEKSY010000041.1:0-29131 GCA_049516595.1 Anaerolineales bacterium
CGGTGGAGGCATTGATCGACAAGCCTTTTGATCCGAAAGCCCTGGTCGCAAAAGTTGAGAACCTCCTGAAGAAAGGCAAGTAGGTTTCGCCATCTTGGGGGCACGGTCAAGCGCGGCTGAGCTGGCATCAGGAATGAATCCGGTGGAGGCCCTGCTTCCACGTGACATGGCCGCGGCCAGCCGCCGGATGATCCGATTGCGTTGGGTGGCCGGGGCGGCGCTCCTGCTGGCCACGGCGATCGGGGTGCGACTCCTCGGTCTCCCGCTGCCCGAAAAACCCCTGTACCTGCTCGGCGCCCTGGTCCTCGTGTACAACGCGGTTCTGCTCAGGTGGGGGGGTAGGGAAGTCTCCCCCCGGCCGGAGCGGCTTCTTCGCCAGACCCGCCGGGTCGTTGTCATCCAGGTTGCGCTTGATTGGATGAGCATGGCCGTCTTCCTCCATCTTACCGGAGGAATCACAAGCCCCGGAATTCCCTTCTTTCTCATTCACATGTTGATGGTCACGATTCTGTTGCCCGAGGTACCATGGTACATCTACGTTTCCACCGCCACGGGCATGCTGGTCGCCCTCGCCCTGCTCGAATCGCAAGGGATCCTGAGCAACCATCCTGCGCTTTCCGTCATTCCGACGAGCCTTCACCGCGACCCCTACTTTGTGCTGGCGCAAGTGCTGTTCTTCGTCACGGCAGCCACGGCCACCGTGCTCCTCACCGCCTCCATCATGACGCGGCTGCGCGAACGCGAGCGCCAGGTTACGGCTCTTCTGCATTCCAGCCAGGCCGTGTCTTCGACGTTGAGTCTGGGGGATGTCCTCTTGCGCTTGGCCGAGAATGCTGCCCAGGCCGTTCTCACCGATCGAGCCTCGGTGCGCCTACTGGACGAAATGGGGGAAACGTTGGACCTGGTCGCGGCATTTGGGCTGCGCCCAGAGTACCTGCGCAAGGGTCCGGTGGAGCTCTCCCGCAGCGGGCTCGACCGCGAGGTGTTGAGCGGGGGGCCCGTGATTGTCGACCAAGCGGCAAAGGATGAACGGATTCAATACCCTCGCGAAGTGATGGAGGAGGGCATTCGGAGCATCCTGGCCGTTCCCATCGTGGGCCGCACAGGGCCGAAGGGTGTGCTGCGCGTCTACTCGACTCAAGCCCAGCGCTTCACCCGGGACGACGCAGAGCTCGTTGTGGCGATCGCCGGCGAAGGGGCTGTGGCGATTGAGAACGCCATGGCCCATCAAGCCCTTCAAAAGGCTGACCAGGATCGGGCCCAGTTCGTTCGCACAGTGACTCATGAGCTGCGCTCGCCGGTAAGTGGGGCTCAGAGTCTGGCGCGCGTCCTGCTGGAAGGGACGAGTGAGGGACTCACGGAAAGGCAGCGGGACGTGATCCAGAGGATCTCGGCCCGACTGGACCGGCTCATGGACCTGATCAATGACCTGTTAGCCCTGGCGGCCGCGCAGGCCCCTGGCTTCCAGCAGCCGCCAAAGCCCGTTGGCCTGCTGGAGATGGTCCGCTGGGCTCTAGACCAGCAGGCGGCCGCCGCGGGTGAAAAAGAAGTGGTCCTGCAGCCGGAGATCCCAGGCGGAGAGATTCTCGTGCGGGCGACCCGGGACGGCCTGGCTCAGGTCCTCGGGAACTTGATTGATAACGCGGTCAAGTACACCCCCTCCGGAGGAAGGGTGCGGGTGACGGCCAGGACCGAGGGGAACGCGGCAGTCATCCAAGTTGCGGACACGGGTTTGGGGATCCCCGAGGCGGACCTGCCCCATTTGTGGGAGGAATTCTTCCGAGCTGGCAATGTTCGCAAGGCGGGAATTGTGGGGACCGGCCTGGGTCTCAGCATCGTGAAACGCCTGGTTGAGTCGTATGGGGGAAGGATTGGTGCGCAGAGTGTGGAGGGAACCGGGACGGTTTTCACGGTTACCCTGCCGCTGGCCTCCGATGCGGGCCTTTCCTAGGAAGGCCGGCTTGAGAGGGAGACGAGCCCGAACCGCAAGGTCCGGGCTCGTCTCTTTCTTGTGGGTTTCTGAGGCAGGGGGAAGGAAAGGTTTGCTGCGAAGCCTTGGGGCGGATATCTCATTGCCCTGGACACCCTCCGGCAATGGAACCGTCCCGAGAGCAGTGGGTTGCCTTAGGAGAAAGATGATGAAGGACTCGACCGGTATCAGCGAGCGAGCTCTTCGGGAGAACTGGCACCGCGAGATTGAGGGGGAATATCTCTACTCTCAGTTGGCCCGGCTCGCCAAGTCGCGCGACCTACGCAGTTCCTTGCAGAACATGGCGGACCAAGAAAGAACGCATGCCGCCCTGTGGGGCGAGATAATTCGCGGCCGGCATGCGAATGCGCGTGAGCCCAGACTCGACTTGCGCATTCGCATCATCCTCTGGTTCGTAACCCTGCTGGGTCCCGAAGCGCTGTTCAGGTTCCTTCTCAGCGACGAGGTGAGTGATATCACCACCTACGTCGGCCAGGCGGAGAAGAGCGGAGAGGTGGAGATCTATCGTCAGGTTCTAAAGGACGAGACCTCCCACGCCCGGGCCATCGCTTCTTTGCGTGAGGGAGGACTGCAGGCGGCTCAGGAGCCGTGGCATCGCGGTTCGCAGGCGGGTGGCCTGCTGGGGAACATCGTCTACGGATTCAACGACGGTCTCACAGCGAACTTCGGCTTGGTCATGGGGGTTATCGGTGCCAAGGTTTCGAGTCCCGTGGTCCTGCTCACGGGATTTGCCGGGTTGCTGGCCGATGCGCTTTCCATGCCCGCCCGCGGGTTTCTGGCGGCCAGATCGGAGCAGGAGGTCTGGATGGCACCACTTGGCCTTGGAACGCGCAGAACTCGAGCTCATGCCAGAAGAGGAGCAACAGGAGCTCACCAGCTACTTATGAGGATCCCGGGCTGACTTCTCTGGAAGCCCAAACGGTGGCCAGTCGACTGATGCAGAGGGGGGGTGGCCTTAGCTCAGCTGCCCGCGGCGAATTGGGAATCGACCCGGAAGCGCCGGGAAGTCCCCAGGAGGAGGGTTTGGTCACGGGGATCTCACCTGCGCTGGGGGCAGTCATTCCTATGATCTCCTTTGCCTTTCTCCAGGGGCCTCCGGCCTGGTGGACAGCGGTCGCTCTGGCGATGTCGGCCCATTTTGCCGTGGGTGCCAGTCGCGCTGTCTTCACAGGGAGACCTGCGGTGAGGCGTGGGGCGGATATGTTTCTGGTGGGGATGGGTGTGGCCGCGTTCACCTATCTCTTGGGCGTCCTGGTCGGGGTTCATCTCTGATTTCGGACCAGGGCCTCCGAATAGGGATCTGGGTAATGCACCCGATTCTCCCTACCGATGGTCGCCCCCGAAAGGCCGCCTGAGGTTCTGCGACCTGGCGGGCTAAGGGCGGCTTGGATTCGGGAGGCTCGCCCAGGCCTCGCCCATCCCTCCGCAACAGAATCCGTGACAAGCGACGCCGTCTGTTATATAATTCCCCCCGTCAACGCCGAGGAGATTGTTTCGCGGGGGGAGCGGGTCCTCCTCGAGTTGACGGGCCTTCACATCCAGCACCAAGGGAGCGAAGTCCTGCTTTCTTTCATGGGTAAGCAGGGTGTCCAAAGCCACGTGGATCCCTTCAGCTTCATGGCGGCCTTTACCCGCGGCTGGCTTGAGGCTTTCTCGGCTCAACTCCCAAGTCTGACCAGAATCAAGCGAACCCTCGTTCTGAGCCTTCGCCCTCCTGCCGACGGCGAAGGAGGGCCAGCCAAGCTTGCATTTCCCGGATCCTTCCCTTGAGTCCTCGGGTCCGGCTCGGATGCGGTCAGTCACGATGTCCCTGGAGGAGGCCTTAATGATCGCCTTCGTCCGACGGTGGGCAAGGATGCTCCTGGGAGCTCCGCCTTGGAGTAAGGCGCTGGCTGCAGTGGCCGTAGTCGCCGCTGGGTATTTCCTCTCGGCCTCAGCGCTCCCCCCGGCTCCCCAGCAGCCGATCGCCTTCAATCACGAGGTCATGGTTCAGGCAGGGATCAGTTGCCTGTATTGTCATGAGGATGTGCTGCGCTCGCCCTCGCCCGGAATGCCCAGCGTTGAAAAATGCATGGGATGTCACAATGTGATTGCGACCAACTCCCCGGAGATCCAAAAGATCAAAGCCTACTATGACAGCGGACAGCCCATTCCCTGGGTTCGTGTGAACACCCAGCCCCGGTTTGTGTACTTCAGCCATGAGGTGCACGTGGTGGTCGCAGGGTTGAACTGCGAACAGTGCCACGGTGATGTCGGTCATATGTCCGTGGATCAGCCCGTGGTGCGGATGAATATGGGTTGGTGCCTGAACTGCCACATGAAGCAACCCAATGCACCTCAACTGCGTGACTGCGTGATCTGCCATCAGTAGGAGACGATCATGAGTCGAAAGTTTGGGAGGCGGCAATTCTTGAAACTCGGGGCCGCGGGCGCGGCCGCGTCTGTCCTGGCTGGCTGCGTGGTCCCCCGACGCTGGGTGGTCCTTGAGCCCTTTGTCCACCCACCCGAGGATCAGGTAGCTGGCGTGCCAACCTGGTACGCGACCACTTGTCGTCAATGCCCGGCGGGGTGCGGAGTCATTGTGCGAGTGATGAATGGCCGCGCCCTCAAGCTGGAAGGGAATCCGGAGCACCCTTTGAATCAAGGCAAGCTTTGCGCACGAGGCCAGGCGGGGGTGCAGCTGCTCTACAACCCGGATCGGCTCCAAGGCCCGGCGGCGCAGGCTCGGCGTGGAACCCGCAACTATGCTTCGCTCCCGTGGAATGAGGGTCTGAATACTTTGTTCGAGAAGCTCAATGCGGCGGGAAATCAGGTTGCGATCTGGACCGGTCTCACCGTCTCCGGACATCTCTATGATCTTTTCTCCCGATTTGCCCGGGCGATTGGATCTCCGCAACCGATCGTCTATGACCTGTACGCGGGGATGCAAGGCTACGAGCTGCTCAGCCAGGTGAACGAGGACATGTTCGGCAAACACGTCCTTCCCTCTTACCGGCTGGGCAGGGCGGAATTGATCCTGAGCTTCGGAGCTGATTTTGTGGGTACCGGGCAGTCTGCGGTGCGCTATGGCATCGAATTCGGGGACTTTCGCAGCCAGCTCTATGGAAAGCGCGGCAAACTAGTCCAGTTCGAACCGCGCATGTCCATGACTGCGGCCAAGGCGGATCGCTGGTGGCCAATACGACCCGGGACGGAAGGGCTGGTCGCCCATGCGCTGGTTCGGCTCGCGGCCGATCAGGGACTTGGCGTGGCGGATCGTCTCCAACGAGCCAGGGCGTTGGCCGGAGAAGTGGATGTCTCGGCGGCAGCTCAGGCCAGCCAGATCCCGCTTAATGAGCTGGTGAGTCTGGCGAGCGAGTTCGCGACGACGGAGCATGTGGTGGCGATCGCTGGAGGGGCGACGGGCGGTCTGGCGAACGCCCTGGAAGTACAGCGAGCTGTTCAAGCGCTCAACTTGATTTCAGGGAGTGACACCTTCGCCCTCCAAGCGGACGCCCCCATGCCGGAGTTGGCGCGACCCCAGACCTCGCGATACCAGGATGTTCAGCATCTCATTGACCAGATGAGGGCCGGGGCGGTTCAGGTCCTTATGGTCTATGGGGCCAATCCTGTCTTTGAACTTCCCCGGGAAGCTGGTTTGCTCGAAGCGCTGGGGAAGGTCCCCTTCGTCGTGTCGTTCGCTCCCCTCGTCGACGAGACTGCCACCTGGGCCGACTTAATCCTTCCCGAACGGACGTACCTGGAGGGGTGGGGTTACGAGGTTGTGTCGCCGAATTTTGGCATCCCGGTCGTGGGAAGCCAGCAGCCCGTGGTGACGCCGGTCTTTGATTCGCGCGCCACGGCGGACATCCTCCTGGAAATCGCTCGGGGAATCCCAGCCGCGGCCGCGGCCCTGCCTTGGCAGGATGAGGTGGAATTCCTGCACGAGGTGCTCGGCCGGCTTCCGACTCCGGCCTATGGAGGCTCCGGAAGCGATGTGGTCCTCGCGCGTTTCCAGCAGCACGGTGGGTGGTGGGTCCAACCGGCGGCCGGCACGGCCCCCGCTGCGGTTTCGGCGATCCTACCGCTTTCGACGCAGGCCTCCGAGTTCCATGGGGACGAACAGGAATACCCGTTCTACTTGCACCTCTACTCCTCAGTTCTGCTCAGTGACGGGCGAGGGGCCAGCTTGCCGATGCTGCAAGGCGTCCCCGACCCGATGACCACCATGGCCTGGCAATCATGGGCCGAGCTGAACCCGCAAACCGCCCAGACCCTGGGCCTGGACGATGGCGACGTGGTTCGCATTACCTCCGTCTACGGACAAATGGAGGTTCCAGTCTATGTAACCAAGGCAATTCGGCCGGATACGGTGGCTATCGCAACGGGTCAAGGGCATTCCGACCTCGGACGATATGCACGCAACCGCGGAGTCAACCCGCTCCTGGTCACCGGGAACCAGACCGATGAGAGCGGGGCGGTTTTGGCCTGGGAGAACGTGCGGGTCAAAGTCGAACGAACCGGAAGGCGCATCGCCCAGGCGCGGTTCGAGAGCAAGGCTGGGGTCGCCCAAGGGTTCCCCAACCAAGCCTTCCCTGGACAGTAACCATACCACCCGTGGAAAGAAACAGAGCCCCGGAGGTAGCCGATGGAATTGACCCATACCGAACCGCAGAAAGCTCCGCGAGCCGTGACCCTGGAAACCCACAAGTGGACCCTGGTGGTCAACCTCGACAAGTGCACCGGCTGCCAGGCCTGTGTGGTCGCCTGCCATGCCGAGAATAACGTGCCCATGCGAAGCGAACGGGAGGTGATTCGCGGCCGTGGCCAGCACTGGATCCGCATTGAACGCTATTGGCAGGGCGACCTTCCGGAGTTGCAGGCTGAATTCCTCCCCATGATGTGTCAGGAGTGCTCAAACGCCCCGTGCGAGCCAGTTTGCCCTGTGTATGCCTCGGTTCACAGCGAACGCGAGAACCTCAACCTGCAGGTGTACAACCGTTGCGTTGGGACGCGCTACTGCCAGAACAACTGCCCATACAAGGTGCGCTATTTCAATTTCTTTGACCCACAGTTTGATTTGCCCTTGGAGCAGCAGCTCAACCCCGATGTGACCGTTCGGGTGGCGGGAATCATGGAAAAGTGCACCTCTTGCGTTCAACGCATTCGTCGCGGAGAGGAGCAGGCGCTGGTCCAGAATCGCTCGTTGCACGACGGAGAGGTCATTCCCGCCTGTGTGCAGACTTGCCCGACCAGCGCACTCACCTTTGGTGACCGAAACGACCCGCAGAGCAAGGTCGCGGCGGTCCTGGAAGACCAGCGCAAGTTTCGCGTCCTGGAGGAGCTGGGTACCGAGCCGAACGTCTACTACCTGAAAGGCGGCTAACTCATGGCGCAGGACAGCATGCACCTCCCGGTGTGGAAACAGCCATTCCCGGAGGACAGCGAGCTCGCAGCCCAGGCGGAGGAGCTCCGCAGAGAGCATCTCCTGCTGGACGCGCGTCCGCCCAAAGAATTGGCGGATCGAGTGCTCACTCCCATGGCTCGCCTGGGGTGGGTTTTCTGGCTGGTCTTCGTGGTGCTGGCCGGTGCCCTGCTGACCTGGCTGGTCACCTGGACCAATCAGATGTTCCAGGGGCTGGGCGTAGTCGGGTACAACCGGGTCGTCATGTGGGCCCCCTATATTATCAACTTTGTTTATTTCATCGGGATCGGCCATGCCGGGACCTTCATCTCTGCTGCGCTGCGCGTGCTGCGCTTCGATTGGCGCGCCCCGATTAGCCGCGCGGCGGAAACGCTGACGATCTTTGCTTTGGCGGCCGCAGGAAGCATGCCCCTCATCCACCTCGGCCGGGCCTGGAAGGCGTATTGGCTGATCCCCTATCCCAATGAACGCGGCCTCTGGCCGGACCTTCACTCGCCCCTGCTCTGGGACATGATCGCCATCTTCACGTACCTATCCTGCAGCCTCTTGTTCGAATACCTGGGTTTGCTCCCTGATCTCGCCATGGCGCGCGAGTACGTCACGGGATGGCGCAAGCGTTTCTACACCCTGCTCTCCTTGGGCTGGCGAGGGAGTGGCAAACAGTGGAAGCATCTGGACACGGCCCAAAACGTTTTCAGCTATGCGATCATCCCGGTCATGTTCTCGGTGCATACCATTGTCTCGTGGGACTTCGCGATGACGCTCCAGCCAGAGTGGCATAGCTCAATCTTCGGCCCCTACTTTGTAGTCGGCGCACTCTTCTCCGGAGTTGGGGCGGTGATTATCGTGCTGGCGGTTCTGCGCAAGGCGCTCCATCTGGAGTACTACATCCGAGCCGAGCACTTCAACGGGATGGGCAAGTTCCTGCTCGTGCTGTCGTTGACCTGGGCCTACTTCTATTTCAACAGCTACATCGTCCCTTGGTACGGTCAGGATCCCGCCAGCCGGGTCATCTTGCAGAACGAGGCCACCGGATGGGCCGCCCCCCTCTGGTATCTGATGCTCTTTAGTAATATCGTGGTCCCCTGGGCGACCCTCTGGTCCAAGAAGCTGCGCACCTCGATCCCGGTGATTGTCGGGGTCTCCATTTTTGTTCAGATCGGCATGTACATTGAGCGGTACCTGATCGTTGCCATGTCTCTGGGGTACAACTACTTGCCCTTCAACTGGCTGACCTACACCCCGCAACTCACGGAGATCCTGATTACCATCGGGGCCTTCAGCTTGGTGACCCTAGGGGTGGTCCTGACCAGCCGATTGGTCCCCATTATTCCCGTCTGGGAGGTCAAAGAGGGCCAGCGCATGCAGGGCATGAGGCGGATCGGCCGGGCGATGGTGCAGACGCGGACCGAGCCGGAGTAGGAGGCAGTGATGCCCGATATCCAGCTGATGGGGCTTTTCGAAGAGCCCACCCCAGCAGGGGAGACCATCGAGCGCTTGCGCCAGGCCGGGGTTGAGGAGAATCAACTCACAGTCCTTTCGGATGCTCC
The DNA here is from genome assembly GCA_049516595.1 of Anaerolineales bacterium. Taxonomy (GTDB): domain Bacteria; phylum Chloroflexota; class Anaerolineae; order Anaerolineales; family RBG-16-64-43; genus JBEKHT01. The sequence continues at coordinate 8,945 of JBEKSY010000041.1, forward strand.
CTGGCGTCCGCAGGTGTTGGGGCGCCGCTCGATGGGAGGCACCATCGGCATGATGGCGCTGGTGGGCGCCATCTTCGGTGTGATGCTGGGTCTGGCATTGACGGGGGGCATCTGGTACTTATACCCACTCCTGGTGGGTGGCCAACCGATATACTCGGTTCCGCCCTCGTTGATCATCATCTTCGAGATGACCATGCTGGGCACGATGTGGACCACCTTTGCTGCGTTCCTGGTGGCCAACCGGTTCCCGGTGTTTGGCAATCCCCCTTTCTCGCCTCAGATCGAGGATGGGATGATTGGGGTGCTGGTTCGAACCGAGAGCCTCCAGGCAGGTGCTATTGAACGCCTGATGCTTGAGGGCGGAGCCCAGCGAGTTGAGCGATTCGAGGAGGAGCGCCGATCCAACGATCGCACCTGGTTGAGGGCCGCAGCGGCCACGCTGGTGGCCGTGGTTGGGGTTCTGGCGGTGATTGAGCTGTTTGCGTACGATGTCCTCAAGATTGAATTTCCAAGTAACATGGTCGACCAGCCCTCGATTGCCTACCTCCAGGGCCCCCGCTTGGCAGCGCCGGCCGATGCGATCTCGATCGACGGGCCGGACCTGATTGCGGGCCAACCCGCCTCCGTGCCACATCCGATGACCTCCAATTCCATTCAGCGGGGCCAGGTGCTTTTCAGCATCAACTGCCAGCTGTGCCATGGCCCGCAGGGCAAGGGGGACGGGACCGTCGGCGCGTTCTTCACGCCTAAGCCGGCAGATCTCACCAGCCGGGCCGTCCAATCGCTTAGTGACCAGCAGATCTTCTTGGTGATCACTCAGGGTTTTGGGGACATGCCGAGCTTGAGGGAAAACCTCTACCCGAATGACCGCTGGGATGTGATCAACTACGTGAGAACCCTTGGGAAGTGACCTCATCTCCAGCCGGGACAAGACCAGGTTGGGCTCGGTGGCCAACGGATCTTGGCCAACCGTTGGAACCGTGAGCCTGGAACGTCAGCAGGGAGGACGGCGATGAGAAAACAATCCGGCATTGGCATTCTTGGGGCCCTCCTTATCGGAGCGCTGGCCGCGGCGTGCAACGCAAATCCGCCGGTTCCCGGGCTGACTGCAGTTCCCACCTTGGCGCCCGGACTCACCCCAACCTTGATTTCTGCCCTTTCGGGTGCTGCTTCCTCTCCGACGGAATCGGGTGGCGGCACCCAGGCGATTGCGGCGGCCGGTGCGGCGGTGTTTGAGCAGAACTGCTCGCTTTGCCACGGACGACAGGGAGAGGGAGTGAGTGGACCAGCTCTTCGCAACAACCCTTACTTCCGGACCGCGGGTGATGATCAGGTGGTCGCGACCATTGCCGGGGGGCGTCCCGGAACGAGCATGCCGGCTTGGCTCCAATCGAACGGCGGGCCGCTGACCTCACCCCAGATCAGCGATGTTGTCGCCTTCCTGCATAGCCTGCAGAACGTTCCGGCTCTGCCGAGCGCCACTCCCGTCAGCGCGACGGAAGAGGCCACGGCAACCGCTCTGCCGCCGAACGCACCAACCCCGGAACCGGCCTCGCCCTCAAATCCGGGGGGGCCTGGCCAGGCGGTGTCCCTGCAGGGGAGTGCCGACAGCGGCCGCGGCCTGTTTGGGCAAGATTGTGCGATCTGCCACGGGCCGGAGGGGGTCCAGGGGATGGCCAACCCCGACTCCGATGATGGATCGGTCCCGGTGCTCAACCCGATCGATTCCACAATTGCCAATGCGGATCCGAAGATCTTCGCGGCCAACGTCGACCTTTTTGTTGAGCATGGGTCTGTTCCTTCAGGCGCCGGGCCCCTTCTCATGATGCCCCCCTTTGGCGACGGGAACCTGCTGACCCAGCAGCAGATTGCTGACGTGATCGCGTATGTGCTGTCGCTCAACGGTGTCAAGTAAGGACGCCAGCGGAGGCCTGACAAGGTGCTGCCGACCCACGGTCAGAGGTAGATAGGGTCAGCAACGGGGAGAGGGGAATCGGTAATTTCCATGTCCGGCCTGAACAGGGCAAGCCTTCTCCTGCCACCGAAACTAGGTGGCAGGAGTGAGTTTTACGGGGGGGTGTCCGGTCCGGGACGCCCTCCGGGTGGGCCGAGTTCCCTTGAGCTTGCGGGCTCAGTCCGGATAAGGACTTCCGGCCCGCCCAGTGCTACCCTTCTCCCCGGTCTTGACCCAAAGAACCAGTCGTTTCCAGGGAGGGACCGAAGCCCCCTTGACCCAAGCTGGGGGGACCTCAGCCTGCCGCCGAAACCTGATCGGGAGAGGCCAGGAGGAGCCTTTTTTTTGCGCTCCTGGGCCGGGAGGGGATAGAGGGCCGAGATTTCTCACGGCATTATCCTCCGCAGGCTGGCAAGCTTGTTCTACCCTGGACTTGAGATCGGAGCAAGGATGAAATCCTCCCTTGGGCGAGAGAAGGTTGGCCCTGAGACGAGGACCCAATCCCGAATGAGGCTCCTGAAGGAGCGACCCGGATGGCGGGACAGGAGGCGTCCACGAAATCAGCGAGGAGGAACCTTGAGGGGTACGATCGCATTGGTAGGCGCAGGGGAGTTCCTTCCGATCATGGAGGGGGTCGATCGGGAGCTCCTGGTTGCCTCCGGTGGCCGCCAGGTGGCCGTCCTCCCGACGGCTTCTGCGTTGGATGGCCCGGGGGTCCCCGAACGCTGGGGGAAGATGGGTGTCGAGCACTTCGAACGACTCGGCGCCCAGGCCGAGGCAATCCTGGCTCTCGATCGCACCGCCTGTGAGGGCCGGGAGTTTTCTGATCAAGTGCGGAGGGCCAGCCTGGTATACCTTTCCGGCGGCAAGCCGGACTATCTCTATCAGACCTTGGCCGGATCGAAGCTGTGGCAGGCAGTGATCGAGGTTCTCGAACGAGGCGGGGTCCTGGCGGGATGCAGTGCCGGGGCAATGATCCTCGGATCGCACTTGCCCTCCCTCTCGGTCCGATTGCGGGTTCCGATTATCCGCGGCTGGCGTCCCGGATTTGGACTCCTTCCCCATTGCGTGATCATCCCGCACTTTAACCAGACCCCCGAATGGCTGATCCGCCTGTTCCTGCCCCTCCGGCCGGCAGGAACCACGGTGATCGGAATCGACGCCGACACGGCGCTCATTGGTCGCAATGGCACCTGGAAGGTGCGCGGCTCAGGGCGTGTCTCGCATTTCAGTACGAGGATTCAGCGGTTTCGAGACGGAGAAATCATCCCCTTGTAGCCTCAAGAGAACGATCGCGGGCCTTCGACAAAGACTGGCACCCTAGCTCCCCCCCTGACTCGATCCTCGAGTCGATTTCCACTCGGGCTATTGGAGGTTTCCTCGAGAGAGACCATGGCTGACAACGCCCGGGACGATGGCGGATTCTGCTTCCCCGGCGAAATGAGTTCTGGAGGCGCCAAGCCAGGAGCTTGAGGCGGCCGGCATTGGCGGCGAATCCTACCCTGAGCTTGTCTTGCCGTTGCTTCAGGGTGCCTCGACTTGCAGCCCGTGGGTGGATTCTTCCAGGGTAGGTCCAGCTGAGCTGGCGAAGTCTTGATACCCCGGCTATTGAAGGGGCGCCAACTCCTTCCCTTGCGGTGGCCTGAGTTGACCAGAGGACGCAACCGGCGCTGCCGGCTGTTGGCTTGGAACGCAGGCGAGCGATGCGTGCCCCATCGGGGTTGGCGCAGGGAGGGTCGACCAGCCCGAACCGAGGGGGAGGCCGGCGCCGTGGGGAGTTTCGGTTGCCACGGTGCGGCACCCTCCCATTCGGATCAGCTACAAAGCCCGACGAACAGCCGAGCGGATCTGAGTCCCCCCGATCGCAGAGGCAGGTCGCAGGGGCCCGCGGGTTTCTTACTCTGAGGGAGGAACCCCGGCTTCATGAGTCGGGGCGCTGGCCTCGTTCATCTGCACGTGGCCTTTCAGGTAGCCCCCCTCTTCCGTGCTTAGGCTGCCGGTCGTAACGTCGCCCCAAACCTTGCCCGTTCTTTGGATGTGGACCTTCTGCGCGATGAGATTGGCCTGCACCGTGCCAGCCACGGAAACCGTGTCCGCGCGAATCTCCTCCGAGATCAGTTTCGCCTGCTCGCCGACGATCAGAGCTCCCTCGAGTTCGATTTTCCCCTCGAAGGTCCCCTCGAGGCGCACACCGCCGCTTCCGCTCAGGGTGCCCTGAATGGAGATGCCTGGGCCGATCACCGTCTCAAGCCGGCTAGTAGGGCGGATGGATTCGGGCAGTTTGGGTCGCTCTTTGCGAAACATCACCCCTCCCGCGGGGACAAATCTTGTTCCCCGAATTGCAGCTCAAGAGGACTGGAACTGCGACTTCCCCTCGATGTCCCCCATCGCTGTGGACCCTAGGAGCGTGTCCGAATAATCCGTCGCAGAAGGTGACTTCCCTTAGAACGCACCCTTTCGGGTGACCAAATGGGAAGCGCACCTCATCACCAAGCCCAAGTGTCAGTCTTGGTGGGAGAGAGATTCTCCGTTTTCCTTATGACCGACACACTCCCCGGGGGCAGCGGTCCTCCCAATTCTACTCCGGACAATCGGCTCCCCAGGACCGCTAGCGGGATCCATTGAGGTGGGACACGGCATACAGATAAACGTTGGAATCATCACATCCAATGGCCAAGTACCTGCCGTCGGGCGATACGGCCAGCGCCTCGATGGAGGCGGGAGCGGCTGGGACGGGAAGCGGGGCAAAGCTCGCGCTGTCCCAGGCCGCCAGGGTCCCGTCTTGGGAGCCAGCAAACAGGATCGAGCCGTCGTGCGCGAAGGCGACGGCCTGCGCCCAATTGCCGAAGTTGCCAAGTTGCTTGACCAAAGTCCCACGGTCCAGATCCCAGATCCAGACTTGGCCACGCTGGCAACCGCCATCCGCAGATTGAGCGCACAATGCGGTTGCGACACGCTTCCCGTCGGGGGAAATTGCCAGGTCCGCAACCTGCCCCGGATGATTGAGCACGTGAACCACGACGCCGTTGCTCGTCCGCCACACGCGAACGTTACGGGAGGTTCCACCTCCTACCAGGACCTGACCATCGGGGGCAAACGCCAGGCTGGGGATGTTCCAGTATTCCGGAAGCTTGAGGATCGGCTTCCAGGAGGCCACCGCCCAGGTCCATACCGCAGCCGAGGGAAACCGGTCGACTCCGCCCACGGCCAGTGTCTCGCCGTCCGGAGAGAACGCCACGCTCGTCACTTGGTTCGGGAAGTTGAGCGACTTGGTCATGACCCCCTGCGCCACATTCCAAACGCGCGCCGTACCATCGGCGGAGGCCGAGGCCAGGAGTTGGCCATCCGGAGAAAAAGCGACATTCCAAACGATGGCGCGGTGACCCTCCAGAGTCCGCTCGAGTGCTCCGGTCGCGACATTCCACAACCGGATGTTAAAGTCGCGGTCATTGCCCCCCGCCGTGGCGATTAGCTCGCCCTTCGGCGAAAAGGCGACACTGCGAACGATGTCGCCTTGAGCCAGCGAGTGCAGCACTCTCATCTGGCCAAGGTTCTCGGGACGCAGGGCAGGTGGAGTCTGGGTAGGCATCGGTTCCCCTGGAGGGGGGGTAGGAGACACCCGAGTCGGAGCGAGCGGGGAGGTCACTGCCGTCACCTCGGTAGCCGTGACATGGGTAGGCGAGGCAGTCGGCACCTGCATTGGAAGAACGGAGCAGGAGACCGCGAGAGTCAAGGCAGCCAGATGAGCAAGCCCTTTCATTCCGACTCCTTCTTTCGAGGGCCGACCGATCGGGAGGCCGAGAGGCGGCGCCGGATCCTTGCGGCCCCGCGCTCAAAATCCTTCTCCGCTGCCAGCAAGCTGAGGATCAGATACTCCCCGCTGGGAAAGTCATAGAAGAAGCCGGGGTGGACCAGCACATTGTCCTCGACGAGCAGCTCGCGAGCCAGCTCCTCATCGCTGGCGGGTCCGTCAACTTGCATCACCGCGTACCAGCCCCCCTCCCAGGGGTGCAACTCGACTCCGGGAGTGGACTCCACCTCAGCCCTTAGCAGAGCCTCATTGCCCTCCAGACGTTTACGGATCTGACCCTGGATCTCGTGCCGGCCACGGAGCAACGCGGGAAGGGCGATCTGGGCCGGAGTGGAGGCGGAGAGGTAACTGTCTGCGATGAATTCAAGCCGCTCCTGAGCCTCGGAGCGATCGGGTTCCGGTCCGCTGACCACAACCCAGCTCAACTTAATTTGGGGGAGACCGGCGACCTTGGATAAACCGCTCAGGACGAAGGTGAGTGCATCTTCGTTTCCAGCCACGGAGGGAGGGGGAGACATGGGACGCCCGGGCGCCGGGTAGTCCAGGAACACCTCGTCCACAATCAAAGCGCATCCCCGATCGCGAGCTAGGAGCGAAAGGGTCTGTCTCTCAAGTGGCTTGAGGTAGGACCCGGTCGGGTTATTAGGGTTCACCACGGCGATGGCTCGACAACCGGCTTCGGCCTGGCGGGCTATGTCCTCCAGATCAACTTCCCATCCGCTCGGTCGGCTGCGGCGGAGCCGATAGGGGACCGCCCGAACGGACTCCAACGCCGCCAGGATCTCAATCAGGGGATAGCTTGGGTGAGGAACCAGCAGCCGCTCGTCAGGCTCGGCCAGCAGTTTGCAAAGCAGGGAATAGGCCTCACTCGTGCTCGCGGTGGGGAACACGAACTCCGGGTCGATCTGGACCCCCTGGTCTCGGTAGTACTCGGCGATGGCAGCCCGAGCCAGGGGAAGGCCGCGCGGGCCGGGATCGTAGTCAAGCATCTGGTCTTGAGCGAGGGCGCCCAGGATCGCCTCGCGCGGATAGGAGAATCCGGCGCGAGTGGGATTGGAGAGGGTCAAATCGGTTAGGGGCACCCCCGCTTGGCGCTTGGCCTCGACAATTTGGGTAATCTCATTGGGCCTTAGGTCCCGCGGAATGCGAGAGGAGAATCTCACGCGACCTCCAGGTCAAGCTGGCGGACCACCTCCGCTGCGACGACCGGAGCTGCAGGCCCCGCATCGACCACAACGGCGCCCACCGGCTCTTCCAGATCGGCCAACTGACTCTCGAGCAGAGCCAGAGGCATGAAATGATCCTTGCGCTGGGCCAGACGTTCGCGGAGCTGGTCGTAGTCCGCGCGGAGGAAGACAAACCGAATCCCGCGCAGGCCCAGGGTCAGTTTCTCCCGGTGAGATTCCTTCAGGGCAGAACAGGCGAGAACCGCGCTTTCACCCTGCACCTCCAATTCGGAGAGGAGTGCATGCAAGAGCTCAAGCCAAGGCTCGCGGTCCGCGTCGGTTAGGGACGTGCCGGCGCGCATTTTGCTGAGGTTGCTGGGAGGATGGAAATCGTCCGCGTCATAGAAGGAACAGGCCAGCTTCTTGGCCAGGATCTTGCCCACCGTGGTTTTCCCCACCCCGCTCACGCCCATGAGAATCAGGATGAGGGGCCCCGGGCGACTCTGGCGCGCGCGCTTGCGGTCCATTCGAATGTGAACCGTCATGCTAATCCGGGTTGTCGGCCGGAGGAAGCGTGGGGGGGTCGGGACGGTTCCGCCAAAGATCGGTGAGACAGCACTCCAATCGTGCCGCCAATTGGTCCCGCTTGTCGGTAGTCACATCATCGGCGTTCTCAAAATTGACGAAGGGTACCATTAGATCCCTCACCTTCACTCGCTCTGTGCACCCCGAGATGACTTCCGCCCAATCGTCCTCCCGATACAAGCGCAGGAGCTTGTCATCGGGAAGCGAGTGCTCCAGGAGGCTGTCCGGCCGGTCGGGGTTCGCCCTCTTGCGGTTCTTGCGCAGCGACTCCTCGAAGGGGACATTCACGTACAGAATGCCGGCCCGGCTTAGCAGGTCTTTCTCCAGGTGAAGGAAGGCTTCGCGGTAACCGCCATGCTCCGAGCCACGCGAGAATTCAATTACGGTGCTGATCTCTTTGCCAGGCATCGGATGGTTCCTCAGGCGCTTGTGATACTCAAGGTTCAGGCGTTCCACCAGAAGGCTCCAGAGGTAGGGTTTCTTGAAATAGCCCTGAGCATCTGTGTAGAGATGTGGCTTTTCGAGGCGTGCCTCAAGCAAGAGGTCCTCTTCGAACCATGTCCACAGGAAGGGAAAGTCGTCGAGCACATCGAGACTCCCTAAGTGGAACCGCAGACGGCGTTCTTCGTCGGGGATTCCCAACAGGAAATCGATAATCTCGCTTTTCCCAGAGGCGGGCCGACCGATTAGGATGAGGACTTGAAGGATTCCAGGCCGTTTGGGCATGATCGATCCTTCCGCGCTCTCGGAGATCGCCAACTTAGCGGATCTTGGCCGAAATCCTGGAGCGAAGCGCCTTCTCAATGGCGGGGAAATCCTTCCACTCTTTCCCCAAGTTAACCCAGCGCTCCACCGCGCGGCGCTTGATGCGCACGCCGCCGGCCTCCAAATTGATCTGCTCCACTTCCGAGAAGGGGATTTCGAAAATGCGCGGCCAGGGTCGTCCCAGCTTGTGGATAACCGCTCGAGAGGTGATCTCGAGACGGGAATCGATGTCTGTGATGAGCGCAGCCAGCGTCACCAGAAGGGACAGGACCGCGAAGGCGCTCAAGGCAATTCGGATCGGCCCCACGGCCGACCGGTTCACGGTCGGATCCGAGGCGATGGCCCACAGCACGAGCATCCACAGGGCTGGGACGAAAGCAACCGTTAAACCTTTTCTTAAGAGCCGGGCCGTGCGATACCCGCTGCTGGCCAACACCCTGCCTTCCAGTGGGTCCTTCCTCTTTTTGCTCATCTCACGATCCGCCGAAAGAGAGGCCGATCCGGCACCCCGGTTGCCGCTTCCCTGGGCGAGGGCCCGGGGCCAGGAGCCTACCCGTCCGCTTTCTTGGGCTTGTATAGGCCCGCCGCATCTGAGCCCAGCAGGCCGGCTCGCAACGAAAGCGGATCCACGGGCGAGAGCGCCCGCGCCATCCTGGGTGTGAGCAAGCTCACCTTACGCAGATGGGCGACGTGTTCAGCGATCTCTTCCAGATGCTCGTCGCTCGTCATCCACTTCAGTCTGTCCCAAGGACCTAGGTTCATCGGGTAGGTATATCCCCGCAAGCTCTTCTGGCCAAGCACGTTGAAGAAGTCCTCAAAGTAGCTCAGGACCAGCTCGCGAAGGGTCCGGAAAATGGGCTCGCGGTAGCGGAGGCCCACGAAATTTGACTTGGCGACGGCGCCCCACAGGCCGTCCAGCTTAAACACGGCCAGCATGTGGTCGTCATCATTCTCCGGAAGCATCTCCAAGACCCGAGGGGGGTGGCCCAGAGAACGCAACAGGGTGGCGCCCAACAGGGCTCCGTCGAAACAGTGCGCCCTTCGATCCCGCAGCACGCTGAGGGGCGAGCGATACCGCTCTTCTGGGCTGTAGGGAATGTCATCGATAAAGGATTGGATCTTAAAGGGGGTATTGAGCTTGGCTAGGCGTACTCGCTCGCCGGGGCTCAGCGCCTCCCAGAACTCATGGAGGGATCCGGATGAGGGGTGGTTCCTCAGAAGGAATGCAGGCATGGCTCAATTCTATCGCAGGTGATTGGGCGCAGGTCTTCGGCCTTGCGAGGGCGACGAGCGCGACATCGCCTGCAAATGAACGGCGCCGAATCCGGCCTTAGGCCTCAAGCAGGGCAGGTAAGCCCGCCGCGGGTCGCGCCTGCTGGACGGCACGAAGGATGGAGATGGCCAGCACCTCGGCCGCGAAGGCGCCGACGATGTTAACATCAGCTCTTTTTTCGCCAGTGGCCAAGGCAAACACCGTGTCCCCGTCAAGCATCGTGTGCGCCGGTCGGATCGCGCGCGCGATCCCGTCTTGTGCCATCTGGGCCACTTTGTTGGCCTGATCCTTGCCGAGGTTGGCGTTCGTGGCGACTACGCCAATTACAGTGTGGCCCCGGCTGGCGAAGCCGAGGGAAGTTCGCCCGACGAGCGTCTTCATCACCTCCATCGTGTCCGCGAAGTATCCAGGGGATCCCAGCCGCAAGGGGCCGATCCTCCTGGAGCGGGCGCCGGCAAGGATCTGTCCCGTGGCCGGGTCCACGACATCGCCGAAGGAGTTCACAGCGGTGATCGCCCCGATCACCACGCCCGCTCCGATCTCCAGACTGGCGGTGCCAATTCCCGACTTCATGGCCTGACCCATGCCGAAGACCTTTCCCACGGTCGCCCCGGTGCCTGCGCCGACATTCCCCTCGGCGGGAGGTTCCGCACTTGCCGCCAGACAAGCCTGGTACCCCATCGCGGCGTCCGGCCTCACATCGGCCCGGCCGATCCCCAGGTCAAAGAGGATCGCGGCGGGAACGATCGGAACCCGCGCCACCCGCACGTCGAAGCCGACCTTGCGCTCCTCCAGGAAGCGCACGACCCCGGTAGCCGCGTCGAGTCCGAAGGCAGACCCACCGGAGAGAACGACCGCGTGCGCCTTTTCGACCAAATGCATCGGCTGGAGAGCGTCCGTCTCCCGCGTCCCCGGAGCTCCGCCGCGCTGGTCGACACCGCCGACGGCACCCCGCTCGCACAGCACCACCGTGCATCCGGTCAACGCCTCCTCGTCCTGAGCTTGTCCGACGCGAATCCCGGCAATGTCCGTGATCGCTCTCTGGCGGCTCATTTGTCCTCCCCGAACAACACCCTGCGCGGACGGCGGCGCTCCTATTGGAGGAGGGCCAGGGCCCGTTCGAGGATGCGTTCCGCAACTTGTGCCTTGCTCAGGACGGGCAAGACCTCCTCGAGTCCATCCCGGCTAATCAGGGTGACCCGGTTGGTGTCCGAGGCGAATCCAGAATCTGGGGAACTGACGTCATTCGCCACGATCAGGGCAAGATCCTTCTGCTGCAGCTTCCTCTTTGCGTTCTGGATGAGATTCTCGGTTTCGGCGGCAAAGCCGATGGTGACCAGGGGGCGTCCCGTCCGACGACGCTGATCCGCCAACTCCTGCAAGATGTCGCGGGTCGGCTCAAGTTCCAGTTTCGGAACTCCGTCTCCCCTCTTAATCTTTTGGGTTTCAATCTGGGCGGGGCGGTAGTCGGCGACCGCGGCCGCCATCAGCAAGAGGTCGGCCTCTTTGCAAGCCTGGAGGACAGCATCGGCCATTTCGCTCGCCGAGAGCACCGGCAGCTGGATTGCGCCCGCAGGCGGGACAAGCGAGACAGGCGCGGAAATGAGGATCACATCGGCGCCCGCGTCCAGAGCCGCCTGGGCCAACGCGTAGCCCTGTTTCCCCGAGGAGCGGTTGGTGATCATTCGCACGGGGTCGAGCAACTCCTGCGTCCCCCCCGCCGTGACGACCACTTTCCTGCCCCGCAGTGCGCCGTCCCGAGACAGCAGGAACCGCACCTGGCCAAGGATCTCCGCCGGATCGGTCATGCGTCCTATTCCGATCAGACCTGAGGCCAGATGGCCCCGCTCCGGGCCAATGATGGTCGCGCCTCGTCGCATGAGAACATGAAGGTTCTCCTGGGTCGCCGGATGATCGAGCATTCCAGCATCCATAGCGGGCGCGAGAACGAGAGGGCAGCTGGAGGCCAGCGCCGTCAATGCCAGCAGGTCCTCGGCTGATCCGGTGGCCAGCTTTGCGATGGTGCGGGCCGTGGCGGGGGCAATCAGAAGAAGGTCCGCCTGGCGAGCTAGCCCGATATGGAGCACATGGGCTTGCGCGCCCCACAGATCCGAGTCCGTATAAGCGGCGAGTCCGGTGACTGATTGAAACGACAAGGGGGTTACAAAATGACCCGCGGCTTCAGTCAGCACCGCGTCTACCAGTGCGCCGGCCTGGGCAAGCTTGCTTGCCAGATCGACGGCCTTGTGCGCGGCGACACTGCCGGAAACGCCCAGAACGATATGTTTGCCGTTGAGAGGGGAAGGTGACATCGTCATGCCTCATAAGCTCTGCCAATCGAAACGGGTGGCGCGGAACGCGCGCTCCCGCCGCGGGCGCGGTCGCACCCGGATGCGTGCGGGCCGTCATAGGTTCATATCGTAGATCATTCGGAGTCCGTCGAGGGTAAGCCAAGGGGCGACAATCTGGATGACCTGGGTCTCGCTTGCAATTAATTCCACCAGGCCCCCGGTCCCAATGACCCGCGTGCTCTCGCCCAGTTCTGCTCGAAACCGGGCGACTAGTCCCTCCACCAGACCGACATAGCCGAACAGCAGCCCCGATTGGAGGGAGTGGACCGTATTGCGTCCAATCGCCGAGGGCGGCCGGGCGATTTCAACCCGTGGGAGTTTGGCCGTCCGTTGAAAAAGGGCGTCGGCCGCAATACCGATGCCCGGGGCGAGAGCTCCGCCCAGATAGTCCCCACTGGCCGAAACCGCGTCGAACGTGGTCGCCGTCCCAAAGTCAACAATGCAGGCCGGGCCTCCGTAGAGGCGAAAAGCCGCGGCCGCGTCCACGACGCGGTCGGCGCCGACGGCATGAGGATCATCGTAGCGTACTTTGACACCCGTGTGCACGCCGGCATCAACGACCAGGGGCTCGCACTGCAGGATGCGCTGGCAGACCTCGACCCACCTTCCGGTCAGGGGAGGTACCACGGAGGCGATGGCCGCGCCTGTCACCTCCTTGCAGGAGATCCCGGCGTAGGTGAGTAAACCCTGAACGTCAAGCCCGAATTCGTCCGGCATCCTCTCATGATTGGTCGCCAAGCGCCAGCGAGGGCCCGGTTGTTCCCCCTGATAGAGTCCCAGGGTGATGTTGGTGTTGCCAATGTCAATGCACAGGAGCATGATGGACCTCCCGAATCTGGTTGCGGTCGTCTACAAGGGCAACCCGGGGATGGCAGCCTGAAGGCAAGGGCTCGGGTACCCAGGCATAGGATATGGTGATGCCCCGGTCCCCTTTGAGAATCAGGTGGGCCGCGGCCCCGTTGACCTGGATCCTCCCCGGGCCATGCGGTGCAGGAAGGGCATAGGTCGCGAGGCGGCGCCCATGCTCCAGGTCAACCCCTTGGACGCGTTTAAACTCGCCTATCCCCGCTGCCTCCAGGAGAGCCAAGTCAAGGGTTATCCTCCCTTCGTAGTCCAGAGCGGCGGCAGTCACCCTCGCCTGACGGGTCTTTCCCCGAAGCCAGGGAGGCGCCATCGGCCGAGTGTCCTCACCCTTCATGCTGGACCCCATCCTCTGGGCGTTTCGAGTCCTGAATAATCTCCCCGATCGACCACTTGCCGTTTTCCAGAAGGAAATTGTCGATGAGACGGGTCTGCCCCACGCGGACCGCCAGCGAGAGAAGTGCGTCCTGATCTACTGCCAGCAGTTCTTCCAGCGTCTCCGGCTGAGCGACGGAAACATACTCCTCGGTAGCCAGAGGTTCCATCTCCAAGGTCCTAGACATCTCCGCACGCAGGAGATCGGCCTCTCGCTGGCCCGCCTCATAGGACTGCTTAGCCCGCTGCAAGGCTCGAAACAGCACGCTGGCCGCCCTACGCTCGTCCCTGGCCAAGTACTTGTTTCGGGAGGACATGGCCAAGCCGTCAAACTCACGGACCGTCGGGCAAACCACGATCTGCATGGGGAGATTGAGGTCCTGCGCCATGCGCCTCACCACCACCACCTGCTGTGCATCCTTTTGGCCAAAGTAGGCTCGTTGAGGCTGGAAGATCATGAAGAGCTTGCAGACCACGGTGGCCACCCCTCGGAAATGGTGAGGGCGCGCCCGCCCTTCCAAAGGGCGGGCGACCTCCTCCACGGTGACGTAAGTCTGGAAGCGCGGGGGGTAGATTTCCTCCGCCGGAGGTGCCCAGACGACATCGATCCCCAGGGGCTCGAGCAGAGCCAGGTCCCTACGCAGATCTCGCGGGTACTTCTCCAGGTCCTCGCCGGGGCCGAATTGAGTGGGGTTGACGAAGATGCTGACCGCAACCGAAGCGCATTCGGAGCGCGCCCGACGGGCGAGGGAAAGGTGCCCCTCGTGGAGGTAGCCCATCGTGGGCGCCAAGCCGTGAGGCTCCGGCAGTGAGCGCCGAAGAGCGGTTAGCTCCTCAAGGGTAGATACCACTCGCATGAATATCGGTTTGCCTCCCCTGCACTATCGGCTGCCGAGGGCCGGGAGGATCTCCAGTCAGTCCCTTCTCCGGCTCCCGACTCAGCTCCTGAGCGCCCGGACGAGCCTCCACATCGTTCGATTGAGCGGTGCCTCCAGCCCGAGGGAGTCCGCCTGAGCCACGACCGCGCCACTGATCGCATCGATTTCCGTGGGGCGATGGCGCTCGACGTCTTGCAACATGGAGGAATGGTTGCTCGAACTGCGCAGGGCGGTCGCCTCGACCTGCGCGATTGGGTCTGGATAAGGCAAGGCGACGCCCGCGGCATGCGCCACTCGGGCGGCCTCCTGCGCCAGAGCCTGCATGAGATAACGGGCATCCGGGGACTCGAGCAATTCGCCGTTGCGCTTGTGGAGAAGGGCGGCCAGAGGATTGATCGCCGCGTTGATCACCAGCTTTCCCCACAGGAGCGACTCGATGTCCTCTTCCACACGGGCCTCCACCCCAGCTTGCAAGAACAGCTTGCGGACTGGCTCGATGCGTCGGTGAAATGCCAGGGACACTGAGCCCTCGCCGCCACTGGCGATCTCACCCGGAGCCAAGAGGGTTGCACTCAAGGTGGTCACCCCGAGCCCAGTCCGATCCGAGCCGAAAATCCGCTCTAGCTCCTCCCGGTTGCCTAGACCGTTCTGCAGGGTGAGCGCGAGGCCGGAGGGCGCAAGCGCGATCACTGCCCGGCGGGCAGCCTCGCGGGTCTGCCACGCTTTCACCAGAACCAGCACGAGATCACTCCCGAGGCATTCCTCGGCTCGATCCGTGGCGTGCACCCGGGACTGCTGGTCTCGGCTTGGCTCGTGCAGAATAATCCCGCGCGCACGTATCGCGGCAATCGCCTCGCGCCAGGTTCCCAGAAGAATCACCTCGGCGTGCGCGGCCAGTCGGGCCCCGAAAAGGCAGCCCATCGCGCCGGTTCCCAGGATCGTCACCCTCACGGGCGGCCCCTCCCTCTGCCCTTGATCTGGTCTGGACGGCTCACGTGAAGTCCCTCGCGGGCTTCCTCTCGGGCTCTTCAAGAGAAGTCAGCAAGGCCTGCCATTCTGGTTCGGGCAAATCCACGGTGTGTTCGGGCGCCGGGAAGGAGTGCTTCTCCACATCCAGTCGGTAGGCTTCGAAGGCCCGGGCCATCTCCTCGTAGAAACTCGCATACTTGCGGACAAACTTGGGGGTGAAGCGGTCGAACAGCCCCAGAAGGTCGTGGGTCACCAGGACCTGACCATCACAATCCGATCCAGCGCCGATGCCGATGGTCGGGATCGTCAGGCGCTGAGAGATGAGGCCTGCCACGCGAGCTGGAATCGACTCCAGCACCAGGGCGAAACATCCGGCTACTTGAAGCGCTTGGGCGTCCTCGAGGAGCCGTTTGGCGGCCCGCGCGGTACGCCCCTGCGGCTTGTGGCCGCCTAGTTTGTGAACGGATTGGGGGGTCAGCCCGATGTGCCCCATCACTGGAATCCCGGCCGTTACGATGCCCTGAATGGTCGGGACCATCTCCTGGCCGCCCTCCAGCTTGACCGCGCCCATCCCTGCCTCCTGCAGGAATCGACCCGCATTGCGCACTGCCTCCGGAATGCTGACTTGATAGGATAGAAAGGGCATGTCCCCAATGAGCAGCGCGCGCGAGGCACCGCGCGCGACCGCCTTACAGTGATGCAGCATCTCCTCCATCGTGACCGGAAGAGTGGAGGAATAGCCGAGCACGACCATTCCCAGGGAATCGCCCACCAGGATGACATCCAGCCCGGCCGCGTCCATCGCGCGGGCCGTGGGGTAATCGTATGCGGTGAGCATTGTGATGAGCTTTCCTTGCTCTTTCTTCCGCGCCAGATCGAGGACAGACACCTGCTTTGGAGCCGGTTCCGGGGTGGACAAAGTAGCCTCCTTGAAAAAAGGTAGACTCCTGCCTGGCAGTCGCTGAAAACAGCACCGCCCTCCATATCGAGCGAGGGCGGGACAGTTCCTGGCGGAGCAAACAGGACGCCTTGTCCTGCCGTCTCGGTCGATGGGCGATCCAAGCGGCTAGTTCAATTATACATCGGCAGGCGAGAAGATCGAGGCAAGCAACAGGCAGGTCAGCAGGGCATCTTTGCGATCGCAGTGCGATGCGGTCCGGTTGGGATTGAAGCCTGCATTTTGGTAGGGATCGGAGGGCTCCCGACCGGGAGCGCTCCGGGCACACGCAACTAGGCCAGTGGCTGAGACAAAGGAGGTTCCAGCGCGGTGACGACCAGGTCGGCCAGGGCGCTGATGCGAACCGCCAGGTCGTAGTGCGTGTTCAGATCGCCAAGCTGCAAGCGGCAATTCTCGCAGGCGGCTACGACGACCTGGGCCCCCGTTCGGCGGATCTGGTCCGCCTTCGGCTTTCCCGCTTGAAGCCGAAGTTCCGCATAGTCCGGTTGCGCCACCAGTCCGCCGCCTCCGCCGCAGCAGTAGGCTTCCGTGCGATTGGGAGTCATCTCCACGAACTTCGCGGCTGCGGCCCGTAGGATCCGCCGCGGCTCCTCGATCACCCCGCCATTGCGCGCCATGTTGCACGAGTCGTGATAGGTCACCGTTTCGGAGTTGGCTCGCGGGTTGAGCCGCAGCCGGCCAGCCGCCAGATACTCATCGATCTTTTCGACGAGGCTGGTCACTCGAAACGGGAAGGGCTCGCCAAACCAGTTAGGTGCGTCCCAGCGCATGGCTGCATAAGCGTGGCCGCATTCCGCGAGGACCACCTCCTTCACGTGCAAGCGCTTGGCCTCCTCGACGATCCTTGCGGTGATTTGTTTGGCGCGGCCTGTGTCCGACAGGAAGACGCCGTAATTGGAGGCCTCGAAGATGCTGAGGGTCCAGTCCTCCTTGGCCGTGTGGAAGAGAATGGCCGGGGGAAGGATCGTATGCGTTCCGGACAGACCGACGTAGAGGACTTGTGCCCCCTCCCGCTCCACGGTGATCCGGGCACGGGTGTCCCCCACCTTCTCCTGCAGCACTTTCTCGAGATCGGCCATCTGACTGAGGAAGATATCACGAAAGAACTCCGGATTCTTCCCCTTTTCAATAGCCACATCCGCAAGCATGACCAGGATCTCAGGCGCAGCCCCGCTGGCCGTCGCCATCGCTCGCACGGCGCGCATCAACAGTGGAGTGTCGACACCCATCGGACAGTTGAATGTGCAACGTCGGCACAGGGTGCAACGCGTGAAGGCCATTTCCGCGAGGCGGGCCAGCCCCTCCTCCGTGAGCTTCTCCGCGCCCGTCCAGCCAGGCAGGATGCGGGAAAGCCAGTCTTTCTCGGCCCGATACACGCGGCGAAGGGCTTCGCCCCGGGCCGCGGGGACATTCTCCAGGCGCGGTTCGGACAGAAAGTAGTGGCAGGATTCCGCGCAGATTCCACAACGGGCACACACCTCCAGCGAGGCGACCAATGGCTGGGTGAGTTGCCTTTCCAGAACCTCCAGGGCAGTCGAGGCTTGAGTGCTCATCGGGACACCTCCCGAGGAGCGAGCCGGACTGAGCCGGTTGAGTGCATCGCACCACGTCGGCCGATGAAGGCCCCAAAAAACCGGCGCGAAAAGAAAAAGTACAGGCAGTGGCGGATCTTGCCCAGAGGGACATAAACAAACATGACCGTTGCCACGACATAAGCCATTGGGAGAAGCGGCGGCCATGCCAAGCAGATGGCGCAGGCGGCCAAGAACAGGGTTACCAGGCTGACCGCCAGAAGGTCATCGAAGGTGCTCAGGGCGCGCAAGTTGGGTTCCATGCGACGCATGAGAATGCCGGCTGCTCCGAGCAAGGCCCCCAGTCCGGAGCCGAGAGCCAGGACGCTGCGAACGGGCCCGATCCAGCCAGACCACCAGGGACTCACGATCAGAAGAGCCAGGTCAAAGAAGATGGCGATGTGGAAGCCGATGCCGCGCGCGTACGAGAGGCTGTGGCGTCGAGTGCTTTCCTTGGCCCATGGCGCCATGCCCAGGGTGAAGGCGTAAAGCATTCCGCGGGCCGCGGAGCCGCGGGGCTCGGCTTGTTCGCGAACCAGGGGGAGACGGGCAGTCAACCTCCATCGCCAGGCGAGACCTGCAATGGCGAAACCGATACCCACCAGCATCGTCGCCTGAGACACCCAGAGAATGTACATGTCCACCTTTCCCGCCCGACCCTACTTCAGGCGCTTCACCACGAAGCGGAATTCCTTGTCGCTGAGCTTCTCCATCGTCACCAACTCGTGGCCGGTACTGCGGGCCCAGGCCGGAATGTCGGCCACAACGCCGGGGTCGGAAGCCACAGCCTCGATCGTCGCTCCCACCGGAATCTGCTTAATCGCCTGAGAGATCCTAACCACGGGCATGGGGCAAAGCAACCCCTTCAAGTCAACGTGTGTCTGAGGTTTGGTTTGGGCGGACATGGTTTTCGCTCCTGGACCGATTCGGTCCACTAGGTGAACAGGGAGATGTCAGCGTCGCCGGCATACTCGAGGAATGCCGCCGCGCCTCCGAATTCCACCCCGTCTATAAAGTCCTCGCGCTTGAACCCAAAGACATCTATCGTCATCTCGCAGGCGATCAGACGGGCTCCTCCCGCCACGCAAATGTCGCGCAGTTCCTCGACCGTGGCGACGTTCTTGTTCTTGAAGGTCTTCTTCATCAGGGTCGTGGCCAAAGCGCCGAATCCGGGCACGCTCATGACGGCCGTGGGAATGGGCCACACGATGTCCTGGAACCCTGCCGGTCCAAATGGCATTTTCATCGGCATGGCAGGGTTGCCGAGGGGCGTGACCGCGGCGGCGATCTTGCGCTTCAGCAACGTCAAGCCGTAGAAGGTGAAGTAGATCCCGACTTCCCAGCCCATGGCAACAGCCGTGCTCCCCAAGATGAACGGCGGATAGGCCCAGTCCAGCGTTCCCTGGCTGGCAATCATCGCCAGGCGCTTGGACTTGGATGGATCTGATCTTGACATGGAACCTCCTCTCCCATTCTGGGACTTAGCGCATCTGTTCGACGAGCTCAGCGCGGTGAGCGAGGTTCTCGCGCAAAACCGCACGAAGAAGGTCGAGCGCCTCAATGAGCCGCTTGTCGCCGAGGGTGTACACCACGGAGGGCCCTTGGCGGGTGGCTCGGACCATCCCCCGGTCGCGCAGGGTCTTCAGGTGGCGCGAGATGGCAGGCTGAGAGACCTTGAGTGACTGGACCAGTTCGGACACCGTCCGCGGTCCTTCGGCCAGGTAATACAGGATGAGGATCCGCTTGGGATCTGCCAGTCCAGCGCAAATCTGCGCGTGTAGCGCGTTGACCTCCGCCTCGAGACTTGCTTGCATGGTTCCTCCCAAGCTTCTCTGCCGAAGCAGATATGCGCATTCTCGCATGCATTGATAGGCGGATTATGGACCTCCACCTCGCAATACATTAGTGACGAACGTCACGCGGCTCGGGATCTTTCTTCCTACGCTTCCTGGGTTGCCTGTCAGACCGGCCACTGGTCAATTCGTGGGGCCCACCTTATTCGCTGAGTGCTCATTGACAATGGGTCGGGGCCCCTCGAAGGTTGGACCTTTGTGAATATGGCACTTCTGGTCTTCTTCCCGGCCTCAAGAGAACCATGAGGGGATCCTTGAGGCAAAGAGATCCCGTTCATTCGTGGTGATTAGAGACGAGTGAGACTTCCAAATGGTGCGCTCTTGTCCCCACCATAGTGGGAGGCCCTGAGAGTCGGGTTTTCGGGCACCAGCAGGCTGTCTTCGGATCGTTCACGTGAATCTCATCTTGTCCCTTGATAGTATCGGTGCGGTGCCTGAAACTTTCGGGGGTCGAAACGCATATAGAAGAAAGGCAGCCTAGAGTGAGGGGCCGAGGGCATGAAGATGTTTGGACTCAGGCGAGGACAGCCTTGGGCTCTGAATGGCGAGACTGGCTGCAGAGGTTGATATCGCCGACTGCGGCCACGCAGCCTGGCGGCAGGCGCTGCTTCGGGTTGGCAACGGGTCGCGGCACATCGTGGTCGGTGGACTGCTTGGATGGGTTCGCGGGCCACGGGCAGACAACCGAGAGTTTCTTGGTGTGAGTAGTGAGCGAGGCAGAATGAGTCGAGGGGCGTACATAGCCTTGATCGTGTTGGTGGTGGTGGACCTGATGGTGGCGGGGGTATTGGCCTGGCTGCTGCCGCAGGTGAGGGGC
>JBEKSY010000042.1:0-26232 GCA_049516595.1 Anaerolineales bacterium
TCTTTGTTGAGGCGGCCAGAGGACAGGCCGTCGATGTCTCATGGTCGAGGAGGCAGAACCTCGTAGTCACACCTGGACTCTCATAACTCCTGGTACAAGAATCGGGGGCACGTCACGGGCATAGCCGCCATCAGGGTCACGGCAGAGCAGTATGCGTTGGATGATGTCCTGGACGAAAGCTTGCTGATTGAAGGGGACTTCGTCGGCCATGCGTAGATCGCAGTAGCGATCCCAGTGGTCGAGGAATATCTTGCGAAAGCGGTCATGACCGGTTGGATGGCCGAGAGGATGCCAGGAGGGGAGAGTCTGATTCTGAAGGAGTGATGGGTTTTCGATGGGGGAGGTTTCGGGCTGTTGTGCGACGGGAATCTAAGCGTGATAGTTGCTCGGGTAAAGGTACCGAAGTATAGACATCGGTTAGGATTGTACTGCGGGTAGCGAAAGGTTGGTGACGAGTCTGGTTCAGAATGTAGAGAATTGTAAGAAAGAGGTGACATTATTCATGCACGATTTTGTTTGACGCGTCCATTTTTCCATTGTACACTCATCTTAACATATTCTTGTTTCCCCGTTTTTTTCCTTTTCTCATTTCCATTGTCGCGAAAGGGAATCTCGTATGACTGCCAATGAGAGTTTTGTGCGCCCGCACCTGACGACCTTCCGGCAGCTTTTGCTGAGCTTCTTCTGGTTCTCGACCAATATGATGTGGGCCGCAATTCTTATCATCACCATGCCAAGCCAGATCAAGGACGCGGTCGGCAATACGACCAAAGGCAGTGCGCTGGGGTTGGCGTTGGGGGCCGGTGCGTTCATCTCGATGGTGGCAGCGCCGGTTTTCGGAGCCCTCTCCGACCGGATCCGTCTGCCCGGAGGTCGGCGCAAGCCGTGGATCATCATCGGATCGCTGGGCAACGCCATCGGTTTGGTCGGCCTGGCTTATTTGATCCGGCCGGGGCATCCCGAATCGGTTTTAGGCTGGACAGTGGTCTTCCTTTTTGTCGAGCTATTTAATAACGTCGCGACCGGGCCCTACAGCGCTCTCATCCCCGATCTGGTCTCGCCTGAGCAGCGTGGTTCCGCTTCTGGCTGGCTCGGCCTTATGACCATGCTGGGGACGTTCATCGGGGGGTTGATGGGTTTCTTGATTGGACCGATTGGCATACCAGGGGTTTACTTCATCATGATCGGCGTGATCCTACTTGGAGCAGTGATCACACTTTTTGGGGTGAAGGAATATGACCTGCCCCGCAGCACGCCGTCATTCAAGTTAGGCCAGTTCGTGCGCGGCTTGTACGATCCATTCATGCATTCCGATTTCACTTGGGTGTTCCTCACGCGGCTGCTGGTCACGATGGGAATCTTCACTGTGCAGGAATTTATCCAGTACTACATGGGAGACGTGATCGGGTCCCCGTACATCTTGGTCGGCCTGGGCAAAGTGGCGGACACTGCCGAGACTGCAACGTCCTTCTTCCTGCCCATGGTGCTGCTCGGTGCGATCATCACCACCCTGCTGGCTGGCGTGCTCTCCGATAAATATGGCCGGAAGCTGATGGTGTATCTCTCCGGCGCGTTAATGGGCGCCGTCTGCCTGGTGTTTGTCCTCTTCCATTGATTCACGCTGGCGGTTTTGATGGGCGTCGTCTTCGGACTCGGATACGGCGCATACGAAAGCGTGGACTGGGCGCTCGCCTCGGATGTGCTCCCGTCGATGGACGATTACGCCAAGGACATGGGTGTGTGGCATGTCGCCATGGTCCTGCCGCAGGTGATCGCCACCCCGCTGGCCGGATTCCTGCTGGACAACTTTCAGCAGGTCGGCAAGGTCCAGAACATCCCCAACCTGGGTTATACGGTGATCTTCATGGTAGCAGTGGTCTATTTTATTCTCGGTACGGTGTTCGTCAAGCAGATCAAGAAGGTGCGTTGATAGCGCTCACTCTCGGGAATCGAACATCGTCCAGATCGACCTCGCTGGTCGGGAGCAGGTCCAGGAGTTCCTGGGCCTGCCGTTCCGCATTTACTAGGTGTGGTGGCCGAAAACGCTATCCGACCATATCGATGGTCACAGAGTCAAATGAGGTGGGACGATCGCGAGGCCGGTGGACTTCGGCCGAGAAGGCGGGCGCCCGCAGGATTGGAACCTGGGACCGGCTGGTTACGAGTCCACGTGAGGTGAACTGGATGGACACGTCACGATCGCAGGGGGATTTGGCTGGGGTCGCGTGATCAGGGCTGGTGTGGATGAACAAAGAACCGAGGCTCAAAGAGCCTCGGTTCGTCTATTTGGTAGCGGGGCCAGGACTCGAACTTGGGACCTTCGGGTTATGAGTCAATCTCGAGGATCTGGCACCTTATAGCGAACCGATCGCCAAAACAACCCTACAGTCGTATTCGAGTTCAGCCTCGCCCGCCGAATTCCATGGACCGATCTTGAGAGGAGTGCAGGCGACCGACTATCACTTGTCAAGAGTAATTGAATTGTCTGCTATTTAGAGTCCGAACTTTGAGAAACCATCACACTATGGGTGAAGCGAAGCCGCTTCCTACTGACGCAACGAGTCGACAAGTGCTGAAATCCCTGCTCGAGTGAACCCGTACGAGTTGGTTGCGAAGGTGACTGAGAGGTGCGGAGCACAGTCATTCCCACCCATTCATCAGTCGGATAACCTGGTGTGCTCCGTACTGGACCTCACGGCCATACCACGCCGCGAAATTGCCACCATGCTCGACTTCCCCCGCGCGGAACTTCTGCAGAACCAATCGCGTGGCTCTGACAATGTTAAATAGAGCGTACATAGCGACTTGTGTTATCGTCCGCGGGTCTCGCAGGATCCTTATAACGTGCCCCGGTTCTTCGATGGTCTCGCCACGGTGTTCTTAAAGTCGTTTTGTTTTCCTTGAGTTGTAAAGAAAGACCTTCTTTGGTTAAGCTTTGTGTGCTGGCATAAACAAGACCGAAGGAGGTTAGGAATGGAGTCTAACAATATAGTGTCATTCTCTCACTATTATAGAGTGCGAACTCAATTTACCAATTTTGGAATAGTCACGGAGAACGTACACCGAAGTCCATTCGGGGACTAGAATAGTATCTGGGATTCAATGCGAGAGTCACCGTGTTCGCTTTTCATGAAGAGGAGGAAGACTATAACTGTATCCACCCGTCTCACCGAAGTCTTCCAATCTGCCCAGGAAATCCCCTTCGATGACAAGTCCAGGCTCGTCTTCTTCAGCGACTGTCACCGCGGCGATAACAGCTGGACAGACCGTTTCGCCAAAAATCAGAGCCTGTTCTTCTATGCCCTGGAACGTTATTTCAAGGAAGGCTTCACTTACTTCGAACTCGGCGACGGCGACGAGTTGTACGAGGACAGTCACTTCTCGGACATCCGTTATGCCCACAGCCACATCTTCTGGCGCCTGCGGGAGTTCTACCGGGCCGGACGGTTCCATATGATCTACGGAAACCACGACAAGGAGCGCGCTGACCCGAAAGTCGTCGCCCAAACCCTTTTCACATACATCGACGACCGGACCGGTCAAAAGGAACCCCTTTTCGAGGGCATCCGGGTCCATGAGGGACTCGTCCTCAAGCACTCGCCGACCGGTGGGAAGATCTTCCTGGTGCACGGCTACCAGGGCGACATGATCAACGACCAGTTCTGGAAGTTCGACCGATTCCTGATCCGGACCCTGTGGCGCCCGCTCGAACTGCTCGGGGTGGACGACCCGACCAGTCCGGCGAAGAACTTCAGGAAGCGGGATGCCCTGGAACGCAAGATCGAAGAGTGGATCAAGGAAAAGAACCAGCCGACAATCTTCGGTCACACGCACCGGCCCAGCTTCGCTACGGAAGGCGAACCGCCTTATTTTAATGACGGCTCCTGCGTCGATCCGCGCTGCATCACTGGGATCGAGATCGACAAAGGCAAGATCGAATTGATCAAATGGTCGGTCACCACCGACGAGGACGGTTACCTGATGGTCGGCAAAGATATCCTGGCAGGTCCCAGGAAGGTGGCCTCGCTGTTTGGATAAAGCCTGGTGTGGTATACTTACGGAAAGTCGGAAAGGAGGAATTGCCGAATGGGCGACAAAGCGCTGACACGAATCATCCGGCCCCAGGCGAAGGGGCAGATCACGATACCGGCCGAATTCCGGGAGCGGCTCGGGATTGACCAGGGTTCATTCCTTCAATTGACGCTGCGCGGATCCACGATCGAGGTCTCCCCCATGCGCGTGGCGAAGGACGGGCCGGCCCTGCGGCAGTTTGACCGCAGAGAGCTCGAGGGCTTCCTCGAAGAGGACAAGATCGACGCGAAGACCGCGGCCAGGGTGCGGCGCCTGCTGGCCGAGGGCTAGGCTAGGTGGCTGCCGTCCCGCGGGTCTTCTTCGACGCCAGTGTCCTTATCGCCGCTGGCGCCTCCTCGTCCGGCGGATCCGCCATGGCCGTGCAGGTATGCCGGCGTGGGCTGGGCAGGGGCCTGGTGACGAGGCTTGTCCTGTGGGAGGCGGAGCGGAACTTGCACGTATCCTTTCCCCCCTCCGCACTCCTCGCCTTCTACACCCTGATCGGGCAGCTCGATCCAGATGTCATCCCGAATCCCACCGAAGCTGAGATTCAGTCTGCTACGAGCATCGTGGCTGCCAAGGACGCCCATGTCCTGGCCGGCGCGCGTGCAGGAAGAGCGACCCCCCTACTGACGCTTGACCGGAAGCACTTCCTGGGAAAGAGCGTCCGCGCGGCCATTCTCCCGCTAGTCGTGTGCACACCGGGCGAGTTCCTCAAGTCGCTCGTCTACCCCAGTTAGTCCGGCACCCCAAGCGAGTCCGCTTGCTGCAACAGTGGCAATTCCCCGGCTGCGGACGGCATCGGCGGTCATGCTGGAGACGTCGCGATCGCCCGTCCGTTCGATCCACCTGCCAACATCATCTGTGTACGAGGCGATGGTGCGGGGGGAGAGTCCTTCGGCGAATTTGGCGTTGGTGAAGGCGACCGGGGCCTCGCTCAGGAGTACGGAAGGGGCTGAACCGGAGTGCTCGAGGGTTGAACCAGGCGTGCTACGGTGACCTGACGAGCCTGGTGTACTGAGGTTGATGGCGATTTCTCTCGCTCACTGGGTTTCTCGCCATCTCAGAACACCGGGCTCATAAGAGAACCGTAGCCGGCGGTGCTCCCCTAGGCAAAGGTATTAGCCGCCCGCTGGGCCCTGACTCGGGTGCCTGTACCTATTGTAGGGTGTCGCAAGGGAGAATGATCGTCGTTGTACTGGGTGCAAGGAAACTGCATTGGTCGGCCAGTGGAAGTGTGTATAAAAGGCCTGCCGCCATTGGCACAGATCATGCCCTTCCGCGAGAGGAGGAGTCTGGAGGTTGCCCTTCGGCCAGCTTGGCGTTGGTGAAGCCTATCAGGGTCTTGCTGAGAGGAAGCGAAGCTGACCGTACAGCGCAATCGGAGGAGCCCGGCGAGCTACGGTTCGTCTGCTGACCTTGACATTGTCAGAATGAGACTCGAACCAGCGATCCCACAGTTACTAGGCCGACGAGGCTAACGGAGTTCTCCCGAAAAGGATCTTGCTTGAATCAGGCTGAGCAACGCAAACGGGCATCATTCTGCGGCAACGCAGAACCGAGGCTCAAGTGGCCTCGGTTCTCTGTTTAGGTAGCGGGGGCTGGACTCGCCCGTCCTGGCGATCCGGGCCAGGGAACCAGCGACCTCCGGGTTATGAGCCTTCGTCTGGTAGTGCCATCCTCAGACGCCAGTTCCACCCATCTGAGGGTGCCCCCTGTTCTGCGGTGCGAGTGAGCCTGGGAAGGTCCGCGGCCGAGAGTTACTGTGAGGTTACCGCCTGTATCGTCTCACGTCAAGGTTGATTTTGGTCTTTCCACGCCGAGAACGGCTTCGCCGACGAGGCGACATACGCAGCGAGTGTCACCAGCCCTGCGGCGAGGCAGTTCCCGAAGACTACCTCGATAGCTAATCCCATGATCCATATTCCACCGGTGATGACAATTGTCGGGCGGACGAGGTTCTTGGCCAGGATACCTTGGCCTTGCTCATGGCTGATCTGGGGTGAATGCCAGCCACTCCCGGCCGCGCACATCGAACGACTACCCGTTCTCGGAAGCCCAGTTCAAGACCGCCAAGTACCACCCCGGCTATCCCGATTTCTTCGACAGCCTGCTTGCCGCGCGTGTGGGGGCGGCACTTCTTCCCCTTGTACAACTTTGAACACCACCATATCGGTCAGGGGCTGATGAGGCCTGCAGCTGTCCACTCTGGGTGGACACCGCCAATTGCGCGAGCCGCGTCAGCATGTCTTGGGCCAGGCCTACCAGACCCATCCCGAACGCTTCGTCCATGGCCGGCCCCAGCCGCCCAGGTTGCCTGTGGCGGTCTGGATCAACCCGCCAACTGCTTGTTGTGCCTCTCTCACCGGCCCTGGGGGCGCCGATGCCCCTTGATGAGTCCCACGAGCTACACTGAATTGCCGAGACGGTTGTCTCAAAACCGTTGACACATTCCGCTCGATGCCGCCCGGGGATCCTATGAGGAGGGGATCGAAATTGCGCGCGAGATTGGCCACCGGGAGAACTTGGCCCTGCTCCTGGTCAATCTGGCCTGACTTGATCGTTGGAAGGGAAACCCTGAAAGATCCGAGCAGCTGCTGGAGGAAGCGCAGTCACTTGCAGAAGGTATGGGCCAGCCGCGGCACATGGCGGCTGCGCTTGTAGGGAAGGGGGAAGTCCAGTTCGAGCGCGGCTGGAGGGCAAAGGCAACTGAGAGCTTCAAGAAAGCCAAGGATCTAGCAGCGGCCATAGGGCACAGGGCAATCTTCCTTGAGGCAGAAAAGGGACTCGTGCGCTGCGGGGATGAGCCCATCGAGTTCATGGCGGCGAGAGACGGATATGCGTGTGCCCCCTTCCTGACCAGCTCAAGCCACGTCCCATCGACAAAGAAGAGGAGCTGGCTATGTTGCAAGTCTTCTGGCCGATATCCTATGAGGATTGTTTGAAGAGAGAGAGCGAATCGAACAGGCGGAAGGAATTTACATAGTGATCAATAGATTGGCTGATTCGCTCAATCACATATTCGTGGGAGTCCAGCCCGGCCCGCGCAAGATTCCTGTACAGTCGGCGACGTGCTGCGCGAACCTCTGGGTCAGTCCAGACGTATCGTGCTCCTGTTTGGGTCAGCCAGTCGCGCCGCTCAGGGCGTAGCTCCTGAAAACGCTCCCCTCGCTCACCTGGAAGGAGCCACTTCTTCCATCGCCCGGAACGGACTACCGCCGACTCCAAGCAATCCATGAATCGAGAAGGTCTGATTCGACCACGGGCCCTCTCCAGGTCCAGCTCCTTCTGGCACAGATCTGCAAGCGCGGCGAACTCGGCAGAGGTGAACTCCGGTCCTACGTTGGCAGCTCCCATGCCGCTGTCGGGGTAGGCCGAGGCGTTTTCTACCCAGTCTGTGTAATGTCCTTTGATCAGGGACCCAAGAGGGGAAACTATCGCGAAAAGCTGTTGAGCCATCTTGGGGTCGAAGTAGGTCGTGTGAAGGTTGGTGCCAACTTTCCCCACAATGAAGCAAGGCCACGCGTCCAGCAGCCCCTCCTCCTCAAGTCGACGGCGCAAAAGGTTGACGAATTCACGGAAAGTAGGGATATCCGTCAGGCCACCGTGAACCTCCTCCGTGCCTACTTCGTAGTCGACTGGAGGCAGGGTGAGACGGCGCCTCTCCGCCTCACAAAAACGGATGAGATCCAACGTCCTCGAGACGACCAATCCGATGGGTGGAGGCTGGCTTTCGCCTTTCTCGATGTCAAGAGTGGCATCAATGTGCAACAGCTGGTACCCGGCAAGAAGGCATGCCCGCAGGCTCTTCTTCACCTCTCGTAAGGTTGCCTCAAGAGAAAAGTTCGCCTCGCGGTGTCGGTCCTTGAGCCATGGGCCGCCGTGGTCCAAGCAGGGTATGAGTGGGCCGCTCCACTTGTATTGTCTGGCAATTCGTTTGAGCCGCGTAACGAATTCTTTGGGAGTCCAGCTTGTGTAACCGCCATCTCGGTCGACTTGATTCAGGGTAGCGGCAAAGAGGATGGGCAAGTTGTTTCGCGATGCCACTCGTACGGCCGCCTCAAGCACTGCCTCGGAGTTTGGGCAGAGAGCCAGAAGGGTCATCGGTGTCGCCTTGCCCTCCCTCAATCTCAGTAGTCGTTGGACGAGCATGGAGACTGGCTTCATAGGACTTAATCCAATCCTGGGGAGAGCCCCCAGCGTGGGGTCTCTGCGATCCCATTCGGTTTCAACAGCTTGTTCAGAACGATCCTCTCTCTATCGAGGGGATGTGACGGGGTGCAGCCTCCTGCAGGACTGAAAGACTCTTCGCGCGAATAACCCGCCTTCATCGAATGCCCTCCCGTCGCTGCCGCGAATCGTAGATGACCTCTGGAAACAGGGATCCACCGCGGGCAACAGTCCCGCGCGGGTTGGTGTGAAGCGCATTAGAGTGGTTCGTAATCGCCTGATCGCCCCCTTGGAGCATCGTGAGTGTACATTCAATTGGGATTCAATTCGAAACTGACCGCTGGTGGACACCGCCCCCAAAGGCTTCTGCGGATCCAATCTTAGCATGATACGAGTAGCGGAGCATGCTAAGATTGGCGCTACGCTAACAAACGTCCTTGCGACGGCGATGAGGGGTCGCATAGGCTGCCTGAGGCCGTGGGGATCAAAGACGTGCTCCCTCCTCTTCGTGTCAACTGTCGCCCGATACTGGTCCATCAACGATCGGCCAACCTGGGCCACTCACACATGATAGAGGAGGCATGGGCTCCTGGATGACGGATTCGTGAGCAACGACTGGGATCAAGCATCGGCAGTCTCGTCGATGAGATCCTCCTGGTCTCTGGGGGATGCTCCAAGAGCTCGGTAGCTGGCGCCGGTGATCAAGAGCGTCTGAGCGTTGTGCGCCAGGGGATTCAGGCCAGCTGATGTGAACCAGGCAGGATGAGCCCCACTGGAACCGCATGTCGACATCGAGATGATTTGGAATGTACAGGCGGTGTTCTCTCTGCGGCAATGCAACAGCTACCAGGAATCCAGCTCGCACTCTGACGTCGATAGTCCCTCTTCCTTTGCGGCCTCGCCTTTGCTTGGCAGCAAAGCCCTCCGAGATCGGCGGACCGGACCAGGCCATCACAGGGATGGGCCGAGACCCCAGTTGGGCAGGCGTCAGGTCCGTGGCCATAACGGCAGCTGGGGAGGGGGAATCCGCTCAAGGAACGTCTTGCAAGGAAGGCTATAATTCGCAATGGACATTGAAGCATCAACAGGATGAGGGGACCGTCCATTGACTCTTGCCGAATGAGTGGTATGCTAAACTTCGTAAGTCTATTGAACTTTCGAAGTCTATCCTTGTTGTTGCCTCGGAAATGCTGATGAAAAAGGCAACGCGCCAGCAAACAAAGGAACACAATCGCAACCTCGTCCTTAAGACCATCTTCGAGCACCCCAGTGTTAGCCGAGCGGAGATTGGCCGAATCACAAGCCTAACTCCTACAACTGTGTCCAGTATTGTTGCCAATCTAATGACTGAGGGTTTGGTCAATGAGATGGGAGTGGGTGCCTCGATAGGTGGCAAACCCGGCATCCTGCTGGGTCTTGTCGACGATGCCAGGTATCTAGTCGGCCTCGACTTGGGGCAGAACCAATTCAGTGGTGCTGTCCTGAATCTGCGTGGCGAGATCAAGACGATAACCAACCTCCCGGTCAACAATCGCAATGGGGACTACGCCCTGGCGCTGGTCTTCGAGATTGTTGATCGGCTCGTGCATGACGAATTTGGGCCGCTGGTGGGCATTGGGGTGGGCACACCCGGGTTGGTTAACACCCGAGACGGTGTTGTCATCAGCGCAGTCAATTTGGACTGGCGGGACTTGGCGCTGGCTCAGCTGCTGCGGGACCGCTACCATCTACCGGTTCGCGTCCTCAACGATAGTCAGGCCGGGGCGATGGGGGAATACGCCTACGGGGGAGGCCACGATGATGAGGGCAATCTGGTGGTGATCAATGTGGGCAACGGGATTGGTGCGGGGATCCTTGTTGGCGGCCACCTCTTTCAGGGAGATGGCGGGGCGGCAGGCGAGATTGGACATGTCGTTGTGATGCAAGATGGGGGGCTCCCATGCCGTTGCGGCAACCGAGGCTGCCTCGAAACGGTGGCAAGCGCGCGGGCCGTCCTAAAACGCGCTCAGTTGATGGCTAGTCACTCGGCCGACGCTGTCAGGGCCAGCCTGTCAGGCGAGATCACTTTGAATGATGTAGAGCAAGCCTTCGTGGCGGGTGATCCGTCGGTGAAGCAAATCGTGTTGGAGGCGGGACATTACATGGGTTTGGCCATCTCCAGCCTGGTTGGGACACTCAATATCCGCAAGATCGTGCTGTCCGGTGACATGACGCGCTTCGGTGCACCATGGCTGGGCGCCATTCGCGAAACGATGTCCGGAACGGCCCTTTCCAGTCTGACGCAGGAGACACGGGTTGAGATCGGGCAAGTGAGTGGAAATCGAGTCATCATGGGTGCGGCCGCTCTGTTGCTGAACGATTATTCTCTCCTATTCAGTCGATGATCGCATTGGCGCATATTCTCTTTTAGCGCCCATGCCTTCGCCATGGAGAAGTTGCAACATGAGGGGAAGTCTAAGACTAGTCGAACCCCGATTGCTGCCTCCCCTCGATGATGCTTTTCGCCCGGCGATCCTG
This sequence comes from Anaerolineales bacterium, assembly GCA_049516595.1. GTDB lineage: Bacteria > Chloroflexota > Anaerolineae > Anaerolineales > RBG-16-64-43 > JBEKHT01. The sequence goes on from JBEKSY010000042.1 coordinate 10,759, forward strand.
GCCAATCGGGCCTTTCTGCAAGAGGTCGGAGACAAGGGCATTCCCTTGGTGATTGGCTTGGAACGAAATGAAAGTCAATTGTCGCGATTTGAAACGAGAGTCTTCCCGGAAGGCGACCCGCAGGCGGATGCGAACTTCCGCTTCGTGGAGCGGCTAGTCAAGTTCTTGCTCTGGCAGCGCGGCGGGCACAAAGTCTATGTGGGTGGGCCATATTCCATAGGGGACTACATCCGTAATTGCTACTCGCCCGATGGGGAGCGCAAGTTCGACTACCACTTCATGGGTGACCAGGTCTACGAGAAGACCTTCACCGTGGTGCCGTGCGATCCTTCGGAAGTGCCGGCGGGCTGCGAGACCGGCCAGGCCCTGGGGCGCAATCTGGACGGCTATCGCATCGGCTTTGACCTGGGTGCCTCGGACCGCAAGGTGAGTGCCGTGGTCGACGGCCAAGTAGTCTACAGCGAAGAAGTGATTTGGGAACCACGCAAACATTCTGACCCGGACTACCACTACTATGAAATCATCACCGCTCTGAAGACCGCGGCATCGAAGATGCCTCGCGTGGATGGGATTGGCGGCAGTTCAGCAGGCATTTACATAAACAACCGTCCGATGGTGGCCTCCCTTTTTCGCGGGATCCCGAAGGACCGCTTCCATGAGATCAGAGATCTCTTCCTACGTATTGGGAGCGAGATGAATGTGCCGCTGGAAGTGATCAACGATGGAGATGTGAGCGCTCTAGCGGGGTCCATGTCCCTCGAAGACAACGGAGTGCTGGGAATTGCGATGGGTTCGAGCGAAGCAGCCGGTTACGTCGACATGCACGGCCACTTCATGGGTTGGTTGAGTGAATTGGCTTTTGCGCCGGTGGACTACAGCCCGGAGGCACCCGCCGACGAGTGGTCGGGAGATATCGGATGCGGCTCGCAGTATTTTTCGCAGGAGTGCGTGTTCAGACTGGCGCCTCGGGCAGGCATCCGCCTCCCGGAGGGTATCCCGGACGCAGAAAGACTGGCCTTCGTGCAGGCGAAGCTGGAAGCTGGGCATAAGGGGGCGGCCAGGATATGGCAGAGCATCGGAACTTACCTGGGCTACGCCCTGGCTCACTACGCAGACTTCTACGAATTCAAGCATGTGCTCATTCTTGGGAGATGCGCTTCCGGCCGGGGAGGAACACTCATCCTGGAGGAGGCGAACAGAGTGTTGCAGACCGAATTCCCGGAACTAGCCGCCCGCATCCACGTGCAATTGCCCGATGAACGTAGTCGGCGCGTCGGGCAGTCAATTGCTGCGGCCAGCTTACCGGCGATCAAGGTAAGACCATAGGATGGCTCATGCGATTTCACAACGACAGCGCGCAGATCTTCGTCCCCGATGGCATCCCCGTCGAACAGGCCCTGGCGCGAACGACTCACATGGCCGTCAGCGCTCATCAGGATGACATCGAGATCATGGCGGCTTCACCGATCCTCCAGTGCTTCCAGCAGGGAGACAAATGGTTCACGGGCGTGGTGGTCACCGATGGGCGTGGTTCACCTCGCGATGATCTGTACAAGGACTACAGCGACGAGGATATGCGCATAGTGCGGTTCAAGGAGCAGAAGAAAGCAGCGGTTGTCGGCGAGTACGCCGCCCAGGTGATCCTGGATTACCCGAGCAAGGACGCCAAGGATGGCCACTGCGGGTTTCCGGCCGAAGATATCGTAGTGCTCCTGAAAGCTGCCCATCCTCAGTTCGTCTACACTCACAACCTCGCCGATAAGCACGATACCCACGTGGCCGTTGCCCTGCGGGTCCTTGGCGCTATCCGCAGCCTCTCGGAGACCGAGCGCCCTCAGAAGCTTTACGGCTGCGAAGTCTGGCGTGACCTCGACTGGATGGTGGATGAGGACAAGATTCCCTTTGATCTGACAGCCCACGAGAATCTCCAGGTGGCATTGCTCGGCTTGTACGATTCGCAGATCTGCGGTGGCAAGCGCTACGACCTGGCCACCATGGGACGCCGGCGTGCCAACGCCACGTATTCTGAGACGCACGGGGTGGACATCACAGAGGGATTGTCTTATGCCATGGACCTGACGCCTCTGATCCATGACACCAGCATGGATATCCCTCTGTTTGTGCGAGAGCACATTCAGCGCTTTGCCCAAGATATCACTGGCCGCCTGAGGCGGGTAGGCTAGGACGCAGTGCGGCCGTTCGAAGGCGAGTTCGTCACCATCGGTTCAGACCATGCCAAGTTCGGCCACGCCCCAGATCCTCAGGCCGCGTTGGCCACTGCAGCGAACTTGACCGTGACATAGGCAGAGGCAGGCGACAAAGTCGCAGCTGCCGTCGCGGCGGGGATAGCACTGGACATGTGCGCTTCAGGCGCCAGGCCTATGTCGGAGGAGAATGCCTTGGGAAACCCGCGCGTGCCGCACACCTTAACAGAGATTCTCTCCCAGCCCCGGGTCTGGGAAAGCACGCTCCGCAAGCTCTCGGAGTTGCGGGAGACCGATCTACCACGCCTGGCGGAATATGATCAGGTTCTTTTCACTGGCTGCGGCTCGACATACTACCTCTCGGTTTGGGCCTCTCGGCATTTCCAGCAAGCTCACGGCGTCATTTGTACTGCGGTGCCCGCTTCAGAAGTGGTGTTGTTCCCCGATGCCTGGGTTCGAAAAGGGGCCAAGGCCCTTCTCGTGGCGATTTCCCGGTCTGCCCAGACAACAGAAACGCTGAAGGCTGTTCGGGTCTTCCAAGAAAGAGGGTACGGAAAGACGATCTCGATCACGTGCAATCCAGAGGGACGTCTGGCCCAAATGACGGAGGGGGTCCTAGCGACGCCCGATGGTCAAGAGGAGGGCGTGGCGCAGACGCGATCATTCTCCTCCATGATGCTAGCCGTCGCACTTCTGAGCGAGCGGAGGGTTCCAGCCGAGTTGCCACAGTCATTGCGGGCGAGCGGGGAAAGAATTATCGATCGGTACGGCTCCCTGGCGGCCGAAATTGGCAGTCAGCCGGATCTGACCCGCTTCTTCTTCCTTGGTAGCGGTCCCCTTTTCGGATTGGCAAGCGAAGCGATGCTGAAGATGAAGGAGATGTCGCTAAGCTACGCCGAGGCGTTTCACTTCATGGAATTCCGGCACGGGCCGATGTCAATGGTTGATAGTCACACACTGGTCGTCGGCCTTCTGAGTGATCAAGGGCGAGGCCAGGAACTCGGAGTCCTTGACTCGATCCGTCGGTTTGGAGCCAGGACTCTGGTCATCAGCGAGGCCTCTGACGAGTCCGTGCCCGGCGCGGTCGACTATTGGGTCTCGATCGCGAGCGAAGTGCCGGCTGCTTGGCGAGCTCCGCTGTACCTTCCCGTCCTGCAACTGCTTGCCTGCCACAGGGCCGTGGCGAACGGTCAGGATCCCGACCACCCTGCTCATCTGCAAGCTGTTGTTGAGCTTGAACCATCCGGTTCGTCGATCGATGGAAGACATGACTCTTGGTTCGTTGAGGGCCGAGACAAGACGCCTGATATGAGACGAGGGATCGATCCTTCGAAGCCCATGCTCTTCAAGATGCCCATGAGCGGCCGGAGCGAACCATGAGTGAGGGTCCTGGCAGGACGGGAAGGAAGGGCACCCGTCCGCTTGTGGTGGGTGTGGACGTCGGCGGGACCAAGGTTGCCGCTGCGGTGGTGAAGGGGGACGGCGAGATCTTAGGTCGGGTCATGGATCCGACAGACCTTGACAGCCCCAATGAGACGCTAAAGGGCATCGCGGGCGCGGTGAGTCGTGCGATCCAGGCGGCCGGATGCGAGACGAGCGACATTTCCGCCGTGGGTCTTGGCATTCCTGGCAAGGTTGACCCGGCTACGGGAAAAGGGATTCTGTCCGTCAATCTAGGTTGGCGCGATGTTCCCGTCAGGGACAGCTTGCAGGATGCCCTCCGTCTCCCATGTGCGATCGAGAACGACGTGAAGGCAGCCGCGCTCGGCGAGCATCGCTTTGGTGTTGGTCGGGGCCTGCGGAACATGATCTACCTGATCATTGGAACCGGGATCGAGGCCGGGGTGATTATTGACGGCAGACTGTACCGGGGCAGCACGGGCATGGCCGGCGAGATCGGCCACGCGGTCATTGATCCGCGCGGTCCGGTCTGCAAGTGCGGGGGCAAAGGATGCCTCGAAGCGATTGCCTCCGGACCGGCAATCCTCGCGCGCGGCTCGTCCATTGCCAGCTGGGTGCCGGAAGAAGGCTCATCTGAGGGGTCCGCGCGGATTCGTCAAGCCACAGCAGGTGCCATCTTTGATGCTGCCACTCGAGGGGATCCGGCCGCAGCGGAGATCGTCAGGGAGGTCTCCAAATACCTCGGGCTCGCCGTGCAGTGGCTGATCATGGCGTTTGACCCCCAGTTGGTAGTCCTGGCAGGCGGAGTGGCACAGGCTGGCAGGCCGCTTCTTGACAGTGTCCGTTGGCAACTGGCAGGCTTGGCAGAAGACTCGTTGGTATTTCGAGAAATGTTCGCGGCGGAGTCTATCCAGCTAAGCGAGTTGGGGGTAGATGCCGGCGTGCTCGGAGCCGCCGCGTTGGCCGTGCGCTTGTCCAGCGGAACTGGCGAGGGTGCCGCAGATGCGTAATGAGTTGATCCATGAAACACGAGGAGGTGGTGACCATCGGGGCTTGAGGACCGCACTGGCAATTGGACTTTAATCGATCAGACCCGTAAGGAGGCGAACATGAAAGGCAAGCTGTCGCACAGTCTTCTTGTGTTATGCAGTCTCGTGACCGTTGCCGCCGTGATGGTCGGCTGTGGCGGCGCCCCCACCCAGGCTCCGGCCGTGCCCACCCAGGCTCCGGCCGTGCCCACCCAGGCTCCGGCTGGAGCCACCCAGCCTCCGACAGTGCCCACCCAGGTTCCGGCTGCGGGGGCGATCAACCTCAAATTCGTGGTGTGGTCCTACGGCCTGGATATCATCCAGGACAACATCAAGAACTTCCAGGCCGCCAACCCTGGCGTCACGGTGGCGCTGCAGGACTTCTCATGGCTGGACTACCATGACACGATTGTCGGACGGTTCACCGCCAACACTCCGACCGATGTGCTCTACGGATCGGACCACTGGCTGCAGGAGTGGGCGTCCGCGGGCTGGCTGGAGCCACTCGACACGCACTTTCCCGTCGTGACGGACTACGTCAAGGATATGGCTCCGTACGCCGCTCAGGGCGTGACATACAACGGCCACGTGTATGGTCTGCCCTATTACGCTGACACGCTCATCTTCGTGTACAACCAGGATCAGCTCCAGAAAGCAGGCTTTGACCACCCGCCGGCGACCTGGGAAGAGCTGACCGCGCAAGCGAAGGTAATCAAGGCGAAGGGGATCTGCAACTACCCGATGATCATGGCCTTCTCGCAACAGGAGGGCGCCTCGATCGAGGCCTTCACCGCCATGGTGTACTCGCGCGCCCCGAGCCCAGGCTCGATGTTTGACGCTCAGAACAACCCGACCTTTAACCAGGCCGGTGGCCCCATGGCTCAGACCGTCGATTGGCTGCACAATGCCCTCCAGGTGGACAAGATCCTCGACCCTGGGTCGCTGACGACAGCCGAGATCGATCAGGTGAAGAGCATGCAGGCCGGGGCCCATACCTTCACGGTCTTCCCCTCTTACAACCTGGCTGAACTCAACAAGCCGGCCTCCTCGGACTACGCTGGAAAGTTCAAGATGGCCCTGATGCCCGGGTCAAGCCACGCCACCGAGGGCTACGTTCGCTTCTATGCCCTGTCCAGTCAGGCCGTGGCTCGCGGGCCGGATGTGCTCAACGCCGCCTGGAAATTCCTCGAGTACTTCGGTGGCAAGACCAACGGGCAATACGTGGTCGTGAAGCGCTGGGCGGTGCAAAACGGCCTTGGCTTTGGCCAGCTCCCGCTCTGGAGCGACGCAGACGTCCAGAAGGCCTTCAACGCCTGGGGCGACACCAGTCTGCTCCAGCAGCAGTCTAAGCTGGCGTGGGTCAAGGAAGGCCTGACGCCGTTCTGGGGCACGTGGGATGTGTTCACGCGCGCTGAGCTGCAGAAGGCCTACCTCGGCCAGGAAACGACCGCGGCCGCTCTCAATGCAATGGAAGCCAAGTGGAAGGAGTTGAAGAGCCAGTAGATTCGCGCATGCACCAGGGCGGCAGGGGCCGAGCCCCTGCCGCCCACCCTGGATTCCCATGCCCCGAGGAAAGGTATGACCGCCGTCACCCAATCGGCTCGCTTGAAAAGAAGCATCGCCTGGGAGAGGGTTTACCCGTATCTGTCGATCCTCCCCGCCCTGCTGGTCATTGCGCTGTTCACCATCTATCCGTTCGCCTATGCTATCCGCACCAGCCTGTTCCGGTACATCCTGACGCAACCGAAGAGCCACCCGTTTGTGGGCCTCAGGAATTTTATCGAGGTTATCCAGTCGTACTACTTCGCGAACTCGCTGCGCGTGACTGCGATGTACACAGTTGCGGCGGTGGTGTCGGTCATCGTCATCGGCTTCCTGATTGCGCTCCTTTTGAACACGCGCATGCGCACGGCTGGCGTGCTTCGGGTGCTGGTCTTGCTCCCCTGGTCAGTCCCGGCGGTGGTCAGCGGCCTCTTGTGGAAGTGGATTCTGAACTCCGACTTTGGCGCCCTGAATGGCGTCCTTTACACCCTTGGATTCATCAAGACCTACATCCCCTTCCTGGCGGATCCCAATCTGGCGAAGGTTAGCATTATCTTGGCCCACGTCTGGAAGGAGGCGCCGCTGGCGGCGATCTTCTTCCTGGCCGGCTTGCAGCTGATTCCCAACGAACTGTACGAGGCGGCACGCATGGACGGGGGCAGCGCCTGGAACACGTTGCGCTACGTCACCCTGCCATTGCTCCGTCCCACCCTGCTCGTCGTCACAGTCTACGAAACCATGGTTGCCATCCTTACCTTCGACGAGATCTATGTGATGACGGGCGGCGGTCCGGCGAATGCCACGGCGCTCATCTCCTGGTTCGCCTACGCCGAGATCTTCAAGTCGCTGAACCTCGGGCACGGCCTCGCCTTATCGATCATCATCGCCCTGATCACGTTGGTGCTGATCATCCTCTATCTGCGCGTCTTGCGGCCCGAAGAGTCCATGGAGTGAGGGAGTGTGGACGATGAACATCTTCCAAGTTCGGCGAACGCTCACCGGGGTGGGTCTCAACATGGCCGCACTCATCGTGATCTTCATCATTGTGGCGCCGTTCCTGTGGGTGATCATTGCAAGCCTACAAGGCGAGAATGAACTGCTGCGAAAGCCGCCCTCATTCCTCCCCCAGCAGCCAACCCTCGACAACTACAACTACGTTTTCACGGGGACGATCCCGACCTCCTACGAGGTGAAAGGCCAATTGCGCAGCCGCATCTCGCAGGAGGCGCGTATGATCGCGCCGGCGCTGAAGAACTCCTTCATTGTCGCCTCCGCGGTTACCCTCATCGACCTGTTCTTGGGCGTGCTGGCCGCGTATTCGTTTGCCCGTCTGCGGCTTCGCGGGAAGGCGGTGTTCTACAACTTTATCCTGGCCAGCCGCCTGATCCCGGCCATGGCCATTGCCATTCCTTACTACGTCATCATCCAGTCGCTCAAGCTGCTGGACACGTATTGGTCATTGATTTTGGTCTACACGGTGTTGACCTTGCCTTTTGCCATCTGGTTCCTGACGCTCTACCTTTCGAATATCCCGCGCGACATTGAGGAGGCCGCGTTGATGGACGGCTGCAACCGCTTGGGTGCTCTGACGCGCGTCGTCGCCCCAATGGCGCTGCCGGGCCTCGTGGCCGCGGCAGCCTTTGCGTTCATGTCATCCTACAACGAGTTCCTTTTCGCCCGATTCCTGACCCAGTCCATCAAATCGCAGACAGTCCCAGTGATCATTGCCTCGGTGGCGGGGAACCCCGACGCCTCCTACACACTGATCTCGGTATGCATGACGCTCGCGATCATTCCGCCCCTTATCCTGGCCGTGGTCATGCGGCGTTGGCTGACGCAGGGTCTGTCCGCCTCGGTCACATACCGCTGAGCGTGTAGGCGCGGACCAAAGGAGGCAGCCATGCCTGCCCGGCCTGTAGGAGACGCGGTTAGAGCCAACGAGGGCACGCTCGCGCTGCCCACGTATGGTGTCCGCTCCCAGAACCTCAACCCGTTCTTCGGCTCGCAGTACGGCGTCGCTCACATTTACCCATACACACTGCTAGACGACATCGACCCTAAACCGCGGGTCCGGACGTATCGCACGTTGCAACTCGAGAATCGATACTTGCGCCTTACCGTCTTGCCGGACTTGGGAGGTCGTCTCTATTCACTCTACGACAAGATTTCGCGCCGCGAGGTCTTCTACAAGAACGAGGTGATCAAATTCGCGCCGCTGGCCATCCGCGGGGCCTTCTTCTCGGGCGGGGTCGAGTTCTCCTTCCCCGTTGCGCACGCGCCGACCAGTGCCGACCCGGTGAACTCGGACCTGCGTGAGAACGCGGATGGCAGCGCCACGGTCACCTGTGGCGGACTCGAGCACATCAGCCGCATGCGCTGGTCAGTCGCCCTGTCACTCTTCCCGGGGCGCTGCGCCCTGGCTCAGGACGTCTCCCTTTACAACCCGACCTCGATCCCGGGCCGCTACCACTACTGGACGAATGCCTCCCTGCCCGCGCATGACCAGACCGAGTTCATCTATCCCTTCCGCCGCTTCCGGTCCTACGAGTTCGCCGGGACTGCCTCCTGGCCGAACGCTCGAGTCGACCTGATCCGGCAGGACCGCGGCCTCGAGGGGATGGAGGGCGTCCCGAAATGGCCGGCTGATCGGTTGCGTGGCCGCGTCGATCTGCGCTGGCAAAGGAACATGGTGGCCCAGGTCTCGATTTTCGGCCGCCAAGTGGCGTGGGACTTCTTTGGCGCTTGGGATCACTCCGACGACCGCGGGTATGCGCACTACGCCGACCACCGTAATGTCGCCGGCATGAAACTATGGTCCTGGGGCAATGCCGGCTTGGGCATCATGAATCAGGCTGCTCTCACGGACGACGGCTCGCTCTATGCCGAGACCCAGTGCGGGGCAATGGAAACTCAGCTCGACTTCGATTTCTTGGCCCCCGGCAGTTGTCGGCGCTGGCGGGAGTGGTGGCTGCCCCTGCGGGGGCTGGGCGGCCTGACGTGCGCCAGCGCCGACATTGGTGCACGGCTTAGCCTATCGATCGAGGCCAGCGGCTCCCTTCACCTCAGCCTGGGACTGTGCGCCGCTCAGACGATCCGGCAGGCAGCGGTCCGGGTCAGTGCCGATGATAGGACGCTGCTCGTAGACAATGTGGACCTGACGCCCGAGCGTACCTGGAGCCGAACCATTTCGGTGGCTGCCTCCGCTGTCGGTGTCCGCCCGCTCACACTCCGGGTCACAGCCGATAGCGGAAAGATCCTGCTTGACTACACATTCGACCCCGAGCCGTCGCCAGTGGAAACTGGTGCCGCCGCCCAATCTAACGAGACGCAGTCTGCGGCCGCGTTCTATTCCCTGGGGCTCAAGCACGAAAACCTGGACAATCGTGAGGAGGCGGCTCAGGCCTATGCCAACGCTCTATCCCGCCAACCGGCCCACGGCCCGGCCCGTTTGCGCTTGGGCCTGATGCGGTTGCGTGCGGATGACTTCGCTGCGGCACAGGTCGACCTAGAGGAGGCGGTTGCCGCCGGCCTGGAGGAGGCGTCCTTCTACCTCGGCACGGCTTGGCTCTTGCAGGGCGAATTAGATCGGGCCCGCCCTGCGTTCTCGGTCGTTCCCCAGGGGCACGCCCTGCATCCCGCCGCTGTCTGCGCCCTCGGACGGATGGCACTGGGCCGCGGCGAGTGGCGCAATGCCCTCGAATGCTTCAATGAGGCGCTGACAGAAAGTTCCTCCTTCCAGCCTGCCGTCATATGGAAGGCGGTTGCCCTCCGTCGCGATGGCGGAGAGGCTGAGGCCCAGGCGGTGCTGGAGAGCCTGCTCGAGACCGATCCCCTCAATCACCTGGCCCTGCGCGAACGTTCGCTGTGCAGCGACGCGCCGCAGCCTTACGCGAAGCGCCTGGAGCGCCTCCTGGCGGACGACCTCCAGTACACACTAGACCTTGCTTGCGTCTATCTTGATGCCAGGCTGCTTGAGGACGCGCTGGCCATTCTGACCCACGCCGGCGCCAGCTGGGAGTATCCCATGATCGGCTATCTGGCTTGGGATATATGCCGACAGCTCGGACGCTCCCCCTCCGAGAGTGAGTCATGGCTTGAGCAGGCACATGCCGCCGCCCCGGAGGGGGTGTTTCCGAGCCGCCTCGAGGAGATCGTGACATTGCGCCGGGTGCTCGAACACGACATGTCAGACGCCAAGGCCCGCTACTACCTGGGTTGCTTCCTTTACGCCCACGAGCAGTTCGAAGAAGCCATTGGCCTCTGGGAGCAGGCCCTACCTGCGTTGCAGGGCTTCGCTGTGTTGCACCGGAACCTGGGCCTAGCCTATTGGCACCGGCGTGGGGATCTCCCGGCCGCCACCCGCGAACTCGAGCGCGCCATGGATATAGCCCCATCGGATCAGGAGCTGTACCTACACCTCGACTTTCTCTACAAGGCACAGGGGTTGGTCGACGCTCGCGCCACTCTCTTCGAACGGATGCGCCTCCTGACCGCCCCCCGCGATGATGTCCACAAACGCATGGTCATCATGCTCGTGGACCTAAACCGCCACCGGGAGGCGGTGCGGATGCTGGAGGATACCTTCGTACCCTCGGAGATGGACCAGTCATTTCGCAATGCGTTTGTCACGGCCCATCTTGGTGTGGCGCGCGGACACGAGCAGGCTGGCCGCCTGGAGGAGGCGATCGCAATCTACAAAAGGGCGCTCACGTACCCGGCCAACGTCGGCACAGGTCGGCCGCTTACCACATGCGATGCGGAGGTGCTATATCGGCTGGGTTGTGCCTGCGAGCGGCTTGGCCGCGTCCCGGAGGCAATCGTCGCCTGGCAAGAGGCAGCCGATGAGCATCATGCCCATGGCGATCCACTGTTCCCGTACATCCAAATGTCACTCGACAAGTTGAACCGCTATAGCGAGCTGGGGCTCGCCTGAGAAGGACCCCCGCCCGCTCCTGCGTTCTCTGATGGATCAAGGAGGTTGACACCATGAAGGTCCTATATGCCGGCGACTCCTCGTTCAACCTGGGGCCGATCGTTATCGCCTCGCCGTTCAACGTCGAGGTTAAGGGCTTCTCCAGCCACATCTGGGGACAACCTCTGATCGATGCTCTTCAGATGGAGGGTAATATCCAGGTGCATCACATGACGCCGCATGTGGCCATTTCAGACTTCCCGCGCAGCATCGAAGGTCTGTCTGAGTACGACGTCCTGATCCTGAGCGACTGCGAGTGCGAAGTCCTGGCGCTCTACCCGTTCTGGATCCCAGGAACGCCCTTGCCCAGGTCCAACCGTCTAAAGGCGATCCGCGAGTACACGCGCGGCGGCGGTGGGTTGCTTATGGTCGGAGGCTGGACGTCCTTCAGCGGACGCTTCGGCCACGGCGGCTACTACAACACTCCGGTCGAAGAGGCTTTGCCCGTTACCTGCCTCAAGGGCGTCGACGACCGGGTAGAGACGCCCGAGGGCGTACGGGTGAAGGTTCTGGACCCAAGTCATCCCATCATGGCAGGCATCCCTTGGGACCAGTGTCCGGTCTTCGAGGGCTTCAATCGCATTTTCCCCAAGAAGGACGCAAAGGTATTGGCTAAGATTGGTGAGGGGGAGGATGAGAACCCACTGGTCGTTATATGGGAGTTTGGCAAAGGCCGAGCCATGGCCTTCGCCAGCGATTGCTCGCCACACTGGGCGGCTTATTTCCAGCCCTGGGAGTTCTATGGCCAGTTCTGGCGCCAGGCCGTGCGCTGGCTGGCCAGAAAGACCTGACTCGCAGATGGATGATATCCGCTTCGCTGTGATCGGCGCCGGCTTCATGGGCAGACTGCTGGCGCGTACCGCCAGCAGTCTGCCCTACGCGCGATGCGTCGGGGCGACCGACCTGGACCTGCCGCGTGCCGAGGCGTTGACGACCGCATGCGGCGGCCGCCCGTTCGTCGACTCCGCGGAGATGCTCGAGCAGGTGCGGCCGCATGTTGTCTTCGTGGCTACGCCGGAGCCGGACCATTGCCGTCCAGCCATCTTGGCCGCTGAGCATGGGTGCCACTTGTTCATCGAGAAGCCTCTCGCCACGTCACTCGAAGACGCTGACGAAATCACCGATGCCTGCGCCCGTGCCGGTGTCCGCCTGATGGTCGGTTACATCCTGCGCTTCGAGCCGTGCTATGCCCAGATCCAGTCTGCCTTGGACCAGGGCATGATCGGTCGTTTCCTTTCGGCCTACGCCCGGCGTGATGTCGCCATCCATGAGGCGCGCCGCCTGGCCGGCCGAATCTCTCCGATCCTCTACCTGGCTGTGCATGACATCGACCAGATCATGTGGTACCACCCCTCCGCGGTCCGGTCCGTCCACGCCCACGGCCTCGGGGGGCGGGTCCAAGAGGAGTTCGGCGTTGATGATTACGCTTGGATCACGATGGATTTCGCCGATGGCGCTGTGGCCAACGTAGAGTGCGGCTGGGCCTACCCGGAGGCTTGGGCCAACTGGAGCTGGCCATCCGGCTGGGGATCGTTTGGGGACGTGCAGATGCACATTGTCGGGACCGATGGCGTGCTGAACCTGGACATGACCCCTATGGGCGTGACTGGCTGTGACCCTGAAGGATGGAAGTTCCCTGAATCGCGCCACTGGCCGGAGATGCATGGCCGGCCGTCGGGGGCGGTGCACCTGGAAGTAGAGCACTTCTTCGACTGTGTCATCGGCGGCCGCCAACCCCTGGTGACCGGCGGAGATGGGCGGCGTTCGCTGGAGGTGGCGCTGGCTGCCGAGAGGTCGATTACCGAGGGTGGTCCTGTGGCTCTCCCACTCTAAAAGTAGGTGACGGGGAAGGGGCACGAGCCTCGATCGCGCCCCGTTGTGTGTGTGTCGCTTGCAGGCAGGTCCTCCTCTCCACCCTCATGCTTCACTGCACACGGATGGGATAGAATCGCATCCAAGGCACGTTCGCGATCGATGACGCGCTGAGGGCTAGAGGTGCGCACGCTGATACGGGACGGTACGATTTTGGCGCCTTCCTCGGAAATGCGCGGAGGGACGCTTGTGATTGAGGGGGGACGGATCGTGGACGTTGTGCCGCGGCGCCTGCGCTCCGGCAAGGGAGAGATAACCCTCAATGCCAGCGGAATGTTGGTTATCCCGGGTCTCATCGACCTGCACATCCACGGCTGCGATGGGCACGACACGATGGATGCGACGCCGGAGGCACAGCGGGGCATGGGGTTCTTCCTGGCCCAGCACGGCGTCACTAGCTACCTGCCCACGACCGTCGCTGCGTCGGCCGAATGCGTCATGGCCGCCATTCGCAACGTGGCCGCGACACCTCCTGCGGCTGGCGAAGCGAGCCCGCTCGGCATCAACCTCGAAGGACCCTACATCAATCCGGCGCACGCCGGTGCCCAGCCCGTCCAGCACATCCGGCCTCCCGATTGGTCTGAGTTCGAAACCTGGCTAGCTGCTGGGCCGGTACGGATGATGACGGTCGCGCCGGAGCTAGTGGGGGCGGTGAACCTTATCGAGGGCGGCCTCGCCCGCGGCGTGGCCTTCGCCGTTGGCCACAGCGGCGCCACTTACGAGCAGGTCGTGGCCGCGGCGGACCACGGGCTAGGCCATGCCACCCACGTCTTCAACGCGATGGTTGGCCTGCACCACCGTGACCCCGGTTGTGTCGGGGCCGTCCTCGACGACGACCGGATCATCGCCCAGATCATCGTTGACGAGGTCCACGTTCACCCCGCTGTCGTCCGGCTGCTGCTGAGGGTGAAAGGCGTAAGGCGGACGGTGTTGATCAGCGACGCGATGCGGGCCGCTGGCCTTCCGGATGGAGACTACGATCTAGGCGGTGATACCATTTGCGTGCGAGGCGGGGTGGCCCGGACAACCCACGGCGGCCTGGCGGGTAGCACCCTGATGCTCGACCAGGCACTCCGCAACGTGATACGCTTGTCCGGCCTGACGCTAGTGCAGGCGCTCCCGATGGCAACATCCGTACCTGCCGCGGCGCTCGGGTTGACCGAGAGGAAGGGGTCCCTCGCGGCCGGAGCCGACGCGGACATCGTGCTCCTGGACGAGAGCCTGCAAGTCCGCTTGACTTTGGTCGCCGGCGAAGTCGTCCGCCGTCCAAGTCAGACTTCGGCGCGAGGACTCCTCAATTGATAGGCCCTGTCCTGGGTGCTTCAGTTGTCTGCCAGCTGGCCGCGTCGGGCTCGACCAACAACGGTGGGTCGCAATGGAAGCACGACTCTGTTGGGGATGCTCGGGCATGGATGTTCGGCCGCAGCCGCGGAACGCACGTCGACCATATGGCAAATGGCGGCCTTGTCTGGGCGCAGCGGTGGGAGGGGTGCTTGCGATCAGTCTTTGAGGGTGGTCAAGGGAGATCCGTACCGCACGGAGGCCAGACTCATCAATGACCTTTGGGTCGGCGTGGCCGATTGGGGCCTTGCCTATGGGGGCGGTTGCGGCGAGGCAGGATGGGGAATTGGCGAAATCGTGTTTTTGAGTGGACGCGAAGCACATCCGCAGATGCGGAGATGAAAGGGCTGCAGGTATCTTGGCCCCAGGCCATTCTAGGTGGGAGCGGCAGAGCTGGAACCAGCGACCGCGAAGTTATGAGCGCGACGAGTCTTCGGTAGGGACGATTCGTGAGGATCCCGGGGAATTCGTGCTGGTGAGTAGGCCAAGAGGCTTTTGAAGAAGAAACAAGGAACCGAGGCTCAGATGGCCTCGGTTTTGGCTGTACGCCCCGCATGGGCGCTGACTAGGAAGGTGAAAGTCCTTCCTGGGGGTGATGGCTGTGCTAGCCGAAAACCCCGTCCCAGGTTTGGGGGACAACTGGCTCACTCAGCGCGCCGGTAGTCATGGTGCAATCCATTGAGGACGGGAACCGTGATGAGCCTTCCGCGCCTCGGCCAGGCTGGCTGAGGCCCGATCCCCTCAGGAATCTTCTGCCCAATCCCCTGGTGTGGCCGTGCGCGGTTGAAGTATTCGACATATTCCCTGATTACCCGATGAAGTTGCCTGTCCCCGACCACGAGCAGGTGATCGAGGCATTCTCTCCTCACGCTCCCCAGGACTCGTTCGCAGATCGCGTTGGCCTTTGGAGCGCGGTAGGGTGTCTTCAGGACTTCAATGGAGCTTGCCTTAGCGACTCGGGCGAAATCGTCGTCGTACTTGCTGTCGCGGTCGCGGATGAGGAAACGTGGGGTTAGGCCGTAGGGGGTCGCTTCCCGTAGCTGTTGTGCGACCCAGGCGTCGGTCGGGTGGGAGGTGACGGCAAAATGAACAACTCGCCGCGAACCGAGTTCGA
>JBEKSY010000043.1:0-23825 GCA_049516595.1 Anaerolineales bacterium
AGACCTACGACTGTGATATGCTGGTTCATGAGCCGGCACCTCCGTATGTGGATAGGCTCCGCCTCGCCGCGGAGCAACCCACGTATACCATTTACGCAGGTCGCCGGCTCGTCCATTCTATCTAGCCGGTGAGCCTCCTCATTCTACCGGTTTTTGCGCATTGGAGGCTTGGAGCAAGGATCTGCCGCAAGAGGAAGGCATTGGTCTCGCACCCACGGCGGTGCAAAGGTATGGTCCCTCGGCTCTTGGAGCCACCGCTCAAGGGCGGCACGCGATCGGCACTCTCGTTTGGGGCCGCGGTGCGGGCGAGGGGCTGAGGCGAATGAGTCCTGGCCCGTTCGAGTCGGGAGGGGGCTCCGTGCTGCCATTCTCGCCGGCGCGGATGGAAGGGAATGCAACCTTGCGCCGGAAAAAGATCCTGAGCTCGAGCGTTCATCCGGCCCTGCGGTCGATCGAGCTTTCAACTCGGCTTCCTCTCCTGCGTTCGGGTATTTTCGAAGCGCTCATCGCGGTGGCGCTTCAAGGTGGGAGCGGGAGGCCGTCGTTGCGGCGTGATTCCCCGAGCAGCCGGGGAGGGGCCGGAGGCTCGACGATAAGGGCTAGGATCGGATCCTCGAGGGCGATCTTGGGCCAAGATCAGCCGAGGGTGATATTGTGCGAGAGCTGAACCGGAGGCCTCCAGCGAGCCCCGGCGGGTATCCGGACCTGGGCCGGGAATCCCTCACCGCCGGGCCTGGCATTTCCCCGGTGATTGCACGGAGAGGATGGTGAGACAATTGGCTCTTGTCGAAGGGCGAATCAAAGGAGGAGACGAAGATGGAGTATCGGAGTTTAGGACACACCGGCTGGGAAGTGTCGGCGATCAGCTTCGGCACGTGGGCCATCGGGAGCCAATGGGGTAGGGTAGACGAGAGAGAGTCCCTGCAAGCTCTCCACCGAGCTTTGGATCTGGGGGTGAACTTCTTTGATACTGCCGACGTGTATGGTAGCGAGCCGCTCTTGGCGAAGCTAAAAAAGGAGCGCCGCGAGGAATTCCGGATTGCCACGAAAGCGGGGCGGAAGCTGAGTCCCCATACCGCCGGCGGATACAACGGCAAGAACCTCACACGTTTCGTGGAGGACAGCTTGCGCAACCTGGAATGCGAAACCCTCGACCTGCTTCAGCTTCATTGCCCACCCACTGAAGTTTACTATCGGCCTGAGGTCTTTGGGTGTCTGGACGACCTGATCGCGGCTGGCAAGATCCGGTTCTATGGCGTGAGTGTCGAAAAAGTAGAAGAGGGTCTCAAGGCGATCGAGTATCCCAATGTGCAAAGTGTCCAGATCATCTTCAACCTTTTTCGCCAACGTCCCGCGGACCTGTTTCTGGCTCAGGCTAAGAAGAAAGGTGTGGGAGTCCTGGCCCGGGTGCCGCTGGCTTCGGGACTTCTGACCGGCAAGGTCACCGCGGCCAGGGAGTTTCCAAAAGATGACCACCGCAACTTCAACCGCCAGGGTGAAGCCTTTGATCGAGGCGAAACCTTCGCTGGTGTCGAACTGGATGCGGGACGGCGCGCAGCGCAGGCACTTCAGGCACTGGTTCCGGCTGGAGGGACCCTGACCCAACTGGCCCTCAGGTGGATCCTGATGTTCGACGCGGTCACCTGTGCGATTCCGGGTGCCAAGCGGG
This sequence comes from Anaerolineales bacterium, assembly GCA_049516595.1. Taxonomy (GTDB): domain Bacteria; phylum Chloroflexota; class Anaerolineae; order Anaerolineales; family RBG-16-64-43; genus JBEKHT01. Next base: position 1,670 of record JBEKSY010000043.1, read on the forward strand.
CAAGCCAGGTCGCGGAGAATGCCGAGGCGGCCAACCTGCCGCCTCTCTCCTCCCAGACCATGGACGGCGTGGCCAGGATCTACGACCTGCAGATCCGGCCCCTCGTCCACCAGTACTGGTAGGAGAAGCCTCGGCCCCTGCGCCCCAGAAGCGCTCCCGGCGGGGCCCTCTTGCGGATAGGGCAGGAGAGCCCTTTGGACCGAGCCGGCCGGATCCTAGCGGGGCCGGAGTAAGAGGCAGCTTGAGGGTGTCGGCTGAGCAGGGGGCGGGATCTCTCTTCTGCCTCTCAAACAAACTCCTCGTTATCGGTGACTGCAACCTGGACCTGATCTTTGGCCATTTGCTGGGATCGCCGAAGGTGGGGGCCGACCTGCTGGCAGGCTCGTTTGCGCAAGTCCCCGGCGGGGGCCCCTTCATCAGCGCCGTGACCATCCATCGGTTGGGCCTTTCCGTGGCTTGGGCGGCCGATTTCGGCAACGATGAGTTCAGTCAATGGGTTTTGGCCAAGGTTCGTGAGGAAGGGCTCCCGGCGAGTTTTTCGTGTTCCACGATCGGCCCATGCGCCGAGTGACCGTCGCCATATGACGTACCCCGAGGACCGGGCCTTGGTAACGTACCTATGAACCCGGAGCCTGCCATCCCTGCGGCAAGGGGGCTCTGGCGAGGGTTTTGGCCAGGGGTGCCTATCTTCCCGGCCTGTACTACGGCCCCTTCTTTGAGGCAGGGCGGTTGCTGGTGCGGGCCAAGAAGATGAAACTGGTAATGGACGGGAACATGATCCAGGAGGCAACTCTTCAAATGCCCGGGGTGCGCAAGGTTCTGGGGCAGATTGATGCCTTCTTGCCGAACGCGCGTGAGGCTCGCCTCTTGACCGGCCAAGTCGACCTGGACGCAGCCAGGCGAGAGCTGTCAGATTTGTGCCCGTTGGTTGTCGTCAAGGATGGACCGCGCGGGGCCTGGATCCCTGCAGGTTCCGGCCATCCCTGTGGGGGCCGGTGGATACGACCGGGGCCGGGGACTGTTTCGACGCAGCGTTCGTCACCGCTTGGCTTGATGGCCAGCCTCTCGAGAAACGCCTGGAGTGGGGCAACATGGTCGGCGGGCTCCCCACGCTGGAACTGGACGGAACTGGGCGCGTGGTCCAACGTGCGGACATTGCTTGATGGCTGGCACGGCTGGAGAGCTAGAGCACCGGGCTTCCGGTTCGGCGACCGCGGGGGCGCACTGGCCCCTGGGTATAATCGCGTAGGCAGCCCTGCCGCCGAGGGGAGGACAGAGCCCAGGTTGCTGGGGAGATTTCCATTCATGCAGGTACTCAGAGACTGGCAACTCGAGCTTGACGTCGACCAGGTCCTGCGAGGCCAAGGAGCAGACCCGGCGGTGCTGCGCTCCCGAGCCCCGCGCTTGATTGACCTGGCCGGAAGGGCGCTCGCGGAGGGACAGGCTCTCCTTGACCCAGCGGTGGCCTACCTGCGCCTACCGGTCCAGTCGTTCCGACACGAGAAGCTGACCCTTGAAGGAGGTGCGGTCCTGAGCGGCCCTCTGATTGCCCAGCACATGGGCGGAGCCTCCGAAGTGGTGGTGATGCTCTGTACGGTGGGAGACCGCATCGAGGGACCGATCCGAGAGGCCCTGGAAACAGACCCGCCCTTTGGCTTGGCCCTGGATGGTCTTGGGAACGCCGCGACCGAGGCGCTGGCGACCGCTGCAAGCAACCGCTTCGAGGCCGAGGGGGAAATCCATGGGTTGCATCCTTCTCTGCCTCTCAGTCCGGGAATGGTCGGGTGGCCGGTCGAAGAGGGCCAGCCTCAGGTCTTTCGCATCGTGAGCGGTGATCCGCTCGGGGTTGGCCTCACCAGCGGGGGCATGATGATGCCTCGCAAGACCATCTCCTTGGTGTTAGGCCTGGGGCCAGGCCTTGCGCGCGCGGGACGGGCCTGCGACTATTGCAACCTGCGAGAAACCTGCCGCTATCAGGATCACTACGCCCAGGGTCAACCCCCCTCGCCCGCGCCCGGCCCTTAATCCATTGCGCAGCGTGTCGAGCTTCTTGGCTAGCGACCCCAGCCAACCAGGGCTGGGCGGCTTCTGCTCTGGTCGAGGTGCTGGAACCACTGAGAAGGACAATCAACTTGCTCAGGGCGCTGCGGTTCCCGAGTCACAGCCCCTCAGCCTTTTCTCGCGGATCAGCCGCTTGGGCCCTCCCCACGCCAGGCACCGCGTCAGCCCCTGCGGTCACTGCGGGGCCCCGGGGGCAGGTCCCAGCCAGAATTTCCTCGCCGGACCTTGATTCACCCGGATCACGGATGAGCTGGAAGTGGGGAGACCGCACGGGTCAACCAAATCCGCCAAGTTTTCCATGGGGAGATGCGGCAGTTCCGAATCATCAGCCCGGAGGCTTGCCGCGACACATCCATCTGGGGATGGGCCGACTGGACCTTGAGCGTATCGCTGACCTGGATGCGAGGCAGAGGATTCCTCAGATCACGAAAGATCCTCGTGGGTACGCTGGTCCCGAGCTCCGCGAGCAGGTCATGATCCCGCTCTCCCACCGACACGACCGTCCCTTGGACAAGCCGCGTGCTCACGCCACGGTCCGAGAAAAAGCGGTCCTCCTGCACAGCTGACGCAACTTGATCTGCCGTCACATGCAGGCTGGGGAGCAGGAAGTCCGACGGCGGGCTGGAGGGCGGTTCCCGCAGCGACCCGCAGGACGCCCGACAGGCTGCCAGCCTGAAAACAATCCCGGATTGGAGGGAGGCGATCCCATACCGCCCGCTGAAATCAAGCGGATCGGTGCGCGGCGGTTTCATGAAGGAGACGGCCTGCTCCCGCGTCCGGCGGGCAACCCGGGCCCAAGCCTTAGCTCGCTGGCGGGGTGGGGACTTGCAGGGAAGCAAGATCGCTGGCAAGGACCTCGAGGTCATTGCGTGCGGCCAGGCCATTGGATCCCAGCTCACTGAGGACCATGTTCAGGCGGCTGCGGGCGTCCTGAAGCGTCTTGGACTGGTCGGGGGGCAGCTCTGCCTCCAGCTTGACTAGGCGCGCGTCGGTTCCGCCCAGAGCTTGCCGGGCCTCATCCTGCCCACCCTGGGCGAGTGCCACCTGGGCCTTGCTCACGTCGACCAGACTCTGCAGGATCTCGACTTGTGGCTGCGGACCGCTGATCTCCTTCTGGAGGGAGACGATCTTTGTCTGCATTTGCGAGATTTGCTCGCTCTGCGGACGGACCCTGACGAGCCACATGGCGAGGATCCCCAGACAGAACACTGCCGCAATCCCGGTGACCCAGCGCAGCAACCCTCGGAAGAATCGCCCAAGGGGGCTGGCCTTGGGTTTGAAGGGCGTACTGCTCGGACTGGGGCGGCTCGGCGGAATGGGGCTGGGTGTTGCCGGCGCTTGGTTGCTGCTCATCTCGATCCTCCTTTGTGACTTGCAATGAGACTGACACCCTCGCCTTGCCGAGCGCGGGCCAACTCAAAGCGGTCCGGCACGGGGCGATGCAATGTGCCTTGACCTGCAAGCCGCATACTCCGAGAGAGGGCCGCTGGGAAGATAAGGTGGGATTCGTGTGCCCGACCACTATGATATCCGAAACCGAGGATCCATCAAAGTCTCGAATGGGCTGGGCCGTTGGCAGAGCCCGAGTCACCAACACCGTGGTTCGCACGAAGCGGGGGCGGCTCGTCCGGACAAACAGGGCGCCTTTTCCTCTCCTTGATTGGATTTGCCCTTTGGTCGGCGTCCTCGCTGCGTGAGCCTCGTTGACCTTTGCTCCGAAAGGACCGTGTCGGGCCTTCTCTCGGGGTGGTGGGCTCCTCCCCCCTGTGGCGGCAGGGCCGAAAGGGAAGAATCCGGCCGGGCAGCCTCCTGGAGAGGCAGGATTCTCGGTCTATGCTGGCACAAATTCTGCATCCCATTCCGAGACGCGATCTGGAGATCGTCGCCTTGCTGCCTGCGAGGAGGCAATGGTGTCGTGGCTTCAGCTGGTCGGGGTGGTTCTGGCCATTCTGGTAGGTCTCTGGCTGGCCAGCCACTTGGTGCGCCTGCTCGCCAGCTGGCTGCACTGCGTGGCCAGCCTGGTCTTAGGCATTCTGGGCTTGGTCATCCTCTATTACGCCGTCCAGTATCTGATGCGTGCCTTTGCCCGATAACCCTCCCTCGCTCCCCGCGGTCTTTGGATCCATAAGGCCTCTTACGACAACTGTCTCGGCAGGTGAGATCTCAGAGAGCGGGATCGACCTCCGTCGGCCTCGTCTGCCAAGGCATTCCCTCACGCTTCGGCCCTGGTGGCTAGCCGATGGCCTGGCTTCACGGCCTGCCCGCTCCAGGAAACATCAATTCGTTCTGGATCAGGCTTCGATCAAGTCACAGGGTGCGGCTACCGATCCTTGGCATGAGGGGGCTCAATCGGTTGGTTGGCCGAGTGGGACTCTCGGATCGGAACCACTAAGAGGAGGAAGGCTTCGCCTTGGCAGGGGGGGCGACGCGATGCGACCTGCTCCAGGGAGCATCGAAAGTCGGGTTTCTCCTCGCAGAGCCCAGAGCAGTCTATGGCGAGGACCCATCGAAGTGGGAAGAGCGGCTCTTTTCCAGCGCCTCGCTCCGGTCGTGGGGATGGCCTAGGTGGCCAAGCCGGGGTAGAGCCGGGACGCAATCAGAACCAGGATCCCGGTTGCAACTATCAACACGCCAAAGTCCAAACCCAGGCCGAAGCTGCTCGTCCACGCGGCCAGCATCAAGGAGCGCACGGCGTCGACTACGTACGTAAGTGGGTTCACCGATGAAGCCACCTGCAACCAGCCGGGCATGATCGCGATAGGATAGATGGCGTTGCTGGCGAAGAAAAGCGGCATGGTCAGGACCTGGCCAATTCCCATGAAGCGCTCCCGGCTCTTGACAATGCAGGCGATGATGAGGGAGAGGGTGGCGAAAAAAGCGGCGCCCAACAGAACTGCGACCAACATCGCGATCCAGGCCAGCGGGTTCATGTTCATCTTCACGCCTAGCAGGAGCGCGAGCACGTAGACGAAAAGGGCCTGGGGCAAGCTGCGCACCCCCGCCGAGAGCGCCTTGCCCAGAACCAGCGCGGGACGCGGGGTGGGGCTGGCGAGGAGCTTGTGGACGATGCCCAAATCGCGTTCCCAGATCGCGGCGATGCCGTAGAAGATGGCGATGAAAAGCACGCTCTGGGCCAGAATGCCCGGGGCCATGAAATCCAAGTAGGGCACGTTTCCCGTCGGGATGGCCCGGATCCGGCTGAACACTTCACCGAATATCAACAACCACAGGGCCGGTTGCACAGCGCGGGTGACCAACTCGGATGGATCGTGGCGCAGCTTGCGCACCTCGAATTCCGCGATCACTACCGTCTTGCGAAGGAAAGCGCTCAGTTCCTGGAGCGGGCTGAGGGTGCGCGATAGGTCGAAATCAGCCCAGCCTGCGGGCTGTGCGCCTTGCTCTTGAAGTCTCACGGTAATTTCCTCCCGAATCGAGTTCACCGCCGGCGTAGTAGACGAATACGTCGTCCAGGGTGGCCTCCCCGCCATTGAGGGAGGCCTTTAGTTCGGCCGGGGTCCCCAAGGCCGCAACCCGGCCCAGGTGCATGATAGCCACCCGCCCACAGAGCCGATCCGCCTCTTCCATCATGTGCGTGGTCAGCAGAATAGTGGTGCCGTAGTCCTGCCGCATTTCCTCGACATGCTCCCAGACCGCGTTGCGTGCGATCGGATCCAAGCCCACCGTGGGTTCGTCGAGGAAGAGCAAGGGCGGCCGATGGAGAATGGACCCGGCAATTTCCAGGCGTCGGATCATTCCGCCCGAGTAATCTCGCACAAGTTTGTCACGAGCCTCACCTAGGCCCATGAAGTCCATAGCCCCATGCACACGCGCCTCGCGGTTAGCGCGTGGGATGTCGTAGAGCTTGGCCATCAACAGCAGGTTCTCATAGCCGCTCAGCGTGCCGTCTGCCGAGAGTGCCTGGGGCACATAGCCAATGCGTCGCCGAACCTCCAAGGCTTGATGCACGATGTCGTATCCGGCCACGCGAGCCGTGCCGGAGGTCGGAGGCAACAGCGTGGTCAGCATTTTCAGCAGCGTCGTCTTGCCGGCCCCGTTGGGTCCCAGCAGTCCAAACACCTCGCCCGCCTCGATCGCCAAGCTGAGATTATTCACGGCGAGGAGCGTGCCAAAGCGGCGCGTGAGCGCTTGCGTCTCTAGAATCGTTGCCATGTCATCTCCCTGAGTTGCTTTGGGGCGAAGTAAAGAGAGGGCGCAGATCCCGCATTGTGGCGGCGACCTGAGCGCATTGGGCCGGCGACAGGCCCTCAAGGTGCTCCGCCAGCCGCGCCCGAGTGGATAGCCGCGCCCGCCTCAGGAGAACTCGCCCACGGGCGGAGAGAGTCAGGATGGCCCGCCGCCGATCGGTCGAACTGGTTTGGCGAAGGACCAGCGCCCGGCCCACTAGCCCGTCCACCATGCTGGACATGGATGGCAAAGTCAAACCGTGGTGGTCCGCCAGGTCCGACAGGGAGGCCCCCGGGTTGCGCCCCAGGAAGGTCAGGACGCGGAACTGCGGCACGGAAAGGCCCGCGCCCCGATGACTGCGCATCTCCGTGCGGATGTGGCGCATGATCAATGGCACCACCTCAAGAATCTCTCCGGCGCATTGCTCGGCACTCATCGCCCTAACCCCCCCCCGACCAGTTAGTATGGGTTCCTAATAGTTTGGAAGGCAAATTATATAGTGGGTGACCCGAGCTGTCAAGGGCCGGCTTCAGCGGCCTGGCCTTTCCGGAATTCTTGCCCATTGTCCTTCCGGGGTAGATTCCTGGGAGAGAATCTCAGGAGGCCTTGAGGAGCCGCTTGCGTGAATTGCCGGTGATTCCCAGCCAAGATTGGCTCGACCGAATCACGGGCGAGCGGGAGATATACCTTTTGCGGAACCGCTGCAGGTCAGGGAGCGATCAGGGTTGCCGGGCGGTTGCCTTGCCAGGCCGACGGGGTTTTGGAGATCATCGGGCTCGTCAAGGACGCGGGGAAGAACGCGTGCGCGCTGAAACAACAATCGAAGGCCGCGGCGGCTCGGGGAACGTCCCAGATGGCAAGCCCCAAACCTGGAACGCGCGCTTTCGCCGAGGTCCTTCTCGGTCCTTCTGGCCATTGGCCCTTTTTGGCCTGCGCGCCAAGATCGCCCACCTACCCCGCGAGTGGAGTAGGTGGAAGCATTGCATCGGAGCCAAGCCAGGTGGCTCGAGCGGGGCATTCACTTCAGTCGCTTCCCGGCCGTGATCATCTCCACCGTAAGCTCGATCCTCCGCTGCCTCGTCTCCGGATTTTTGGCTGACTGAATCCATTTCAGATAGGCCCTGCGATGGCTGAGGGCCATCTTGGCAAAAGAACTTCTGGCCGAGGCCCGCCGGTTCAGGGCCCGGCGCAGATCCGCTGGCCAGGGGCTTGCGCGGGAGCCCCGGTCCATGGTCACCTGCACTTGGTTCCCTGCTTGGATCCGCAACTTGTCCCGCAAGGCCTTGGGCACGACAAGATAGTGCCTCCCATCGCCGTGAGGCAAGAGCGGCGAGCCGAAGGGCTCGCCGCTTACGGTGCCGCGGACCTGGATCTGCCCGCGGCGGCCGAAGCGCTCTCTTGCATCGAACGGGAGAGTGAAGTAGGTCCAGGTGCCGACTCCCTCGGGTCTCACCAACAGGGCCTTGAATTTGATCGGTGCCGCAGTCGTTTCCCCTTTGGTGTCCTGGCCCGGGGACCGGACTTGGCGGGCCGGTGTCGCCGCTCAGGTGGATGTCTGGAGCATCAGGCCCGCAGGGACCCCTCTGGGAAGATCTTCCCCGGGTTTAGGATTCCGTTCGGGTCAAGCGCCTCCTTAAGGGCACGCATGGTGTCCACCGCGGCGCCGTGCTCGGACTCCAGGAAACGTCTTTTCGCCAGACCGATACCGTGCTCCGCTGTGGCCGTTCCGCCCACGGACAGCGCAAAGGTGATCATCCCCTGGACCAGGGCATCCCCGCGGGAAAGGGCCTCTGTATCGTCCGCCGGGATGGGCATGGAAGTGTGCAAGTTGCCGTCCCCCGCGTGTCCGTAGGCCATGGGCTTCATCTCAAGGCGCTCGGCCAGTAGGTGCGCCTGACGGACCGCGTGGGCATATTGCGAGAGAGGCACGGCCACATCGGTCTTGACAAAGGTGCATCTCGGATTGAGCGCACGCTCCGCACGATTGACCGCCTTGCGTCCGGCCCACAGCAGGTCGCGCTCCTCAGAACTGGAGGCAAAGCGGAACGAGGTGCAGCCGGCCTCTGCGCACACACTCCGCGCCACTTCCCCTTCCTCCTGGATGGCCGTGGGGGGTCCCATGGAATTCCATCAGGAGCATCGGAAGCTCAAGCCAGCGGAGGCCGACCACGGCGTTGACCGCGCGAATACTTTCATGATCGAGGAGCTCAAGAGCGCCTGGCACGATTCCTGAGCGCATGATCTCAAACACAGCTCCCGCAGCAACCTCGGCGGAACGGAAGTTCGCCCATGCCGTGAGGCGCTCCGGAATCGCGTGCAGCCGGACGACCACCTCGGTGGCGATCCCGAGGGTCCCCTCCGAACCGACAAAGAGTCGAACCAGGTCGTAGCCCGAGGAACTCTTGAGCGCGCGCGTTCCCGCCCAACTCAGGGCCCCGTTGGCCAGGGCCAGTTGCAGACGCAGGACATTGTCCCGCGTCACGCCGTAGCGCAGGGCGTTGAGTCCTCCGGCACGACCGCGAGCACGCGGTTCATGCGCTCCATCGATAGAACGATCCCTTCCGCGGAGGGGACGGCATTGCCCTCCAGGCTGCTCCCTGCCCCGCGCGGTGTGACCGGCAGATGAAAGCGGTCGGCCAGGGCCAGCACGGCCGCGACTTGCTCGGCCGCCTCGGGCTTGACCAACGCCAGCGGCAGGACAGGAGCGAACGAGGATTCGTCGTGGCTATAATCGCTCAGGGCGGAGCCCTCGACCATGACCCCGCGTTCGCCGACGAGTTCGACCAAGGCCCGATGGATAGGATGGGGCAAGGTCATGGGGATTCCAGCTGCACCTGGAGAGGGCTTCTAAGCGGGCCGTCGAGCGGGGCTCTCGGCCGTTGCGGGAAGGATTCATCCGCCCAGGAGAACCCTGCCTCCAATGGGTTTTTCCAGGCCAAGTCCTCCATCCCTCCTGGCGAGCAGCACGAGAACGAGGCCCGGCCCCGCCGGGCGCTCCTCCCTATTGCCTTAAGGCCAGGGCCGGTGGCCTGTAGATCCACGGTCGCTTGGGGCGGTTGTCAGCTCAAACCCTTATCCCGGCGGCGCGCTTGGCTATCGCTTTCCGCGTCTCCCGATCATAGCTTCCTAGAATCGCCATTCGCTCCGCCTCCGGCGAGCCGCCTCCATGCACGCCAGCGACCATGAGCAATCCGGCGAATCGGGAGGCAGTCATCTCCTCGATCAAGCGAAAGCAGCGCACGCGGTCATCCACCGCCACCCCGGCCGCCCCGGCCAGGTACTTCTTCAGATAGCCGCCTACTTCCTGGCTTTGGTAGTCTTCCTCGGAGGGCATGGTTACCACCAGACCCCCGGCCAGATCCTGCAGTAGCTCGAGCTCGTGGTGCAAGTTGGTGCCGGCATAGTATTTACCCACGTTGGCATAGACCAGGTCGGGAAGGTAGGTGCCGCAGGCCGTGGGCTGCCCCTTGAGGGACGCGGCCAGGCCGCAGGCGTGCACCAGCTCGGCCGTGATCATGAAATCGGATAGCTTGTGTCGGACGTGGTGAGCCTTGGAGATTCCGTTATATTCCGCCACCAGAGCCGCAGCGCCCAGCAGGATGTCGGAAAGGGCTGGTTTACAGCCGCAATAGGAATGGCGATGATAGGTGGCAAAGGTCTCTGCCAGATAGCCGGCCAACTGCCACTCGCCGCACATAAAAACCCTCTCCCAGGGGACAAAGACGTTGTCGAAGACGGTCAGTGACTCTACACTGGCGAATCGGGAGCTGACGGGGGCCCCCATGTCCCGTTTGACGGAGGACGCGCCGGGGCGGCATATCATGGTGATCCCTGGCGCGTCGGCCGGGGTGGCGAAGGCAACAGCATAGTCCGCATCGTTTTCCCCCATGTCACGCGTGGGCAACACGATCAGTTCATGGGCGTAGGGGGCGAGGGTGTTGTGGGCCTTGGCTCCCCGCACCACGATGCCGTCCCCTCTCTTCTCTACCACGTGCAGGTACAGATCCGGATCCGACTGCTGATGGGGCCTGAGCGAGCGGTCTCCCTTGACGTCCGTCATCGCGGCATTCCCGACGAGGTCGTTCTGCTGGAAGTACTCGACATATTCCCTCAAGCGCGAATAGTACGAGGTAGCGAACATCCTGTCGGCCTGGTCGGTAATGATCGTGAGGGCGTTGAGGGCGTCCACCCCCATGCAGCGTTGGATGCAGCCCGTCTCTCGGCAGTACAGCCGAGTCATTTCCACCTTTTTCCTCAGGTCCTCTGTGTTTTGATGGATGTGGGTGAACCGATTGATGGTCTGACCTGTCAGGTGAGAGGTGGCGGTGGCCATCTCCCGGTACTCCGGCCTCTGGGGCCATTCGTAGGTCAGGCAGACGATGTTGATGCCGGGGACGATTTGAGGATGCTCCCAGGGCCGGTCGACCTTCACGCCGTTCAGCCACACGTTGTGTTTCATTACCGCGAGGCTCGCGAGGTATTCCTGAGAGGTCTTCATAGCTTATGCTCCTTGCGGCGTTTGGCGGTTCGCGGATGTGGAGATCCTGGGATGAACCTGCCCTCTGCCAACTTGGGGCAGGGCCCCCGGGGGGGCGGAGGGGCGCACCAAGACCTACTCTTCCTGGGCGCTTGGCACGCCATATGCTGTCGTGCCACCTCAGGGTTAGTGCGCTGCCGCTCCAAGGACGGCTGCCCTAATCCGCTTGAGCGCCTCCTCGAGAATGGATCGCGGGCAGGCGATATTGACGCGCATAAAACCCTCCCCCTGCGGCCCAAAGATGAAGCCATCGTCAAGGTAGACCCGGGCCTGGTGCAAGAGCAAGTGCCGTAGCTCCAGCTTATCGATCCCCAGCCTGTGGAAGTCGAGCCACACCATGTAGGTGCCTTCCGGCCGGACGGCGCTGACCTGGGGGATATGCTTGGCCAGGTACTCTTCCAGGAAGCGAAGGTTGGCCCCCAGGTATTCGAGGACCTGATCGAGCCACTCTTCGCCTTGGTCATACGCCGCCTGGAGGGCGACGACGCCGAAGGCGCCTGTCCCGGTCAATCCGTTGCTGAGAAGGGTCTTTTGGAAGCTGGTTCGCAGGGCCTCGTTAGGAATAATGATGTTGGACGTTTGGAGGCCGGCCAGGTTGAAGGTCTTGCTAGGGGCCGTGCAGGTGATGGAATTCTGGGAGAGGGCTTCGCCGAGGGTCGCCAGGGGGGTGAAGACATGGCCCTTGTGGATGATGTCTCCGTGAATCTCATCCGCTACGATGAGCACATTGTGCCGGAGACAGGTCTCCCCGAAGCACGCTAGCTCCTCTCGGGTCCAGACACGGCCCACGGGGTTGTGAGGGTTGCAGAGTATGGCGAGCCGGACCTTCGCCTCTCTGATCTTCTCCTCCAGATCTGCAAAGTCCATGCCGTAGCGGCTACTAGCATAAGCGAGAGGGTTGGCGACGACTTCAGCAGAGTTGTTCTCCACCGCGCTGAAAAAGGGATAGTAGACCGGGGGCTGGATAAGGACCTTCTCTCCTTGCGCCGCAAACGTGCGCACGAGCATGTTAAGGGCTGGCACGACTCCCGGAGTGACACAGACCCACTCGGGCCTGATTTCCCAATTGTGGCGGCGCCTCATCCAGCGGACAACGGAGTCCAGGTATGCTTCCGTTGGAGCGGTGTAGCCGTAGATGCCGTGTTGTGCGCGCTCCACCAGAGCCCTCACGACGGGCTCGGGAGAAGGAAAGTCCATATCGGCGACCCAGAGAGGCAGGATGCGGTTCTGCCCGAAGCACTGGTCGCCCGGCCCTCGCTGGACCAGACGTTTCCCCTCTTGAACAAACTCCCACTTGACGGAGCTGGTCCCTTCGCGGTCGATCTCCCGGTCGAACTGGTACTCCATGCTTGACTCCTATCCCGATGTCCCGCGAGCTTATGCGGGGCGGAAGGGGCGAGGTCGATTCTGCCTGGTTGATGGTCGGGCTTGCCCGTGGAAGGGAGCGCCCGCGGTGAGCGCACTGCGGAGCGGCAGCGATCTCCCAATTGGCTGGGCCCAGGCCCCCCTGCGGAAAGCAGTATAGCCTCTCAGTATCCCCTGGCCAAACTCACAGGAGGCTCCATGTTCATCTCCGCGACCCAGTATGCTTGGACCCTCGATGCCGCCCTCGTCCAGTCCGAGTTGGGAGGAAGCCGACCCTTCTGGTGATGTCTGCCCGGTCGGCTCTGGCGCTCTGAAAGGAATTGAATCGAGCCCCGCTTAGAGCCATGCGCCAAATGCGTGCTCCTGGTGCGGGGCGATCCGGGCCGCGTCCAGCATTTGAATGAAATGGGAAATCATCGCTACGGCCGCAGGTCCCATGAGCCGCCGCATGCTAATGATGTCCATACCGCTGCGCAGGGATATGAGCGCGAACGTGCGGCGCAGGGCATGGGTCGTGCGATCGCTCAGACGGTCGATGTGGAGGGCAAGCCACTAGCGGGCATGGCCGGCCGCCGCGTCCTTGGGATCCGCGACGGTGTGGCGCAGCAGCCAATCGACGAACTTGCCCGCGCTGTGACGGTCGTGTTGCAGTGTGGCCAACGTGCAGCGCATGGCCTGCCGGCTGAGGTAGAAATCTCCGAGGGCGGTCTGCTAAGCGAAGAGCGACAGACCGTGGACTGTCTGTTGCGAGGGCAAAAGTGGTCGTTCGGCTTCGGAGAACGTCTTATCCTGGTCTAGTGAAGCGGCCTTGGACGTCCTCCTTCCCTGGTTGGTCGTGGAAATCAGCCCAAATCCCGTCCTGCCCAGCTGGCTTCCAGGTTCAGGAGCGGGTGACGGGATTCGAACCCGCGAATCCTTGCTTGGGAATAGAGCGGGTTTCAACTCACCCGGAGGCCTTGCTTTTCCCTGATTCTCGGCGATGACGCCATCGATGTTTTAACGAATAAAGTGTCTTGCCCAGCTCGTTTCACGCGGAATGTGACTGCCGACCCTGTCTTCCACTCGTCATGATCCCCCTCTGGATCCGCCCTTTTCGATGTTACCTCACCATGGCCCGTAAGTCCAATCACACGCGGCAGTGGTGGCCTGAAGCCAAGTGTCGAGGCCATGCTTGCAGTGTGCGGCAATCAGATCCTCGTTGAGCAAAGCAGCATATCGAGATGTTATATGAAAATCAGAGTGGCCATCAGGCTCACGGGCGACCAGAGCGACTTCCCCTCCCAATGCGCAACCAGCGCTCCAAGGTTGGGATGAACGACTGAACTGTGCCGGATGGCAGGCAGTCCGACAGTGGCCAGGGACGCCCTTGCCGGAGCTTGTTTTCCCTCTCATGGTGTCAAGAGTTCACGTGGAGGGTCTTCGCGCTGTTTCGATCAACGTAATCTGCCTACGGACTCCAGTTCGTTTCCCAGTTCCCGTTGACTGTCGCTCCACTGGCGCTCAAAACGAGGGGGAAGGCTATCTTGCCATTGGTCAGGACGGTAGAGACCAACCGACCGCTGGCCTCGTCTCTAACAGAGCTACCTCCGGTACGCACCGCAGGCATCCCGCCAGTATTCGGACCGCTCACGATCGCAAAAGGAACCGCCTGCAGAGCGGGGTCGGCATCCATGCCGATCTCGAAACCGCGGAGGTCGCCTGACTGGATATAAGTGATCCAGTGAGGCATGGCCGTTAGGCCGGGCACCTCCACCGGGTTCAATGCGACCTTCCAAGTCAAACCAAGTTGCGCATCTGACCCGTCGAAACCATACGGCCGGAGGTCAATGGTCAGCAGCACTGGGTGTTTGAAATCGACCTCCATCTGCGTCGCGCGCAGGGTGAACGGCGCGGAGAGGTTGTTGCCGGAGAGGCGGTACAGCCATTGGTTGGGCGCAGCCGCAAGGCCAGCATCCTGCCAGTTCGCTGGCTCGAGGGTCACTGTTTGTCCTCTCGCATCGGTGGCGGTTAGGGATCCATTGACCGGGATGGCGCTCGAAATGCGACTGTCTGTCCAGCGCGTTTGGCCGATCAGGTAGTACCCCGCACTGGTTGGGATGGATTGGTCGATGCTCAGGCTGATCCCGTACAAAGAGGGGGACCCAGGCGTTGCCGTTTCCGGGCTCCACTGGAGCTGCCAGGTCTTGGTTTCTCCGTACAGGGTCAGGTCGGACAGCGCGACTTCCAGTTTTCCCTTGGGTTGTTCGGCATACTGCAATTCGAGGACCTCCGACCACCCGCTGGGTGCTTGCCCAGGCCCGCCACCGCCGCCTTCGGCTGTGTAGCCGGTAATCTGAACGGCAAGATCGTGGATGGCCGGATCGGAAGAATCGAAGAAGAACTTGAATCCCGGTTCGGAGTGGGAGCCTGCCTGGACGGATACCAGTCTGAGTTTGTGGCCGGCCAGCTGGAAGTCCTGGTTCAGCGTCCATTCCTGCCCTGGTCCAGGGTTAGCGCCGGCATCGAATTGGAGTTCCGCCCTTGCATTCGGGTCCGCTGAATAGATATTCTGGCCGCTGTAGGTGATGGTCAAGGGCGGCGTGAATGTCTTGCCAATTTGATACGCCCAGGGCTCAGCACCTGGCCCGCTGGGCGGGAGTTGCAGGCTGGGGTCACCGGGACCGGTGTGAAACACGTCCTGTCCTTTGCCATCTGTGATTTTTTCCAGCCCGGCCGACCACCACGATCCGCTCGGAACAGACGCGTCCATTGCCTCTCTCTGCAGGAATTCGCCCAGCAAGACGTAATTGTCGCCCGTGTCAACCACCTTGAGAAGCACCAACGGATTCTTGGGTGGAAACGCTGCGTTGACTTGCGGCTCGGGTGAAGGCGATACCTCGATCACCGGCATCATGGTCAGTTTCCCCGGTGCCGGAACGAATTGCAGAGGTAGCTCCCAGTTTTCCGGAGCGAACCCTGGAAGCGTCTCCCATATGCAAGGGAGAACGAAGGTTGACTTGTCTACACCGGCAGGGACGGGCGGGAAGGCCATATCAAATCTCAGGAGCGTAGCCCCTCCACCGGTCGGTTTGAGCGGCGTGCCATTCGGCAGTCGAAGCTCCGGCCCTTCGATGCAACCCGTGACGTTTTCCTTGTGCGGGTAAGCGGACCAGGGAACGCCTTCCACGGTATAGGTCACCTCTGTCTTGTCCGGGCTCAAGAAGGCCTCTACAACTGTTACCGTGATGCCGCCCCGGGTCTGAGAAACGGGCGCCTCAAGGACGCGGAGCGGTGCATTTTGCTCCACGATTCCCAACCCCGGGATGTATCCGAACAGCTTTTGTACCTCTGCGGCGACGCGCTGGGGTCCGACAATCAACACTCCGAGGACCAGGAGCAGTACCAGACCAAGCGGAATCCCCCAGGCAGGTCGCAGCCGGGAGGGGGGGTGCGATGCCAGTACCGCCGCGCGAGCGGAGAGTCTTGAGCGCAGCGTTTCCGCAAACCTCGGCTCAGGGTCGGGAGTTGCCAGAGCCAGTCGCAGTTTTTCTTCGAACTCGGGCGTGGGCGCATGTTCAGTCATGATTCGCCACCCAGTTGGCGTTGCAGCCGGGCCGCCAGCCTGTAGAAATTCTTCTTGACCGCTTCTTCTTTGCGACCCAAAGCAGCGCCGATTTCAGCGAAGGACAGCTCAGCGACACAACGCAGTCGTATAAGTTCCTGATCATCCTCATCCAATCTGCCGACCAGCAAAGCCAGTTGTTGGATCTCGTCCGAGCGTATGACCTGAGCAAGAGAATCCTCTGTCTTGTCAGAATGGCTCTTGTCGAGAGGCTCCTCCGGTGGTCTTCGACGGTAATAATCCCTGGCCTTATTTCGTGCGATGGTAAAGAGCCAACCAGAGAAATGCCCACGATGGTGATAATGGGGCAGTGCTTCAATCGCAGCGAGAAACGTCTGAGCAGTGAGATCCTCGGCCTCGGGGACGGTCCTCACGCTGCTGGACAGGTACCGGTATATTGCCGGAAAATAGCGGTCATAAAGGGCCGTAAATCCTGATAGATCGTGCTGGGCGGCCGAAACCAGGGCGGCTTCGTCTTCAACAGGCGCAAGGATTGATGTAGTCGGTTGCTTCAAAGCCCTGCTCGGCCTCACGATCCCATTCTGGGTAATGGCTACTAAACCACGATTCTATAGGTATAACGATCAGAATGGGAAAAAGGGACAGACAGCCGCAATATTGCTGGTGCCTGATTGCTTATTCCCGCCACGTGCTTATCTTGCTCGTCCGTCGGCCGGCTCAATTGCTGGATCGATGAGGTTCTTGGCCGCGACAGGAGGCTTGAAGAGGGTGGGCCCGACGAGCCTAGGTAAGGCGACGAGCCTGACGAGATGCAGTTGATGGCAAGAGCCTGCGAAGATTAGGGATTCTTCGGATCGAACCTCGTCAGGCTAGCAAGAGAACCGTGGCCTTACGGTCCACGGTTTTCGTCAGGTAGCGGGGGCAGGACTGGAACGAGCGACCTCCGAGTCGTGAACCCTACGGACTGATCTGGGACTGGCCTACTCAGTCTCCGGGAAGTACTAGGGTATCGTCGCGTGTGTGAAGCCGATCCGAATGAAGAAGCGGGGTAGGCGGGTTGCAAGGGCGGAGAGGGCAAGTAGGCCAGGCCTCGTCGAGGCGCAGCGTCATTGGCAGAAGGGGCGCGCTCTAGAAGGGTAGCTTGTGCCATCGCGCGGTGGCCCCAGGGACCGAGGCCTTGAGTCCCGTGGAATAGGAGGTCGAGAATAAAGCGGCCCTCGCATGCGATTCAATCTCGCTACGAGGCAGGCACATGGAGGATTTGGCTTTCATGAAGTGCAAGTTTCGGGTGACGTTCCCGAAGCCCAAGAGCACTTGATTCTAGGGTAAGTGCCTTTCAACGCATCCGGCCTCCGATAGGAGGTCGAATGCGCTTGATTCTGGCTGTAAGAGCGGGTGACGGGATTCGAACCCGCGTATCCTTGCTTGGGAATAGGACGACTCTCAGATCACCCGCAGCCCTTGTTTTTCCCTAGATTTCTGCGATGACGCCATTGATGTTTCGACGAATAAAGTGTCCTATTTCTGTTTGTTGTAAGCGGGACCTGCTTTGCGGCCGGTTCTCGCCTTGCCGGGGTGTCTATTG
The DNA here is from genome assembly GCA_049516595.1 of Anaerolineales bacterium. Lineage (GTDB taxonomy): Bacteria > Chloroflexota > Anaerolineae > Anaerolineales > RBG-16-64-43 > JBEKHT01. The sequence continues at coordinate 18,965 of JBEKSY010000043.1, forward strand.
GGCTCATTAATCTCGGCAACACTATAGTGCCAATCGGCGTCTTGCCTCATGGCAAGAAAAACCTGCCGCGAAGTACACGTCCACATGTTACCTCAGGAACGGGTGGCAGTTCAATACCCCAGCTTCTTGGCCACGCCTCGCCCATACTCCGGGTCGGCCTTGTAGAAATGAACCAGTTGTCGCGCCATGATCCGCTCGGGGACGCCCTGCATCGCCTCCGCAATGTTGCTGAAGAGCTGCTCCTTCTGGCTGGCGTCCATCAGCCGAAAGAGGGCGCTTTGCTGTTCGTAGCCGTCCGCCCCGCCGCGGGGATCATAGCGGTCAGCATAGCCGGAGATCTTGAGCGGAAGTTCTAGGAACTTTTTATCCTCCACCGGCCCCCCAAAGCTATTTGGTTCGTAGTTGAGGCGCCGCCGAAATTCCCGCCGAAGCGCATGTTGTCGTCGCTGTGATGAGTGTTGGCGACAGGTCGAATTTACCGACCAGCGAACCAAGCAGGATTTCGCTGCGATCAGGCAAGGTCGAAGCGGTCAAGGTTCATTACCTTGTTCCACGCCGCGACAAAATCGTGAACGAACTTCTTCGCAGAGTCCTCGCAAGCGTAGACTTCCGCCAGGGCCCGCAGTTGGGAGTTCGAGCCGAAGATCAGGTCAACGCGGGTGCCGGTCCACTTGAGTTTGCCGGTTGCGCGATCACGACCTTCGAACACATCAGCGTCCTCCGATACAGCCTTCCACACCGTGCCCATGTCGAGCAGATTCACGAAGAAGTCATTGGTGAGCGTCTCCGGCCGCCTGGTGAAGACGCCGTGTTGGGACTTTCCGAAGTTGGCATTCAAGACCCGCATACCACCAATGAGAACCGTCATCTCAGGAGCGGTCAGCGTCAGCAATTGCGCCCGATCAACCAGCAGTTCCTCAGCCGATACAGCATAGCGGGCCTTCTGGTAGTTGCGGTAGCCGTCCGCCTTCGGCTCGAGCACGGCGAAGGATGTCACATCGGTTTGCTCCTGCGAGGCGTCCATGCGTCCCGGCGTGAAAGGAACCGTCACTTTGTGACCGGCATTCTTCGCCGCTTGCTCGACACCTGCGCAACCAGCCAAAACGATCATGTCAGCCAGCGAGACCTTCCTGCCGCCAGACTGGGATCTGTTGAACGCTCTCTGGATGCGCTCCAGGATCTTTAGAACCTTCGCCAGCTGGGCTGGCTGATTGACTTCCCAATCCTTCTGCGGCGCCAGGCGAATACGGGCGCCGTTGGCGCCGCCGCGCTTGTCAGAGCCACGGAAGGTGGACGCCGACGCCCAGGCGGATGAAACCAGTTCCGATACAGACAAACCAGAAGCCAGGATCTTGCTCTTGAGGGAGGCAATGTCCTGTCTATTTATCAGTTTGTGATTGACGGCAGGGATGGGGTCTTGCCAGATGAGTTCTTCGGTCGGAACCTCCGGGCCGAGATAGCGTGCGCGCGGGCCCATGTCTCGGTGGGTCAGCTTGAACCACGCCCGGGCAAACGCGTCGGCGAACTGATCCGGTTTCTCATAGTAGCGTCTCGCAATCTTTTCGTATGCAGGGTCGAACCGCAGGGCCAGGTCGGTGGTCAGCATGGCTGGTGCGCGGCGCTTGGACGGATCGTGTGCATACGGCACTGTATCGGCGCCGGCGCCACCCTTAGGTGTCCACTGATACGCTCCAGCCGGGCTTTTGGTCAGCTCCCATTCGTAGCCGAACAGATTCTCAAAGAAGTTATTGCTCCACTTCGTCGGCGTCGCGGTCCAGGTGACTTCCGGGCCGCCGCCGATCGTGTCATCGCCCTTGCCCGTACCAAATTTGCTCTTCCAGCCGAGGCCTTGCTCCTCGATGCCGGCGGCCTCGGGTTCAAGGCCGACAAGCGCCGGGTCGCCAGCGCCATGGGTTTTGCCGAAGGTGTGTCCGCCGGCAATCAGCGCAACCGTTTCTTCGTCGTTCATGGCCATGCGGGCAAAGGTCTCGCGGATGTCCCTGGCGGCAGCGAGCGGATCCGGTTTGCCGTTGGGGCCTTCCGGGTTGACGTAAATCAAACCCATCTGCACGGCAGCGAGCGGATTTTCGAGATCCCGGTCGCCAGAGTAGCGCTTGTCTCCCAGCCACTTGTCCTCAGCGCCCCAGTAGATGCCCTTTTCTGGTTCCCAGATGTCCTCACGCCCGCCGCCGAAACCGAAGGTCTTGAAACCCATCGATTCCAAGGCGACGTTGCCGGTGAGGATCATCAGGTCAGCCCAGGAAATTTTCCGGCCGTACTTTTGCTTGATCGGCCAGAGCAGCCGCCGCGCCTTGTCGAGGTTGACGTTGTCAGGCCAGCTGTTGAGGGGCGCAAAGCGCTGGCTGCCGTGTCCTGCGCCGCCGCGGCCGTCGCCGATGCGGTAGGTGCCAGCGCTGTGCCAAGCCATACGGATGAATAGGGGGCCGTAGTGGCCGAAGTCCGCCGGCCACCAGTCCTGCGACTTCGTCATCAGTTCACGGAGGTCTTTCTTCACAGCCTGCAGGTCGAGACTCTTAAACTCTTTTGGGTAGTTGAAATCCTCCCCCATCGGATTGGACTTGGAGGAATGCTGGTGTAGGATATCGAGATTCAACTGGTTCGGCCACCAGTCTTTGTTCGTCGTGCCGCCGCCAGCAGTTTGTTTGTGAACCGGGCGCTTGCTCTCTTCGCTCATGGTATTTACTCCTTTCGTTGGCTGAGTTCTTGACCAGCGTGCTAATTACGCTGCCCATCATGTCAAGTAAAAAGGGTTATGTTATGTGATGCGTCTCTTATCTGGCAATCACTTGTCGTTTGCGGAAAAAAGATTGTGCTTACTTCTCTGAGGAATCACCTCCTCACAAGTGTTCTTAAGAGATAGTCAACTCTCTTTCTTGCAATCCGGACATAGTCCATAGAGTGAGATTTGAGGGTGCAGGATCGCAAAACCCGATAAATTCTCCAGCGTTCCAATCGATTCCTTATCGAGAGATACTTCCCCATCGACGATCTTGTTGCATTTCATGCAGATCAGGTGCGGATGGGGCTCCGGACGGTTGCCGTCGTAGTGGCTGTCGTTGTGCATATCGATCTCCAGCACCTGGCCCATGTCCTTGAGTAGCGCCAGGGTCTTGTAGACGGTGGCCTGGCTCATGGTGGGGAACCGGCGCTTGATCCTAGCGTAAAGCTGGGCCGCGCTCGGATGCCCTTCGCTGGAGGCTATCAACCGCACCAACTCGACCCGCTGGGGGGTCAGGCGGAAGTCGCGTTCTCTAAGCGCAACGATTAGCTCGTGAAAGCGGACCCGGGGGTCAGGCATGGCGCGCGTCTCGAAAATCCATCTTTATAAAGAATAACTATTATTAACTATACTCCATGTGACAAGAAATGGATAGGAAGACCTCGCTGTATTCTGGCAGATCAAACCAGCCTACAGCAACGATTCGCGAGGCATCAAAATTAAACTCCTGCAAGGGGATTCTTAAGATTAGTGGGCCCGGCAGGAGTCGGACCTGCGACCAAGCGATTTACGCCCTCGATTCCAACCGCCGGAGAAGGTAGGGGGCCCCAAGGCCGATTTCCAGACCATGATCCTCCGGGCCTAGCCGCCAGGGCTTCAAAGGCGCCATTGAGTGCGGCATTTCGACGGTTCCAGATGGGTGCCAATGCCAGGGGCCCTCAGGGCGCTCCAACATGCTAACCCCTAATCAAAGCACCATAGCTTTGCGAGCTATGGTTCGTGAAATGTTGCGGGGCTGGTCTCCCCCGTCCTGGCGGACTGGACCAGGGAACCAGCGACCTCCGGGTTATGAACCCGACGGACCGATCTGCGACTGGGCCTACCCAATCTCTGGGGAGTGCGAAGGTATCGTCCTGTGTGTGACGCTTGTTCGAATGAAGAAGCGGGTCACGTAGGTTGCAAGGGCAGAGAGGATGGCAAATAGCCTAGGCGTCATTGGGGAGCGTCACTGTTGGCAACAGGGACCCGACGCTGGAGGATGGCTTGTGCCGTCGCGTGGCGAGTCCAGGGACCAAGGGCTTGAGTCTGATAGAACGGGGGAACAGGAATAAAGCGACCCTCGCATGCGATTCAATCGCCGTGCGAGGCGGGCACTTGGCGGATTTGGCTCTCTTGAAGTGGTAATCTCGGGTGGCGTTCCCCGTACCCAAGAACACTTGATTCTTGGATAAGTGCCTTTCAAAGCATTCGGCCTCCGATAGGAGGTCGAATGCGCTTGATTCTGGCTGTAAGAGCGGGTGACGGGATTCGAACCCGCGAATGCTTGCTTGGGAATAGAGCGGGTTTCGGGTCGCCCGGAGACCTTGCTTTTCCCTGATTTTCAACGATGACGCCATCGATGTTTCGACGAATAAAGCGACTCACTCTTGCTCGTTTCACACCGCATTCGCCTTCCGCCCTACTATCTCTGCCTCAGGTTGTCTATCACCTGACTGGTCTCGATGGCACCCTCCAATGCCCGTCGGCTCATTGGAGTGAGGAGAGAGAAGTCGTCGGCGAAGCGCACAAATCCATGCTACCTCATCGTAGGCCGCAAGTCCAGTATCTGATGAGTGTGGTGGGCTAGCTCGACCCGTCCATTCAGCTTTGGGGAATAGGGCGGCAGAACGAAGAGCTGGACACCGCGCCGTTGGCAAGCGTTCTCAAACGCAGCCTTGGTCTCTGAGCCGACGTACCTCCAGCCGCTTGAGGGGTTAATTGTTCATTGCGTCGTCCTACTGAGTTCCTCATAACGTAGTGACATTTCGGCGCTTTTGTGGTAGAGTGGGTCCCCTGGGACCCGGGGACCAGGGTCCATGGGAAACCCACGAGGAGTCAAACGGGACGCGGAAGCCTTGGAGG
>JBEKSY010000044.1:0-20597 GCA_049516595.1 Anaerolineales bacterium
TCGTTGAGGTCTTCGCTAGGGAGGCCCCCAACAGCTCATATGCCTATGGCGCACGATGGTTTGGACAGGGGAAGCAACATGACATAACACGAGGCAACACCGTAAACAAGGAGGAAGGGGTCAAGACGGCACGGGCATTGCTCGATTGGTTCTACACCGTGGAGAGATACTGGTTAGACAAGCCGACAAGGAAGGCGGTTCTCCACAAGGAAGGTAACACGTCGAGGCCGATTGAATTCAAGCCCCCATCAGAATAGCCCCCCCCGTTCCTCGCGTCGCCGTGCTGCCTAAGGCCACCCCTATAGCCAGGCGTCGAGTACGGCTGACTCAAAAGCGAGACCGCCAGCGGGTCGGGCCAGCGGTCTCTTTAGGGGGCCGGGGGGCCAAAGCCCTCTCGGCTGATTCGACGTTAGCACCTCCAGCCTCCGAAGTCAAGACAAGGCGAAAGCCCTTCATCCCCCGCTATCTGTGGCCCTTGTACGAAATGTACTAGTCAAATATATGACTAAGGTATCTTGTAGAGACTATACACCCCTCCCAAGTCGGCCACCCGGGTCAGCTGGCTCTGCTCCAGGATCTTCAGCTGGTCCCAATCCGAAGGTTGGTACAGAGGTTGGTCCTCTTGCTCCATGCGGGCCCCCCAGTCGTAGATCAAGACGTGGGTCACCCCTTGCTCACGCCAGAGATCGACAATGGACTGGCTGTCTCCGCGGACCCTAAGAAGGTGCCACCAGCGATCGATGATCTCATCGGGCAGGCAGTTTGTCTTGCAGTAGTAGCCCCTTGCCTCCCACAGGAAGACCACCTTGGACCCAGCAGGCAGAGAATTCACCGCTTCCATGGCTGGTTCGTACCACCCCAGGCGCTCCGCAAGAAACTGCCCTTCGGACTCTACCCCGCTAAGGACCGGAACAGGATTGACCGCGGCAAAGTTCAGCCCCTCGTTGAACGCCTCCAGAACCAGGGCCAATCCGATCAGAAAAGAAGCCAGAACCCCGATGCGCACCGCTCCGCGCCGCCTGGGGGCGATGGAGGCGAGCCCCGCCACGCCCAGGAGGGAGAGGGCTGGGAAGAAGCCGAAATACAGCCGAGTCTGGATCAAGAGCGAGGACACGTGGGCAAGCACCGCCCAAGCCACCCAGCCCGAGAGACCCAGGATGCCGGCAGCCTTCAAGAGCCGAACTGACTCATGGGAAAAGCGACCTCGGCTGAGAAGGAGCCCAGGGATTAGCGCGACCATCAGCGGGCCAATGCTGGCCGAAAACCCAGGCGCCCCCTCTTGGCCGAAGATTGCCGCCGTGATCGGGAGAAAAAGATCATTCCAAAGGGATCGAGCAGAGGGGCCTGCCAAAGAGTAGAACTGCAACTCGAGAGCATCCACCTGGCGAGTGGGAAACAAGAGCGGATAGAACGGGTTCCCGGTGAGGGCCGCATTCCGGACCAGCCACGGAGAGGCAACCAGCACCGCCGTTCCCCAGAAGATCCCGAGTGCGCGACCGCCACGCGCACGCGAAAGGATGAGGATCACCAGCCCGGCCGCCAGCACGACAAGAGCGCCAGTGTACTTTGTTCCGACCATCATCCCGCCGGACACACCGGCCAGGATCAGCCATCGCTGGCTGGACGATTCCAGCCAGAGGTCGAGCGCCAGGAGAAGAAGGACAGCGAAGAGGATCGTCCAGAGATCCTCGTAGGCCCAGCCCATCATTCTCGAGACCGTTGCGCCCGAGAAAAGGATGGCCGGAGCCACCCACGCCTGCGGGCGGCTGATCCGTCGATAAGCCAGTCCGGCCAGACTCACCATGGTGAGGACGCCGACCGCCCAGCCGAGGACGGCGGCCGTGCTGCCCGAGCGCAGAGCCATCGCCCAGAGATAGACCATTTCGGCCAGCTCAGGCATCCCGAAGAAAAACCCTCCCGGGGGAAGGTAGATCCGACCCGCCGCCAGAAAGAGCTTGGGCAAGTCCAGATGATAGACCAGTGCGTCCCACTTCAGGGCGGGGGCGAGGGCCACCAAGAGGGACATTGCGGAGATGAGGCAGAGGAAAAGGAAGGCCAGCCAGCCCAGACCCCCGGAGGCGGCCAGGTACTCACGCAGATGGCCCCACCCGCGAAGCCACGCTCGGGCGTCTCGCCAGAGAAGAAGGATCCCAAGCAGAAGTGCAGCCCAGGCAACCCACGTCCGATAGACCCCGATCAGCCCGGCCAGGAGCACCAGGAGGCTAAGGATCCCCAGACCAACACCTGCCTGAAGTCCCAGTTGCTCCAGAGGGTTTAGGGGCTCACACTCCCCTAGTATCCGATGGCCTACCCCGCCCGCCAAGCTGACTAGGCTGAGTGCCAGAATCAGATCGGCCGTCGCCTGCAAAGGCGCGCTGGGAGGCGGGCCCGCCCAGAGCTTGTGCACAACGAAGTAGCCAGCCACCCCCGTGGCCAGGCAGAGCACAACAAGCACTTCGCCCGCCACAGCAGGCCAACCAGATCGGCCGAGGCGCGAATTGGCGCGGCCGGGATCCTGCCCTGCCTGTGTCAACCTGCCCTCCCCGGACGCGGGCGGCGTCCCTTTCCCGTCACCCAGCGGCGTGTGTGGAGTGGACAAGGCTTCGAGCCACCGGCGCCATCGCCGGCGCCTGACGCTTCTTTCCACCCTCATCTGGAGAATTCATAAAGCCACAAATCTCCCAGTTGGATCTTGGTCCGCAGGATGAACCGCGCGCTTAGCCACGCCAGATTCGGATCCGGGCTTCCGGTCTGCGCCTCGTACTCATCCAGCTCCTGCTGAAAAACAATGAAGTCAACACGCTGGGCGTTGCCCACCGCTTCCCCAGGACTATCCGACGCCACCAAGCCCAGGACCCGCTGGGTTTCGGGCGCCAGCGTATCGCTTGCGGAACCGGGGACATCTCGGAGATAGCTTTGAGGTAGGTCCGGACCGTAGTAGACCGAAGGGAGCATCGTGATCTTGTTTGAATGGAGGACGACATCACCAGGTCGCAGAACCGACTTCAGGTTCGAGACCAGAGTTGGAAAGGGGGCGTAGGGGAACCCATCGTAGGCATAACGGTAGTAAAGCCCTGCAAGTTGTGCGAGCAAGAAAATCCCCAGGCCCAGGGTCCGCACCAGGCGCGGGACCGAGGGAGATGAAAGCGCCCAGCAAACCCAGACCACGAAGAAGACACCCGAGGTAATGAAAGCTCGCTGGACGAAGACCGAGTGCCATTGGGAGAGGAGGAAGGCAAGAAGCACCGGAGCCGTGGACAGATATCCAAACCAGAACCCCCAATGGGCCTGCGCTGACCCCGCCTTCCTGACTCGGGCGGTTTGGAACACGGCGAGCAGGAGCATGAGGATCGCAATGAACAGGCTCACCGGAAGGACGGCCGAGGGAACAGGCAACTCATTGACAAATACGAGCAAGGTCGTAACCAGATCCTGCACCCCCGGCCTGGGGACCCAATAGCCCGAAGCCACCTTGGCGACCTGGGAGGGGACCTGGATGAGCCAGGGAAGGAAAAGCAGGATTGAACCCAGGCCCGAGAAGGCTGCGTTCCGCAAGGCGCGCTGCTTTTTCCAAAGCAAAGGGGTCAAATACAAGGGGACAAGAAATACAACCGCCAGAATGTGGGTGTACATGGCCAGCGCAGTGCACACGCTCAGGCAAACCCACCAGGGCCACCCGCCCTTCCATGTGCCCCGCCACAGCGCCAGCGTGGCTCCCAGCAGGAAGGCGGCCAGCAAGGCATACATGCGCACTTCTTGCGAGTAGTGAACCTGAAAGGGGGAGAGGGCGATCAAAAGGGCCGAGACTGTTCCAATTCGAGACCCCATGAGATCTCGCGCCAGGATCCAGACCAACGCGACGGTCACCAGGCCCAAGAGAGCCGAGAGCAGGCGAAGTCCAATGACGCTCTCCCCAAAGGCCTCCATCCAGCGCCAGAGAAGGACGTAATACAAGACCGGATGCACATCCGCCGCGCTCGAACCCGAAAGGGCCAAAGTCCCCCGAAGCATGGCCTCCGGGCCCTTCCGGGCGATGAGGACCGAGAAGGCCTCATCGTACCAAAGGGGATGATGGCCGAGCCCTACGAGACGCGCCAGCGCTGCCACACCGATGACCAGCGGCAGGCTGCCCCTTCCTTCTAGGATTCGCCCTGCGAAATCAGTCCACCGGCTCACGGCCCATCCTTGGGAACCAATTCCGTACGACGAGCAATCCAAGAAGACCCAGCGTCGGCAAGGGGAGGTAGGCGGGCCACTGCTCAACGTTTCCTCTTACCGTGGTCAGAAAAACGGCCCAGCCGACGAGGAACACGAAACCCAGAGCGGCCAGCGCCAGAGCCCGGCCGGAGTTGGGCCATCGTGCCTCCAAGTAGGCCGACACGAGGAAAACGGCGGGCAGGAGAACCACGTAGTTGGTTGTGGCTGTCCGGTAGGCGACCCAATTGGTGATCACCAAGGTCATCAAGCTTGTCCAAACGAACCGATCCTCCCTGCTTCGCAGGGTGATCCCCCATTCCACTAGCAGATAGAGCACGAACACCGCCGTAATAATCCAATCCAGTCTCTGCGAGAGAGTACCCGTCTGCGCCACCAGGATTGAAATCGGTGAGCCGATCACTGCATAGCTGGGATAGATCTGCATCTGCCGCCACATCTGCAAGGGCCAGTCGGGCATGACCATCAGGAAGGCGCCGGGCAGCAATAGGCAGAAAGCCAGGCTCCACCCGAATAGATTCCAGCGCTTTCGTGAGATGGCCCAGACCAGGACAAAGGGGAGCAGCAGGAAGGCCATTTGTGGTTTGGCGGTGGACAGCCCCAGCAACAGGCCCGCTACAAAATCCCGGTGACGCTGGATCGCCAGCAAGGCGGCGACCATCGCCAGGGCGTCAAGAATCGCAAATTGGCCGTCAATCAACCCGCGCAAGCCGTAGTACCAAAGGAGCGCGAAGACCAGGACGATCACGAGCGTCGAGCGAGGCAGGCGCCACCCGACCAACTGGATGGAGGCCAGCCCCAGCCCGACCAGGCCTGCTTCGAGCACCGTCATCCAGAGCGCACGAGCGGCTGGGTAGTTCAGCAACCCGAAGGGCGCAAAGAAAAGCATGGAGTGAAGCGGGTACACAAACTGGGCCAAGTCCTCCCCGCGGCTTGGGTCGGCAGGCCTTCCGTAGATGAGCCGCTGCGCGTCCAGGGTAACCGATGGGTCGTACGGGCTGCGCCCCTCGAGCACCCAGGCCCTCGCGCCGTTCCATCGGGCGAGGAAGTCATTCCCACCTGGCTCGAGGAGCGAGTAACGGTAGTTGCAGAGAGTCAAGGCCACCAGCAGGACGGCCAAAAGAAGGCACATCAGACCCGTCCTGACCAGTCCCCCTCCGACGGGCTGGCCGTTCGGCGAGCGGGCCGATTCCGATGGGTCCCTCACCGAAGGCCCCTGACGGGACTCACCGGGCTGGCCGATGGTTCCATACCTACTCCAATTCTGCGTGCGAGCATGCGGGTTCAATCAAAAGCCAGGATCAACGCGTACACGCCCTCCCGGGACGCCAGCCGTATTTCCGCAGGAGGACGTCATGACACGATCAATCCCGATGGCAGCCTCATCCCGACCTGTCTTGACGAAGGTCGGCACACTACCATGGGAGTAACCCGGGCTCTTTGCAGGGTGAGGGCACTCTCCCCGAGAGCGCCCGCGGGATGGGCTGACCCGCCTCAAGCCGGCCCCGAAACACGCTGGCTCCATGATCAGTCTACACTCAAATGATTGGGACCACTTCGCGCCCCCACCCAACGGCATGACCTGGGAGCGAGCAGAACGTCCGAGGCGACGGTCCGCCAAGCCTGGGGGGAAGAATCCAAGTCCTGGCAGTTGGGCCTGGCAGACTGCTCCTGGCGCCCAGGCTCGAAGGAGGACTTGGGGACTCCGTCTTCGACCGTCGATTTGATCCAGACACCCTGCACGAGATTGTCGAACCAAGTATCCGCGGGGGGAGGCTAGGCCCTCTCCGCTAGCGCAAGACAGCTGCAAACTGCAAAATCGTCAACCCAACTAAGGGGGGAATCTCCAACCCGAACGAAAGCGCAGCCAACGAGCGACTTCCTCAGTCTCGCAGTCCCAACCCGCGTGAAAGCCCGGCCGAGGCCCAACCTGAGGCAGTGTCCCCGCATGCTTGGCCTGCCCCAGCAGATTCCCAGAGGGCCGGAAGGCCGCGCATACTATATCGGCGGAATCTCCGTCGCCGCAAGCGCAGGACCCGTTGAAAAGGATCCTGGGCTGGGCCGACCTGTAGCCGGTCGCCAAAGACGAACCTCAGATTCCCTCGGCAGGAAAGGATGCTGGGAGCCCTCAGGCGGTGGTGCGTGGCTACCCGCAGGTCAGCTCGTACAACACCACGCCCTGGCCCTCAAAAACCGGGCGGGTGCACTGGCTGCGGTACACACCCAGGAAGAACTCGAGGGCGCGCCGGTGGCTCCCGGTCGGGTCATGCTGCAGGATGAACCCTGCATCGGCCACGCTGAAGAGAAGATGGGTCACCCCTTCCTCCCGCAACGACTCGGTGACCGTGGAAATCGTGGGGGAAACCCCCACGGTCAGCGTCCACCGCGATTGCTCAGCGTCGGGTAAGCAACGTGAGTCGCAGTAGTACCCCTCCCCGTCCCACATCATCAGGACCCGGTCATTCCCCGAAAGACGTGCTTTCACAAATTGCAAAGCAGAGTAGTCCGGAATCATTCGGCTAAGGAATGCGTCTGGGGTCTCCACCCCAATGAGCACGCCCCCGGGCTGAACGACCTCCCAGTATGTCCCAGCATAGACGAGGGTTGCAGCGACCACACCCCCGACCAACCCCACGAGCAGTATGCGGCGCGCCCTCGGATCGCGCAGCCTGTTGGCTAATCCCAGCAGGCCAGCAGCCGCAAGAACGCTGAGAGCGGGGAATATCGGGAGAAGGAAACGTGTTTGCTGCGACCCGACCGCCCAAGCCGCAAATCGCAGCGGGACCATCACCCATAAGGGATACAGGCTTCTCCGAGACCCAAGAAGCGGCGAGGCCAGGGCGAACGGAAAAAGCAGCCCCGGGATTTCGACCGTCCCCTCGAAGGTGGCAAATCTGGCATGTTGAGCATACAGGTTGAGGGGTAGAAGAACATAATCCAGCAATGAATTCCCCGTCCCAAAGGATCGGAGGTAGGTCATTAAGGCGGCCAAGCGAGCGCTTGTCCATCCCGCTCCCCCAAAATACACAGGAAAGACCGGGTTCCCAGTCAGCGCCCAGTTCTTGAGGTACCAGGGCAAGCCAACAGCGACGGCGACCAGCCCGAAGATCCCCCCCTCCGTGAGGGCGCGCCTCAGCCCCCGCTTGCGCTCCCGCCAGAGGACATAGGATCCAACCACGCCCAGCCCGCCCAGCGCTAGGTACTTGCTCCCAAGCGCCAGTCCCATGCACACCCCGCCCAGGACCAACCACCTGCGGTCCTCCTCCTGAATCCAGGCGACGATGGCAAGCATCGCCAGGCTTTCAAAGGCAGCCCAGGCTAGGTCAGAATAGGCCAAACTCGACCAGACCGGAAGGATAGGAACACCGAGAAGAACAGCACAAGCGAGCCATTCGCCGCCTCTCGGCAGCAACCGTCGACCCAGTGCGAACGTTATGGCGAAAAGGCAAACCCCGAAGGCAAGATGAAGGACCTTGGGGGCCCGGTCCGTACCAAGTTTCATCGCCAGGGCGAATAACATCTCGAGTGAAGAGGGGCCATTCGCCCCCCATACGTCCGGCAACGAGAAAACACGAGAGGCTTCTAGGAACAATCGAGGCCCTTGCAAGTGATACATCAAGCCGTCGTAGTCCCATGGGGGGGTCAGGGCCTGTAGTGTTGTTGCGCCAAGAAGTACGGTCGCAGCCGCAAGAAAGACCTTTTTGGGGCCACCCAGGTCCTTCCACATCGCCAGGAACGCTGACGGCAGCTTGACCAAGGATTGGAGGACCCGAAGGATTGAACGCCGGGCCACCAGGGAGGCCAGGAGTAACCAGGTCAGTAAGGCCCATAGGTTAAGCTCGCCGACCAGCCCAAGCAGAAGCACTCCATAGGCCAAACCACCACAGCCCAGCGAAAAAGAGAATGCGGCCTTTTCCAAGAAGCTGACGTGCAGGGACGAGAAGAAATCGAGCACGAGGAGACCCAGCGCACAAGCGATGAGGCTAATCAGAGCGGCGACAAGTAAAGCGTACAGTGAGGACAACATGGTCTTTAAGCTGGCCTGGGATCTATTAACCCGCCCCTGGTCGCGCGATACCTTGTGCCCCGGTCGTGTCAGACCTCTCCACTGGTCCCTTGCTGGTTGGCATTGGTGTCGTCCCTGATCGACTGAATTCCCCTATGTGATTGTCTGGAGACGAATCAGGCAAGCTCAGGCGATAGACCCTTACTTGGCCATAGCTCCCGCCGTCATATTGATCGATTAGCCTGCCATGCTCCGCCAGGGCCTCATTCAGTTCAGCCTTGGGGAGGTCAAGAAATCCCGAGAACAGACCTGGTTGCCCTTCGTCTGTAATGAAATCCTCCATGTTTCCATCCACGATGAAGATGTCAGGTCGAAACTCGGCCATCCCATCTGCGAGTCCGGAGCCCGGAAAATAGCGCTGAAAATATACGAGTTGCTCCCATGAATAGTATTTGTGTTGGTAGAGCCCGAACCAGTAGGTTTGGGAGGCCATGATCACATCTTCGGGACGAACATCGGCGTTGATGCGATCCTGCACCCGGAGATAGTCTTGATAGGCATTCCACCGAAGGGGAAGGAGATTGACCACCATCGAACCAAGTATCACGGGAAAAGACAGCAGCATCGGATTCAGACGTGGAAGGCGCATCGCCTTCATCGGCCAAGTCATTCGAAGGAGAAACGCTGCTAAAAGCATGTCGAGCCCGGGGGTCACCAGGATCGCGTAATACGTGAGTTTATTTCGGACCAGTAGCGCTTGGCCCAGGAAGAGTGTCAAGGCAACAAGAAAGAGAAGTCGCTCCCTCCGACTCTCCGATCGGGCCAACGCGATCGCCGCCCAAATGACTATGACAAACCCCAGAAGATATGTTGACAACAGCAAGCTCAATTCGTTTCCTATCCCGGCAGCCAGGATGGACGGGCTGCCTGTGGCGACCGGCGGCACGTGTGTCGACCCATAGATCAACTGGTTGAGCGCGAAGTAGGTATGCGGGTTCGGAAAGATGTGGATAGCAGCATAGCCTAGAAGACCGAGAAGAGTGGCTCCGGCAAAGGCCCAGAAGTCCCGACCGGTGAAGAACGACCACCCCCACTGCGTGAGGCCAACCACGAGGATCACGGGTCCATAAATCATGCCGTTGGGATGAATTTCGAAGGACATGGCCAATATGAATCCTGCCACCAAGCCCACCCGGGCAAGCCGTTTTGAATTGACGAGTATGAGGGAAACAGACAGGAAGCCCAAGGCGGCAACCATCACGTCGTATCGAGCCATATGCGCGGAGTAGAAAAACGGCTGAGACAAGGCCACTAGGAGTGTTGAGAGGAACGCCAGCCTCCTGCCTCCAAGGTGCTGCCCCATCAACCAGACGGCTGCCAAGAGCAGGACCCCGAAGGCAAAGGAGACAACGCGAAGTGGAAACAACTCGGGGCGACCTACCAGTCTCAAGGCGATCGACTGGATCGCCACTGGTAACCACGGAAAGGAGGCCCAGTACGTGGGGAAGCGGTCAGGGACGCCGGCGTCGAGGGCTCCAAATGGCTTCCCATTGGTGATGAAGGCCCATGCCCGGCTCGCATACCACGGCTCATCGACGAAAGGAGCAGGGTACCGCATAAGTGACCAAATATGGAGCACAATGACCCCAATCGACAGTGCTCCGGCCAGGAGGATTAATCGATACCCCTTCATTCGCGACATCCAACCGCTGAATCTCGGACTGTTGGCTTCTTCGCGAGCACAAACATGATGTCTCTCAGATCCATGTGGGAGCGGTGGGCTCGAAGCTCGCGCTCGATCCAGGGACAAGCGAGGATCTTGCTCCCTGGTCCGATGGCTGCCTTGGCCACCGAGATTGCCACCCTGGGCTTGAGAATCTGGAGGCGCAACAATCAAGGAAACTTCCTCCCGCGCACGTTAGTCCAACATCACGCCTTCGTCCCGTCCACCAAAGCCTCCGAGATGCAAGAATTTGACCTCCCCTTGGGAACAGCGTTCCCCCCAAACCCCCGGAGAAAAGAGTGCCGTTCCACGGTCCCACTGCGGACATCGTTCCAGTCACGCGAGTATAGGGGGTCCGTGGGAGGGTGTCAAAGTACACGAGTGCGCTCTGCCATGATTCCACCAGGCAAACAGTCGCTCGTTCCTTCAGAATGCAGAGGTGGTGTTTACACAAGACCGTTGCCCCGAAGACGAACAGGCCGACGACAAGAGCAGGACGGCCTCCTTCAAGGCGGCCATGTCAGGGTTCATAGGCGAACTTTCGGTTGATCTCTTCGAGTGTCCTGGGTGGAGGATGCACGCGTTCTTGAGGCAGATGAGCAAGGGGCGTCTCGGACATTCGCGAAATCTCTACGATGGTCGGTTGGTCCATGCTCAAGTAGATCAGGCCCGCTGCGAAGAGGCATTCGGTTCTCGCCTCCTCCGTCAGGCCGATGGCGGCCAGTCGATCGCCCGGGTCATTGTCCGCGGCAACCTTCTTCAGCCAGACAACCGATCCATCCTCAAAGGAGACTTTTCTTGGCTCTCCCAGGGCACACTCGATTTCCATCTCGGGGGAGTAGGGGATGAAAGTAATATCGAGCAGAGGCGCCTCATGGTTGTTCCCCCAGGCGTAGCTCTTCGGGGATTCGTCTTTGTTGTTGAAGATGACACACAGACTAATCACACTCAGAACCGCTGCGCCCTAATGGGCCGGGGCGGCCTTAAGAAGGGTTGACAGCTGATTGGGATCTCCGGCGAAGGAGCGGGCGACAAAGGTGGCCCCCCCGACGAGCGCCTCGAGGCACTCGTCGATGCGGGGCAGTTCCTTCTGGCCCTCCCGCTTGAGTTCCAGCCCCTGGTTGGCTTCACCCACGCCAAGCTGGCGGAAGGCCTCAGCCAGCGCACCATCGATTCCCGCGTCGACGACCTGAGGAAGTGGGTCGAGCGCACAAGCGGTTGGGACGTCGCCGAGGTCACCGGCGCGGCCATGACCGCCGGCCCCGCCTGGTCGCGCACCGAGTTTCCGCCGCAGCAATTCGCCAGGAAGGAACAACCGCTCTCCAGAAGAACCATCTGCAACGTTTACTTCACGCTCTCGTCTCTCTTCAGGTGGGCACAGCCCGAAGTCGGTGCCCCCCCCGACGAAGGAAGTCCGCCTGCCCCGCTCGCCAAATACCCCTATTCCCGAGCTCAGTTGGGAAGAGGTCGACCGCATGTTTATGGCCTGCTCCTACTCCCGTGAGGCGACCGCACCCGTCCGCCGGACATTCGTCATGCGCCGGCCGACCGCCAACCGGGACACCGCAATCCTCCTGGTCCTTCTGGACACAGGATTGCGTGCGTCGGAGCGATATGCACTGAAGGTCGAAGAGGTCGACCTGAAGACAGGGAAAGTCGACATCAAGCAGGGGGTCCAGGGCGGCGCCAAGGGAGGCAAGGGCCGCACCATCATCTCAGCAAGGCGACGCGGCGGGCCGTTTGGCGCGGTCTTTCCGGGCGCGAGGATGGGCAGCAGGCCGACGCTCCCCTGTATGTCGCACGAGCTGGTCGCTAGATGAGTCGCGATGCGCTGCCCCAGTTCGTCTACAGCATCACCAAGAAGGCTGGGGTCCCGAACGCCTATCGCCACAAGCTACGCCACACCTTCGCAATCACCTACCTCCGATCCGGCGGGGACGTGTTCACCTTGCAGCAGATCCTCGGCCACGGGAGCCTGGACATGGTGCGCTACTACGCCAGGATCGCTCAATCAGATATCCCACAGGCCCATCGCAAGGCAAGCCCGGTGGACGACTGGAGGCCGTGGAAAGGATGGGCAGGAGCGGAGAACATGGCGATTTGCGAGGGCGCCAGAATGCCTAA
The DNA here is from genome assembly GCA_049516595.1 of Anaerolineales bacterium. GTDB lineage: Bacteria > Chloroflexota > Anaerolineae > Anaerolineales > RBG-16-64-43 > JBEKHT01. Next base: position 12,069 of record JBEKSY010000044.1, read on the forward strand.
TCAATCTCATGTCAGCGCAATCGCCACTTCACCCTACACAAGAGACCGGGCAATCCGGGTTGCTTGCGCCGAGGCATGAGCGATTGGGCGGGCCGCCCAATGCCCGTTCCTCGCAAGAACCATGTGATGGAAACACCGCAATGAATGTTTTGCGGCCCTTGAGTTGAGACTCGAAGCGCGCCTCCCGGACGGCGAGGCTGGGGTTGGCGGAGCGACCAGGAATGGCAGGTTGATAGCCCACTGCGTGGCGACCGTGATGTTCGGACTTGCTCACTGCGGGCAGCAGGAGGAAGAGACGCAGAGGCTGGCCATCGGCGGTCAGCATGCAGCCCTGTACGCGGAACAGGCCCGATTTGACCAGCCCCGAAATCGGGCGCAGAAGGGCGATCACGATTCCGATGGTCGTGGTCTTGGTTGCTTCGTTTCCTCAAGATCCTCCGCTCCGGAATCGTCGACCGTAACCCGGGGACCAATGAAATCGAGGGTCTCATCGCTATGCGCGGATGCAGCCGCATGGTACAGGGGCCAAAGGTCGCGGCAGCGCCTTGACATGGTCAAGAACCCCTATACACTGTGTGCAGAATGTCCTGAACATGAGGACAAGTTGCGCACATGGACGGGAAACCCGATCCCGAGCGTCTATTTCAACTCGCTGAACCACAGGCCGGATACTTCACTGCTGTGCAGGCGAAAGTTGCAGGGGTATTCTCGCCAGCGCCTCTTCTGCCACATGCATCGTGGCCAATTCAGGCGGATCGCCCAAGGCATCTATGGGCTCGCGCTCGTACCCGTCCTCTTCCCGTGATCCTTTGGGAGATCTTCAAGCGCACTTTTCTCACCGAGCGGGCGTCGGATTTCGCATCGATACAATACATTATGCAGGACCTGCCTGAGGACGCTCGGGTTTTCATGATGTGGGATGGGCAGGGCTACTGCTATGAGACTCGCTTTGCCGCTGGTGCCGCTCAGTCCCAGTGGGTCATTCTGGCAAAGAGCGATCCGGCGCGTGCGCCTGGCCACTCAGCTGGAGGCGATGGGCATCACCCACCTGATGTACTCGAGAGATGAAGAGTTCCGCCTGGAGGAGCCCGACCCGACCGGCCCACAACGCCGCGCGGAAGACTACTTCTTCGATGAGTTCGTCCCGGCCTGCGCACGGGTGCGTTTCGCCGGAGGCTGGGCCCCGCTCTACGAGATCACTTGTGGGCCGGGCTAAAGACTTGCGGGCCCCAGGATCCCCCTCGAACTCGAGTCCCCGAGGGTCCTCGACCCTGGCTCTCGACGGGCATTCAGCGCGATTGACAGGGGCGCCTCTGGAGAGAAAGGATGGCTGGTTCAGCTTCGCCGCCTGCGGCGCGCTGGCCGCACTCGCCGTAGCTGTGCGGGTCGCCATCGGGCCGAAGACGGTCGATGACGCGTACATCACCTTCCGCTACGCGCGCAACTTAAGCGAAGGCCTCGGCCTGGTATACAACCCGGGCCAGCAGGTCCTGGGTACGTCGACACCGCTCTACACATTCTTGCTGGCCGCAATCCGGGCCGCGACACGTGGCGATCTCTCCTGGATTGCGTTGGTGGTCAACGCGGCCGCCGATGCGGTCAGCACCCTCTTGCTCTTCCGCCTGGGGCAGCGCCTTCTCCTCCCCTGGTGGTCATGCACGTTGCTGGCCCTCGCCTGGGCCCTGTATCCAATCGCCGTTCGCTATTCCGTGGGGGGGATGGAGACCTCTCTGGAGTGTGCTTTGTGGCTCGGGGCAGCCATTCTCTACCTTCGAGAGAGAGATCTTTGGGCGATGGTCCTCCTGGGGCTGAGCATCCTGACCAGGCCCGATTCGCTCTCGGCGGCGCTGGCCATAGGCCTGGGAATCGCCGTGACCCGGCGCAGGATTCCGGCCAAGGAGCTCCTGGCCATGCTCCTCGTCCTGCTGCCCTGGGTTGCCTGGAGCTGGTGGCGGTATGGCTCGTTCATTCCCCAGTCGCTGCTTGCCAAGAGCGGGATGATCTATCGGATCGACTCGCTTGAGAACCTGCGGCAGGTTGCCTACTTCATCGCGGGGGTGTTCGCCGCTGGACCTCTGGGGTTGGCCGCGCGAGGGATTTATATCTACCTGCCGGCCCTCTCCGGAGTATGCGTGGCCTTGTTTGGCCTCGCCCTAGTCCTCTTCTGGGTTTCAGGCCTGGGCCAAGCGGCCAGAGGGTTTGACCGGAGAGTCCTCTGGATTCTGGCTATCCCAGCCATCCACTACGGGGCCTACGCTGGCCTGGGATTGTTCCAAAAGCCGATTGCAGAGTGGTACCTGCTCGCACCGCTTCCCTTCTTCCTAGCGGGGCTGGCGGTCAGCGCCAATCGCATCTCCCAAGCTGGCCAGTCGAGGATCCTGCAGGGCCTGCCTCTCCTCCTCGGGGTTCTCCTGGTCCTCTGCCAGATGATGTCCTATCGAGGCACGGGTCAGGGTTGTCCAGGGTGCCTGACGTCGAACGTCATCTGGATTGAGCGCGAGACACTCTACCGAGAGGCGGGTGAACTCGTGAGAACGAAAGTCGGCCCAGGAGACGTGGTGGCGGCCAGCGAGATCGGCGCCTTGGGCTACTACTGCGACTGTCGCATCCTCGACACCGTGGGGCTGGTTACCCCGGAGGCCGCGAAGTACTACCCTCTTCCTCCGTCCGACTATGTCAGCAACTATGCCATCCCGGCAGAGCTTGTGCGAGAGCTTTCTCCGGCCTACCTAGTTACACTTGACGTGTTCATCCGCAAATCCCTTGAGGGACAGGGCTGGTTCACAGGGACCTACCGGCCGATTTGGCAAGCTGCCACCACTGCGTTTGGCAGCGAATCGATGATCGTGTTCCAGCGAAATGCGCAAGAGCCATAGGGGGCGCCAGCGAACGGCAGGGAGCTTCCTTTTTCGTGCGATGGACAACGGCACGACTCTGCTCTTCTATTGACTTCTTGGGCGAGGCAAAAGTCCTCTGCCTCCGCAAAAGGGCCAGGGCCCATCGCATCCCATTGAGCTTTCCGCCCGCATTGTCCACGCCTAGCGGACTGGTTCCCCCCGGAGCTGCTGGCCTGGGATATTCCCGGGTCCGCCTTGCCCAGGCGTTTGAACGTTCGCCTGGGCCACTGCCAAGGGCGTCGAAGCCCCACCACATCTAGGCAACCCAGCGCAAACCGCGAAATAGAGCCCTTTGCGGGCAAGCACTTCTTCTCCGGCATGGAGCTCCCCCGGCAAACTCTGCAAGTGTCCCCAGGCAGGCTGCCTGGGCGATCGTGAGCAAGGACAGGCGTCCGTAGACACAGTCCGCCTTCGCCACCCCCGGCGAGCTGGGACAGCACCGGAGAAAGGAAAGGGAAGACCGAGGAAAACTCAACCCAGTAGTTGACAATGGGACCATTCTGGCAGGCAGGCGGGCCGACAGAAGGGGGCTAAGACCCCATAACTGAGCAAGCCCTGTCCGGGAGGGCCAACAGGAGGACGGCCCGGCAGAACAAGAAGGCGATGGCCCAGGCAGAGACAGCGCTATTCCTCATGGCTTGCCGCATGGAGCCGAGAGTCCAACTATCTTGCCCCCCTTCCGGAATTGCGGCCGTGATGGCACTCTGCGATGGAAGTTCAGTTTGCCCAAAGCACCGCTGGCACCCTAGCGCCACCTGATCCCTGTAGATGCGGCTCGCCGTTGGCCGCCGATGGTCAGGGCCGAGGGGGGGTTGCGGCAGGAATGCGTCGATGTTCCTGGCAGGTCGTTTCCCGCCGACCGCGCCGGATCGGGTAAGGGTACCTCGACTCCCAGGAATGCAAATGTGGCCATTGCTTCCCACGTCCCACCGACTGACCTGGCACCAGCCTCCCTATCTATTCAGGTTCATTGATTGAGTTGGAGGCTTCTCCTCGCGGGTTCCAAGCCTTGGGCGCGCGAGCATATGGGGTGGCCCCGCCCCCGTTAATGGAATAAAGAAAGCATGGAATAGACAAAGCATGACCGCCTTGTTCAAGGCGGCCATGTCAGGGGTCCTAGGTGTACTTGCGGTTGATCTCGTCGAGGGTCTTGGGCGGAGGGCGGAGGCGATCGTCGGGCAAGTGCGCAAGGGGTGTCTCGGACATCCGGGAAATCTGCACGAAGGTGGGTTGTGCGGTGGTGACGTAAATCAACCCCGTGACGAAGTGGCCTTCGGTTCTGGCCTCATCCATCAGGCGGATGGCTGCCAGCCGGTCGCCCGGGTCATGGTCGGTAGCCACCTTCTTGAGCCAAACGACCGAACCATCGTCAAAGGAAACCCTCTTGAGTTCGCCTGGGGCATACTCGATCTCCATCTCCGGAGAGTAAGGGATGAAAGTGATGTCATGAAGAGGGGCCTCGTGGGCTTTTCCCCAGGCGTAGCTCTTGGGGGATTCATCCTTGTTGTTGAAGGTGACACAGGGACTGATCACATCCAGCACCGCTGTGCCCCTGTGAGCCAGGGCGGCCTTGAGCAACGTCGATAGTTGCTTGGGATCCCCCGCAAAGGAGCGAGCGACGAAGGTGGCTCCCCCGACCAGAGCCTCCAGGCAGATGTCGATGGGCGGCAGTTCGTTCTGGCCCTCGCGCTTGAGTTCCAGGCCCTGATCGGCCGTTGCTGAAAACTGCCCTTTGGTCAGGCCATAGACGCCATTGTTGGCGACGATGTAGACCATCGGCACGTTGCGCCGAACCAGATGCTTGAATTGTCCCAGCCCGATATTGGCGGTGTCTCCATCTCCGCTCATGCCAATGGCGTGCAGGTCGGGATTCGAGAGCACCGCGCCGGTAGCGACCGAGGGCATGCGCCCATGCAGCCCGTTGAACCCATGCGATCGACTGAGGAAATACGCCGCCGCCTTGCTGGAGCATCCGATCCCACTGACCTTAACGATCTTCTCCGGAGGGATCGAAAGCTGGAAGCAGGCCGTTACGATCTGGCTGGTGATCGAATTGTGGCCACAGCCCTGACAGAGAGTAGTCTCCAGCCCACGATACTCCGTCTTCTCCAATCCAAGCAGGTTCACGTTCGCTTGCTTCATCTCCGCTTCAACGGCCATGGGATGATTCCTCCTGAGCTCGGAAGGTGCTCTCAATCCATTCTGCGGTGAGTGGCAACCCGTCACTGTGGGCCAGGGAGCGAAGACGTGTGGCCCCCTGCGGGATGTCCATCTTCAGCAGAGAGAAGAGCTGCCCATCCGTGTTCATTTCCACGACATAGGTGCGTTCATGCGCCGCGATGAACTCCTCCACCGCCGGGGTGAAGGGCAGCGCTCTCAGCCGCAAGTAATCCGTGACCGTCCCCTCCCCCTGGAGCTCATACCGCGCCTCTTCGATCGCGGGATCGGTTGATCCAAAGCCCACAAAACCAATTCTGGCTCCTGGGTTCGACCGGATGATCGGTGCAGGGACCAGCTTTGCAGCCGTCGCGTACTTCCGCCCCAGGCGTGCCATATTGGCCGCGTAGACCTCCGGATCCTCGCTGTACTCGGCGTTTTCGTCATGCCCTGTACCCCGCGTGAAATAGGCCGCCTTGGGATGGGGAGTCCCCGGCAGTGTCCTCCAGGGGATCCCGTCCCCATCCACATCCCGGTATCGGGCGAATCCCCCCAGCCGATCGAGATCCTGCGCCGTGAGGATCTTGCCTCGGTCGATGGGGCGATCCGGATAGCGAAACGGAGACACCATCCACTGGTTCATGCCCATGTCGAGATCGCTGAGCACAAACACGGGTGCCTGGAGCCGAGCTGCCAAGTCGAAGGCAAGCCAACCGAACTCAAAGCACTCCCCGGGGCCCGGCAAGAGCACCACTTGGCGCTGGCCGCCATGTCCGATGGAGTGCACGAACATGAGGTCTCCCTGCGAGACCCGGGTCGGCAATCCCGTGCTCGGCCCAACCCGCTGCACATCCCAGATCACCACCGGCACCTCGGCGTAGGAGGCCAAACCGGAGAACTCAGCCATCAGGGAAAGTCCGGGCCCGGAGGTGGAGGTCATGGCCCGGGCTCCCATCCAGCCCGCGCCGACCGCCATGCCCAAGGCCCCCAGCTCATCTTCGGCCTGCACGATCACAAAGTCGTTTCTCCCGCCCTGGGGATCCTTTCGCAGGCGGGGCAGGTATTCCTGCAGAGTCTCCGCGAGACTCGAAGCAGGTGTGATCGGATACCAAGCGGCAAAACTCACCCCCCCATAGATGGCTCCCAGGGCTGCGGAGGTGTTCCCGTCGACCAAGATGAGTCCCTCCGTCCCACGCATGCGCTCGACCCGATAGGGATCTCTCTTCTGCAGGTTCTGAGTGGCGTAATGGAACGCGGCTTCGACCACACCGAAATTCAACTTCACGGCGGAGGCCTTGCCCTTGAAATGGATCTGCAGCGCGGCCTCGACTTCGGCCAAGTCGACCCCCAGCTCCCAGGCCAGCACGCCCACATAGACCATATTCGCCACATACGGGCGCAGGGAGGCCTCCGCGCCCGATTCGCGCGCCAAGCGCGTGACCGGCATCGGGTAACGGCTCAGGTCCGCACGCAGCCGGTCCGCCGGGAGATCCTCGGGGTACAAGCAGGCCCCCCCGGGAACCAGGTGAAGTTGGTCCTCCCGGAGGGAGGTGCGATTCATCGCCACCAGGATTTCGACGTTCTCCTTGCGGGCGACAAATCCTTCGCGATTGGCTCGAATGGTGAACCAAGTTGGCATTCCTTGGATGTTGGAAGGAAACAGGTTCTTCCCCGAAACCGGGATGCCCATCTTGAACAGAGCACGCAGCAACACGTTGTTCGCCGTTTGGCTACCCGAGCCGTTTACCGTGGCGACCAGGATTGACAGGTTATTCACCATTCGACCAGGCTCCGCCCGGTCTTCCTTCGCCAGCGTTTCCTGGAGACTCATATCTGTTCCTCACGAATGTGAACTGACATAGAGCGCTTTGGCCTTTCCCCCCACTCGGCCTTCGCGATGGCGCAGCAATTTGGTGTGCTTGAGGAAGGCGTTTTCGGCTTCATCCAGTTCCCCCCGGATGATCGCCTCGATCATCCGTTCATGGTAGTCCCAGACCTCCTGCAAATAGTCAAAGTCTGCGTAGAGACTCAGTCCCGCGGCCTCGTAGGCCGACCAGTAGGCCTGCAGGAGACCCGAGACGAACGGGTTGCCCAACCTGGAGAATATCGTCAGGTGCAATTCCCGGTGCTCGTCATGTGGGATTAGCGCCGGTCGCGCCGACAGTTTCTGCCTGGCCCTTCCGATCAGTTCTCGAAGTCGGATGAACTCCGGCTCCTCCAGAACACGCGCGGCCTCGGTAAAGAATGCGGCTTCTACCCGAATGCGGAGTTCCCCAAACTGGTGAAAGGCGCTCTCATCGCAGGCCATGGCGTATCGCAGGCTCTGCTCGACGGCCGGAAAGAAGCTGTAGGACAGGGTCCGAATCCCGGTGCGTGGGTGAACCTCGATCAAGCCCAAGCTGCGGGCGACCTCCATTTGCTCGCGCAACTTGCCCACGCTCACCCCCAGCTCCTGGCCCAGCTCGACCAGGGGCGGAATCCGGCGGTTCGCATCGCGACAGTTTGCCAGGTAGGAAATGAATTCGTTCATATGTGATCCAGAATCTCTCCGATCCCATACGATTGATACGATTGATATGATTATTCGCACAAATGGTACCGCAATTGCCCCAGCCTGTCAAATCCAAGACCTGATCCTGGGAAGAGGGGCTTCTAGCGAAGTAGGGCAGGCAGGGTCTGCAGTGCCTTGGCCATTCGGGTCCCGTGCCAAAAGAGGAGACTTCCTTCTACCCAACGGAGGCGACCGTCCCGAACAGCTGGAACCTCTGGCAGAAGGGCGACCAACGACTTCAGGTCGGCCTCGCCGAAGCCAAACGGCTCGTCCGGCAACAGGAGGACCTCAGGCCAGGCCTGTCGGATTTCCTCCAGGTCCACACGAGGATAGCGATGGTCCCGCCGGGCGAGCTCCCGCGACGGACCTCTTCCCAAATCAGCGGCCAAAGGGTACCTTCGTTCCCGATCGGCAAAAACATTTCGACCACCGCATAGCTGGAGAAGATCATGGGCGTAGGTCTCTCGGTTGAAGGTCATCCACCAGCTGGGCATCTCCGCCGGCCCGGCCCGCCAGATCGGACAAAAGACGCTCGGCGTATCTCCTGCCGCGGATTCTCCCGCCCATTCCACCGCTCGCTCGAGCAGATCCACCTGCTGGCAGGCTCGCGAGGAAGCGAACAGGGAGGCCAAACGCCGCAGGTCGGAAATCGCTTCTCGCACCGTCTTCGGGAAGGCGACCCAAACTGGGATCCCCTCCGCCTCCAGCGCGCGGATCACCCGCTCCGTGTTCTCCTCCTGGTTGGCAAGGACGAGGTCCGGCTTGAGCTGGCGGATCCTGGGCAGCTCTGGATTCTTTGTCCCTCCCACGGACGGCACGAGCCCCACCCTGTCCCTGGGATGGGTGCAGAAGTCCGTGCGCCCGACCAGGAACCTCTCTAAGCCCAGATCGAAGACCGTCTCCGTGCTGGAGGGAACAAGCGAA
>JBEKSY010000045.1:0-19516 GCA_049516595.1 Anaerolineales bacterium
CGACCAATTGCCCGCAGATACGCCCTGGCGTGAGGCGTGACGCGATAGCCTAGGTTCGTGCGGCCCAGGCGGCGAACGGCTTCAGCCATTTTCCCAACCACGTTGTCCTCGTGGGGGATGGAACCGTGGCCTGGCCTCCCCTCGAAAGATAGCCGCAGCCAGAGTGCGCCCTTCTCCGCCGTCTTGATTGGGTAGATGCGCTTGCCGTGGAGGTGCTGGGTGAAGCCACCCATTTCTGTTAGGCCCCAACCCGCCCGGATCAGAGCCGGGTGTCGCTCGACGAGGAAGCGAATCCCGCTCCCGTCAATCTCTTCATCTCCAGTGGCCGCAAAGATCAAGTCGCGCCGCAATTGAACTCCTGAGCGCTTCAGCAGGATGATCGTCATCAGGCTCTGAACCACCATGGCCTTCATGTCCAGGGCCCCCCTTCCCCAGATGCACCCATCCACGAGCTCCCCCCCAAAGGGGGCGTGCGTCCAGCGCTCTCGGTCGACGGGGACAACGTCCGTGTGCCCGTAGAGCAGGAGCGGATCCTCGGATCCTGTACCTTGCAGGCGCGCAATGACATTCCCTCGTCCGGGTTCAAACTCGACCACAACGGGTGCCAGGTGCTCTCGATCCAAGACGGAGGCGAGGTAGCGGGCTGCCTCCAGCTCATTGCCTGGAGGATTGACCGTATTGATGCGGATTAGAGCCTGAAGGTGGCTGAGAGCTTCGTCCTCGGCGTTGCGCCAATCAATCACCTTGAACCTCCTGAGAGGGGGCAGTGTATCCTGCGCCTTTGAGGAGCGCAAACTAAAGCCTGTTGCCTTGGCCTCCCCGACTTGAGATTGCGCCAGCTATTCCGGAAAGTTACAATGCTGTGGCAGATTGCAGGAGGAGGCGTGGAGCGGTGGACCGCACACAGGCCGGGGATCTAGTGCAGCTCGTCGGGCGCGATCACAAGTACCGATTGGTCAGGCTGCAAGCGGGCGCTCAAGTGCAAACTCATCGTGGTGTGATTCAACACGATGACCTGATTGGGAAGCTGTGGGGGACTCTCGTCACAAGCCATCTGGGCCGCCCTTTCTACCTGCTGCGGCCCTCGCTCAGCGACATTTTGCGCGACATCCGGCGCATAAGTCAGATCGTTTTCCCTAAGGACATCGGCTATATCCTTCTCAAACTCTCGGTCACGCCCGGTCAGACGGTGGTCGAGGCAGGAACGGGTTCCGGTGCGATGACGGTGGCCCTGGCGACCGCGGTTGGTCCTGAAGGACATGTGATCTCTTACGACGTCCGATCCGATATGCAGGCGGTGGCGTTGCGCAACCTCCAACCGCTGGGGCTGGCGGACCGCGTTGTCTTGAGACTGCGGGACATCGGCTCCGGCTTCGAAGAGAAAGGTGTCCCCTCGCTATTCCTGGATTTGCCCAACCCCTACGACTACCTGCCTCAAGTTCGGGCGGCTTTGTCCCCGGGCGGCTTTTTGGGCGCCATCCTGCCGACGACGAACCAGGTCAGCCTCTTGCTCTCCGCCCTCGAGCGGAATCAGTTTGCCTTTGTGGAGGTGTGCGAGATCTCGCTGCGTTACTATAAGCCCATCGCCGAGCGATTGCGCCCAACGGATCGCATGGTCGCTCACACCGGATTTCTCATCTTTGCTCGCCCCGTAATTGAACCTGAAAACGGAGGACAGCTGGAGGCAGCCGCACCGGAAGAGGCTTCAACGCCGGATGAGGGAGAGTTCGGGCCGGAGCCGGAAGGCTGAGGAGGCGCGCCGATGTGGAGACAATCAAGGTGGGTGGCTCGAAGAGGCATGGGGGTCCCGATTCCCTGGGTTGTGGGAGTTCCACTCGGGGAAGGTCCGAGACGGAGGCTGGCAACAGCCCATTGCCTGATGGACCAGGGGAAGTTTGAAGGCGCCGCCAAGATTTTCGAGGACCTTGCCCAAGGCGCACTCCAGGCCGGCTTGCCCCGGGCCCCGCAACTCTTCCTCCAGGCAGCCAGAGCCCGAGTGCTTGCCTTTGAGGTTCCCTAGGGGGTATCCCTTGCCCGGGAAGGGCTTTCGATCCTGGCTCAGATGCAGCGCTGGAGAATACTGGATCGCGCGGGAAACGGTGTCGTGGCCGAACTGCGCAGGCTGGGTCACGCAGACGAGGCGGATGAACTGGCTACCTGGCTCAGCACCATGCTCAAGGGCCACGAGAACACTTCTTGGGGGGGCCAACAAAGTGCTCCTCGCAGGTTGCTCACCAAATGCCTTCATTGTGGAGGCGGCGTCCGGTCGGACGAAGTCGAGTGGATCGACGAAGGAACCGCTGAGTGCAGCTATTGCGGGAGTCCGATCGGCATCGAAAGGTGAAAACGCAAGGTGACCTTGGACGACCCGCCCTCCCTGACTGAGGCCGACATTGCGCGCCAGCTGAGCAGGGCCAAGTGCGCCGCGGGGGGATCAAGTGTAACTGAAGATCGTCCCTTCGGACGCAAGGCAGCCGTGCTGGTCCCGATGTTTCGGGCCGAAGAGGGCTGGCGGCTCCTATTCACGGAGCGCAGCCAGTCCGTGGAGGAGCACCCGGGTCAGGTCTCCTTTCCGGGTGGGCAGTCGCACGATCCGTCGGAAGCAGGCGTCGAGACCGCGCTGCGTGAGACCGAGGAAGAAATAGGCCTCGCCTCGGACCAAGTGAGAGTTCTGGGACAGCTCGATCCTCTTGAGACCGTGACGGGTTTCTTGGTCACTCCAATTGTAGGTGTCTTTTCCTGGCCGGCGTTGCTACGACCTTCCCCGATCGAGGTCCGCGAGATCTTCCACGTTCCCCTCCGGTGGCTAGCTCAAGCTTCGAATCTCCAATGGCTGCCCCGTCCCAAGTCGGCCCAGGGAAGGCTTGAATGGGTTCCGGTTTACCAGCCCTTCGAGGGGCATGTCATCTGGGGAGTGACGGCACGAATCGTTGTCCTGCTTCTTGGGGTCCTTGGAATCGACCTGATGCCCCATGCCCAAGGGTCGAGAGGATAGCCCAACAGCTCCTCCCACATCCCGCGCAGGATACCTGTCAAGGGTAAATGGAGATGAGTTTTTTCCACTCCTGTTACCTGCGTCGCGAGCAGGGCCGGTTTCCTCGATTTCGCGCAGAATTCAAGAGCCGATATCCTTCCGAAACGAGATCAATCCAGCCCGGCGCCGGCCGATACCGCCCAACTCTCACCCGGGGGATTGTTCAATCAAATCGGCTCAATCTCGAGGTCGCTCGAGAAGGTCCCTTTGACTGCTTTGCGTTCTCCTGCCTAGTGCGACAAGACCACCGCCGGTCTAACGGGGACCCCTTCCTGCTGCGGCGCTTGTCTACTCATCCCCCTCCCTGCTAACACCAACAGACGACCGTCGCCAGACAGGAGACGGTTCGCAAGACAATCCCCAGCATCCTCGCCACCTCGGTCCCCCTCCTCGGCTGCACGGTCTCTCCTCTGCTGGGTCAAAGGGGCTGACCTTCGAGAGCCGTTCTGCTATCCGAACCTAGTCATGGGGCCTTGCGAACAACAAGTGGCCTAGTCGGCACAGTCGGACCCGTACGTTCCCGCCTGGCCGTTCTATCCGATGAGATCTGTGTACCGGGATCGGACTTGGGCCGGAGGGTCGAGCCCCAGCTCGGTGGCCAGCAGCTTGCAATATCGATGATAGTGGGCGACCAACGGCCCGCGGCGGCCCAGATTGCCGAGCGCCTCGAGGTAGAGCAGATTCAGATCGTCGTCATAGGGATCAACCGCCAAGGCCGAACGCAATCTTTCGGCCGCTTCCCGGGAACGGCCAGCTTGGAGGGCGGCCTCAGCGAAGGCTCGCGAGAGGGCCAGATACTTCTCGGCCAGAATCTCGCGCCTGCGGGCCGCCCACTCCTGACAGCATCCAGGAAGGAACTCCCCCTTGTACATTTCAAGAGCACCGTCGAGTTCCGCCGGCCGATCCTCGGGCAGCGTGCTGCTGGATTGAGCCTGCACTGCGGCTTGCTCAAACATGGCAACATCGAATTGGATGCTCGCTTTGGGATTGAATAGGTACGTGCCCGCCTCCTGAAGGATGGCGTTCTTTCCGAGAGCGCGACGAAGGCTGTAAAGGGTGCTATGGAAGTTGGCTGTTTGGCAACCCTTCGAAGATGCCGGCCAGAAGTCCTCCATGAGCCGATCCCGTTGAACCTGGCCAGTATCAGCCAGATAGGCCGCCAGTTGGCGGGCAAGTGGAGGCAGTGCGCGGAGCGCGCGGTCATTCAAGGCGACTTCATTCCCGCCCATGGCCGAAACTTGGATCCTAGCCGCGTGGCTAGGTGCCATGCCATTTGCCCCGAGTTTCTTGGCGAATGCCTTCATGTCTGCGATTCGATTGAGAACGACGGCGAACAAGTCCGACTCGGCGAACTGCGCTTCTGCGAAGCTGCGGAAGGCCTCGTCCTTCTGAAGTTCTCGGGCAATGACTTGCTCGGCTCCGATTTGCTTGGCTCTGGAGAGCGCCTCGCCCATGTACTTCTTCGCGAAGGCCCCTTCGGAAAGACCCCAGGCCGCTCGCGAGAGAAGATAGTGTGCGAAGACTTCCTCCTCCGCATAAAGAGAAGGTTGGCCCGCCGTGAAGAGTCTTCTAACGATCCTGCGCGCGCCGGAGGGATGCTCGGAGACTTCCAATGCAGCCTTCGCCAGCTGCAGCGGTGGCTTCCACTGGCGACCGGAGCCCGGCCGAATGGACGCCATAACCCGCCTGGCTCGCTCGGGGTCCCCGTTCCTTCTGTAGCAGTTTGCCTCCTGGATGGAAGAAACAACCCTTTGACGAGCGCCCCACGCCCGTTCTCCAACTGAAGCAGCAGAACGGTAGTAGGAACTCGCTTGGTCCACAAGCCGAAGGTCGGCAAGCAGGTCCGCCAGACTGAGCGAGAGCTGCGATTCCCATGTACGCGCGTCCGCTCTGCGTGCCTGCACCAGCCCCTCGTTAAGGTGTTGGAATCCAGCTTCGTATCTCCCCACCGAGTGCTCAAGAGAGCCCAGATTGTTCAGGAGCAATGCCCTTCCAGTTGGGGATGGGCCGACCGCAGCAAGTCTGTATCCGCGCTTCGCGAGTGGTATTGCTTCGAGAGGCCCAAACGCGGCCCAGACGGCAGCCGATGCATTGGATAGAGCATTCGCAAGAAAAGTGGCGTTACCAAGTCTTTCGCCTATCCGGACCGCATCAAGAGCCAGATCAGCCGCCCGTGTCAGATCGGCTCGCCTCTCTATGTCGCAGAAAGCCTCCAGCAGAAGGCAGTCTGCACGACCTTCGCGGTCCCCTCGAGCCCTTGCCCGCCAAGTGAAACGCCTGATTGTCTTGATGGCCTTCTCAAACCTGCTTGCGAATACAAGTTGGTGCACCAGGGCTAGGTGGTATTTGCGACGCAATTCCGCATTGCTGCTGCCAGCGGCCCTTCTCCATCTTCTGATTAAGGCCCGCGCTTCCGGCCCTCTCCCTTGCATCACCAACGCACAGGCGAGTGACAGATCGACGTGCGGATCAAATACGCCGCCCCTGCGGAGGTCTTCCCTCCACACCTCCAGCAAGCCGTATCTGCCCTCTCGCTCAAGTCGTGCTGCATTCCTCCCCGCGAGGCGCCCGGCCCTCCTGAGGTCGCCCGCGTCGACATACAGCCCGACTGCCTCTTCCGGTTCTCCATGTTTGGCAAGATAGGACGCGGACCGGGCTTGAAGCGTGCGGAGTCTGTTTCCGCCTGTCGAGCGAAGAGTCTCAATGAGGAATCGGCGAAACTGGGAGTGAAACTCATAGGTTCTCGGGTGTTCCTCGACTACCACGACAAACAATCCGCGTCGGACTAGCTGCTGGAGATAGCGGCGACTGTTCCCCATCCCTAGCACGGCATTGCACGCCTCTGCGGTCATGACCGGAAGGGCGCAGGCTTCCAGCATGAAACGACGCAACTTTTCTGGCTGCTTTCCCAGCACGACTGAGGCCAGGTAATCATAGACCGCAGGTTGCGTCGATTCGGCAAGAATCTGCATTCCCCGCACAGAGGCATTCCCCGATAGAAGCACCCCCATTACCCATCCACCGGTCTCATCCAACATCCTATCGGCCGTTTTGGCATCCAGGTCCACTCCCATACGCGAGTGCTCCACTGCGATCAATTCCTCCCTGGTCAGAGCAAGATCGGCAGGACCGATCGCGGCCACCTCTCCTTCTGCAACCAGGTGCGTCATTGGGATCTCAGGGACAGCTCGGCCTGCGACAAGGAGCGTCACTTGATCCGGTTGATTGCGAACGAATTCGTCGAGAAGAGTCAATGCCGACCTCGAGCTGTTGAGGCATTGGACATCATCAAGCCCAAGGATGAATGGACGCGTCACCTTCTCGTTGATTGTGTGGGTGAGGGCATGAGCCATCCCTTCCGCAGAAAGGCCGACGAGCCCTTCTCCCCCAAGGTGGCGGCCCAGGGTGCGGAATCGCCGAGAAAGCGAGGCGATCAGCAAGGTGGCCAGTCGCATCGGGTCTGCGTCCAGATCAGAGAGCCGCACCCAGCAAACGGGGAATTCGGAGTGCGCCGAGAAATCGGCCAGGAGGGTTGTCTTTCCATAGCCGGCCGGCGCGGTAATTACTATCAGTTTGCGAGGCAGATATGAGCGGATCAGATCCACAAGGCGTTCACGGTGGACCTTATCCCGTCCAAAGACAGGAGGGCTGATAGCGTGACGAACACCGAATTCGGATTCCGGGCTTTCTTCCCCCTTCACATGTTGCCTCCCCCCGCCTCAAAGATGGCGCCCTTTTTCCAGTCGGGCTAACCTTGCCTCCTTGGTCGATCTGACAGGATCGTGACATCAGCGAATTCTTCTCTGAATGCGTGCTGCCGACCGTTGGCGGGAGACCCTCGATCAGAGATCCAATTATTCCCTTTCTGCGGTCACCTCAATTATAGACGCGGCTCCAGCAAGCATTATGACGAGCGTTCGGGCTATCCATTCGTCCAAGCACAAGGTGTGCACGGTACTGCCGCCTTGGGAATGACAGAAGAAAGGCCCTCAGATCTATCCCCCTGTGATCCGAGGGCCTTCCTACCACAACTAAGCTTGAGGTCTTGATTGAGTTGGCTCAGTTCAACGGGACGACCTCACTCAATTGCCCTTGCGACTCAAACTGGGATATTCCTCTCAGATCGATCCCACTCTCCTCCGCCGTCCAGCGCCAGAATCCGCCACTTCCAGCGAATCCAACAAGCTCTTGTCCCGGCTTCGGTCCAGAAATCCGTAGCTGCCCGCCCTAGGTCGCCGATCCCAACGGGGAAGGGCCTAGCTTCATGAGGGCTCTCCCATTATGCGCATCCTACCAGCAATCCTCTTAGTTCTTTCTGAGTGTCCACATGTCGTTTTCAGCAGGGCTCCCTGGCGGTTGTAGCACGACATCTGGTTCAGACCTTGCGTTTCGCCCCCCGATCCCGCCTGCCTGGAAAACCGTTGGGCGTCTATCGTAACTCAGGGCTACTGGCGATCGGGACCTCATTTGGGCGGCATCGGATGGCCTGCTGGCTCAATCCTTCGATCTCGATTTGACCGTTGAGTCCAGTGACCTTTATAATCTCAGATATGGTGACCAAACAGGATCTGGAACAATCGCTTAAGGACGCGCTGCGGGCGCGCGACGAGGTTCGCAAACGAACTTTGCGGATGCTACTCTCCGCCATCAAACTGGCCGAGGTCGAAAAGCGCGTGCCGTTGGATGAAGCGGGTTTCCGGTCCGTTCTTCAGCGCGAGCTGAAGGTTCGTCAGGAGACGATTGCGGACGCAGAACGGGCTGGGCGCCTTGACATCGCTAGCGAATCTCGTGCGGAGCTTGATTTCCTCAAGCAACTTCTCCCCCCTTCTATCTCGCGCGCGGAGCTGGAAGCGCTTGCCAAGCAGGCCATACAGCAAACGGATGCCAAAAGAACGGCCGACGTGGGCAAGGTGATGAAAGTGTTGCTTCCTTTGCTACAGGGGCGCGCAGATGGTCGGGAGGCAAGCGATGCCGTCCGCAAGCTCCTCAGTGAATGACTCTCCGCGCTTTCGGGAACCTTTCCTACGCCCGTGACTACCCAATCCGGAACCCCTTCTTTCTCCTGGTTTCGCTCCCTCCTCCAGGGCCTGCCTTTGGGGTCGCTCGTGGTAGCTACAGCCCTTGCTTCGACCCTCCTCCTCACCCTGCCCATCATGCCTGGAGAGCGCTCTGTGTCGATCAGCCTCGGCCAAGTGGCGCCCCAAGATGTGCTCGCGCCCCGGTCTGTGGCCTTCGTAAGCCAAGTTCTCACTGATCAGGCGCGGCAAGAAGCGGTTAGCCAAGTTCCGCCCGTTTACGACCCAGCCGATCCAAATATCGCCCGCCAGCAGGCCCAATACTTGGTTAGCTCACTGGCCTACATCACCGGCGTCCGCGCGGATGCTTACGCAACCCCGAAGCAGAAGGTACAGGATCTTTTGTCCATGGCCGTTGTTCATCTTGACGAAAGCACGGCCTCTCAGGTTCTTCAGCTAAGCGATGTGGACTGGCAACTCGTCCAAGCCCAGTGCGCCTCCGTTCTCGAGCAGGTAATGCGCCAGGAGATTCGCCCCGATCGCCTTGCGGACGCGCGCGACTCCCTACCAGCGTATGTTAGCCTCAGCCTGCCGGAAAGCGAGGCGGTCCTGGTTGCTGATCTCGTCCACAACATGGTTGTACCTAACAGTCTCTTCAACAAGGCCAGCACGGAGTCCCTTCAACAAGAGGCAGCCAATCAGGTCGCACCGGTCACCCGATCCTTTGTCTCGGGCCAGGTGGTGATCTCTCGGGGAAAAGTCATTACCGCGGCCGACCTGGAGGCAATCACGGCCCTCGGGCTCAACTCGGGTGGATTGGACGCCCGTACAACCCTGAGCGGTGTGGTTGCTGTGGTTCTGCTGACAACCCTGCTGATGCTTTACATGCGAACCCTGCGTATGCGCCCTCCCCTGCGGTTTCGGCATGCCCTGCTCCTCTCGCTCTTCTTTCTCTTGTTCATCGCTGGCGCGCAAGTAATGATTCCAAGCCACACTGTCTTGCCTTTTCTCTACCCTGCGGCCTCTCTGTCGCTATGCCTGGCAGCGCTATTTGGCCCTGGTTTAGGTTTGTTCAGCGGCATCCTGATTGGCGTCCTGTCCGGGATAATTGCGGGAGGGAGGTTGGATCTGGCCCTGTATGCGGCCCTTGGCTCATCGATGGCCGTGCTCACATTGGGTAGCGCGGAAAGGCCACTCAATTTCTTCCTGGCAGGGCTGGCCGCCTCGCTCGCTGGCGTCGCTGTCGTGCTCATGACCTGGCTCACCGAGCCTTCAGCCGATCTGGTAGGAATACTCACGTTGACTGCAGCGAGTCTCGGAAACGGGCTCCTGTCGGGCAGCCTAGCTATCGGCCTTCTGCTGCTTGCTGGCAGCCTCTTTGATACCACGACGAACATGCAGCTTCTTGAGCTCTCCCGCCCGGATCAACCACTTCTTCGAATGATTCTGCGAAACGCACCAGGCACTTACCAACACAGCCTGCAGGTGGCCAATCTGGCCGAGCATGCGGGGGAGGCCATCAACGCGAATACTCTTCTCTTGCGGGTCGGAGCTCTTTACCATGACGCCGGGAAAGCAGCTAAGCCGAAGTACTTCGTGGAGAATCAGGGGCCGGATGGGAACCCGCACGATCAACTTGATCCTTCGACTAGCGCCAGGCTTATCATGCAACACGTAAGAGATGGTCTCGACTTAGCTCGGAGAAACCACCTGCCGAGCCGGGTGCGAGATCTGATTCCTGAACATCATGGAACGCTGCGCGCCAGCTTCCAATACGACCTGGCGCTGAAAGCCGCCGGCGGAGAGGCTTCGCAAGTGGACGAAACCCTCTACCACTACCCTGGGCCACGTCCGCGTTCCAAGGAGGCTGCGCTTCTAATGCTGGCGGACGGGGTCGAGGCGAAATTCAGGGCACTCGCCCCCAAAACCGCAGAGGAAGTCGAGACCCTCGTAGGGAACCTCATCGAAGACCGCCTGGCCCAACATCAGTTTGACGACACCGACCTGACCTTGAAAGACCTAGAACTGGTTCGGCTAGCCCTCACCGAGACGTTGCGAAGCAGCCTCCACGTGCGCCTGAAGTATCCTGAGGACGAGGGAGTTCACTTGGCGCCGCTGTCCTCCGATGCCGATCTGCACTAATGTCTCCCGTTCTCGCGTGAGGATTGGAATCTACTGCGCGCCGCGCTATTCTAGGGTTGTTCCCCGGACCCGCCTGCGATTTCTGGCACGGGAGACCCTGGGACTCGTGGGCGCGCTGATCCCTTGTTCACTCACCCTTGCCTTTGTTGGAGATGAGGAACTGCGCGACCTTAACCGAGAGTTTCGTTCCGTCTATCGGACCACCGACGTCCTTTCCTTCTCCTCGAAAACGCTCGATCCTGAAAGCGGAATTCGGTATCTGGGAGATGTGGTCATTTCGGTCCCTACAGCGAAAAGTCAGGCCGCACATGCTGGCCACGAGCTTTCTCAAGAACTTGATCTGCTCGTGGTTCACGGGGTGCTTCATCTCCTTGGATTTGACCACGACACCCGATCCCGCAAGGCAAGAATGTGGCAGATTCAGAACGAGATCCTTCGCAAAGGGCGCATCCAGCCTGGACAAGGTAAGGCAGGACGATGACACACCAATCGGGAATCCCAGATCCGTACACAAAGGGTTCGAGAAGCCTTTGGGAAGCTTTTGGGCACGCATTTGACGGATGGCGAACCACCCTGAGGTCGCAGCCCAATGCTCGAATCCAGGTAGGAATAGCAGCCCTGGTGGTCCTGTCGGCCATATGGGTCGGCGTTCCTTCAGTGGGTTGGGGGCTCCTCTTCCTGGCCATGGGATTGGTTTTTGGCGCAGAACTGGTGAACACAGCCATCGAGGCACTTGTGGACCTAGTCTCGCCAGAGAAGAGCCCTTTGGCCGCTCAAGCCAAGGACGCCGGGGCTGGGGCGGTGCTCATCGCATCGGTTGCTTCAGTGGTGTTGGGCCTGGCAGTCCTCGGCCCCCCG
Organism: Anaerolineales bacterium; assembly: GCA_049516595.1. Classification (GTDB taxonomy): domain Bacteria; phylum Chloroflexota; class Anaerolineae; order Anaerolineales; family RBG-16-64-43; genus JBEKHT01. The sequence continues at coordinate 11,050 of JBEKSY010000045.1, forward strand.
ATGCTGCGCCGCTTGGGTCTCTGATCGGGCTTCTTGGTTGGACTAAGCCACTGCTGGAGGGGATAGCGAATGGGGAACGCCTTTCGATTTGGCACCGTAGGAAGTCCTCACTCGACGCCCAAGAAACCAGGCGGGACTGTAGGAGGCATCCAACGAACCGCCCAGCTCGGCTTGGATGCACTCGAGCTGGCCTGGGTCCAATCCGTTCGGGTGAGCGAGGGTACGTGCGAGACCATCCGCTTGGCTGCGGACCAACAAGGGGTCACACTGAGCGTTCACGCCCCCTATTTCATCAATCTGAACGCCTCAAAGCAGGAATGGCCAAAAGGCCGCAAGCGTCTAATGGATGCCGCCCACTATGGTCGTTTGGCGGGTGCGACCGACATCGTGTTCCACCCCGGGTCTTACTTTGGGAACGAACCGACAACGGTCCTTGGAGTTGCTCTGCCCCGATTACGCGGTTGCGTGGAGGAGCTGCGGAGGGACGGCAACGACGTGATCCTCCGACCCGAAACCATGGGGAAGAGCGCGATGCTCGGCTCCCTAGAAGACGTTCTCACTATGAGCAAAGAGATCGAGGGAGTGCAGCCCTGCTTGGATTTCGCCCACCTGCATGCGCGCCCTGGAGATGGGTCCCTGAACTCCTACCAAGAATGGAGGGACGTATTGGAACGTGTTGACCACGCCCTGGGGCCCAGAGCGTTGAAGGGTTTGCACATTCACCTCTCCGGAATCGAGTATGGCCCTAAAGGGGAAAGGAATCACCTGGCATTTAAGGACGCCGATCTACGCATGCATGATCTGCTCAAGGCATTGCTGGACCTGGATTGCGAAGGAAGAATCTTGTGTGAAAGCCCGGTTCTCGAAGTCGACGCCTTGGTCATTCAAGATGAGTGGAAGAAGCTCAAAAAGAGAATGGAGAAGGACCAGCGAGCCCTTCACGATGGCCAAGTCGGAGTGGTCCCGGGTGGAGGTCTGCAATAAAAAAAGACCCACGTACGCCAGCCTGGGTCTCTCTTCCATCAATGCTTGCCCGTTTCTCTCGGCAGCCCGGTTGTAACAGGATTAGTCTTGCCGCTCAACGCGCGTTCTGATTGACTTGTCGGTGGGTTGAGACACAATCTGGACTGAAATTGCGCCAGCCGGGAGCCATATGGTGAAATTGGATCCTTCCCCGACTGCACTTTGAACCTCGATCTTGCCGCCATGAGTCTCGATAATCTTCCGGCTGATCGTCAATCCTAGGCCCATTCCCGCGGCCTCCGAAACCCTCGCCGCCTTTCCCCGGTAGAAAGCCTCGAAGATGTGGCCAAGCTCATCATGCGAGATACCATAGCCCGTATCTGAAATCGTCACCGTTGCCCACGTTCGACCACCTCGGAAGCGGGGCTCGACCGTCAGGCCAACTCTCCCGCCTCTGGGTGTGTATTGAACGGCGTTGGCAAGCAGGCTCGCGATAGCCTGCTTTAGCATCTCCAAATCGGCGCTGACCAGCGGGCATGAGGGATCCACTCTCAGGCGAAGCATCTGGCCTTGAGATTTCGCGAGGACCTCCGTTGAACTCACGATCTCGCGAGCCAGCACTGAGAGGTCAACGGCTGTTCGATCGGGCTCAACCTTGGCCACCTGCGCCTGGCCAAGTGTAAACATCTCCTCAACCATCGACTGCAGGCGTTTGATTTCCCGGCCTAGCACGTCAGCGTAATCGCGCGCCCGGTCCGGATGGTCGCATATAAGGTCCAGGTAGAGTTCAAGTGTGGTCAGAGGGGTGCGGAGCCTTTGCCCGAAGAGCAAGGTTTGCTCCGACGACTCGCGAGCCTCATGTTGGGTCCGCTGAATTGTCCCAATAAGCTCTTGAACTTGACTCATCAACTCAGTGCGTGTCCTCTCGAGAGCCTCGCGTAGCTTTGCATTCTCTATGGAAAGGGCTACTTGCGGAGCTAGGAGGGCGCCCATGTCCAAGGAGCCTTCACCTCTCTCAAGCCCCTCATCCGCCCAGAGGAAGGCCATCCCCCCCAACGCCGTCCCATCCCAAACGAGGGGAAGAAAGAGGGCGACTCGCACCTTTGTATAGCTCCAATCGGGTCCCAACTCAGACCGGTTCAACCGCGCCGGAGAGTTGGTGTCGATTGCGTTCTGCAGAATAGTGACGATCGAAAGCGGCACCCCGAATCCTTGGGCGCCGTCGGGGATCGACGCAGACAGGCTTAGATTCCCTTCCTCTCCATCGAACAAATAGATCTGAGAGAGGTCTGCACCTACCGCACGCCCTGCCATGCGTAGGACGTTCCAAAGAGCGCCCCCTACATCTGGGGTTCGATTCGCCATTGAGCTGGGCACGGAGTTGAAACCGGGAGGCAGATTCTCGCCTCCCTCAGGAATGCTAGGGATCTTTTCCACAGAATCCGATCTCTCAGTTGTCATGATTGCAGTGGTACTCGACCTCCTGGTTGCTGGGCGCGCCACCCCCTGGGGCGCGCCCCCAGCAATCAGCCAACCAGCCGTTCTCTCATCACGCTACCGCTGACCGAAATCAACCGGAGCTCTCCAGACAGGATCCTCAAATCCATGGCCCGACCGCTCATCGGGCCTCCTCTGACTCACGTCTCTCCGTCTCGCATGCAGCACGTCACCTCTGGCGACAGACCAGCGAGAGGTGAGAGGCGCCTAACGTGACCGAGGAACTCCGTTCGGCTCGCGAATTCTCCAAACGAGCGAGTTCGCGCTCGGAGCCCATTGGGGCACATTCGCTTTGCTCTGGCTGGCGACCACCAGGCGATCGACCACAGCCGCAAACTCGTGCAAAGCCTCTGCATGGATTCCCATCACCGCGCTGTGTTCCTCTGGGCTCAAGCCGTATCCATTGAGGAGCTCATCACGGCGCCCGTCGAGTAGCTCCGAGCAAAACCGTTCGCTCACCACTGCCCTTCCCACAAGTCGATTCAATCCTGTTGCTGACATTATGCCTCCGAAGTGACAGATCGATTCCAACATGACCACTAGCTGCCCATACCACAGGGCGGCATGAAGCTGCCCCCGCCACACGGCGGCATGAAGCTGCCCCCGGCACACGGCGGCATGAAGCTGCCCCCGCCACACGGCGGCATGAAGCTACCTCCGCCACACGGCGGCATGAAGCTGCCTCCGCCACACGGCGGCATGAAACTGCCCCCGCCACATGGCGGAGTCCTGAAGTTACCGTGGGTCGTGCTGCTGCTTTTCATTGTGGGCCTCCCTTGAAAAAGGTGCAAGACTGTTGCCAATACTTTATGAAAATTGCCTCGACGTCCGGATGACGGCGCAAGGAACACGCAACGAACATGCGTTCTGTTCTCGGCACCCCTAACCCGAGCCGGACCAAACGTATGGTTATTGTCCGGTACCCAGTGTTCGGGCTTCCTTTCACATGATTGTCCGACAAACGAGAGGTGTCTAACTTGGTGGTCGGTTTCTGCTGTTCCTCGTGATTGGCCGCCTCGCGAAGAAAGTATTCTCCACAAGGTCCCAGTGAGGGAGTGACTGAGGAAGCGTGGCTCTTACTGGAGCGGTCTTCTCCTGCATTGGATTGGGGCTTAGGCGATTAGGCTACCGTACAGTGATCGAGTCTCTTGCGGGGGGTCAAGTCCCATCTCGCGCCGCAACGATTCGCAATAGTGTTGATAGTGCTCCACCACCTCATGAATACGTCCCTGCGACGCCAAGACTCGCATCATGCGCTGGTGCAGGTCGTCTCGCAGTGGCTCCACCGCGAGAGCTCGGCTAAGGACGGTTCTCGCATCGCTATACCTAGTCAGCACCACCAATTCGTCCGAATATTCACGAAGCACATGCACATAGGTCTCCGACAATTCCTCCCTGCGCTGCCTAGCCCATTCGACGGGGAGGTAGGCCAGGTAATCCCCAAGATATAGATCCACTGCATGCTCCAGGGCTCCTAGCCTGCGCAGGTCCTGATGCGGCAAAGCGAGCGCCCGGGATGCGCCCTCCTCAAACACGGCCACGTCATATCGAACTTCAAGATTCTCAGCCAGTTGACAAACCTGATCCCTCAAGATGACAGCCTCTCCCCCTAGGGCTCGGCGCATCCGATACAAGGTCTGATAAAGGTTCGTGAGTGCCCTTCCTTGTGAAGTCTCGGGCCAGAACAATGCAAGCAGCTCGTCTCGGGGGACTGATGTCTTGTCAACCAAGAAGAAGAACATTTCCCTGGCGCGCTGGCTCACCCACTCTGTGCGCGGTATCTCCCGCCCATCAACAACGACTCTTGCGGGACCCAATGCGTTGACCTCAACGACGGACGAACTGACTCCCTCGTGCAGTTCTCGTGTGCCCCGCTCGGGTGGCGGCAGATTCTCTGCACGCAGCAGCAATGACCTGACCTGGGTCCCAAGATCCTCAGAGTTCGCGACCGTGCTTAGGAATTCCCTGCACACAAGTGCCTCTCTGACCAGCATCTGGTCGTACCCCAGCATTCTGGCCAGTTCGAGTGACCGTCCGATCTGAATTGTCGCATCCTCCGCGAGTCCGCTCGCCCAGAGCACACGGGCAAGAAGAAGGGAAACCCAGGAAAGATTGGCAAAGTCTCCTCCACGAGCCTCCAAATCCTGTGCTGCCTTTCGAAGGCATTTCAAGCCCTGCACGCGATCTCCCATCTCTGTAAGTACGGCCCCGCGAAGCGCCCGGTTTGTTGGCGCTGAGTCTTCTTCAGAAGCGCTTAGGGCTAAGTCAGCCCGGCGCAGCCATTCGAGGGCGGCCGGGAAATTGCCGGCGGAGCGATTGATGAATGCCATACCCCAGAAGATGTAAGAGAGCAACACATTATCACCCGCCTCCTGCGCCAGCTTGTTTGCCACGCTGTAGAGGTCGGCTGCGAGCTGGCTGTCACCCAGATCTCTGAGCAGATCAGCCTGGCTGATCAACACGATGGCCTGCGCAAGCCTTTCCCCGGACTTCCTGGCCCACTCCAAAGCCTCTTCATACACAGCTCGCGCGGACTGGTATTGCCCGAGCATGTGCAGGTCATACCCAACATTGTTCAGCGCGCGGGCGATGTGCCCCGGAACGCCGAGTTTCCTCCAGAGGCCGAGGACCTGCTGCTGGGTTTGCGAAACCTCTGCTGTCTTACCCAACACTCTTAGCACCATCGTCAGGTCCATCAGTGTCGTCGCGTGGCTATACTCATTTCCGACCTGGGCGAACCAGGAGGCAGCCCTCTTGAGGTGGTCAAGCGCCGATTGAGCTCTACCAAGCTCAAGCTCGCACCTGCCTGCATACCGCTCAGCAATTGCCCTCGTCTCCAGAGGCAACTCTTCCCCTTCCGTTCGACTAAGTACCGCAAGCGCTCGAGTGAGCCCTGAACGGTAGTCACTTTTCAGGAAGTTCAACCAGGCGTTTATGAGTTCAACATTCGTCAGACCATTCTTGTCGGAACGCCTCTCGAATCCCGATTGGGCAAGATCAGCAGCCTCCTGAGCAGCCTCTATCTCCCCGCGATCGCAAAGCGTTCTGCCCACCCAGAACTGCAATTTCGGTACCTCTAGGGAGATCTGCTCGAGCTCTTTCGCCCATTGAAGCAAGATCTCTCGCCTTCCGGATTCAAACAGACCCTGTGCGTTTGCCTCAGCCATAGACCCCGCGCGAGCAAGATCTCCGCAGGCGACATACAGGTTGAAGGCAGCCTCCGGCATACCACTTAGTTCGTACTGTTCGGCAGCCCGGCGCTGCAGTTGCTGAAGGCGCAATGGATTCTTCTGCCTAAGCCTGGCCAGCAAGAACTCTCGGAAAAGATGGTGGAATCGGTATGTGGGCTGCGGATCCCCCACGGCGCTGATGAAGAGCCGCTTCGCTTCAAGCTGCTCAAGCATCCGAGCGCTGTCCCCCGGACGGCCAAGGACGGCATCACACGCCGCCCCATCCATCTCGGGAAGAACGGATGCTTCCAACAGGAACGTGCGAAGGTCTTGAGGCTGTTGCTCTAGGACCTCCTCGGCTAGGTAATCGTAGAGCATGCTCTCTTGCTCACGCCGCAGGCCGACGTTGCTGAGCAAGCCTCGCCAAATCAGCTGGCTGCTGAGCAAAATCCCAGTGATCCAACCCTCGGTGTGCGAGACCAGCGCTTCTGCGTCTGATATCGGCAAGGTCAGATTATTGCGTTTCTCCAGCAGCGCCTGAACTTCGGAGGGAGTGAACCGCAAGTGCTCTTCACTTAAGCCGGCTATCTGCTGTCGTGCGGCGAGCGATGCGATGCGAAGGGGAGGGATTTGCCGGCTGAGCAGGATCACGTGCAATTGCGGGGGAAGCGTTTCAAAGAAAGAATCAAAGAACTCGATGATCGCGGGAGAATCATCGACCAAGTGGAAATCGTCGATGACCAGTGCGGTGAAATCCGTCGCGGCTTGGTCCAGCGCCTGTGTCAGCGCAAGCCCAAGACTTACCGGCTGACTGGCCGCTGAAGGAAGCCCCAGCGACTCAGGAGGCGGTGGCAACCAATCAAGCAATGCGCGGTGGAGCGACTGGAAGAGGTCACTCACCATGGTGACTATGTCTCGGTCAGTTTCGTCGAGTGACAGCCAGGCTAGAGGGAAATCGGCCTGATGGGCAAAGCCCACCGCCAAGGAGGTTTTGCCATATCCAGGGGCAGCCGAGATCAGGATCAGTTTTCGATTGAGGTGTCTTTGAATGAACTCGGTAAGCCGCGGACGCTCAAGGAGGTCCAGCGGGGCCCGTGGAATAATAAACCTGGCGGGACGCGTGGCACTACGGCCACGCCCCACAGGAAGCGGGAAGATGGCCACAAGATGATTCTATCCATCTTGCTAGTTTCCGCAACCGGCGTATCTGGGGCGAGGCGCTCGGGCCACGCCATATTCGGTATTTGACAATTCGCATCCACATAAGGATATACGCGCCAAATGGGGTTGTGGCGTGGCATGATCTTGCAACGACGGTCGACAAGCAGATTCATGCTGGCGGAGGCGGACAGTGTTCCCCCTTTTTCCTTTTCGCCTTCATCGCGCAAAGGGTACACGGCACCAGCGACCAGTTTCAGCCGCTGAGTTCACTGGCTGTTGCCCCGATGTCATTACTGCTCGCATGGCTCCCGTGGCCCATCAAATCGAGAACATTGCGGAGTCGATCTTGTGCCCTACCCGCAGGCCCTTCCTAGCTGCGTTCCACGCTTGGTTCACCGCGCTGCCGATCGTTCTGCTTATCCCGGCCATTGCCCTGCGTGAGACCCTGATCAGAGTAGGATTCCTCCTCTTGGCCTTCTCGTTCGGTCCTCTTTTCCCTGAAGCCCAGAGAACCCTCTTCCCCCTGCCTGGTCATCCTTCTCTCCACAGAAGCTGACCCGGACGGGCGACCGGCTTAGGTCCTGCCCTCGAATCCTTGCTTTGAACAGGTTATTCTTCAGGGGGCAGCACGATCCCATTCGGCAGATGGGCCTATCTGGTTCCGGGGTAACCTCCAGCGACCTTCGGTTCCCGAGCCGAAGCAACTCTTTTCGAGAGACTGCCGGCAAGGCCTCAATATCCGGCGCCTGTCCGCCGCGTCGGAGAATATAATCGTGCGATCAGGGATCATGTCAAACCATTCGACGATCGTCTGCAAGGTTGATCCATTGCAACCGGAGGAGCTAGTCCTCGCCCGAGCAGCGGAGAGTATTGTCCGCGGGGATCTGGTCGCGTTCCCGACTGAAACTGTCTATGGCCTGGGGGCCAACGCGCTGGATCCGGAGGCGGTGCTCAAGATCTTCGAGGCGAAAGGGAGGCCGTCCAGCGACCCGTTGATCGTGCATCTGGCAAACCGTGACGATCTTTGGCTTGTAAGTTCTGCGCAGCCAAGGACCGCACTGAAGCTCGCAGAAAGGTTCTGGCCAGGCCCCCTCACGCTTCTCCTGCCCAAGAGCGACAAGATTCCTCCCGAGGTAACCGCCGGACTGCAGACGGTCGCAGTGCGCGTGCCGGCACACCCTGTGGCCCTCGGACTTCTCCGGGCATGCGGGGTGCCGATCGCCGCCCCCTCTGCCAATCGGTACGCCCACGCCAGCCCCACCAATGCTCAGCATGTGCTTGACGACTTGTCGGGTCGCATCGAACTAATTCTTGATGGGGGCCCAACACCTCTTGGGATTGAGTCCACCGTGCTGGACTTGCTATCTCAGCCGCCAGTGATCCTCCGCCCTGGCGGGCTTCCCCGGGAAGAGATCGAGGCTGTCATCGGGCCGGTGCGTATTGCGCAGCCAGACGAGCGCCTCAGCTCTTCTCCCGGGAGGCAAGCGCGGCATTATGCCCCAAGATCACTAACTGTTCTCTGCTCGGGGTCCGAGCTCCAAGAGCAAATGCAGAAACTGGCGGAGATCGCGGATGAGGCAATGCGCGCCGGACGCAGGGTGGGTGTCATCGCCGTTTCTGAAGGTTTGAGGCGGATGAGGCCGACCACTGCCGAAACGTGTGACCTTGGACCAATT
>JBEKSY010000046.1:0-19394 GCA_049516595.1 Anaerolineales bacterium
CCTCCAGGCTGACCGCGGTCAGGGCGACTCGCACAACGCGCCGATCCTCCGGGTCAGGCAGCCTTTGGGCGTATCCGTTGTCTACCATCCAATCCATGATCCGCGTGGCTGTGCTGAGGGGAACGTCCAGCTCATGGCTGAGCTCGCCCATGGTGATTGGATTCTCATGGTGCGACAGAACAATGCCGACGTTGTAGAAGAGATTGAAGTCGTGCGGTCCTACGCTCCTGGCGGTTATCTTTGAGGCAAGATATTGATTTCTCAGCGCAAGCAAGTTCTCCGGGAGTGCTCCTCGGAACTTGGGCCTCAAGCGGAGTATGCGCTGGATGAGTTCCGCAATCTCAGGTGCCCGCTGTCGCAGATTGGATTCTGAAGCTTGCATGTTGCCAACCCTGTATATTTGCGGGTCAGTATATTTCACAAACGGGAATATTCTATGATGGAAAATATGGACTGTCAAGTCCGAATTTGAATCGCATGGTTTCGCCCCGAATGTGCTTGGCTCGATCCGTCCGCCAGCAAGAACACCTCATTCCCGTCAGGGGGTTACGGGGGAACCATGCCGGGCTGGTCCGGGCAATCATGAGGCAGCGACCGGCGCGGCTAATCACCCTGGGTGCCCGGGCCCAAGTGAATTGACCAAAACAGGGCAGAACCTTTCTGCCAGAGGCACTTGACAGGCTGGCAAGGAGGATGTACTAGTTGCTCGGATTACGAATTCTCAATCGGGATCCGAGCAATCACTCTCGATGGGCCAAGGGGACAGTCTGCGAGGTGGGCGATGTCAGTTGAGCTCAGGGGTTCTAGTGGAGCATCGCGGCGGGAACGCCGCGTCCAGAGGCAACGCAAGGAAATCATGGACGCAGCTGCCCACCTCTTTGCGGAGAGAGGGTATTCCGCAACCACCACCAAAGACCTTGCCCAAGCTGCCGACATCGGCGAGAGCACCCTCTACGGCTACTTTGCCAGCAAGCGGGAGGTCCTGGTCGCGATTCTTTCTGAGAAGGCGGAGCAGGTGGATTCCGCATTTTCCGAAAGCCTCGATCCGGGGGACCGGAATGGTCTGGTTCACTTGGCGGACAAGATCATGGACATTGTGCTCACCAACGTCCTGTACACCCGTGCCCTGATCGGGGAGGCCTGGGTGAGTGACGAGGTCCTCCACAACTATGTCACCTCTCGAACGAGCCGGATCACCAACTACTTGAAAGACCTGATCACCGCCGGGGTGTCGTCAAAGATGTTCCGGCCGATCGACCCACGCTTGGGCGCGCGCATCGTCGTGGCCACATTCGTTGGGGCGCTCCTGCCTGTGCTTCGTGGGATCGAACCGCCCCCCTCCCCGAAAAGGCGCCGAGCTCTGGCGGAAACCGTGGTCTCGCTGCTGTTGGACGGCGCCCGGGTTCGAAATCCCACATGAGGGCGGCCATGCTCCAAAGAATACTCGCCATCGTCCAAAAGGAATTCTCCCAGACTCTTCGAGACCGCAGCACCCTGACCATCATGTTGACCATGCCGCTGATCCAGCTGGTCTTGTTTGGTTACGCGATCAACATCAACGTCCGCAATATCCCCACCGTGGTCGCCGACCAGAGCCGCGACGAAGACAGCCGCAATTTCATCAACGCTATGGTCAATTCCCAGTACTTCCGGGTCGTGGAATCGGTCGCGAGCCAATCCGACGTGGTTGAGGCGATTGATGCCGGGCGGGCCAGCGCCGGCATCGTGATTCCCCCGGACTACGCGGCGCAGATCAAGCGGCGGAACGCTCAGGTTCTCGTTCTCGTGGATGGGTCCGATCTCTTCACCTCCCAGTCCGCATACAGCGCGGCCAATGTGATTGGAGCAGCCTATGCCACCCGGGTGATCATGGACGAAGCGGATCGGGCCGGGCAACTCGCCAATGCGCAAAATCTGGCCTCGCTGGCTATCGAGTTGCACATTCTCTACAACCCGGACATGAAGGACCTGTGGTTTGTCATTCCAGGGATGGCCGCCATGCTGCTTCAAACCCAGACGATTGTCCTCACCGCGGCGGCGGTAGTGCGCGAGCGAGAGGTGGGAACGATTGAGCAAATCCTGGTCACCCCGATTCGACCGATTGAGTTCATGTTGGGCAAAATCGTCCCCTACCTGGCCATTGCCATGGTCAATATGCTTACGGTGATCGGGCTGGGCGTCTTTCTGTTCGGGGTCCCGTTTCAAGGGAGTTTCATGCTGTTCATTGGGTTGGCGTTTGTGTATGTCTTTAGCGGCCTGGGGCTGGGACTGCTGATCTCGACCGTTTCCGACAACCAGCGTCAGGCACAGCAGCTCATCATGCTGTTCACCATGGTGGCTCTCGTCCTGGGGGGATTCATTTTCCCGCGCTACACCATGCCGGCCGTCATCCGTCTCGTCGGAAACCTTTTCCCCCTGACCTATTTCGTTCCCATCTCGCGGGGCATCATCACCAAGGGAATCGGGCTCCAGACCTTGGGGAATGAAGTGCTCTCCCTCCTGGCCTACCTGCTCGTGGTGATGTTCCTGGCCGCCAGGACATTTCGCGAAAGGCTGGAATAGGCATGAGGGAGGGCCTGCAGCGCCTCCGGGCGCTGATTTACAAGGAGACGATGCAGCTGCTGCGGGACAGGCGCACCCTGGCCCTCTTCTTTGTGCTGCCCCTGGTAGAGCTTTTCCTCTTCGCCTACGCGGTCACCATGACGGTGGACCATCTGCCCACCGCCCTGGTTGACCAGAGCCTGGACAATCGCAGCCGGAATTTCGTGCAAGCGCTCGTGAACTCGGGATACTTCGATGTCAAGCTGACCCTCCAAGACGAGCAACAGGTCCGTGCAGCCATGGACGAGGGGACCGTGAAAGCTGGCGTGGTGATCCCTCCGCATTTCGCCGCCGACGTCTCTCGGGGAAAGGGCAAAGCCCTGATCCTGCTGGATGGCTCGGACTCTTTCAGCGTCCAATCGGGCTACCGCGCCGCGAGCGCAATTGCCCAGCAGTACTCCTTCGATCTGACCGCTCAAGACGTTTCCGCCCCGGCCATCGGGGCTGGAAGCCTGCCCGTGACGATCTCGACCCGCGTGCTCTACAACCCGGATCTCAAAGACCTGGTCTTCATCCTTCCCGGCCTGATCGCTCTGATCATTCAAAACATCATTGTGGCCCATTCCGCGATGGCCTTTGTGCGTGAGCGGGAAGTGGGTACCCTGGAACAGCTGTTGGCCAGTCCCGCCCGGCCGATCGAGATGATGGTCGCCAAGCTGATCCCTGGGGTTCTGGTGGTTATCCTCGACATGGTGGTGATCCTGCTGCTGGGGGTCTTCTGGTTTGGCGTTCCGTTCAATGGAAGTGTCGGCCTGTTCGGGGTCCTGTCCATCTTGTTCATCGTTTCGGGCATGGGGCTGGGCCTTCTCATCTCCACTCTCGCTAAGACCCAACGGCAGGCGCAGCAGTTTACCAATCTGCTCAACCTTCTGGCCATGCTGCTAACCGGCTTCCTCTATCCTCGCCTGACGATGCCGCTGTGGACGCGCATCATTGGCGACTTGGTACCCCTGACCTTTTACATCGGCATTGTTCGTGGGATTATCACCAAAGGCGTCGGAATCTCCTTCCTCTGGGGAAATGCCCTGGCCCTGACGGTCTACTCCATCGTGGCCTTGCTCCTGGCTTCCTCGGTGACCAAAAGGAGATTGGACTGAGCGCTGTATGGAATCAGAAATTGGCATTTCGGCCCAAGGACTGACAAAGCGCTTCCACTCCGGCCGCAGTGGGACCACAGCCGTCGATCACCTCACGTTCGAAGTGAGACGAGGAGAAACCTTCGGACTCATCGGGCCAGACGGTTCGGGCAAGAGTACAACGACGCGCGTCGTCCTTGGTCTTCTCAAACGGGATGAGGGTCAGAGCAGCATCCTTGGGTTCGATTCGATGCGAGATGTGTACAAGATCCGAGAACAGGTGGGGTATGTTCCCCAGCAGTTTGCCCTGCCCGGCGACCTGACGGTCATGGAAAACATGCGCTTCTTTGCTGACTTGCATGGGCTTTCCTCACAGGAGCAGAAACAACGCATCCCCGATCTGCTCCGGTTCGCCGAGTTGACCGAATTCACTTCGCGCCCGGCTGCGCGTCTCTCCGGAGGAATGAAGAAGAAGCTCGCATTGGCACGCAGCCTGATCCATGCGCCCAGGGTGGTCATGCTCGACGAGCCCACCCTGGGAGTGGACCCCGTCAGCCGGCGCGACTTCTGGAATCTGCTGGGCAATCTGCGCGCGGAGCAGGGCCTGACCATTTTCGTTTGCACCCCGTACATGGACGAGGCCGAGCGTTGCAACCGAATCGGGCTGATCTACCAGGGCCGGCTGATCGCCAACGACACTCCGGATCGGATCAAGAGGATGGTTCCCGGGCAGCTACTGGAAATCATGCCCTCGCAGTTCGCGCCAGCCCGCGACTTGGTGACTGGCCTAGAGGGAGTCCTGGAGGTGCAGACCTATGGGGCCATGCTCCACCTGTTCCTGGACAATGTGAATCGACGCAAGCCAGAGATTGAAGCGGCGCTCTCCAGCCAGGGGATTTCCTGCAGCAATATGCGCATGATCGAGCCGCGCATGGAAGAAACCTTCATCAGCTTGATCCGGCGGTGGGAGGCGGCTCGAAATGTTTAGGCGAACCGCATCCGCTCCGCTCTCGGCCCGGCCAGAGTCCTCTGAGCCCATCGAGGTCGAGGGGTTGACCAAGCGCTTTGGTGATTTCGTGGCCGTCAACCACGTCACCTTTCAAGTCCATGCCGGAGAAGTCTTCGGCTGGCTGGGTCCCAATGGGGCGGGCAAGACCACCACGATTCGCATGCTGCTTGGCCTGTTGAGGCCGAGCGAGGGAAAGCTGCGCGTCCTGGGCTACGATCCGGTCACTCAAGCCAAGACCATGCAGGCCCAGGTCGGTTACATGTCGCAGCTCTTTACCCTGTATGGCGACCTGACGGCGCGCGAAAACATACGGTTCTATGGGAAGGTCTACGGCTTGTCTCGCAGCGACCTGCAGCAACGGGAGGAAGAGATCCTCCGCATGGCCGGCCTGGAAGGGCGCAGGGGCGTCCTGACCTCGCACCTTTCGGGAGGCTGGAAGCAACGCCTCGCGTTGGGCTGCGCCATCGTCCACAATCCGAGGGTGATCTTCCTGGATGAGCCCACTGCCGGGGTCGACCCGATCAGCCGCCGCGATTTCTGGGAGTTGATCTATGCCATGGCCCGGAAGGGAACGACCGTGCTGGTAACCACTCATTACATGGACGAGGCCGAGTTGTGCCAGCGAGTGGGTTTCATCAGCCAGGGGAAACTGGTCGCCCTGGACACGCCCGATCGCCTCAAGCGGTCCCAGATGCACGGCCAAGTGCTCGAGATCAGTACCGGCGATCCGGATCGCGCCCTGCGCATCCTGAAGGCGGCGGGGGCACAGGGCCGGATCCCCCTTGCGGAAGTGGCGATGTACGGGACACGGATTCATGCGGTTGTTCCCGACGCTGAGATGTATCGGGAGCCGCTGCAACAACTTCTTCTCGAGGAGGGGGCCGAGATTTATGGCCTGGAGTGGATTGCCCCGAGCCTCGAAGATGTGTTCATTTCAGCCGTGAAATCGTAAGACCCCCTTGCCGTCGCGTAGTGTGGAAGGGTCGGCAGGCACGGCGTCTTAGGTCCGCCGAAGCGTCAGACCATCTTCTTCCGGGTCCCTGATTCCCCCTTCTCCCGTCGACCCCACCCTCTCAACGGAGCAGGACCCGCATCGAGCGCGCAGTCGCGCCGCTCGGCCTGTGGCCCATGCAGCAGGTGCCGATCCAGAATCAATCCGGCGATGCGCCGCGCCTTGTTTTTGGGCTCGCCGAAGACCTCCGCCTCAGTGGAAGACCAGGCTGCCCGCGGATCCGAGGGGCAAACGTCCCGCGATGGCTCTGAGGCGGGCGGCCGAGGCTCGCCGGGGGACGCCCACACGGGACCGGTCGAACCGCCTGAGGCGGGAGATCCTTTTTACCCGCTCCCGAGAGCATCGGCCCCTAATGGACTTCGATGCGCACAACCCACTTGGCCCAATTGTTGCCCTCGACCCCAGGGAAGACCGCCCGCACCGGAAAGCCATGGAGGACGGGCAGGATGCCGCCATTCAACTCGTACGCAAGGAAAGCGTGGGATGACTTCACCAGGTCGAGATCCACCAGCGTACTATAGCCATCGGCGCCGACGAGGACGATCGACTGCGCCCCGCTTTGGACCCCTGCCCGGGCGAGCACGCTCTCAAAGGGTGTCCCGGCCCAGGTGGCGTAGTCGACAAAGGTGCCCAGGCAGACCAGCGCGCAGTGCACGCCCACCTTAGGCAGGCAACGCAGCTCATCGTAGGTCAAAGTCAGGGGATGATCGACTCTCCCGGTCACCGCCAGCCGGTAGGTTGCCAAGTCGACCGTGGGTCCTCCGCCGGTCACATGGAGACCGGTGGTCGGATCTAGGCATCGAATGACTGCGGTGTGGGTGCTGAGGTGGGGGCGACAATGGCAGGCAACTGGCAGGCACCGCCGACAAGGGCCCCGCGGAGAGAGAAGACCGCCGGAGTTGGTTGGGGAAGAGAGGAAGCAATTGCGGCGGGAGGGGGCAAGCTGGCCTGGCCTTCCGCGGCGGGCTGGCCGACTGCCACCAATCCAGAGGGCGATAGGCCCCTGGGGCTGCATGCCGCCGCCATTCCAAGAAGGACAATAACCCCTGCCAACTTCCTGAGGTCAAAAGGAACCATTCTTTCCTCCTCGCACCGACTTTCCACCTGTAGAGCAAGGATCAAGAGCCTGACCCCAGGGACACCCGGAGGGCGATCGAGAGGTCCAGCGGGGCCCGATCAGGGCGCCAGGCTATTTGGACGCGACGTGATCTGAGAAGTACGGAAGCCAGGGGCCCGACCCCTGGATGAAGGGCTGCATCATCGCCCGTTCGGCCTGCACGGTATGCATCAGGTCGTGGCCTGCCCATTCATGGAGCATCTGCCCCAAGGTCACGGCCCCCAGCTCCTCATGCCGTGCAGTCCGAGCCAGATCTTCCTCCTTGACCTCTGCCAGCAGCAGCAGGCTTTCTCGACGCCGGGCGGTGAAGGTTCGTGCCATCTCCAAGGGATCGAGGATTCGGTCGGGTTTTCGGTCCGCGGCGTCAGGGTTGAACGCGGAGAAATCGCGGCCCTCCAGGAAGCACCTCACCCGGACCGGGAAAACGAATTGTTCGGTGTCGAGAAGGTGCTTCAGGCATTCCAGAGCAGACCACTCTCCTGGGAGGGGGGATCGGCGAAGAAGCTCGTCTGGCAATCCTTCCGCAAGAGCAGTCCAGCGGGCAGGGGTCGTGCTCAGCACAGCTTGGGACCAGAGAATTACCGTGGACATTTTGGGAACCTCCGATGACCAAAGTCATCTCCTGGGGTGCCTCCAGAACGATTGGGATGAGACGTCAAACGGCGACTGAACTGGGTAGCCCTAGGCGCCTCGGCACATAGGCGGCCCACCCACAAGGCCGCCGCAACGGCTCCCTCAGGGCAAGGAAGGCTCTCCCCCGCGCCCCCACCTCCCTTTCTCAACCCTTCGCAGGAGGGGTCTCCAAGAAGGCAAGCCTTGTGCGCGTTCGAAAAAGGGTGACGCTTGAGAGGATGGGCATCACAGCCCGGGGAATGAGCATCCCGAAATCATCCCCCGCGGCCGCCGGGTCATTGAACTCATTGATGAAAGCCAGCACCTTGGCCACAAACGCGGCAGCCAGCAGACCGAAGGGGAGCTAGGAATACGGGAAGCGATTCCCAAACCTCGAGTACGAAACCAGCCCCATAATCGCGAGCAGAACAGTGGCGATGTCGCCTACCTTGTCCAACCCTTCGCTTTCCAGGAAGGTTTCGGTCGACACGCCGATCGGCTTGAAAGCCAGAACCCCGACCACCAGCAGATTGTTGCCGCGATTCCACGCCTCGCTCAAACTGAATGACGTCATCCTAAGCCCTCTTGGGGGATTTAGTCCTTTCTGGGGATATTTTATCAGCATTTGGCTGCTGGTTCGTTCAGTATCCTCTGCCACGGTCAGGTTGCATACTCCCTTTGAGCTGCGCCGATTTGGCCCGGGCGTCGATCTGATATCATAATATGGGTAGCATGGATGCCGACAAGGGGTGGATGCAAATGCGCAGGTTTCTCGCGCGGTGGAGAGAGCAGCCATGAAAACCGGGGTCCAATTCCTGAAAGACATGAGCGAGTCCCGCAAAGAAGTGTACTGGATGGGTCAAAAGCTTGAGCAACCCACCCAGAATCCGATCCTGGCTCCATCCTTCCGCACCTTGGCGTTGACCTATGATCTCCAGTTCGATCCTCAGGCCCAAGGCGTCGCGGTTCGACAAAGTGCCGCCGGACCGATCAATGCGTTTTGCAGCATCCATTTCGGCCTTGAAGACCTGGTCTCCAAGGTCCGCCTGCTGCGGCTCCTGGGTCAGAAAACCGGCACCTGCTTCCAGCGGTGCGTGGGTTGGGACGCCCTGAACGCCCTCTACAGCGTGACGTATGACATCGATGCCCAAACCGGGAGCGACTATCACCAACGGTTCAGGAGGTTCCTTGCCCACGTTCAGAAGGACGACCTGGTTTGCACGGGCGCTATGACGGACGTCAAGGGCAACCGCCGCCTGCGGCCCGGGGAACAAGCCGATCCGGACATGTATCTTCACGTTGTCAAACGCAGCCCCGAGGGCGTCGTGGTGAGAGGAGCCAAAGCCCATCAAACGGGATCGATCTTCGCCCATGAAGTCATCGTGATGCCGACCCGCTCGATGCGCGATTCCGAGCGCGACTACGCCATATCCTTTGCCGTGCCCAGCGACACTCCGGGCCTGGTGTACATCGTCGGTCGGCAGGTCGATGACACTCGGCGGATGGAAGGGTCGGAAGGCCTGGGCAACGATCGATTCGGCGGTCACGAGAGTTTGATCGTTTTCGACGACGTCTTCGTGCCGCGCGACCGCATCTTCCTGGACGGGGAAAGTTCCTTCGCATCGAGCCTGGTGGACCGGTTCTCGGCATATCACCGACAGAGTTATGGCGGATGCAAGGTCGGCGTGGCCGATGTTCTTATCGGGGCCGCCGCTCTGGCGGCGGAGTACAACGGTACCGATCAGGCCCACCCCATCCAGCACAAGCTCGCGGAAATGGTTTACCTGAACGAAACGCTGTTCTCCTGTGGATTGGCCTGCTCGACCGCGGGGGCCCAGACCGCCTCCGGAAACTTCCTGGTCGATCCCCTCCTGGCCAACGTTTGCAAGCTCAATGTGACTCGTTTTCCCTATGAGATCGCGCGCCTGGCGGTCGACATTGCCGGGGGCTTGATCGCGACCCTCCCCTCTCAAGAGGACCTGCACAACCCGCGGACCGGTCCCATGGTGGACAAGTATCTGAGGGGTGTGGCCGAATATCCGACGGCAGACCGGATGAAGATCCTGCGCCTCATCGAAAGCATGACCATGGGGAACTCGGCCGTACACTACCTAACCGAGTCGTTGCACGGCGCCGGTTCCCCTGAAGCGCAGACGATGGTGATTGCACGGTCCGCGAACTTGGAACAGAAGAAGAATCTCGCCAGAGATCTCGCCTGCATCTCGCCGGAGACGTAACCGGAACTGGGAAAACCGTTCTTGTCGGAGAGACAGCCTGCGCTTCGTGCCGAAGGGCGCTGCGCCCCCAGGGTGGGTCTTGCGGACCGACTGGCAGCGACCCCATGGTTCCCAGGAAGAGGCGAGGGCTTGGGCGAATTGCAGCAGGCGGACAACGCTACAGGATCAGACTCAGCCCCGCCGCCAGGAGCACCAGACCGATCAATGCTCCAAACCATCTTTCGTTCAATCTCAGGAAGACGCGGTTTCCGACAAATGTTCCGAGAACCATGGCAGGAACCGAGACTGCGAGCAAGGAGACCATCTGCCCTCTCACAAGACCGGTGGCCAAGTAGAGGACAACGCGAAGAACCGCCTCCACCATGAACAACCTGGTCACCACCGACCGGAAGGTCCCTTTGGCCATTCGGCTTCCAAAGTAGATCGCCAGGGGGGGACCGCTGATTCCTGAAACTCCGCCAAGGATTCCTGCGACAAGGCACACAGCCATGCCGAACCAGACCCTCGGCAGGTCACCCAGGGGCTGCTCCTGAACGCGGGTTCCCGGCCGCCCAGCCAGGAACCAGGCGGCCGCGCTGACCGTGATGACGCCAAGGACTTTGCCGAGGTAGGAGACAGGAATAGAGCGGAGGCCCAAGGATCCTGCAACCACGCCCACGGCCATGGCGAGGGCAAAGGGGCGCCAGGTCGCCTCGACCTGACGCCGACGGTCCAGGCCAAGGATGATTGCACCGCTGATCAGGTCAAGGAAGGCCGACAGGACAATGGCATCGAGCGTCCCCACGGCAATGGCACCCAGGGGGACCAGGATGAGGGCGGACCCGATCCCGGAAGCCGCCCTAAGAAAATAAGCACTCAGCGCAGCTGCCGCGAGCGCCGAGAGCGCCTCAGCGCTCAATCGCCATCTCCATGCTGTCTGTGAAGGGCAGAGGTCGCCAAGCTCATATTCGCCCCGATCAGCTCATCGCGGGCCGGGCTGACCCGCTGGCCGGTCCGAGCCGAAAAGAAATCGAACGCCTTACCTATTGAGGTCAAAGGCCCGCATCTATGCCAGGAGCCCCACCCTCGTCTCGCCACGCCCGGAGAGGGATGGCCCCGAACCTGAGTATCGAATCCCAAGCAGACGGATTCAGTTCAAGCAGATGCGGGTTTCTCTCTCCCCCACCTCTTCGGAACAGCGGGGGGCTCACACCCTCGAGCATGTCGGGGAAAAGCCCCGCTGCGGGGCAGAGTTCTGGCACATGCATCCTCGGCTCCCCTTCGGCGAGTCTCAGGGTCGAAGGACGCGCTCCGCGATCTGGCTTGACCCATTCCTCCACCAAGCCACCAAAATGGTCGAAACTGGATCCCATTATCCCTCCACTTCTGGCCTTCCGAGGAGGATCAGATTCCGGCCTTGGTGGGCAGGGCCAAGAACCCCAAGGCGAACGATCGGCCTTGTCTGCCCGAATACCTTGGGCTGGGCCTTCCGACGCCCAGGCCAGGGAGCGAGACCGACAGCTTGCGTTCGGCGGCGCAATGGTTACACTGCTCTTAGGAGAAGTGACCTCGCCCAATGGGGGCTTGGCTGGCGATCCCTCTCTGCTCTGGGATAATTGCTCCGGCCCAGGGGAATGCGGTCAGGCCCCAAGGCGGATTGAGGCCGAAAGATCTGATGGAGGGGAGGACATCATGACCACGGACAAGCCTTGGCTGAAATTCTACGAACCCCATGTCCCCGCGGCGCTTCAGTACCCACCCGGTACGCTTCCTGAGGCCTTGCAGGCTACGAGCCGCCGCTACCCAGACCACCCTGCAATCATTTTCAAGGGGAGGAGGATCACCTACCGGGAATACAACCAGGCCGTGGATCGCTTTGCCGCGGCCTTGCAGGGATTGGGGGTGCGAAAGGGCGACCGCGTTGCGGTTCACCTTCCCAACTGCCCGCAGTACCTTATCAGCTACTATGCGAGCCTGCGTGCTGGGGCCATTGTTGTTCCTTGTAACCCGATCTACACCGCCCGGGAACTGAAACACCAGTTCAACGACTCGGGCGCGAGCGTCCTGGTCACCCTCAGCTCGAGCTATCCGGTCACCAGGCAGATCCGCGCGTCGACCCCCTTGCGCCACGTGGTCGTCGCCAAGATCAAGACCTATTTCCCTGCGGTGACAAGGTTGCTTTTCACCTTGCTGCTAGAGGGAAGGCTTGGCCACCGGGTCGCCCTTTCGCATGAACCGGATACTTCCTGGTTCGCCGATCTACTTTCCAAAGCCCCGGCCAGCCCGCGCCCGGTCCCGATCGAGGCAGGCGACACCGCCGTCCTGATGTACACGGGGGGAACGACCGGCCTCTCCAAGGGAGCCGAACTCACGCATAGGAACATCCTAGTCAATGCCTTCCAGGTGCTCACGTGGGTCAACTCGGTCGAGACCCAGGACTCGACCCTGGCAGCCCTTCCGCTTTTCCACAGTTACGGGATGACCTGCTGCATGAACCCAGGCGCGATCCGGGCGGGGACCGCGATTCTGATTGCGGATCCGCGCGATCTGAAGGACATCCTGGGCAGCCTAAGCCGCTACCGCCCCTCCTTCTACCCAGGAGTGCCGGCGATGTACGCCGCCATCAACAACTATGGCGGCGTCGCCAAGTACAACTTGCGCTCCCTCAAGGTCTGCAACAGCGGTGCGGCCCCTCTGCCTCCGGAGGTCCAGACTCGTTTTCAGAATCTCACCGGCGCTCGGCTGGTCGAAGGCTACGGCCTGAGTGAGGCCTCGCCGATTACTCACAGCAACCCCTCCTATGGGCAATGTCGGATTGGGACGATCGGGCTGCCCTGGCCAGACACCGAAGCCAAGATTGTCGATATTCATGAAGGCAGGCAGGTGCTGGGACCCGGTGAGGTGGGCGAACTCTGCGTGCGCGGCCCCCAGGTGATGAAGGGCTACTGGAACAATCCGGCGGAGACAGCCTGCGTCCTTCGCCCAGACCCCGAGGGTGGGGCCCCCTGGTTATATACGGGGGATCTGGCCAGCATGGACCCCGATGGGTACTTTCGGATCGTCGATCGCAAGAAAGAGATGATTCTGGGCGCGCGGGGCTACAACATCTACCCTCGCGAGATCGAGGACGTGCTCTATGGGCATCCCAAGGTTCAGGAGGCGGCCGCCTGCGGTATTCCCGTGCCCGAGAAGGGAGAGCAGGTCAAAGTCTTCGTCGTCCTCAAAGAAGGAGAAACCTCCAGCGAGGAGGAGATCGTCGCCTTCTGCCGCCAGAACCTGGCCCCCTACAAGATCCCCAAATGCGTCGAGTTCCGCAAGGAACTTCCGCGGACTTTGGTCGGCAAGGTCCTCCGCCGCGAGCTGCGCGAGGCCGAAATCAACCGGCGCGAGGCTCAGCCTTAGCCGCCGAGGATCAATCCTTTTCCGTCGTGAGCCGCGCGGACCCTGCCGCCCCCAGGGCGACCAGCGCGGCGCCGTAGGCTCCCATCAGTTGCGGGTGCCGCGGGAGGACAACCTGCTCTCCTGTCTCCTCCTGGAGCAGCTGGACGATCCCCGAGTTTTGCACGACGCCACCCGAGAGCATCAGCGGCCGGCCCAAGCCCACGGAGCGGATCATGGCCACGACCCGCTTGATTAGGGAGCGGTGCAGGCCGCGCACAATGGACTCGACGGCGACCCCATGAGCCAGCAACGACACCACTTCCGATTCCGCGAATACCGTGCACGTGCTGGACAGATTGACCTCTTCAGTGGCCGCCAGGGCGACGGCCCCCATGCGCTCGAGGGGAAGGCCGAGTCGGTGGGCTGTGTTCTCCAAGAAGCGGCCGGTCCCGGCAGCACACTTGTCATTCATCGCAAAGTCGAGGACCTCGCCCTGCAGGCCGATCGCGATCACCTTGCTATCCTGTCCCCCGATGTCCACCAGCGTGCCCCCATGCTGCAACTCGCGAAAGACTCCCTTAGCGTGACAGGTAATCTCGGTCACAATCCGAGAGGCCTGGCGGACCAGGTTCCTGCCATAACCGGTCGCGACTAGAGGAAGCGCGGGCCATCCGGCGGCGGGGTCGCCGCCCTGAACCTCGACGGCCCTGCCCAGGAAGCGCTCGACCTGCTGTTCCACGCGGGGATCGGCCGGCTCCAACAAGTGCCAGCCCAACCGGCCCTGCAAGTCAACCCCCACGATCTTCACCGTTGCCGACCCCACGTCGATCCCGAACGCACAGAGTTCACCCACGTCACACCCCCAGCATTTCCACAAAGGCGGCGATGCGGTTGCTCACCTGTTCCTCGGCAAAGCACCGCGAATCGTTATGGTCGGCATCCAGGAGCAATGCGGGAGTCTTCATCTTTTCGATGAGCTGGTCCCTTTGATCCATTTGTCCAATGGAATAGGGTTTGCACGACCGGTCAGAGTGCAGGATCACGCCGTCCAGATGGTAGTCGCGGATCATGCGCTTCATGGTGACCAGTTTCTGGCCCGTGCTGCGATTGAGGATCGGGTAGGTGTAGGCGCGGGCCATCGACTCGAGCGGATAGTCAGGGTCAATGAGGGGAGCCAGCTCGCCCCAGGCATTGGCATAGGTCGAGGCGACGATTGCGACTCCCCGCTCCGCAAGCAGCTCGGCCAGATAGCGCAGGCGGTACCAGACCGGAAGGTTGTCCCACATCAGGCGTCGACGTTCCGGATACACGGCCGAAATGCCCCGCGCAATCCGCTGGTCAATCTCCTTGAGCATCGCCGCGTAGAAATCGACGGTGAAAGCGTCGCCTCGCATCTCGACGATGGGCGCCATCTGAATGAACTCGTCGAACGCGGAGATCGGCGCCGGTTCATGGCGATTCCGTTCCAAGATCTCGAGCCACAGGAAGGAGGCCTGCCGGCTGAGGTTTCCCACGAGGTGGAACCGCGCCTGGCTAAGCCCCTTCCCCGCCACCCTCTCCGCGACCGGGATGGCATCCTCGATCTGACGCCGAACATAAGCCAGAGAGTGCGGAGGGGCCTCTTCCCCGTAGATGAATGGCGTGTCGATGACGATCAGAGGCACGCGAAAGTGGTGAGCCAGCACGTGATACCAGAACAATACCGTCTGGCAGATGTTGGTGCAGGCCAGGAGCAGATCGGGTCGCGGCAATCTTCCCACCGGGCTCCGGCCTGAGAGGAGCGTTCCCAGATCTGTCCGAGCATACGAACAGATGTCCCGCGAGTATCCGGCCTCTTCGGCAAACGTCGCCAGCTCCACGGCGCGGCGCGCTGTCCCGCAGATCGCGGCATGGTTCTCGGGATAGAGGACGTAGAAATCCAGTGCCTTGAGGAATTCGACCGGAGCCCCTGAAGTCACCCAGGCCACCTTGCGGTTCAAATTCGCGTAGCGCCCCTCCAGCCAATGCCGGGCAACCAACTCCTTCATACGAGGCGAGATGCTCAAGGGTGGAGCCAGGTGGGAGCTCGACCACGGACGCCCGGTGCGGGCTTGCCACTCTGCGGCCCAGCGCCGCCCGCGAAGGAGCGCAGGTCCCAGGAGCCTGGCGTTCAGGTAGTAGCGAGCCGCTTCCCTGCGGTTCATGCGATCATCTCTGCCAGGGCCTCCAGACGTGTTTGGGCTTGCAAGGAGAGGGGATCGTTGAGGTCCGCCTCCAAGACTACCGAGGGGACCCCTGCCTCCCTCAATCCCTGGCGTAGACTGGGCAGTGGGAACAGCTCAGGCTCGCAAAACTTAACCAGGCAGAACACGACTCCCTTCGCCTCAGTCCGTTGGGTCAGGTGCAGAAGGTGCTCGAGCCGAGAGTCGATGGAACTCCCGCGGGTCGAGTCAGGAGGAGCCCCCAGGAGCCCCTGCGCCATGCGCTCGAAGGGGTCGTCGCTCTCACCCGGGGGGTAGACCCTTCGCCCGCAGGCGATGAGGTCGTCGCCCGCGACGACCACCCCCATCCGATCGAGAGCCGAGAGCATGGCCATGGGCTCGGGCAGCACTCCGCTCAAGACGAACCGAGTCCCGCGGACCGGCTCGCGAGTTTCGGCAGCCAGGGCGGACTCGCCGAGGGTGGTAAAAACCTCGGCGGGCAGGTACTCTCGGGAGCGGACGAGCTGGTAATGCTCGAGATTGGAGAGGGAGAGGCTAAGTCGTTCTGCATGTAACCTGTGAAGCACCCCATCCGCCCTCTCCTCTCGGCGGATCGCCTCCCACAGCTCCCAGGTATCGAGTGGACGTCCCGCGCAGGATGCCAAGCGGGTCGCCAACTCGCGCAGTTCCTCGCTCAGGAAAGCGACCCCCGCGGCGGTGTGACTACGGGGAATATAGATGGGGAGAACCGGCTGCCTGGGCTGCACGAAATCAATCAGGACGCTGGCCAAGCCCTGGAGCGAATCGCAACCGTGAGGGACCACGATCAGGTCAGCGATATCCAGTCCGCCAGACAGCAAGAAGGAGAGTGCATTGCGGACAATCGAGCAGACGTAGGGTTGCAGGTGGGCTGCCCCGGGGGCATAGTCCATCCCTGGGGGCCCCCAAACCTCAACCGGGAGGAAATTGAAGGCCCTCAGCAGGGCCCGCGGGTAGTGGATCGGCAGGACAGCCGCAACCCGGCCTCCCTGTGCCTTGTGCGCATGGGTCACATCTGAGCGGCGTGGAATTGCAGGAAATCTTCCCATAGTATCTCCGCCCAAGCCCCTCCTCTTCCCTTCCTAGCATACAAGAGGAGAGGGCGAATTCAACGCGACGGATGTCCCCTCCGCCAAGTTGATTTCTTCCTGGCAATCCCAAGGGAGAAAAGTCAAGATCCGCCCCCCAGGAAGGTCCCTCTCCTCATGGCGCCTTCCCACCCACTCTGGGCCCAAATCAGACCGCTCGGCATCGATCGACGCAGGATGGGTTTGCAGTCCATTCAGGAACTCAGACAACGCGCACTCAACCAAAACAGCCGGAGATCCCGAGGGGACCAGCAGCCTGCGCGCCATGGGGGGTCGGAGATGGCCCACTGCGTGGCTCGCCCAAGCCCGAGAACTGCCGGAGAAAGGATCCGGGCGGCCGACAGGGGGCAATGGGTCCGGCCCCCCCGCAGCCACTGGGCCTTACAGCAGCGACTTGGCCAGGGCGACGGCTCGGCTCGCATCCGGGGCATACCCGTCCGCACCGATCTCCTTCGCATACTCGACGGTCAGCGGGGCGCCCCCGACAATCACCTTAACCTGATTGCGAAGGCCAAGGTCGTCCACGGCTTCAATGGCCGCCTTCATGTTTCTCATGGTCGTGGTGAGCAGCGCGGACATGCCCAGTAGCACCGGGTGATGCTCACGCACCGCCGCCGCAAACCTCTCGGGGGGCACGTCCGTCCCCAAGTCGATGATCTCATAGCCCGCACCCTCGAGCATCATCGCAACCAGGTTCTTGCCAATGTCATGCAGATCGCCTTTCACGGTTCCAATGACCACTTTGCCTCGCATGGCAACCCCCTGCTGGGCCAGCAGGGGTCGAAGGAGCGCCAGCCCCGCTTGCATGGCCCGTGCGGCAATCAGCATCTCCGGGACATAGAACTCACCGCGCTCGAAACGGGCACCCACCTCCGACATCGCGGCGATGAGTCCCTCGTTCAGGATCTGCTCCGGCCTGTGCCCCGCCGCGAGCGCAGCCTTCACCTCACCCTGGACGGCTGCCGTCTTACCACTGATCACCGCCTCCATTAGTTGCTGAAGAGCCATGGGGTTCTCTCCGTTGATTGGGAAATCGATCAGGATCCGATCCCGGCAGGGCCGGTCTTTTGAATATCATTATCTCATTTTCCTCTCCCCTCCCGCCTGCTTGCGGAGTTCGAATTCGCTCCTCCGGGATTCGGCAGGGTCGTTGCAAGATCGGCTTCTTCTTCCGGGCCAGCGAAGTGCCTGGAGGGTGGCCCTAATCGCCTCGATCCTTTCGTTAAGGCGGCATGAGGAGAGGGTGGCGTCAGCAGGAAGCATAGGGTGCATTCCACTTTGTTCCCCTCCGGGTGTCGCTAAGACCGTATCGCGCTAGCCGCGGATGCAAGGACACCTCCACCCAGCCTTGGGAGGCCCGAAATGGCTTACAGCCGCCCTGATTACGAGACCATAACCATACCCGAAAGGGACGATAACAGACCGTGTTGGGAGGGATAAGGCTAAACAGGTATGAGGGGAACGAAATGAGCGGATTTCGGCAACCGACAAGGGGGGGCGGCATGAGAAGAATGGATCCGTTTCGGCGCCCATCCCGGGCAGCGCCACTCCCCCCTACCCTCCAGCTCAATTTAGACCGAATCCGTTTGGGAGCGGCCCCGGCCAGGAGCCCACTCGCGTCGAGTCCCCGTCGAACTGAACGCGCCTGCCGACGAGTACGCCAACGCGTTTTGATGCATACTGGGGAGGAATGCCCCAGTTCGGAATCGAGCGGGACGATCAGCGGAGGGTCAAATTGTTGCTGCCCTGCCTTGGGCCGGGCAATTGGGCTGTGGTCAGGGGAGGCACCCCATGGGCAGCGACCCAGGAGCGGAACACCGAAATCAGGGCGTGAGCCCAGCCTAAGAGGAGCAGCTGGCTATGAAGAAGTTGATTAACAGTCCAGACAGCGTTGTGGCCGAGAGCCTTCAGGGAATGGCGGCCGCGTACGCGGGAAGGATCTACTGTCACTTTGATCCAACCTTCGTCTGCCGGGCCGACGCGCCCGTGGCCGGGAAGGTGGCGATTGTGTCAGGCGGGGGGAGCGGTCACGAGCCGATGCACGCGGGCTTCGTGGGGCGAGGGATGCTAGATGCGGCCTGCCCCGGCCAGGTTTTCACTTCCCCCACCCCGGATCAGATCCGGGAAGCCATCCGGGCGGTGCACGGCGGGAGGGGGGTTCTCAACATCGTCAAGAACTACAGCGGCGACGTGATGAACTTCGAGATGGCGGCGGAGCTCGCTCACGCCGAGGGGATCCGCATTGCCAACATCCTCATTGACGACGACACGGCGGTCAAAGACAGCCTCTACACCCAGGGGCGGCGAGGCTTGGGGACCACGGTGCTGGCAGAAAAGATCTGCGGCGCGGCGGCTGAGAAGGGCTACGACCTGAACCGGCTGGCTGCTTTGTGCCGCCAAGTGAACCTGAGCGGGCGAAGCGTGGGATTGGCCCTGACCTCGTGCACCGTCCCCGCCAAAGGGGCTCCCACTTTTCAACTCGGCGAGAGGGAGATGGAGGTCGGGATCGGGATTCACGGGGAGCCGGGCCGAGAGCGGATGCGCCTAATGACCGCCGACCAGATCACCGAGATGCTGGCCGGTTCGATCCTGGAGGACCCCGCATATTCGCGCCAGGTCCGCGAGTGGGACCAAGCCAAAGGGGATTGGTCGGAAGTGGAATTGATCTCGCCTCCTTTTGAGAAGGGGGATCGGTTGCTCGCCTTCGTCAACAGCATGGGGGGGACGCCGCTCGCAGAGCTGTTCATCGTGTACCGCAAGCTGGCCGAGATTTGCACTCAGAAAGGGTTCCCCATCGTCCGGAATCTGATCGGGCCCTATATCACTTCGCTGGAAATGCAAGGGGTCTCCATCACCCTGCTCCGCCTCGACGAGGAACTGATCGACCTCTGGGACGCGCCGGTCAATACCCCGGCTCTGCGATGGGGAGTCTAGGCTGTCCAGTACCGGATAGGTGTTGACACATCAGGCCTTTGCTGTGGTGTCATTTTGGGTCTCCCGCTTGGTGAAGATCTCTGCAGGGGTTCGGCCTTGCGTGCGATAGCCCTGGTGGGGCCGCTGATG
>JBEKSY010000047.1:0-19089 GCA_049516595.1 Anaerolineales bacterium
GCGAGTTGATGTAGTCAAGACGATCGGTGAAAGGCATGTTCATCAGGAAGGTGTTGCGCTCCCCGATCTTCTCGTGATTGCGATGGAGGTAGCCCATGGCTGGCTTCAGGTCCAAGATGGTCTCCCCATCCACTAAGGCCGCCAATCGGAAAATGCCGTGCGTGGAAGGGTGCTGCGGGCCCAGGTTGATCACCAGCCTCTCGGTCGCCAGTCCTGCGCTCTCGGGCGCGCCTCGCTCAAGAGCCTCATACAAGGATTGGTCTCCCTCTTCGGTCCATCCCTCCAAGACAAAACCAGGAGGGTACTTCACATTCCCCTTGAAGGGATTGCTGTCCTCACTTCTGCGGAAATTCCCCTTGGGCCAGCGCGCCGCGTACGGTTTGCCATCTTCCTCATAGTAGGGTTCCGTCCAGTCCTTCCGCAGCGGATAGCCAGCAAACCCATCCCAGAGCAGGATGCGCCGCAGATCCGGATGTCCCTCAAACCGAATCCCCAGGAGGTCCCAGGCCTCCCGCTCCTGAAACTCTGTACCTGGAAACACTCCGGCCAAGCTGGGCACGCTCGGAGACTCTCGGGGCACCTGAACATGAAGGACCAATGCCCCCCCGCCCTCTATTCGGTAAAGGTGGTAAACGACCTCCATCTTTCCCTGGGGAAGATAGTCCACGCCGGTCACTGAGGAAAGATAGGCGTACCCCGACTCGTCTCGCAGGAGGCGCGCGACCTGCACCAAATCCTTCGGGGCAACCTGATACCCCCTATATCCCGGGCGGTCATCCGGGGAAAGCAGCGCGGCAAGGCTTGGGGTGGTCCCACCAGCCTCAGCCGGGGAGAGCGCCACGGCATTCATCCCAGGCCTCGGATCTGGTCCGGGGCGGGGGCGGTCGTCATTCGGCTAGGCGGTGAACCCGCCTCGGCTCGGCTCAACTGCCTGAGCCGCTCCGCGTCGCTTGGGCTCACAATGTCGGGTCCGAGCATCGGGACCGGGATCTCCTGCGACGGCTCACGACGGTACCAGGAGACCGTGCGCAGCGATTGGCGGTCAATCTTTTCCTGAAGCTTGATCAAACCGTACAGAAGTGCTTGGGGGGTCGGAGGACAGCCCGGGACGTAGACGTCAACCGGAATGTACTGATCAACTCCAGAAACGACGTTGTACCCTTCCTTGAAGGGGCCTCCGCCAGAGGCACAGGCGCCCATGGCCAGCACGTATTTCGGTTCGGCCATCTGGTCATAGAGGCGTACGATCTGCGGCGCCATCTTTTTCGTCACCGTTCCCGAGACAATCAACAAGTCAGCTTGGCGAGGGCTGGGGCGCATCACTTCCATGCCAAAGCGGCCCAGGTCAAATCGGCTGGCCGCCGTGCAGATCATCTCGATTGCGCAGCACGCAAGACCGAAGAACATCGGCCATACCGAGTTTCGCCGACCCCAGTTGTAGATGTGATCCAGCGCCGTGACGAGACCCGGCCCGCGCAAGGGCCCTGGAACCGCATCCTCAGCGGGTGTGGGAACCTTTGCTATTCCGTCGATGTTTCCTCCAGCCACTCCCGGAAGATGTCCAGGAGCACATCGTCATTCACCAGACTCGGATCGTCCTCGAATTCGGGCAGTTCCAGGATCCACGTGCATATGGTTTGCAGTCCAAGGCTGGGAAGGTCCGCTCGGGGATGAGCGAGCCGGAGAGCTTGAGCCAGAAGGAAGCTGTCATCCCAGGTGAGCGTGGTCCCCGCCCCCGAGAGACCGCTCCAGTCTGGTGAGGTCATGCCTTGTCTTTCGCCAGGCAGGTCATACCGGGATGAATTATACCCTGCCCAGGAGTGAAGTCAAGGAATTTTGGCAAAAAGGATGAATTTCCATTAGATTCATGCAGCTCGCTCAAGGCACGCCGAACAGCTGGCTCGGGAAGGGGAAGCCTGCCGTCCAGCCGGGCTCGTGCCTTAGGAGGCCGACAACGCACTCTCCCAGCGTCCATTGCGACCAGCGGCCGAATGGCCTGAGGCCTGAGAAAGGGCTTCGGCGGCGAGGATCCACCTTTTGTCTCCCCGCGGCAACGCGACGCGGCCCTTGACGGGGCCGAATCTGGCCTCTCTGGACGCGCCCATCGAACCGCATCCGGCTCAGGCCAACACCCTCTTGTCCAGCCTTCCCGACCAGTGGACCGAGGTCGTCGCCGCCGCAGAGCCCTGGACTCCACCGAACCAATAGCGACTCTTGCCCTCGGTCGGGAGCAAGAACCGGCTGGAAAGGGTCACAGGAAGGACGTTTGATCCGCCCTCTGGCGCCCTCTCAGGAGGAACCAATCTCGCCGCCCAAATGCACGGCGAGGCAGGAGAATCCAAATGACGGAGCGCCACCTGCGCCAAAGCCAAAGGGGTCAGAAGAGGTTCAGGAGCCAGGTGGATCTGCAGCGTAGGGGCGGCTGGCGGATGAGCCGACCCGTCCCTGCCTGAGGTCAGCCTGGCCGCGCCAATTGGACGTCTTCCGGGGACAAACCCCACGCTCTCCACGAGGAGCGCGGGGAATCGAGCTCAATCCTCAGCGACTGCGATTCGCAAGACGCGACAGACTTCCTCGACTTGATCCTCGGTCATCACACTCGAAAAGGGCAGCGCCAAGGTCTGGTCGCCAAGCTTTTCCGCAACCGGGAAGTCTCCCCGTCGATAACCATAGCGAGACACGTAGAAGGGTTGAAGATGGATGGGAGGGAAATACCGCCTCGAGGGGATCTCCTCCTGCTCCAGTCGCTGCTCAACCTGTCCCCGATCCGCCGGGGGGATCACTCGGACCGTGTAAACGAACCACGACATCGTGGTTGTTTCGGGAAGCACTTGGGGGACTTGAATTCGCTCAAGCCGCTGGAGGCGATCGGTGTACCAGCGTGCAACCCGACTGCGTTGACGAATGAGCTCGGGCAGACGGCGAACCTGAGCGGCGCCCAGCGCCGCGCTGAGCTCATCCAGGCGGTAGTTGTATCCCAGCCTTACGTGCTCCAACCACGCCGAGGACGGCCCTCGCCCCTGATTACGAAGGGAACGGGCGACTTCGGCCCATTCGGCATTCGCGGTCAAGAGGGCGCCTCCCTCCCCCGTGGTCATCTGCTTGTTCGGGTAGAATGCGAACACGGCCACATCACCCAGGGACCCCGCCGGACGACCCTTGTAGCTCCCGCCCACGGCTTCGCAGGCATCCTCGATCAGGACCAGCCCGTGTTTCTGCGCGACGGCGAGCAGCCTGTCGTAGTCTGCCGGTTGCCCGAAGACGTCCACGGAGAGAACCCCCTTGAGTCGCCTTGGCCTGCGCCCCCCTGCCCGCATCGGGCGAGGCAGCATCCGGCGTGCTTTTTCCCCACCCCTGGCCAGCCTGGCCGCGGCCTCGGCCACTCCCTCCGGATCGATATTCCCATCCTCTTCGCGCACATCAACGAAGATAGGTACGGCGCCCTCATACAGAAGGCAATTGGAGGAAGACACGAAGGAGAAGGGGGTGGTGATCACCCAATCGCCCTTGCCTATGCCGGCGGCGATAACGGCCAAATGCAATCCGCTGGTACCTGAGTTGACCGCCACGGCGTGGGGAACCCCGCCGATCCGGGCCATTTCCTGCTCGAAAGCGGCCACTTGAGGACCCATGCTGAGGGTGGGTGTCCGCAGCACGGAAAGAACCGTATCAATTTCGATTTGGGTGATATTCGGAGAGGACATCGGGATCTTCATAGGAGAGTGCCTCGGGTTGGGCGACGCCTAGGACTGGGGGCCCTCAGTTTATCCTCAAGCTCACCGAAAGTCCGTCGTGCACGGGAAGAATAGTCGTCACCAGGTCTTGTGCCTCGAGCAGAAGGCGCGTCAGCGAACGAACCCCTTCGGTTGTGGCATCTCCCCTTGCCTGAAGGACCCGACCTTTCCACAGCATGTTGTCGCAAACAAAGTAGCCCCCCACTCGCAGCAGAGACCGAGCCACCGGCAAGGCGCGCGGATAGCTCTCCTTGTCAATGTCACAAAAGACGATGTCAAAGGGCCCCGACAAGGCAGAGGCGATCTCCAGAGCGTTCCCGACCCGGTAGTCAATTCGGTCGGCCCATCCCGCCGATTGGAAGTAGCGGCGCGCGGCTTCCGCATTGTCCCTGGAGTGATCGCTTAGGATCAGCAACCCATCCGTCGGCATACCCGATGCAAACCACATCGCACTGTAGCCGAAGCCCGATCCCAGCTCAAGCACCCGTTTGGCCTGGATGGAACGAGCGAGCAGCTGCAACACGCGCCCAACCAGGGGACCAACCATCGGGAATCCAATGCTCTTGCCGTGCTTCTCCATCTCAGACAAGACAGCGACCGGCAGGGCCGATATCTGCTCGAGGTAGCGCTCAACCCGCGGGTCCACAATGTCGATGTCCATCTCTTCACTCTCCCGCACCAGTGGGTGCTCACCAGCCTTCTACCGGGAGATCGGCACTTATCTTCATCAACTCGGTTCCCCAACCAGGGACACCCGGGCACCGGATCTCAATGGCCCGCCTTCGGCCCCCCCTCCCCCAGAAGTTCCTCCAGCTCGGGGAAGCTTGCGACCTCCCAGTCCGGAGCGTCTCGCGCAGAATTGGGCTCCTCCGAGAAGTGCAGCCCCCCCGCGCAGCGCATTCGCACCGTGGCCATTCCGAGATCGCGCGCCCCCAAGAAGTCCTTGGTAGGATTGTCCCCGACATAAAGGACTCGCTCGGGCGCCGCCCTCGTCGCCTCGACCAGTAGCTGAAATGGGCGGGAGCTCGGCTTCCACTCTCCGCGAGAGTTCTCATCGGTAATGACGGCCACATCGATCAGGTCGCCAAGCTCCAGGGCCCCTATTTTTGCGTTCTGAACTCGCGCGTAGCCCTCCGTGACCAGGCCGATCTGAAAGCCCGCTGCCCGTCTCCGCACCAAGCATTCACGCGCTCCGGGATACATCTCGATCCGCGGGATGTGGTTGCGGTAGATCTCAATCATGACAGGCAGCCAGGGCTCAGGAGGCAAGCCTCGTTCTTCGATCCACAAATCAAAGATCTTGCCGCGAATCCCTGCATCAAAATAACTTTGGAGCTCTGCCAGCCCAATTGGTTCGGAGATGCCCAGCACCCGGTCCGCCCATGCCGCGACAGCCCGAAACCCGCTACGCACGAACTGCGCCTCCGGATAAAGGGTGTCATCCAGGTCGAAGGCGATGACCTGCAATGTTCTGGTATTGAGCTTCATCGATGAAAAAGGATTCGTCAAAGCGGGTCAGGTAGACCCCCAGGCGGTATTCCCCCAGCGGCGGAGGCCGCACGGGCAATCCGGCGGCCTCCGCCAGATACCACCGTGGAGAGGGAACGCCCGCGGCGATTCCGAGTGGCAGCCCACCTCCAAACCTAGCGTTGATCTCGGTAAAGCTCGGCTCGCCCTCTTGGAGCATGCACTGGACAGTGATTGGCCCCCGGGCGGCTATCTCCCTTGCCACCGTGAGACAGTACTGGAGGATGCTCCGATCCCGCATCGTCTGCCCTTTGGCGACCTCTCCCCAGCGGACCTCAATTCTCTTGCGTGAGACCACGGCCCAAACCCCCCCGTCCAGACCGCAGGTCACATCATTGGTGATTTCCGGACCGGGAAGGTACTCCTGAACGATCGGATCGGGAATGTGTTTCGAGAAGAACTCTGCCTCCGCTTGGTCCTGGGCCCGGAAGGCTCCCTTTCCAGCACTTCCGTACCTTGGCTTTAGGAAAACCGGATAGGCCACCTCCGCCCACGGCCTCTCTTCCGGCAGCCAAGTCATTGGAGTGGGAACCCCATGTTCTCGAAAGAACTGGAACGTTCGCCACTTGTCCCGTGCGATCTCCGCTGCCTCTGGGGAGACCACCACGACCCTGGCCCCCTGCTCTTCGAGCTGCGCGCGGCCCCGGGCGAGCACGGGGACATCCGGGTCGATGAGAGGAAAAACTCGATGGATGCTTTCTCGGCGGATGACCTCGGCCAATTCTGGAAGGTAGTCGGAATCCCCCAGGGATGGGAGGAGGTAGGCCTTGTCCGCGACCTGTAGAGCCGGCGCCAGGGGATCCATGTCTACGGCTACTACTCTGCCCTTCAGCCCCAAGTCCAGATAGGCTTGTCGGAACGCGCGCAGCAGTTCCACGCGCCTTCCGACACTCGTGAAGAGCAAATTCACCTCAGTCCCTTTTCTTGGCGACGACAAGATACCCTCCGGGAATTCGATCCCTTTCCGGACTTTCCGTGAGCCACCCCTCCAGCCACTTCAGCGGGAAGAATACCAGAGAAGACGCCGCCTTGATGGGTAAGTATGCCCGGGACCAAATCCGCGCGGCAATGGTCGCAATGAATTCGACCAGGATTCGATAGAAGCCCGTGGCCGGGCCCACACCGATCTGAGCCTCCGCACATTGAAGGCCCGAGCGTTGGACTAGCTCCATCAACCCCATCCGACTGAAGCGCCAGTAGTCTTCTGGCGCCGGATGATAGCCGATGACAAAGGGCACTTGGAGATAGAGAGTGCCTCCGGGTCGAAGCACGCGGGCCATTTCCTGAACACCCCGAAATGGGTCGCGGAGGTGCTCGAGGGTCTCCTGGGAGACCACCAGGCTGAAGGTCTCGTCTCGGAAAGGCAAGGACAAGGCGTCCGCAACACAGTCGACCGTCGGGGAGTGGGCCCGGTCCAGGTTGACCAGGGCTTCGCCCAAAGCAGTAGAGCCGGACCCAACATTCAGTCCTCGCTCCCCGGGAGGCAATTCTGCCAGCACCTGGTTCAATTGTGTGCGGATGAGCGGGGAATCGTTGTGATTCGCCCAGACCTTCCGCACTAGCCAGCGATAGGGCGCCGAATGCTCATCCATGCTTCGAAAGGGCATCCTTGTTTGACGCATTCCCCATGAACGGCTGGCTGAACTCCGCCCCTCCGGGGCTCACCCCTTCACGGGCGAGAGTTTTCCAAACGCTCACCAGGAGGATCTTGAGGTCAAGGGCCACCGACCAATGATCGACATACCACACGTCCAGGGCGAAGCGCTGTTCCCAAGTGAGGCTGTTGCGCCCGTGGATCTGGGCCCAGCCGGTGATCCCTGGCAAAACGTCGTGTCTCCGCGCCTGTTCCAAGCTGTAGCGGTCCAGGTATTCCATCAGCAGGGGACGTGGACCCACCAGGCTCATTTCCCCCTTCAATACGTTGATCAGACTGGGCCACTCGTCCAGGCTCAAGCT
The DNA here is from genome assembly GCA_049516595.1 of Anaerolineales bacterium. Classification (GTDB taxonomy): domain Bacteria; phylum Chloroflexota; class Anaerolineae; order Anaerolineales; family RBG-16-64-43; genus JBEKHT01. Next base: position 7,218 of record JBEKSY010000047.1, read on the forward strand.
GCGAAGCAAGCGACCACAAGGGGTCAGGCGTTGACCGTCTGGCAACAGGTTTCCCTCCGGGCCACGAGTGTCCCGCAGGGTCCGGAATTTCAGAAAGAGGAAGGGGTTGCCTCCCAGGCCAGGCCGCCTTTGGCGGAAAAGGATCGGCCTTCCCAGGCAAATCCAGACAATCAAGGAGGTGATCCCCAGAACGGGCAACAAGACTACAAAGCCCGGGATTCCAACCACCAGGTCCAGCAGGCGCTTACTCCTAGGAATCCGCAGATCTCTGCCCTGATTCCTTTCCTCCGAACCACCCGCCCCTTCCACCGGCACCACCTTGCACCCCGCTCTACATCCCCGCGGAGAGATCCGCGGCTCTGCCCGCAGCCACCTCGACCAGGACGTGTTCCATGAGGGCTGCCAGCCGAGGTCGGTCAAAGTGGGTTTCCACAAAAGACCGACCGCGCTTTCCCATTTCTCGAGCTTCCAACGGAGTGTCCGCAAGTTTCCGAATCGCACAGGCCAGGGCTTGCGGGTCTCCGGGTGTCACGGCGATCCCCGCGGCCGCCGCCTCGACGACCTTGCGAATCTCCCCATCAATCGCCAAGACAACGGGCCTCCCTGCGGCCATGTAGTCGAAGACCTTGTTAGGGTAGGTCGTCCCATAAAGCGGGATCGACTTCAGGATGGCGATGCCGCAATCCATGGCCGCCAGGGCTTCCGGGACTTCCATCTTCGGAACCGGGGGAAGGAAAAAGACGTTCTTCAGCTGCATCCGCTGTGCTTTTTGGATCAGGTCCGGTTTCTCCTTTCCTGATCCGAGCAGAACAAGGGCAATTCGCGAATCGTCGCGCAGACGAGCCGCGGCCTCCAGCACGACGGGCAGGTCATTGGAAAGGCCATGAGCACCCGCGTACAGGGCAACAAACTTGCCGCTCAGACCGTGTTCCTTGCGAAATCCACGTCCATCCGCGTGCGGGTCAAACATCCGGGTGTCCGCACCATTCGGAACGACGGCCAACCGACCTTGGGCGCCCCCTCGATCCAAGATGTGCCTGACAAATCCGGGTGAGTTGACCACGATCTGGTCAGCATGCGAGTAGAGAAAACGCTCCAAGCGCTCCGAGGCGAAAATTAAGACGGGATTCCTCAGAACCCCGACCTGGATTGCGAAGGCCGGCCAGAGATCCCGTACTTCGAAGACCCAGGGAATGCGCTTGAGGCGCGCCAGGAGCCAAGCCGTGACAACCTGCAACAGCGGGGGCGAGGTCCCCCAGATGAGATCGACATCGCGGACAGTTACGCCGATGGCAAGTGAGGAGACCAGGAAGGAGATAAACCCAATCGCCCGCGAGGAGAAACTCCGGGTAAAGCTACCCGCCACCCAACAGTGCCGGATTTCCAGGCCTGGCTCGAGCGACTCGCGCCTGACCTGGGTCACTTTTTCTCCGGTCTGGTAGTTGTGAGAGCTGGCCAGGATCGTCACGCGGTGACCAGATCGAACCAGGTGCTGAGCCAACTCGAAGTGACGAGTTCCCCCAGGTTCCTCCGGCCTCACAAACACTTGGTGAATTAGGAGAATGTGCATGGATCGGCCTGAGCGGTATGGACGCGCGCGCAAGTCCCAGGACCTAGGACCGGACGATGGATCGTATGGTCCATTCCTCTTCCAAGGGAGCAAGTTCCACGCTCCACCCCCCAGCTCGCCCCACGTGCCACCGTCCCGCCGGTTCGATGACCTCCACCCCCGCTCGGTCTAGCGACCAGACGCTGATCCAGCGCACGGGCAGAGCGGCACGGGCACTTCCTACCAGGGACAGGGCTGGGGTCAAAGAGGCATAGCGGGTCGAGTGCCAACCTCGAATTTCGGTCGGCATGGGTTCCGTTTCATCCGGCGTGCCAGACAGAAGCTGCCCCGCGCTGGCAACGTTCCAAGAGGCCGGTGTTGACGAGCGCACTTGCAGAAGCACGGGGTCACCCTTGACCTGCGCCTGGACCTCAGCAAGCGAAGGCGTGGAATGGGGGGCGGACTCGAAGCGCGGGTCGGACAGATCGCTCAGCAGCCAGTGCAGGCGCACGGTATGAAGCCCATGTCCCAGGAGGTCGTCGACGATCACCCAGACCAGATCGCCCGCGCGGGCGATCGCACGCCGATGGCGGACACCCCGGCGTCGGTAGCCGGTATGGAATCCTTGCCAGATCTGGGAGGCTTCATCGCCGCTGAAACGCTCCACCTCCCCCTGCGCTACCTGGGCCCACAGGAATCGACCCAGGCGGGACATCTGGTCCCGCCCGTCAATCACTACACCATTGTGAGCGGCTCCGTGCGCGTAAGGATTGTACCATGGAGGAGGGCCACTGTAGAGATAGGTTCCAGCGTCACATGCCAGATTCGCGCCCCGCCACCACAGGTCGAAGTGGAGCTGGTCGGCGTGGGCCGGTCGCGATCGAAACCGGGAGCATCGAATCATCCCCCAACTCTGTTGAGCCTTCAGGAGGTAGTTCCCACTTTCCTCCCGCGAGCCAGCCCTCCCGTGCGGCTCCTCTTGTCCGTGAACAACTCGCTGAGCAGAGACTGAACCCATCAGCCAGAGCCGATCCTCATCCCAAGGGCCCTTGGCATAAGGCAAGGGCAGACCCACGAGCTCGCAGAGGGCCTGGATCGTCGGCCGAAAGTCCTCATACTCACAGCAACTCAAAGGGAGGAACAAGCTTCCGTCGTTATGGCCCGAGTTGGGGACCCGGCCGGACTCAGCATCGGCCCATGTACGCAAGAAAGCAACGCTCCTTCTCAAGCGCTCATACAGGGGATCCGGGAAGGGCCGGCCCGCAATCTCACCAATGCGGACGGACCACAGATAGAGCTCGAGCATGAGTCGCTGATAGTTGGGCGAGTGCTGGATATAGCCTCCATCCTGGAAGATCTGCCGCTCTGCGGCCTCTAGAAGCAGATGCCGTCCTAGAAGTGCCCACTGCTTCGCCCGGCGAAGGAAGGGGAACAAAACCCCAATGGTCCAAAGCCCGGCGGCCTCGCTGACCAAATGGTTGTTGTTCTGGGCGCGGGCATAGTCAAGGGTGGCCTCAATCCGACGGGCGCTGAGAGAAAGCGCCGCGAGCATCTGTTCGACCCGAATGTCCGTCGTTCGAGGTGAATTGGCAAAGGCTCGCAGAGCGAACACCCAGGCCATGGCGCGCAGAGCAACCTCTTGAGCCGACATCCAATTCGGTCCGGAATTGAGAGGGTTGGCGTCGAGCCAGGACTCGAAAAGTAACCAGAAGGCCTCGCAGGCCTTCTCCTCCCCGGTGTAGGCGTATTCCCTGGCGAGCCGGAACGCAATGGAGAACCTGGATAGCTCCCAGATTCCCTTGAGGTCAGCCCCGCCCTCTCGGATTTCAGACCAATGCCGGAGACCTGAAGCTTGCCCGCTTGAAGGACTAAGCGCATTTAGATGCCAAGCGGGCGGAAACCCGAAATCATGGTAGCGGTCATCCCAAAGCAAGAATCTTCCCGCCAGGCATTCCGCCAGGTCACGGCGCATGTCGGCCAGGCAGGGCTCGGGTTCCCTTGTCTGGCGAATGTGCGCTCGAGCGTCGTCGAAAAAGAATGGGAACTGCCTGGCCTCGCGCAGCGCAATGGATCGGGAGGGCTCCCCTCCCTGGAGCAAGTCGCCTAATTGGAACTGCTCCCAGCGTCCGCAAGGAGTGCGCGCCTCGAGCCAGCCGCTGCGAAGCTTCAATTGGTAAAGCATCCACCAACCCGCCGATCGCAACCCAACCAGACGCAGGGCATCGGCCAAGAGCCAGAGCTTAGTGAATGCCGTTTGGTCCGAGTTCATTCGCTGGAAGGAGAGGGCTTCTCGAATGCGAGAGTCTGTTCCTGACCTGTTTGCAGCGACCGCTCCACGGCAAACACCGCACGGGTCGTAGCGAACAGCTCATTGAGAGGGATCGGATCCGGTCCTCCCTCCAAGACCGCTCGAACGAAGGCTTGCCAGATTGCCGCGTGGCCCTTGTCCTGCCCCAGAGGCGAACTAGCCACGCTGCGCCTCCCTTGCTTCACGATCTCGAGCCTGCGAAAGTCATTCAGGACCATCACCGTACCGCCGGCGTAGACCTCCAGGCGCTCCTTTTCAAAAGACGGGTCGCCCGCCGCGGTGTAGATCAGATTGGCCACTGCTCCATTCCGAAAGCGCAGAGTCAGGGCCAGATTGTCACGGCGGTATCGCCCTAGGTCCGGCAACCCGCCTGCAAAGAGCGCCTGGGGAAGATCGCCTGCGAGGTAAATCAGCAAGTCGATGAAATGACAAACCTCACCGATAATGCGCCCGCCTCCCTGGGCGGGATCCTGAACCCAGTGGTCGGGTCGAAGGTGGCCCGCGTTCACCCTCATCTGCATCACGGGGGGCTCGGCGGCCGCAACGATCCCCTGCTTGATTCTGATGGCCAAAGGCGAGAAGCGTCGGTTGAACCCAACGGTCAGGAGGGGACGGTTCCCACCCTGCGCGGCGGCCTTGAGCGCGGATTCGACTTGCTCCAACTCTCGCTCCGAGAGGGCCAACGGCTTCTCGCAGAAAACATGCTTGCCCGCCGCCAGAGCTTGCGAGGCCTGCCGCGCGTGAAGATGGTGGCGGGTGAAGATCGCAACGGAATCGATGTCTGCTGAGCCGAGGATATCCTCCTCTCGACTTCCGCATCGCTGGAACCCAAATCGCCGGGCGGCATGCTCCGCCGACAAGCCGGATTTCGAGACCACCGCCACCTTCTCAACTCGATCCATGCGCGCCAGGATGGGTAGGGCCACCGCATTGGCGAAATTCCCGCTCCCCAAGACTCCCAGCCGCAAGTACTCCTTCTCGGGACGACCCGGTCGCGGGGCCCGGATATCCAAGGAACGAACCACAACGCTGTCCGCCGGGTAAGTGAGCAAGATGGCGCCGCCCGTCCCCTCTCCGCGCTGTCGCAGTACGTGGTAGGCCTTCGGTGCCTCCTCAATGGGGTAACGGTGCATCACCAACGGATCCAATAACACCCTTCCCTCAGCCACGAGCTGGAGAAAAGCTTGCATGTTCCGGTTCTCGGTCCAACGCACATATCCATAGGGATAGTCCACCCCCCGCTCCTCATAGTTCGGGTCGTACCTGCCTGGACCATAGGAACGAGCAACGATCAGGCTGATCTCTTTCTCGTAGTATGGAGTCCTGGGGATCTCCATTCCCACCGCCCCCACAACGACCACTCGGCCCCGGTCGCGGCACAGTCTGGGGGCGAGCTCCACCGGGTCATTCCCGGGGGTGTCGGCCGCTATGATTACGGCATCCGACCCGCGTCCCGAGCTAAAGGTTGCCCCTTCCTGCTCGGCCTCCTCGCGCACCGAGGCGGACACGGCTCCCAGCCTCCTGGCCAGCTTCACGCGATCCGGGCGCACATCCACCCCAAAGACGCGGCAACCTGAGGCGCGGGCGACTTGTGCAATGATCTGGCCCAGCAAACCCAGACCGACCACCACGATCGAATCCCCAACCTGGCTCTCGCTAAGCCGAAAGGCGTGAAGGGCAATGGCCCCCACGGTCGCGAATGCTCCTTGGTCAAAGCTCAACTTCTCTGGCAATGGCACGCACAGATTCATCGGAATCAGGTTGAATTCCGCATGGGTCGCATGCCCTCCCCCGGCACAGGCGACACGGTCCTGCGGGAGGAAACCTGCGACCCCTGCCCCTGCCTCGACGACCGTTCCCGCGGATGAGTAACCCAGGGCCATCGGGGCGCTGAGTTGAGCCGCTGCCGCCCGGACCGCATTTCTCAGTCCGTCCCTTCGCGTTTTGTCAATCACCTGGCGAACGAGATCGGGCCGCGAACGAGCTTTTCCGACGAGAGATTTCCCGGCGAAGTCGACCACCATACGCTCTGTTCCCGAGGAGATCAGCGAGGCCCGCGTTCGGATCAGCACCTGTCCCGCGCTCGCAGACGGGACCGGAACCTCCACAACCCGCGTCCTGCCTGTCCGCATGTCCTGGATCACCTGCTTCATTGGCTCCCTCCCCTGCCCGCGTCCGAGGAGACGTGGAGGACTCTCGCATAGAAGGATTGGACTCGTTCCATCACCCTGGTCCAGTCGGCGCGCTCATCGATAATACGCTGGTTGGCGACGGCGGCGCTTCTCCGCAGAGCCTCATTCCCAATGGCCAAAAGGATGGCCTCCGCGAGTTGCTCTGGGTCGGATGGGGAAACCAGCAACCCATTCTCCTGATCCAGAACCCACTCGCGTACCGATTCCAGGTCGCCCACAATGGGAAAGCTGCCGCAGGCCATGGCCTCCAGAAGCGAGTTCGGGGTCCCATCATGCTCGGTGATGGACAAAGTAATCGCAGACGACCGCAGGGCGCCGGCCATCTCCAAAGCCGTCAGCCGCGGAAGCAATCGAACTCGATTTCCGAGCCCGAGACGCCCTACCCACCCCTCGGCCTGCGGGCTCCCTTCCATTCCCACTGCCAGAACCCATACCCGCGGCGCCCGAGGGAGCACGCGGCCGACCGCCCGAAAGAAGGTGTCCGTTCGCGCGTAGGAGCGGATGCCTCGTGGGTTGACGAGAACCAGGGCTTGCTCCGGTATCCCCCACTTGGCGAGCAGACGGCCGTCGGGCGGCCCCGCAAAAAAAAGGTCTCTCCGCACGCCTCCGTTTCCCGGCGCTACCAGAATAGGTCGATTGCTGGCAAGCCCCCATCGGAGCGCCAGACGCGAATCTCTGATGCAGTCGGCATGGAGGGCCTCTATCCTTCCAAGCGTGCGCCGGGTTTGCCAAGCCATGACCGGGGAAGCCACGGCGTGAAGGGTCAGGTCGTTTCCCCATGTCGACAGGATCAGGGGGGGCCTCCGGGGGACGGCCTGGACCGCAACTGTACTCACCATCCCTTCCAACGGCAACCGCATGGCATGGACCAGATCCGGACGAACCCGGGTAATCTCCGCGGCCAGCGCATGACCCTTCTGCGAGAGAGAAAGGGGCAGAACCCAGTGGCGAAGGGAATTGGAAAGCCATAACCCCAACGTGGATCCGCGCAGGCCTCGCGCCAGGCTGTCAAGCGAAGCCCGGGAGGGCATCGTAGGCAAGGTGGTAAAGGAGGAAAGGCCCTCCAGGGGAGGACGATCAACGGGTCCGGAGGAGACCCAATGGACTTCCTCACCGTGCTCCGTGAACCAACGAATCCAGTTCGCGGCGATCGGGCTCCGTGCGTCTGCGTAGTATAGGAGTCTCATCCCTGTCCACGAATCAGCAAGTTGCGCCCGTCGGGTCGGTCCGCCAGCTGGCTACGATCTGGCGATGGCTGGCCGGCCGCATTGCTCGAACCGGTGCGCCCAGGCCCAATGGATCGCAGAGAGAAACCCGGCCACCATCTTTTCGAGGGTGCCTATCTCCTGGACAATTTCCAAGGAGGCCGCGCCCATGACTCGCAGGTGGTCGCGATCGGCCGAGGCTTGCGACAGCACGCCGACCAAAGCGTTCTCATCACCCGGAGGCAGGTGCCAACCGTTCCTTCCGGGCTTCACCAGATCCATTTGGCTGCCGTCCGCTTGGGCCACGGCCACGGGTTTTGCGTACAGCATGGCCTCCTGGATAGCCAAGCCACCGGTCCCCGGAAGCACCAAGAGATCCGCGGCCGCAAAGCACCTGCCAAGCTCCTCGCCCCTCAGATCTCCCAGGAACTTGCAGGCCGGGAGCCGTCTCCCGGCCAGCCCTTCAAGCGCCTTGCGCTCCGGCCCATCGCCCACGACCAGCAACTGAGGGCTGGGCTGAACCCGCGCACAGGCTCGGATGAGTTGATCCACCCGCTTCCGCGCCTGGAGCCGGCCGACAAAAAGCACCATGAGGCCTTCACCCAGACCCCACTGCTCCCGCCAGCGATCGACCAGACTGCGGTCGGAGGCCAACTGCGAGCGGATGGCTTCCGAGGTCAAGGATTGCACGGCATTGGGCGCGTGGTGGATTTTCTCCCGAGGGATTCCAATCCGCTCGAATTCGCGGAGGCCTTGCTGGCTGTAGACGACCAAGGAGTCAAAGGCCGCATAGTAGCGACGTAGTGGCGCCGCCAGAAGGCCTTCCCCCTTGGCCTGGCCCACCGGGCCCAGGGACCAACCTACGACGGGCCTGCGCCTGGATCGCATCCAGCGGGCGGCGAAGTGATTGGATACATAACGGGGGTTGGCTTCCATGACCAGCAGCTGGGGATCAAATCCTCGAAGCCAGAATTGCCAGCCCACCTGCCAAAGAAGGTATCCCTGACCCCAGCCCAGATGGACATTTCGCGGGATCATGCGCACGACGCTGTCAAGAGAACCGGCGTCACGGATGCCCTCTCCCACTCGAGGCCGGCCGGCGAAAACCTCCAGGGACCCCGGCAACTCCCTGGCCAGGGCTTCGCAAAACGGGCCACGATAAGATGGCAGCACTCTCTGCTGGAGCCCCACCCGATCAGGCAGATAGCTCACCCGAGCCATTCCCCTTCCTTGCTGACCCGGCCGCGTGTTTCATGACCCTCTGAGCGCCCTTCTCAGGCTGGAACTGCCTCGCCCTTCATTACGGCCAGATAGCGTTTGGCCGTATCCGCAATATCGAATCGCTCCATCGCGGTCTTCCGCGCCGAGCGCGAGTAATCCTTCCAGTTAAGAAGAACTCGATCAGCCGCGAACGCCAACTCTTCCAGGTTGCTGGGAACTTCGAGTCTCCAGGGATCACCCTGGAATGGAACGAGTTCCCCAGCGGCCGGGCCCACCAGCTCCTCCAGACTGCCGGTCCGAAACCCCACGACGGGCAATCCACAGGCGAGTGCTTCGATCACCGAGTTAGGGCAGGGAGGCATCGGTTCCAGAGGCAGGTGCAACGCGGCGCTGAGTTGAGCAGCCCGCACCTCGGCGGGCGGCCTCAGCCCGCAAAGCTCAAACTTCGGAAGGCGGCTCAGTTTCGACAACTCTCGCGGCCCAACTCTGCCGAAAACACGCGTGCGGGAGATTCTCCCTCCTGCCAGCAACTCACGGTGCGTATTTTCCAGGATCTGGAACACGCTTGGGGGCAGGTGCACGGTCCCCTCCACAACCAAGAGAGAGCCGTCGTGGTTCCCTTCCCCCCGGGAGGGGAACTCCCAAAGGTCCAGGCCGTTCAAAACGACAAAACAGGGCCTCCCAAGACGCCCAATCGAGTCTTCCCACCAGCGCCGGACGAACTGACTCTGGTAGATGATCGCGTCAGCGATCGATCGACGGATGTGGCGCAACAACAGGTTCCTGGCCTCTGCCCGAATGAAGAACAGGGGCCGAATGGGCCGATGCCTGTGAAGCCAGTTGATTCCGTCCAGTCTCTGGACAATCGGGATTCCATCTTTCTTGGCTCGCCGTAGCAAGGCCAGGTTGCGCGTGCCCGCAAACAAAAGCAGAGCGCCCAGGGGGCGGGTGTTCGGGTCGTAAGTGATTTCCATCCCCAGCCCGATGAAAGCTTTCGCCAGTCTCGTCTGGAACGAGGCGGGGCCACCGCTGGAAACGCGAGGATAGAGGCACACCCTCATGGAGGATCAGGACGAGGCCGCCGGTGGCTCAACTCGCTTGCGCCGGCTCAGCCCACCCGCGAGAAGAGTTACGAGAAAGGTCAGTCCCGTGAGGCCCGCAATTCCCGCCAGAACGGGGAGCGCGGGGAGTTTGAAGTTCAGCCAATAGCGCCCGAAGTACCAGGCCGTCATGGCGGCGACCGCCACCCAAAATGGAATCTGGATCCGAGCCAGCCAAGGGGATCGAGACTCGCGCCAATGCCAATAGGCCCAGCCCGCGGTCAAGGTCATCGGGGCCAGCGCGTACAGCCGATAACGAGGGTTGTCCCATTGGTCGCCCAGGGCGCGGTAGGAAGCAATCAGCGCGACCGCCCAGAATACCAAGGCGAACGCCGCCTCGTCGCGGCGCCGCAGGAGGCCGCGCAGGCTGGCTAGAAGGCCATAGATGAGGAAGGGCAGGAGGAGGTACCAGCCAGCCGCCCTCAGGATCCCGATGAATTGGGCGATTCCGACCCCGGTTGGGCTGGCACTGCGGTAGCCGATGGCGGCCGGCAAGACCGGTTGAAGCAGGCCATACACGCCGGCCACGGCCAGCGCGGACGAGCGCGGCAACCGGTTGAGTAACTGCAAGAGGAGGTCCTCGCCAGAACCGGTCGCCCGCAGCTTGTTGTATTCCAGCCAGGCCTCTCCGAACAGGAATTTCCATTGACGTTCGAGCAAATTGAACTGGTACGGGACGAGATGGACCTGCGAAAGGAAAAACAAGATGACCAGGGTCAAGACTCCAACCCCACAGCCGATCCACACAATTCTTCCCAAAGTCTTTCGGGGGTCCGAGAACCAGAGAGCGAAGACCACGACCACCGCAACGTTGAGCAGGGCGAATTGACTGGAGATTCCAGCCGAAAGCATGAATCCCGCGACCACGAACCCCAAGCCGGCGCACCACCCCAGAGGATAGAGGCGCTGCCTCTCGGTTTCACTCCTTTGACGAAGGAAGATACCAGTTAGCCCCCAGAGCATGACCGCCAGGAGCATCGCCAGATAACCCTGCTGCAGATCGGAGGAACCGATCAGCACAGCCTCTGGAAAAAGGGCGGCCAGCACGGCCGCAGCACGCGCCACCGTCTTTGAAAAGAGGGACTCCCCCAGCAGAAAAACGAAAAGAACAGTCAATGAACTGAAGGTTGAGGCCAGAAGACCCAGAAGCATCGGGCGCTCGTGGTCTGGGCTGAACAGCCGGAAAACGATCACCCCAAGAAAGGTAAGGCCCCCGGTATTGTCTCCGCGGCCTGGATGGAAGGTTGAGACGGCGGAGATATCCTGTTGGGAAAGGGTCCAGGCGGTATCTGTGGCATTGTAGGCATCCGTGGAGATAAACCCACCCAGCTCCTGGGGCGATCGATACCCCCACTCCCGCAAGGCAATGGGCCAAAGGGCCACGGATACGAGGCGGACCGCCAGGGCGATCCAGACCCACCTGCGCACCCAGGCCCCTCCCTCCCCAGGAGCCAACCAGCGTCCCGTCGCCGCGATGAGGGCTCCAAAAGCGATTACGGGCAGGAGGAATGCAAAGAAGTTGGGCCAGTAGAAGCTGGCCCACCACCAAGTCGGCCCCCACAGGGTGTAACTTTGGGCGGCCGCCAGTCCAGCTGAAACGCCGGCCCAGGCGGTCAAGGCCCAGACCCATGTCCACCGGTCACGGTTGCGCGCCTTGCCCTCCAGCATCAGGCTGCCCTCCGACTTACAGGTCCACGAGCCAAATGGGTGGGACCCTCCCCGGGTGCGGATTTTTCGATCGCGCCGACAATCCGTTCTGCCGCCCGCCCATCCCCGTAGGGGTTGGTCGAATGCGCCATACGGCGGTACTCCTCGGCATCGGTGAGCAAGAGACTCACCCCCTCAACAATGCAGCGAGGATCCGTGCCCACGATCCGCACCGTGCCTGCTTCGACCCCTTCCGGCCTTTCGGTCACCTGCCGCATCACAAGCACGGGCTTCCCCAAACCAGGCGCCTCCTCTTGCAATCCGCCAGAATCGGTTAGGACCAGGTACGCCTCCCTGAGCAGGTTCACCATGGCCAAGTACTCAATGGGGGGAAGCAAGGTGATGTTGGGAATTCCGTCCAGCAGACGGTGAACGGGGCGCTGGACATTCGGATTCAAGTGTACCGGATAGACCAACTGAACGCTATCCCTATGAGTCTCGGCAATCGTGCGTAGGGCTTCGCAGATCCCCTCCAGCGGCAGCCCGAAAATCTCCCGACGATGAGCCGTCACCAGGATGAGCCGCTTCCCCCTGGGGACCTTCGCGAGTTGACCCTGATCCCAGTCGAAGGGTAATCCCGCCACCCATTG
>JBEKSY010000048.1:0-19007 GCA_049516595.1 Anaerolineales bacterium
GATCGGGGATATCCTACGATGCGCATCGGGACCTTCCTTTGCGAGGTGTTGGCGCACCCCAAGGATGATCCCGATGCTCTGTTTCTGCTAGTCCTACCGTCTCATATCTATCTGAACCTGCTCACTGCAGGGCGGCCCGTTTGCTTTGGAGAGTGCAATGTCGACGGACGACGATGCCCGTGACAGTCCGACCAACACAAAGTCCCAGATTATCGGCAAGGTAGACGCGCTTGACGCATTTGAGATGCCTGAAGCCCTAATCGCACTACCCCTGGAGATGTCCAGACTCGCGAGTGTCTTCACAGAGGTGCTCCGTCCGTTAGCCCAAGAACTCGCGAGTACTTTCGGTCCCGACACCCTTCTGGGGGACATTGCAGGAGTTATGAACGGAGGTGAGGAATCCGTAGAAGCGGGGCGGAGACTATCACGCAAGTGGTTTTCCAGAGGGAGACTGTTCGCCACACAGCGATGGGAACTACTGGCGGATCTGTTCCTCATGCGCCTCGAAGACAAGGGGCCAAAGACGGCCTGGGAGGAGCTGGCGATCCCCAGCATGATGCTGGCCTTCAATAGGATCCGCAAGGGAGATTGGGAGCCCACGGCCCGCGAGGCGGGTCTTTCTCTGTTCGACTGCTTTTTCGACATTCTTCGTCGCGAAGTCCGTCGTGAGATTGAGCGGGACTTGTTAGGCGGCAGCACTTTGGACCAGAAGACCGGAACAGAGTTACCCATTGACGAGGAGACCGAGAACCTCCAGGCTGAGAGCAACGAGGAACTCGAGGCCCTAGAAAACCTGATGCGCTCAATGGACCCGGAGGTGCTTGAAATCCTAATGGTTGAACGCGGAAAGGACAGGGAGGTTGCCCATGCACTGGGAATCAGCCAAGACGCGCTCAGGGCGCGACGCCATAGACTCGTCAAGACGTTGAGGAAAAAACTGGAAACGTAACATTAGCTGGCTTCCGGACTGGAACATGTTGAAACGAGGCCCCAGGCATGTAGCCTGGGGCCAACTGTTCCTGGAGGCCACAATGTGGACTGTAGACCTGCGATTTGGGCCTCTTCGGCTCTGGCGCACGAGCGAAGGCCAGATTGTCCGGTTCGTTTGCGGCGCCCTCAAGAGGCATCTGGCCATGGCTTGCTTGACCAAGAACCTGCCTGGCCCCGCACGGGCGTGGGCAGCGACAAAGCTCAGCGAACTCCACCGCCTCGACGAGTGGGACAGGGAGTCCGTCGATGACTGAGCCTGCCCAGTTTACTTCCCACCGCAAATCAGGTCATTCATCCTACCTTTCTCCCGGAAATGCGTCTAGTGGCAGTTTCGCACAAGCCCGTGCCCAGCGCAGGGCGATCAAGGTCCGCCTGCCTGATGGGCGATTTGCCTATGTCGGGTACGTCGAAGGAAATACCTATTTCAAGGTCGCTAAGAGTTGTTATGACCCCCCCGGCTTCGGATTCAGCCCGTGCGAACTGGAAGAGGCCCTTTCCCTCAGGGCGGTCAATGTCCAGGTTGAGAACCGGAGGGCCGAAGGTGGGAAATACCTTGCCCGGATCGACGCCGTCGCGCAATCTAGGATCGTCAAGAACATGGGGTTTGGGCCCCAGGTCATTCTGCCTATAGAGGCCTGGACCATCATAGAACCTCCATCAGTCGAAGTCCGGCCCGTCGCAGACCCTGATGCGCGGCAACTTCGGCTGTCGTTGTAACGAGGTGTGCGCCCAATGCTAAGCGCAAAAAGCCCGCGTGCGAGCGATTGCGAACCTGGGGCGCGCAAAAAAACTGAGAATGCGCCGTCCTTCCCAGTGGCAGCGGTGGCGGCCCGTCCCCGCTGGATGCTGCCGAAGGCCCCCGAGAGGGGACCGTACGAGGCCAGGAGCCTCGCCCGTACTGGAGGGTAACACCCGAGGGCGACAGGTGGGTCTGAGTGCAGAGCCAGACCTGGGACGAGTCGGCCGAATGACGTCATGCCGACACCTGCCTGTCAGAGAGGACTTGGTGGCCGCCCCTGCAATGACGGCCCGGCGAACAACCTCGGCCATCCCGAGGAAGGGCGGAGCATTCTCGGCGAACAGGAAGTAAGAACTGGAGGTCATGATGCTTACGAAACGGGAAGCAAGGAGAGGACTTGAAAGATTGGACATGAAGGCCAGGAAGCGAGCATTGAGAGAGCGTAGGCGTGAGCGAAATCGACAGCGACAGCACGCACTGCGGTGGCTCAGGAAGGCGAAGGCTTCGGCGTGTCAAAAGGGCGGTTTTGGTGTCCACCCTGACTTCGCGCGCGGAGTCTCGGTACCTGAGGAAACATGGGGACGGAAGGCCTTTCTTTCCGTTTGATTCGAATGCGTCGCATGGCAGGCACATCCAGGTGGGTTGACTCCGTGAGCGTTTCGTGGGCATTCGAAGCCCATTGGAGAAACAGGCCGAATGTCTTCAACGAGGCACCCACGCCTCAGGAAGCGCCCGCTCATGGGTGAGACTGGTCGGCCGATTGAGCACGGCGCCTACGCTTTGCTGGAGCGCGGCACTTCTGCGCTGACCCTCGACCAGGCAGCGCAAATGGCTGAGATCGCCCACCAGTTGCATGACTCGCACGGAGTGGAGGCGGCCATACGACAGCAGGCGGCCTTGGCCCTAGTGCTGTCGCGTATTGTTGCCGAGCACATCGAATCCGAAGCAGCTGCAGGCACACCGCTTGATGAGATTCCTGTGTTGCGCGCGATGCCCGCGTTCCTGAACACGTCGGGGAGGTTGCTCGCGCAGTTGAGGGACATCCTACCTAAGGTGGGCGACGCTCGCAGCGCCGAGCTCGAGCGGATCCGGGCGGCCGTAGAAGTGCCGCCAGCTCCAACCGGCGCAAAGGAGGCGGACTATGAGTAACCTGGCCAAGCTGATAGGCAAGCCAGCGTACGCGGCGATGCAGGGCGATCCCGTTCTGTTCGTGCGGGCCTTCGACCGTGAGCCCTGGCCCTTCCAGAAGGACATCCTCCACGAGGTTGCCACCCGCCGGGAGGATGGGAAGTTCGCTCACCGCCTCGCTTGCATCAGCATGCCCCGCCAAAACTCAAAAACCACGATGAGTTGCTGGGTCGCCCTTTGGCGTCTTTACTGTGACCCCGAACCCCAGGAAATCGTTTCCGTGGCCCTCGACCGAGAAGGTGCGCGCATCATCCTGGATGACGCACGGCGGATCATCCGCAACTCTGATGTGCTTTACAGCCTGCTCGACGCCGATGGCTTGACCCGTTCCGAGATTCGTCTCGCGGAGGACGGTGGCCGGTGGGTCATCAAGAGTGGGGACGCTGTATTCTCGCGGGGTCTGCGACCTTCCACAGTCTGCTATGACGAGCTCGGTTGGACCGCAGATCAGGGAGACCTGTTCAACGTGCTGTCGGCTGGTCAAGCGGCGCAACCTAACCCCCTCATCGTCGTCACCTCCACGGTCGGCCCGGTGCAGGCTGGCCCTTTGTGGGAGATCTTCCAGGCAGCCGAGCGGAAGGACCCGGGTATCCTGCTTATCTACCGCACGGAGAATGACAGCCCGCTCGTCACCCAGGAGCATCTTGAGCACCAACAGTCGCTTCTGCCTGCCCCAGTCTTTGCCCGTGAGCACTTGAACCAATGGGGCTCAGGGACGGACGCCTACTGCACCGAAGAGGACTGGAAACGGGCCACCGCCTCCGGAGACCCAAGACGTGATTTCGACTACGGCCCGTGCTCTTGCTTTGCAGACCTAGGCTGGTCGCATGACGAGAGCGCAGTGGCCATATCGAAGCGCGAAGGACAGCAGGTATCCATTCTGGCGATCGAGACGTTTCAGGGCACGAAAGCTGACCCCGTGAGGTTTGAGGAAGTTCGTGCGCGTCTCCGCTACCTTGCCGAGCACTACCACGTGGAAAACACCGTGATCGAAAGCCCCCAGGGAGTCGGTATGGCGCAGCAGCTCAAGAGCGAAGGGGTGAGGTGCGATGTCTTGTACCCCACGGTCGAAAGCAACAGGGAGCGTTGGGGTTGGCTCTACACGGCGCTCAAGAACGGCGGAGTACGGCTCCCGAATGATCCGAAGTTGAGACGGCAACTCCTGACGTTGACGATCAGAACAACCCCAACAGGCTGGCGGGTCGAGGACGTGCCGGGCGTCCACAACGATCGAGCCGTCGCTTGTGCGGGCGCTGGTTTCATGGCGGCCGCACGGCTAGGCGTTTCCGCAGAGGATCTGGAAAGGTACGCGCGCTGCGAGATTGACATATCCCGGCTTGATGAAGATATGATTGCCTACATGAAGGCGAAAGGAGTTGATGTCGCTAATCCTAGTCTCGCCACACTGCGGACCCCGGTCCAGCCCGGCAAGAGCGCTGGCGACCTTATTTGCGAGATGCGGGAGAAGGCAAGGTTGACGTAGGTCTCCACCGCGGCTGAAAGGCGACGCACATTTACTTGGGGGCAGCCTATTCTTTCGTTCCCCGACTTCGGAGTGGGCTCCAGGGGGGAGTATGGGGCGGCCCAGTGGCAGACCGCCCTTAGGGCCTCAATACTGGCCTCTTTGAGCAAAAGATGACATCTAGCCCATCCGTCGACGACACGTTCAATCTAGGACTGTCCAAGGGCCACTCTTGACACTTCTTGTGGACCATTCCGAGGCAGAGGGTCCCTGAACAGGCAGGGCATTGACATTGGGGAAGTGGGGGACTACAGGTGGATGGAACGACAGTTGACTTTCACAAAGCGCTTTGAGTGAGGTCCTGGCCGATCCATTCCAGGGTCAGGTTGCATTCTGCTCGTTTCGGGTGAGAATAAAGGCTCGGGAAAGTCCCAACGAACTCATGACCAAACCGGCGGGGGTCTACCATGAGCGTGCAAGAGTTGTCCATCGAAAGGCGCCGAGACATTCTCCAGAAGGAGATCGGCAGGTACATCAGGAAGGGCTTCCGCGTAGTTTCGCAGACCGACACGAGTGCGCAACTAGTAAAGCCCAAGAGGTTCTCTCTTCTGTGGGCGATCATCTGGCTCATTCTTGCCGTCCTACCGTTCATTCTCTATCTGTTATGGTACTGGAGCAGGAAGGACCAAGTGGTGTACTTGACAGTCGACACTCAAGGAAGGATCAGCAAATCGTAGGAAATCCGAGACGGGTTGATTGGCGCACGAGTTCGACAGCATCTGGCCGGGGCTTCATCAGCTGGCTCTCGAGCGTCTGCTGGCTTTTTGGGCGCAACCAAACCCCGGCGAGTGACGGACGCAACGGGGTCGCAGTCGATAATCAGCCCGGGATGGGCACGGCGTCGAATCCGCCGTGCCACACCTGAGCACGATGAACCTTTTGGGCATTCTTCTTTTTGGCTGCAATCATCCGCGAATGCTGAGGAGAAACCGCCCAGCCGCGACCTACCCCTACAACTCCGCGCCATTTGCCAACTGCGATACGTATCGCATTCACACTCCTGCGCCATTGTCCTCTAGTGCCGCGACCGCCCTTGTGTAATCTGCCGCCGACAAGTGGGCATAGATCTCGGAGGTGCGGGCACTCGAGTGTCTCAGATGACGCTGGACGATCAGCAGATCACGCGTGGCGCGGTAGAGTCGCGTGCCACAGGAATGCCTCAGGGCGTGGTAGCCACGAGGCTTGACCCCGGCTCGCATGCAAAGCCGGTCAAACAGCTGCTGTATTCTTCGGCGGCTGATACCTCGGATGGGACTTTCTTCTCCGCCGAGAGGCCTCAATGCCTTGATTAGCCGGTCGGTTGCGGCCACTTTCGCGCGTTTGCCTCCTTTTCCCTCGACGGTCAACTGTTTGCGCTGGAAATCGACGCCCGCCCAAGTCAGTGACGCAACTTCGGCGAGCCGGAGCCCGCCATCCGCAGCAAGGAGGACTAGGGCACGCTCGCGCGTGTCCGCGACCGCAAGGAGCCGGCGCAGTTCTTCGCTTGTGTAGGGGTCGGCCTTTTCTTCCCGCGGCGTCGGGTCCGTGACCCTGATGGACGCAAACGGATCTCCAGACCCCAGACCCGCCCATCGCAGGGCAGCCACCATTGACCTAGCGCCTGTCAGATAGACCTGTCTTGACTTCGGTGACATCTCAGCGAGCGAGGCCAGAAAGCGTCGGGCCTCCGCCTCGCCAACCTGGTGAGGCTTGACGCCTGACTTGGCACACCAAGCCAGAAAGTGCTGAGCGCCGCGCCAATACGTCCGCAACGTTAGAGGACTTGTGTCAGTTCCTCTGCGACCGTGTAGGCCGATGTAGGCGGTCTGCAGGGACCTGAGAGCAGATCTATCGTCATGTTGAGAGGCTTCGGCCGCCCTGCGCTTGCGAACGTCCGAGGGAATGTCTGCCCAGGACTGAATGACTTCCAATGCAGTTCGAGGAGTGGGTAACGCAGGGGGTCCCGCCATGCTCACCTCCGCCCGAGGGCCTACGCATAGTATACATTATGCGCAGCCACACAGCAATCCGATACTTCTCTCCCTGGCGCAAGCCGAGGCCCCCCCTTGCCCCCCGCACCGCAAGAGACTAGACTGTGCCTGACCCCCAAGAGGAAGAGCACCCTATGGCCTCCACCAACCGTTCCCTCGACATCCCTGCCCTCGAAACCTGGCTGTGGGATGCCGCCTGCCAGATCCGGGGCGAGATCGACGCGCCGAAGTTCAAGGACTACATCCTGCCGTTGGTCTTCCTGAAGCGCCTGAGCGACGTGTTTGAGGACGAGGTCGCCGGGCTCGGGGAGCAGCTTGGCGGCAGGGACACCGCCGCCAAGGCTGTGGACGGGGACCACCAGCTGGTGCGTTTCTTCCTTCCCCTCTCGGCGCGTTGGGGGTCCGTCGCCAAGGTGACCTCAGGATTAGGAGAGCACTTGACTACCGCGGTTCGCGCTGTCGCCCGTGAGAACCCCAAGCTACAGGGGGTGATCGACGTCACCGACTTCAACGCCGCGGCCGGCGGCCAGCGAATCGTCAACGATGACAGGCTAGCGTCGCTGGTCCAGGTACTAGGAAAGTACCGTCTGGGGCTGAACGATGTCGAGCCAGACATCCTCGGCACAGCGTACGAGTACTTGCTCAGGAAGTTCGCCGAGGGTCAGGGCCAGAGCGCCGGGGAGTTCTTCACGCCGCCGGAAGTTGCCAAGCTCATGGCGCAGATCCTCGATCCACAACCAGGGGAGAGCATCTACGACCCTGCATGCGGTTCGGGCGGGCTCCTCATCAAGGCCCACCTCCGCCTCCTTGAGAAGTACGGCGTTCAGCAGAACGGGCATCGGCGCCTCCCGAGAGAAGTAGCCCCCCTGCAGCTTCTCGGCCAGGAGCTGAACCACGCCACCTACGCTATGGCGCGGATGAACGCGTTTCTGCATGAGATGGAGGCGGAGATCGCCCTGGGCGACACGATGGCCCGGCCAGCGTTTCTCGACCAAGCAGGCGGGCTGCTGCAGTTCGACAAGGTCACTGCCAACCCGATGTGGAACCAGAAGTTCCCTCCCGCGACCTACGAGCAAGACGCATACGGCAGGTTTGGCCTTGGCGCACCACCCGCTTCGAGTGCGGACTGGGGATGGGTCCAGCACATGTACAGTTCCCTTCGGGAGGGTGGCCTGGGCGCCGTCGTTCTCGACACAGGTGCAGTCTCGCGCGGGAGCGGCGCAGCAGGTCGCAACAAAGACCGGGACATCCGGAAGCGGTTCATCGAGGAGGACCGCATCGAAGCGGTCATCCTCATGCCAGAGAATCTCTTCTACAACACAACCGCGCCAGGCATCATCATGATGTTCCGTAGGGGGCGCCGGCCTCACACTGGTGAGATTCTGCTTGTGAATGCCAGCAGACGGTTCTCCAAGGGTAGGCCCAAGAACCTGCTAACAGACGAAGTGATCGCCGAGATCGCCGAAGCAGTCCACTCTTGGCAGCCGAAGGAAAAGTTCGTTGCAGTCGTGCAAACGAGCACGGTTATCGCCAACGACTTCAACCTCAGCGCCTCCCGGTATGTGGCAACGGACGGCCAGGAAGAAGCGATGCCCTTGGACGAGGCGCTTGTTCTGCTTCGGGAGGCTGAAGAAGAGCGGGAGGTTGCCGACAAGGAGTTGGATAGGCAGTTGAAGGGCCTCGGACTCCAGGGGTGGCGACATCGTGAGTGAAGTAGGCAGGTTCATGTCCATCCCTGCGGGATGGAAGATGGGCAAGCTTGGGGAAGTCGCAGCGATCCACATGGGTCAGTCGCCTCCATCCTTCACGTACAATCTCGAAAGACGCGGATTGCCGTTCCTCCAAGGGAAGGCGGAGTTTGGGGATGTGCAGCCCACCCCCATCAAGTGGTGCTCAGCGCCGCAGCGGGTCGCCCCCAAGGGCTCTGTCCTGATCTCAGTGCGGGCGCCTGTCGGCGATGTCAACATCGCTCCCTTTGAATGCTGCATTGGCCGAGGTCTCGCCGCGCTCGAACCCATTGATGTCGACGGCGAGTTTCTCTACTTCAATCTCTTGATGGCAAAGTGGCGTCTAGAGGCGCTCGGGACGGGAACAACCTTCAAGAGCATCAACAAGGCTGCCCTTAAGGACTTCGATCTTCTCCTCCCTCCCCTCCTTGTGCAACGCGCCATCGCTGGCGTGCTCTCAACATTGCGCCGGGCGATCGAGGCTACGGAATGTGTGATCGAGGCAACTCTGGACTTCAGGAAATCGCTCAGGCGTTATCTCTTGACTTATGGGCCGGAACTCATCACCAGACGGGATCTTGTGACTACGAAGGCGACTGCAGTTGGGCCTGTCCCAGATGCCTGGGAAGTCGCCCGACTTGGGGATGTTGTGCGCGCAGATGGTGGGCTGAAGAGAGGTCCATGGGGAGGCTCGATTCGGAAGGACATGTTCGTCCCTTCTGGCTACAAGGTCTACGAACAACAGTGTGTGATCAATGGTGATTTCTCACTTGGCCACTACTATGTCGACGAGAAAAAGTTCGCTGAGCTGAAGGATTTCGCCGTTGAGGAGGGGGACATCTTGATAACTGCCGCAGGGACAATCGGCAAGGTCGCCCAGGTACCAGTAGGCGCCGCGAAAGGAATCTTTAACCAGGCGCTTATTCGTGTCAGGCTCATGCGAGACCGATGCATCTCAGACTACTTCATCCCCCTTTTCAATGACTACACCGAACGAGGGGTACTTCAGCAGTCATCGCATGGGGCGGTGCTAAAGAACCTTTCTTCGGTTGCGCTCCTGAGGAACATCCCGGTTCCCCTTCCCACCATCAAGGATCAAGAAACCATTGCAGAGATCTTGTCCGCGGTGGACGAGAAAACCCGAGTCGAAACGTCGATGAGGATTGCACTCCTTGGCCTGTTCGAGGCACTTCTCCGAGATCTGATGACGGGAGTTCTCCGAACATCAGCAATGATAAACGAAAATGACTAACTTCGGCGGGGAACGTTTTGCAGTTCAGAATCCCCTGATCGCCTACGCATCCGAGGCGGGGTGGATCTACCTGCCCCCCGACGAAGCGCTGCGACTACGTAACGGTGAAGAAGGACTAGCCCTGAACACGATCGCGGTCGATCAGTTGCAGAAACTTAATCCGGGTGTAGTCGATGCCAACCGAGCGATGGAGATTGTCAAGAGAGTAAGCCGAGTTCCCCCGACTATCGAGGGGAACCTCCAGGTGTGGGAACACCTGCGCGGCCTCCGGACGATCTACCTCCCGGAGGAGAAGCGAGAGCGCAACATTAGCTTTCTTGATCCCGATCAACCTGACCGCAATACCTTCCAAGTCACGGAGGAGCTCGTCTTCAGCAACGGCAAGTACCGCATTCGCGCCGATGTCACCTTCTTCATCAATGGGTTCCCCGTCCTGATCGTCGAGACCAAGTCGGCCACCAAGATTGAGGGCATCGCCGAGGCACTGGACCAGCTTCGGCGCTACCACCTGGAAGGCCCTGAGCTTATGGCTCAGGTGCAGATCCAAGCGCTCACCCACCTGGTCAGGTTCTACTACGCCCCCACCTGGAACCTCTCTCGCAAGGCACTGCTCGACTGGAAGGCCGAAGCCACCGGTGACTTCGAGACCCTTGTGAAGCTCTTCGTCCAGCCTCGCCGCCTGCTTCGAGTGATCAGCGACTACATACTCTTCACACGTCGGGACGATGAACTCAGCAAGGTTATCCTCCGACCGCATCAGATGAGAGCCGTGGAGCGCGTCCTTGCCCGGGCGAAGGACCCAAAGAAGCGTCGTGGCCTGATCTGGCACACGCAGGGCTCCGGCAAGACTTACACCATGATCACCGCCGCCCAGAAGATGCTCCGAATCCCGGCCTTCGAGAACCCGACAGTGCTGCTGCTTGTGGACCGCAATGAGCTAGAGGCTCAACTCTTCCAGAACCTTGGCGCCTTGGGTGTGGGCCGCGTGGAGGTCGCAAAATCGAAGGCGCACCTCTACCAGTTGCTGCGGTCAGACCATCGCGGCCTGATCGTCTCCATGATCCACAAGTTCGATGACATCCCCGCCAACCTGGTTATGCGCGGCAACGTGTTCGTTCTCGTGGACGAGGCACACCGTACCACTAGCGGCGACTTGGGCACTTACCTGATGGCCGCGCTCCCGAAGGCCACAATCATCGGCTTCACGGGAACGCCCATCGACCGCACGGCCTACGGAAAGGGGACTTTCAAGACCTTCGGCCTAGACGACGAAAGCGGGTACCTTGACAAGTACAGTATCCGGGAGAGCATCGAGGAAGGGGCCACAGTCCCCCTTCATTACAGCCTCGCGCCCAACGAGCTGAAGGTTGACCGTGAGACACTTGATCGGGAGTTCCTCGATCTTGTGGAGGCCGAGGGGGTCAGCGACGTCGAGGAACTGAACAGGGTTCTCGACAAGGCCGTCAACCTGCGCAACATGCTCAAGAATCCGGAGCGCGTCGATCGAGTCGCGGCCTATTTGGCCAGGCACTTCCGTGAAGTCGTCGAGCCGATGGGTTACAAGGCCTTCCTCGTTGGCGTAGACCGGGAAGCATGCACCTTCCTCAAGGACGCTCTGGACCGTTATCTTCCACCGGAATACTCACGCGTCGTCTACAGCCCGGCGCACAACGATCAGCCGGCGCTTAAGCGCTTCCACATGTCTGAGGAGGAGGAGAAGCAGGTCCGGAAGGACTTCATCAAGCCCGACAGGCTCCCCAAGATCCTTATCGTTACCGAGAAGCTGCTCACTGGCTACGACGCCCCGATCCTGTACTGCATGTACCTTGACAAGCCGATGCGGGACCACGTACTCCTGCAGGCCATCGCACGCGTCAATCGACCATACGAGGACGAGAACGGCCAGCGCAAGCCGTCCGGCTTTGTGTTCGACTTCGTGGGCATCTTCGACAACCTCGAGAAGGCGCTGGCGTTTGACAGCAAGGACGTGAGCGGCGTGATCGAGGACCTGGACGTGTTGAAGGCTAAGTTCCGGGAGGACATGGCCAAGGCCCGTGCCGAGTACCTGACTGTGCTATCGGGCAAGATCGGCGACAAGGCCATTGAGGCTGGCTTGGAGCACTTCCGCGAGCCGGAGACGCGCCAGGCATTCTACAAGTTCTTCCTCGATCTGGAGGATCTGTACGAGATCCTGTCTCCGGATGCCTTCCTTCGCGACTATCTGCGGGACTACGAAACACTCGCACTCCTCTACCAAGTTCTCCGCGCCGACTATGATGCGGGCATCACCATAGACCGGGAGTTCTCCCGCAAGACCGCCAAGCTCGTGCAGGAGGAGACACGCGGCAGCCCGATCCACGAGCCCACAGCAACGTACGAGATCACGGAAGACACACTCAAGGCACTTGAAGCTAGCGATGCGCCGGACACGGTCAAGGTCTTCAACCTGGTGAAGGCCCTGCGCCGGGAAGTTGAGATCAACTCAAGACAAGCACCCTATCTGCTCTCCATTGGCCAGCGCGCCGAGGAGATCGTTCGCCTCTTCCAAGAGCGGCAACTCACGACGCAGCAGGCTCTGGAAGCGCTTCAGGCACTTGTCGCGGAGTATCAGAAGGCGGAGGGCCAGCGAAAGGAACGCAACCTCCCGACCGAGGCCTTTGCGGTCTACTGGCTCCTCGACCGTCAGAAGGTTTCTAGCGCTGAAACGGTCGCCAACGAGATGGCGACTGTGTTCGGAGAAAACCCGCATTGGAGGGCAAGCGGGGACCAGGCCCGGTCAGTCCGGGTGGCCCTCACGGCTGCGCTCATCAGGTCAGGCCAATCGGTCGAGAGCGTCGGTCCAATCGTGGATGGGATACTTAAGGTCGTGTCGGAGGCCGGCCGATGACCGACTTCCACGAGAACAAGCCTGCTACCCTCCCGGAGGCTCTTGAGACCGCCGTCCCGAGGGAGCTATTCCTTTCGGAGGTTTCCGCCTGGGCAACGCGGATTGGTGTTGACGTCCGAGAAGTGCGCATCCGGCCGATGAAGCGCAAGTGGGCGAGCTGCTCCTCCCGCCACCGCATAACCTTCGACACGGATCTCCTCTGCCAGCCTGCGAGTTTCCGCCGGGAGGCGATTGTCCACGAGCTTGTCCACCTCAAGGTCCCGAACCATGGCAAGCTGTTCAGCAGCCTGGTCAGGTCCTACCTGGCGGTCTGCGAATAGTTGATTCACAAGCCCGCGGGGATGGACCCCGCCAAGCTGGATGGCCGACTCGAGTGTGCCTAGCGTTTTTGAAAGAGCTGCCAGCTGCCAGAGACAAACACCCCGGGAACGGCCAAAGCTCCCATGCGCCTGACTTGTACGAGGGGCTTGCGTTTCCCCCTGATTGGTCCTAGTGTTGGCAATGAATAGATGTCTTCATCGTCGTCGCGGATGGCACCCGGAGAGACATAAGTGAAAACCCGATGGCAGGTGCGCGACTTTCGAGCGAGAAGGCGCCTGTTGGACCCAGACCTTTTTCTGCACGGGTCCAACCCTCCCCCAACAGACCGCGTGGACAAGGAGACTTGGATCGGGATTATGCACTTGCCCGACCACGTCAGCATCACGACATCCAATCACCACGGCACTGCTCTCAAACAGCTTTACAAGACGTGGCGAGCATGGATTGAGGCTATCGGGCAGGACGCAGACCCGCTTTTCGACACGATTCTGGACGCCTGCGACGAGTATGAGGCGGCCGTCTTCAACTCTCTCCACGGCTATTACCGCACGGCAATAGGCGGCCTACGGAACGCGCTGGAACTGGCTACGATCGGATCTTATGCCCAAGTGTGCGGAAAGCCATTGGAGTTCGCAGAATGGCGAGTTGGCAGCGAAAAAATCACATTCCGCAGGGCCTGTGACGGCCTGGCGAGCGCTGCAGCTGTGCACACACTCGAGAACCATCTAGCAACCAATCTGAATGACACTCTTTTTGGTGGCAAGGATCCCGGCAAGGACGGAGGATGGGCGCGGCGGACCTACGATTTGCTGTGCACCTACGCGCATTCCAGACCGGGGTCTACCCACGGCGATCTGTGGCGAAGTAACGGCCCGATTTATGTTCGTGAGGCATTTCTTCTGGCGACAGACTTGTATCTTGAGACATCAGCTTTGTCTTTCATCCTGGTGAAGTTGGGGAGGCCGGATTTTGCCCTGCCCTCAAACGCGTGCACGTTGTTCGAAAACTCCGACAGGCATTGGAGCAAGATCGCACTGTGCGCACACGAGCTTCTCTTTCATTGACTTGACATCCTGGCCTTTGGCGGGTCGCAGTGTTATGTGCGCGGCAGTAGACAGAATCCGTCAACGGGAGATAGGCGAGGTTTCCCTGACTACCGAACCGCCGGGACGGGGCTGATACTGCCCAGACTGAGAGAGGGCGCACTTGGATTTAGCCCTGTTGGATGATGAACAGGGGCTTTCAGCCAGCTAGCGGGGCAGAGAACATGTCACGCTTTGGTACTAAGGAAGGGGGCAAGATTGGCCCAGTCATGGGTTGAGGTCGTTTCCGTAATCTTGGCGGCCGCAGTCGGCGGCATAGCCACTTATGTCGCTAGCTATTGCCTTGAGCGACAGAAGTGGTCGCACAAGGCAACGCTTGACCGAAAAGAGGGTATTTATGCGCCCATCTTCGATGAGCTCAGTTGGAGGATCCGTCTCCCAAGTACCCTCGAGGGTTGGCGGAGAGGAACGATGCAGCTCTTTCGGATAGGGGAATGGCAAAAGGTTCGTGGGACCAGTCTTGCATTTACCGTGCCGAGTGAACTCAGGAAGAAGCTCGATAAGCTGTGCAATGCTGCCGACGTCTACAACTCCACTCGCGGTTCCTTCTGGAACGAGCTGAGCGGCGCTTTCAAAAAGGACCACGCTGGGGTTCCAGACCGTGACATCGCTTTTGCCTTGGCCGACAAGATGATTGCAATGCCAAGCGAACAAGATGGAGTTGTTATCGAATACGTAGAGTCCCAGAACCCAAACGTTTCTCCAGAGAACAAGGCCGCATTGAGACGACACTGGTCGGACAAACGACTGGCAAGGGCGACCACAACTATCTCGAGGCTCCCCTCTTGGACGTCAGTGCAACAAGCCCACGCCGACTACATGCGATTGATGCAGGAGGCGTTCGACGACTTGGGGAGGAGGATTCAAAGCGTTGTGAAAAAGCTTGAGCCGCCAGCCCAGGGCCTCTAGGCCGATGTTCGGCGTCGACGCCCTCGCTGACGTGAAGATCAAGGGTTGAAGCCAACAAGGAAACTTCTTGAGGATTTGAGGGACTCAAAAGGAACAACGGACTCTGCGTGCGCCCGGGTCCTGAGCTGAGCTGATCCGCACGAATCCTTGGGGGTTCGTCTAGCGGTAGGACAGCGGACTCTGAATCCGTATGCCGAGGTTCGAATCCTCGACCCCCAGCCTGAGGCGGATGAGACTCGATTCTCCGCCTCTCTTGTTGCCCAGGCCTTGTGCGCTGCGCCTCGGAATTGGGAAAATCCTCTGGCCGAGTTTGAGGCCAGCAGACCGCGCGCAACTCTACAGCCGAGCTCCCCAGAGCGCCACCATTCATCTCTTCTCCTCCGGCGCGGGCGGCAGGGCGGTGAACCGCTCGATCACATGCTGGTTGACGTTCCCGCCCACGAGCACTTTGCCCTTGTCCAGGTTCGACGCCTCGGCTCGGCGCGCCTTTGCGATGCGATTATCAATAAAGGGCACAAGTAGTTTGATGTCGCTTAGGTCAAGCTTCATGGCTTCCCTCCGCCCCAGTGGCATCTCCGCTTCTGGAACTAGCCGTCGGAATAGTCAGTGCGGGACTCAACCTTTCGTAATAGACCCATATTGGAGAAAAATAACTGGTTCTAAAAAGATAGAAGAAAAAGTGTAAAAAAAGATGAAGATTAGGGCTTGAGAAGTCTCACCGTGGAGGACCCACCCCAACTCCTAGTGCAAAGCCTATTACCTGGACGGTGCGCATCCAAGCGAGCCCGCCCAAAGTCTCGATGCCACCACCCAGTCGGCACAAGGTCACTCTTTACATGTTTTACATATTTTACATATTGACCAAGAAACCATAAGGCATTGTTATCATACCTGTCATTACTTACTTCATTGGTTGTTTCGAGGTGGGTAAGAAATTCTGTAATAAAATCCTCAAGTGTTTTTCCTGTTTCTCCTTGATAAGCTTGCGTCTGTAATGTTCGTAAGTAATCACGAGGAGAAGAGCCTATTTCTAATTGTCTTCTGCCCCCTAATGTCTTTCCTCGGCCTTGTTGAGGCATAATGGGTAAACTTTCAACTAGTCCCACAGACCAGCCTGGAACGGCACAAATACATTCATTATTGACTACTTCTAATTTGGTCTGTCCCCGATGATTGCTTGAATATTCTTGAGGAAAATCTACAAGCTCGTCTGTATCTAGTGTGTGTCCTAAGGTATCCCATATCCAGACATGTTTTTCGGTATTGACACGAACGGGTATCAAAGGATCAGAAGGAGAAGGTGCAGCCGCCACGCCGAGTCGGCTCGAATGAGTTGTTGGGCGGGCCACCCGGCCGCCTACATCTTCTTGAGGGCACTAACGGCGCCGGACGCAGCTATGTTCGTGGCGTGCTTGATGCCGCGGGCCAGGCGCACCAGCTCCGGAACGCTCCACGGCTTACTCAAGACGAAGCGCGCGAGGGCAGGCCAGTTGGGGCCGCCGTCGGGTCCAGCCAAGTCGAACACGGCCGGGTCGGTCGAGCCATCATCGGCGCGGTCGCTAATCCCCCGGAACACCGACCATGGGCAGTGCCGATCCTCACAGACCGCGGCGATCGCGGCGGTCTCCATGTCGATCGCAATGACGCCCTGCCGTTCGAGGCGGACCACCTCGTCCTGGTTGACCAGCAACTCGTCCGATGTGACCAGCGTTCCTCGGGGGGCGGTGCAGCCAAGGAGGGTGGGCCGATACTCGGTGCCGGTCGATAGGTTAATGACGAGATCCGGTACGACGAGGTCCCCGATGCCGACGCTCGGTCCGATGCCCCCCGCAATCCCGACCACAATGAGATGATCGATAGAGGTAGAGTCAAGGACACGTTCCGCCGTGCGTGCGGCGGCACGGGTTCCAATCCCCGTCGTCGTCGCGACGACTTCGACCCGGCCGACCGCGCCCGAGAGGACGGCGCCATCGCCGGATCGCTCCCGGCTGAGGGAGAGAGGGCGCACGAGGGGGCGCAGTTCGAGTCGCATCGGTGCGAGGATCGCAACCCGGCGAGAAGGTGCAGGGGTGGTCACCTCTTCATTTTACCCGGTGGCGGCGCTCCACGCCCACATGCGCACGTGAGCAGATGGACCTCATCCACACGAGCGCCACGTGGCGCCCTTGAGCGGATGCCGTCAGGCGTTGGTTATGAGAAGGCCGCTTCCCGGAGGCAAGGAAGCCTTCAGTAGGTACCTGTCGCACGCGCAATCTTCTGCGCATTTAGTAACCACAATCCTTCCGCCCCACGCCTCACATGCTCAGGAGGACCTTGGCATTGATGTCCCTGCGGGGCGGCCTCCGCCGGAACCGCAAAGCGCGTGAACACTAGACTCACGACCCAGATTCGCGAGGAGGAGGTTGTCCTGAACACTCGGCGACCTAATAGGATCTGGCTATCGATTGTGGGCATCACGCTATTATTGGGTGCCTTGGCATGCTTAGCAGGAGGGGCAGCGGCAACAGAAACTCCGCAGCCCACTCAGACCGCCAGGGTAGTCTACCTGGCCCCTCCAACCAACACCCCCGAACCCACCGCTGCCCCCACGGTGGCTCCGACGGCTAGGCCATACTGCGACAAGGCAGATGTCCTCCGGTGGCTCACGATCGTCAAGCCGCCAGTTGATGGTTTGGCTCAAGTGTCGAGCGGTCTCTCGGATAGCAATGCCCAAGCCGCAGCCCTACAGAATCCAACGCCCTATCTTGCACAGGCCAAGGAGTCGGAGTACGTCATCGGCAACTCCGACCCGCCTCCTTGCGCCCAAATAGCGGATTCATACTTGGTGACGACCTTCGGGGGTTGGAGAGCCTACTGGGAGTATGGCGGGTCGGGGGACATCTCGCAGGCAAACACAAAGCTGAATGAGGCAGGAACCGCCCTTGGATTGTTCAATACAGTAGGTGAAAACCCTTTCTGCCCTCGTCGGATTCAGTCCATAGGCGAGAGCCCAGTAGTGCCTAGCACAGCCAATGAATCACGTCGCCCGCTTCCGGCTGCACCTGGCATCTCCGAATAGCGGGCGGCCAGGGGACAAGCGCACGACAGGTCAATGACGAAACCACTTCTTCTAATCGCTGGAATACCGGCGGCGGGCAAGAGCCATTTTTCGGAATGGCTTGAATCCAGGCATGAATTCCTGTACCTCGAGATATACAACCACGACCCGCACAAGGACCGTTCAATGGTTTCGGTGGGCCTGGAGAAAGAGTGGGCGTGTTGCTTGCAAGGCAATGCGTGTTCTCGATTCGTTGTAGCCCTGCAGGAGCGACGCAAGCCAGTTGTCCTAGAGTGGGGCTTCCCGGTTCAGTGCATCCAGGCAGTTCAGGCGCTAAAGGAAAGGGGATTCTCAATCTGGTGGTTTGACGCGGACTATCGGATTGCAAGGAAGAAGTTTGTCGAGAGGGCAGTCAAGAGGGCAAGAGACAAGTTGAGGGACTTTGACAGTCAGATGCGAGACTTTGATGTTCAGATGCGAGGCGTTGAGAGGCAATGGCTCAACATCAAGGCCCTCTTTGACCCCAACATCATAACTACGCTGGACAAACAGGGGAACTTCTTGGACGTCGAAGAGATATTCCTTCATATCGTGAAGGGGTCGGGCAGTTCCAGCCGCAAGCGACACCTCTCGTGGCGTGGCAGCCAGGGCGCTACGCCTTCCCAGGTATTATCTCCCTCCACTGGCAAGGGCCTCATCGAGAATGCTCGCAAATCCATCGTTGGCTACCACCCTACTCCGCCATAGCCTCATAGCGCAACGCGGCCATGAGGCACGCGCCAGGATCGCTTGGCGGCTCTTCAATATCGTTTTGTAAAAAGCAATCCATCCAGAAAACTAAGAATCTCTTTCCGGAATTGTTCGGTATTCTTCTTGTCCTTCTCCCATGCATTGCGAAGTTCTTGCTCTGACATATTGCCCCCCTTGGCTATTTCCAAGAAAGTCTGACCTCTACTTACAGTGGTGAATTTTTGAAATTGTGCAAAAAACTGCGACCAGTCCTGCTGGATTGTCGGAGTTGCCTTTGCAATCCAGTTCTTGACCGGAACCAAGGGTTCATCGGGATAAGGTGGCAATGGAATTTGGTCGAGTTCCGCTCTTAGCCGAGAGAGCCGCTTTTCTTCAGGGGACGACATCTTGGTATCCACTCTCCTCCTGTCCCACACGCATGGCTGTTTCCGCCAGCCACTCGCACGCCTGACCATCATTATATACGAATCCACCCTCTGGCTTAGGCCACCTTGACGAGCTCATGTTCCTGTATCGTGTCAGCAAGAGTGGGACAAATCAGGGCTCCGAGTTAAGACACACTTCCTCGGCCTCGGCGGTCAGGCGGCCGCCCGCAGCGTCTGCGTGTGCTGC
>JBEKSY010000049.1:0-18963 GCA_049516595.1 Anaerolineales bacterium
CATCAGCGGCCCCACCAGGGCTATCGCACGCAAGGCCGAACCCCTGCAGAGATCTTCACCAAGCGGGAGACCCAAAATGACACCACAGCAAAGGCCTGATGTGTCAACACCTATCCGGTACTGGACATACTAGGCCAGGGTACCCATCGCTTCCTCCTTCGGCTAGTGTTTCAGGAAGCTTATACGCAGCGGCTCGCACTCTCAAGTCCCCCCTTCTCTCCATAGTATCTAAATGAAGAACCGAGGATCAAATAGCCTCGGTTTCTTGTTCATCCGCATCAAACCATCTCATGCAACTTCGGCCAGATTCCCCTGCGATCTTCGTGTTTCTCGTCAGTTCACCTCGCGCGGGCTTGTGACCAGCTGGTCCCACGTTCCAGTTCTGGGGGCGCCCCCTCCCCAACCATAGTCCACCAGCAGGCTCGTCCCCATGGCGCTTCGTCCGGTTCTTCCAGAGCCGGCATCTTGGGATGAGGTTTTCGGCTACTTCAGCTGACGACACCTGCAGCTGTCCACTATGGGTAGGCGCTGCAAATGCGCAAGCAGCGCCAGCACGTCTTGGGCCGGGCTTACCAGGCCCATACCGAACGCTTCGTCCGTGGCCGTCCGATCCCGCCAGAGCTTCCCGTGGCGGTCTGGATTAATCCGCTGACCGAGGGTGTCGCCCGCCCGGGTCTGGTGACCGTGCTCACGCTACCTCTTGACATGCTCAAGCTACACTAAACTCCAGAGGAGGTTGTCTCAGAACCGTTGACACATTCCGGACAGTTACCCACATGCCTTCTCGACCAGGCTCTGTGTTTAAGTGCTAGACTAGATGTTGAGTGTGTTCCGCCCCTCAGCCGGGGCGGGCCTCGGGTGGATGAGAGCGGCCTGGCTTCCCTGTGCGCGTCGAGGTAGTGGTTGGGCAGGGACGGTGTCCCTGGTGATCGAGATGTGTTCCGGCGCGCGAGGGGGCGGCCACCGGGGCCGTTCGGAAGAGGCCCTTCTGTGCCCGAAGGACTCCGCAGAACGAAGCTGTTCAGACCGCTGGTCCGCCGCTACCTTGTCCCGCGCAGGCGGCTGACCGCCCGGTTGGAGAGTCAGCGCCAGGCAGGCATCCGCTTCGCATTGGTCTCGGCGCCGGCGGGCTCCGGCAAGTCCACCCTGGTCAGCCAATGGACGGGCAGCACGGACCTGCCGACGGCTTGGCTCACCCTGGATAAGGGGGACAACGACCCGGTCCGCTTCTGGCGATACCTCCTGGCCGCGCTTCGAACCGCGGAACCACGGCTCGGGGCGGGCCTCGAAGGACCGCTTAGCTCCTTGCCACCTCCCCCGATTGCCAATGTCGTGACTGAGTTGATCAACGACATCATCGAGGTCGGTGCAGAAGTCTTCCTCGTGCTTGAAGACTATCACTTGATCGAAAACCCTGAAGTGCAAGCCAGTGTCGATTCACTTCTCGAGAACCTTCCGCCGCAACTCCACCTTGTCATCACAACACGTTCAGACCCTCCCCTGCGCCTGGCCCACCTCCGCGGGCAGGGGTCGATGGCAGAAGTCCGCGCAGAGGACCTGCGGTTCACGCCCGAAGAAACAGCCGCGTTCGTTGACTTGATGCGCCTCGATCTGACCACGGAAGACGTCCTCTCTTTGGGGCAGCGAACGGAAGGGTGGATCACCGGACTGCAGATGGCGGCTCTCTCCCTGCTCGAGGAACCCGACCGCCACGCCTTCATCCAGGCCTTCCAGGGTGACGACCGACATGTCGCGGACTACCTGATCGAGGAGGTCCTCCAGCACCAGCCGCCGGAAGCCCAGCGCTTCCTGCTGCAAACGTCTATCCTGGGCCAACTCAGCGCACCGTTGTGCGATGCGGTTACCGGGGGACAGGACGGTGCGGAGATGCTCCAGGCGCTCGAGCACGCCAACCTGTTCATCTTCCCGCTCGACAACCGCCGGGAGTGGTTCCGCTACCACACCCTGTTCGCCCATCTGCTCCGGCGCCGCCTCGTCCAGGCGGAGGGTGAAGAGGTGGTAGGCCGGCTCCAGTCACGAGCCCTGACCTGGATCGAGGGCCACAGGCCGGTTGCCGAGGCGATCGACTACGCGCTCGATTGCTCGATGTACACGTTCGCTGCGGACCTGATGGTGGTGAAAGCCGGACTTTTCTTCACCGGGGGGGAATTGAATACGCTCGTGAATCTGGCCGGCCGCCTGCCCAAGAACCTCGTCGCTGAGCGCCTCCCGTTGGGCTGCGCCCTGGCGTGGGCGGCCCAGGCCGCCGGTCATCCCACAGAGGCGGAGCACTACATCCGCCTAGTCGAGCGGCGGGCCGGAAGGTCTGTCGACGATTTCGTGGACAACATTGAGGATCCTTCGCTCGCGCCGCATGCCAGGTCCGCTCTAATCGAGGTTGCTGTGGCGCGAGCCCGAATCGCCGTCGATCGTTTCGATGTCACTTACGCCTTCCGCGTAGCCGAGCGCCTGCTGCCCTACATGGTTCCCGAGCTAGACAATGGACCTGTCGTCTTCAACCTGCCCTCGGCTTACCGTGGGCCGACGCTCTTCATCCTTGGCCTGGCGATGAAGCTTCACGGCGATGTCAATTCGTCCATCTCGATGCTAGAGGACAGCGTCGCAGAGGGCAGGCGTGTAGGGAACTCGCACATCGTGGCGCTCGCCTCCGGACACCTAGGGGAAGCGCAAGTCCTGCACGGACAGTTGCGCCAAGCTCGGCATACGTGGACCGAAGCGCTCGATATCCCGCCTGAAATGCTCAGGGTATCCGCCTTCTTTGGAATGTCACACATCGGCCTAGGGAACCTGGCGTGTGAATGGAATGATCTGGAAACCGCCGAAACCCGCCTCCAGGCGGGATTGCAGCAGGGGAGGTGGTGGAACAGTTGGGAATGCCTGCTCCCAGGGTACCTTGGACTCGCGCGCCTTCGCGCGGCTGCAGGGAACTGGAGCGGAGCATTCCTCGCGTTGGACGAGCTGATGGCCTCGACCCAGGAGAATCAACAGCTCGTGGGCGCGACCGTCGAATCGCACAGGGCACTACTGTCCCTCCGAAGCGGCGATCTGTCGTCTGCCGTCCAGTGGGCCGACCATTTCGCACCGGAACGCCCTCGAGACTACATCCTGGCCTGGGAACACGACGCACTCGTGCGTTGCCGTGTCTGGTTTGCCCAAGGCAGGGCGGAGGAATCCCTATCGCTGTTGGAGCAGATTCTTGGCGACTCGCGCCAGGCCGGACGCCTTGGTCATTGGCTCCAGGCCGCCTGCCTGAAATCGCTTCTCCTGGATGCGGCGCACCAGCAGGAGGAGGCCATGCTCGCCCTTCGTTCGGCCCTGGAGGTCGCTCGACCAGAAGGTTACCTCCGACTGTTTGTGGACGAGGGGGAGAAACTGAGACCATTGCTGCACAAGGTCGTCAGTGCCTCCGCTCATGATGACCTTGGGATGTACGCCAATAGCATCCTGCAGGCTTATGGCCCGCCCTCCAGAAAGCCCACCGCAGCCCAGGACCTCGTCGAACCGTTAACAGACCGCGAGCTGGAAGTGTTGGGTTACATGGCTCAGGGGATTCCCAACCTTCAGATCGCCAAGTCCCTTTACATCTCCCCGAACACCCTCAAGGCTCATTGCAAGAGCATTTTCGCCAAACTACACGTCCACACTCGCCTTCAGGCCGTCAACAAAGCAAAGAAAGCCAGCTTGATCCGCGAGGGCTAGCCCTCCTGCGGCTCCGGCTCCCTGAGCCGGGGTTTCGCTTTCCGCATGTTAACCCCTCCGAACTACCCGCTCGGGCGATGCGTCGTATCTCCCCCCGTCCTACATTGAACAGGTAGAAGAGATGAACCTCCCGAGGTGAGAATGAGCCCATTGCCGAGGATCTCCAGCCGCGCAATCTATCGCATCCGGATCGCCGGCCGAGTCGGAAACGGTTGGGACGACTTCATGACCGATTTGCGGGAGGCTGCGGAAATGCATGGCGACGAGATGGTGACCGTGCTCACCGGCGCCGTCGCCGATCAAGCCGCTCTGTTTGGCCTGCTATGTCGAGTGCGGGACCTGGGGTTCGTGTTGGTGTCTGCTGAGTACCTGTCGGCTCTGGAATAGGACCGGGCGACACGCTGGGCTGGACGGCAATGCCGGTTCGAACTGAGAGAGCCACAGCCACTCGCCTGAGAGGCATAGCACAAGGAGGAGTCATGAGGCTTATCGGATCGCTGAAGCATGTCGGAATGGAGATTCTCAAGGGAGTCGCTGCCGCCCTTATCTCATTCATCGGCCTGGTTTTGGGCGGCATGGTCACCGCCGCTCTCGGCCTGCCACGAACCGCCATGCCTATGCAGGCGGACTTGAAAACCCTCGTGCCGCTCATGTTATTGTCCGGGATTCTGATTGCCATCCTGCTGGGAGAATGCTTCCGGAGACTGTATTCCAGATATTGGCATCGGTTTGTCTCGATCCTGCTGTGCACCTACTTGCTCTACTACCTGCTGAACACGCTGGACGGCTTGCTCTTCTCGCCGCTTCCCAACATGTCTACCAGCATAGTCTCAGACCTGTTCCCGGCCTTGTTTGCCGCCGCCGCCATCGCGCTCCTGTGGCGGCCGAACCCGGAAGCGCTGCGTCCA
Organism: Anaerolineales bacterium; assembly: GCA_049516595.1. Taxonomy (GTDB): domain Bacteria; phylum Chloroflexota; class Anaerolineae; order Anaerolineales; family RBG-16-64-43; genus JBEKHT01. Next base: position 4,629 of record JBEKSY010000049.1, read on the forward strand.
GAGGGCGGCCCACGGACCTACCTTTCCTTCTGGAAGCCCTGGGAACTAGCCTGGCGGTTGGCCCTTGCCTGGCTGATCTTCCCGCCGCTCTACTACCTGGTGGGGAGGGGCGCAGCGATCTTCACGCTACCTTACTACCTGGACCCCAACCTTGGCCTAGGGCTGACCCTGCCGTCCCTTGGGACGATGATGGCCATGCAGGTCCTCCGCGGGGCATTGTTCCTCCTCGCTGTCGTGCCCATCCTCGTCGCCTGGCGCGGCTCGCGCAACGGACTCTGGCTGTGGATCGGCGCTGTTATCTTCGGCCAGATCGCGGCTACCGTGATCCTGCAGGGCTACTGGCTGCCGGCGGGGTTGCGAATCCCGCATAGCCTTGAGCTTCTTGTTGATTCGGTCATTCAGGCCTACTTTTATGCCCTGCTCCTTGCGCGCCCCTCGAGTCTGGTGATTGAACCCGGCACGCTTGGAGCGCTCTCCTCACAACACCCTGAAGTCGGCTGAGCCCAGGTCTGCACTGGGCATGCCCGATCTGGCGGGAAACGAGCAGTCTGTGTTCACAGTTGGGCTGGCGAAGCCGTAAGTGAAGACAGAGGTGCCCCGTTGAAAAGGCCCAACCCTCCCTTCCGTGACGACGAACCCGCGCTGTACAGGGTTCGGATCCGTGGCGGCCTCAGCGCCTCGTTCTCGGACTGGTTGCGTGACGCCGAGGTCAAGGTCGTGCGGGACGGAGACGGGTCGATCGTTACAACCCTGACCGGGACGGTTGCTGACCAAGCGGCGCTGCACGGCCTGCTGACCTCGTTACGCGATCTGGGTGTCCCCCTTCTTTCCGTCGAACGTCTGGAGAAGGGTACTCGACGGTAATCTCGGCCGAGAGGCGCAAGCTGAGAATTGAGGAGGCTGAAATGCAAAAAGAACCGGTTGTCCAGGTGCAGGACTTTCGGAAAACCTACGGCGACTTCGCGGCCGTAGACGGCATCAGCCTGGAGGTATACGCAGGGGAGATCTTTGGCCTCTTGGGGCCGAACGGCGCCGGGAAGACGACTACCTTGGAGAGCCTGGAGGGGCTGCGCCAGCCGGACGGCGGCAGCCTGAGGATCCTGGGGATGGACCCCGTGCGGCAATTCAAACGGCTGCGCAATCTGATCGGAGTCCAATTGCAGTCGTCTGCCCTGCCTGGCAACATGACAGCTCGTGAGGCGATGCGGTTTTTCTGCGCCTATCACGGCCTTCCCCCCCGCGATGACCTCTTGGACCGCTTTGGCCTGGGTGAGAAGAAGAAGACCCAATTTCGCATGCTCTCCCTCGGTCAGCAGCGCCGCCTGGCACTGGCACTGGCCATGGCGCACAACCCCCCAGTCCTCTTCCTCGATGAGCCGACGGCCGGCCTGGATGTCCCCGCCCGCATCGAACTGCACGACTTGATGCGCCAGCTGCAGGAAGGCGGGGCGACGATCATTCTGGCGACCCATGACATGGCGGAGGCTGAAAAGATGGCCAGCCGGGTCGCCATCATGCTCAAGGGGAAGATTGCTGCAACGGGCAGCCCAACTCAACTGACGGCCAGCGGGGACGCGCTGGTCAAGATCTCAGTGGCAACGGAATCTTCCTGCCTGGCTGAGAACGGAGCCGATTTTCCTGGGGTTCGCCGCCATCAGTTCAAGGAAGGGTACGCATTGTATTTCAGCAACGACCCAGGCCCGACGGTCACATCGATTCTGGACTATCTGAAGGTCCATCAAGACCGTCTGGTCGATTTGCGAGTGGAGCGCCCTTCGCTGGAAGAACGTTTCCTGGAGATCACCCACCTCGATCGCCCTGTGGGAGGCTAGCCATGGCTGCTTTTGTTCACCACTTGACCTACGACTTCAACAACGGTCTTCGCGACCGCTCGCTCCTGCTGATGAACTACCTCTTTCCCTTGGCTCTGTTCGCCATGCTGGGGGCGCTGCTGGGCAGCATCGACCCGGCATTTGGCGAGACGATCATCCCGGCGACGATCATCATGGCGGTCATGTCCAGCATGCTCTTGGGGATGCCCAACCCAATCGTCTCGGCGCGTGAGGCCGGGGTCTACCGCAGCTTCAAGATCAACGGGGTCCCGGCGGCCTCCATCCTCTCCATCCCGGCGCTCAGCATCCTACTGCACATGATTGTGGTCTCCGCGATCATCACGGTGACGGCCGTGCCACTCTTCAAGGCTCATCTGCCAGTCAATTGGGGATACTTCGTCCTGGTCGGGCTGCTCACGATCTTTGCCATGGCCGGCCTTGGCATGCTTATTGGAGTCATTGCCCCCAACACCCGCGCTACCGTCCTGATCAGCCAGCTCTACTTTGTGCCCTCGATGTTGTTGGCGGGTCTGACGATGCCCTCCAGCATGCTGCCGGCGGCCATGCGCAGGATTGCAATGCTCCTGCCGGCCACCCATGCGATGAACGCCTTTCAAGCCCTGGCTTTTAGGCTGCCGGTGGATGGGAACCCAATCAGCTCCCTGCTCGTCCTTCTGGCTGGCGGGCTGACCGCGTTCGGCTTGGCGGTCTTGCTCTTCCAGTGGGACAGCCACAATCTGCGGCGCGGTCGATCGCCCTTCCTGGCAGTCCTTGCCGTTGTGCCCTACCTCCTGGCTGCCGTTCTCTTCCGGTAGAAACATGCCGATTGGACCGTCCCTGCACCTGCTCCGGGTGTCCTAGCCAAAGACCTCATCCGCCCGAACATTGTCATCACCGGTTGAATATTGATCATGGTATCAGCTATCTGTGTGGTCTTCACGAACTGCCTCGCCATTGAGCCGGGGACACTCGATACTTGTGTCGTCCAATCCCCGAATCTCCTTTGGGCCGTGGGTGAACCAGAATCAACCTTGACGTGGGACAATACAGGCGGTAACCTCACAGCAACTCTCGGCCGCGAACCTTGCCAGGCACATCCGGACTGCAGAAGAGAGGGCACCCTCAACTGGGTAGAACTGCTGTCTGAGGGTGCCGCTGCCAGACGAGGGCTCATAACCCGGAGGTCGCTGGTTCGAGTCCAGCCCCCGCTACCTCAAGCCAAAACCGAGGCATTTGAGCCTCGGTTCTGTTTTGTGCGACCTCGTTGTGCCACGCCAAAGCACCTCAATTCTCGAGGATTCAAGCGTTTCAAGAGAGACAGCTGGTTAATCAGCTCGTAGGGCCCGTAACCGCCTGGTCCCAGGTTCCAATCCTGCGGGCGATCCCTCCCCAACCATGGTCCACCAGCAGGCTCGTGCCCTTGGCGCTCCGTTCGGTTCCTCCACAGTCGGCATCTTGGGATGGGGTTTCGGCTACTACAGCAGCATCCAAGTCTCGATGACCTTGCGGGAAGGTGCGATAACGTCTTATCCAATAGACATAGGTCTCTTTCGTCCGTCGCGCGAAATGCTTGATCTTGAGAGCGCTCCGTAAGTTCTTGAGGAATTTCGGCTCAATCTCTTGCATTTGCATAGTTGTTGACCGACTCCGGAAAGAACCATATATTTCGTTCCAAGTGTATGATACAAGAGCTCTACTCACCGAATCATAGGTGGGCAGCGATCCCCATTATGCTCATGAACAAGTACAGCTCAGAAAGGTAGGTTCCGCAAATGACTGCTCTAACTATCCTGGGTTACGCAGCGAGAGCGTCGGGGCAGCCGCTCAAGCCATTCACGTACAAGCCGCCCAAACTGGGCGAGCATAACGTCCGAGTTGCGGTCACGCACTGTGGCGTGTGCCATACCGACATCCAGGGTATCGCTGACTACTTCGGAATAACCACTTTTCCATTCGTGCCCGGTCACGAGATCGTGGGATTCGTCTCTGAAGTCGGCAGCGAGGTTTCCAGCCTGAAGGAAGGCGACCGGGTCGGAATCGGGTGGCAGGGCCGCTCTTGTAACCACTGCGAGTGGTGTCTGCAGGGAGATGAGCAACTCTGCCAAGTCATTGACAAAACGGGTACGTGGAGCCCGTATGGCGGCTTCTCATCCTCAGTGCTTGTCGAGGATCGTTTCGCATACCCCCTGCCTGAGGCAATGCCCTCAGAAACGGCCGCGGTGCTCATGTGTGCCGGCGTTACAGTTTACTCCCCGCTCCGGTCGTACGCCGCGCAAGCTCCGCAGAAGCTCGGCATCATCGGCGTGGGAGGGCTGGGCCATCTCGCCATCCAGTATGCGCGTGCTCTCGGCTACGAGGTGACTGCCATCTCCTCCACAGCAGAGAAGAAAGAACAAGCGCTCGCCTTCGGAGCAGACCACTTCATCTTTTCCAGTGAGCGGGACAACTTGCGGCAGGCTAATTACAGCCTCGACCTACTGCTCTGCACTGGTCACGACAAGGTCGACTGGGTACCGCTGATGATGACCCTGAAGAAAAAAGGGAGGCTCATTCTCGTCGGCTTCCCGGACGTGACGCTCAATTCGACCGACCTGGTGGCGCACCAATTATCGATCACCGGCTCATTCCTCGGCAACCGGGCGACGATGCGGGAGATGCTCTCGTTCTCGCAGGAGCACGGAATCAAGCCCGCAGTCGAATTGATGCCCATGTCGCAGGTCAACGCAGCGCTCCAGAAGGTGAAGGAGAACAAGGCGCGCTACCGGGTCGTTCTGGTCAACGACGCGGTTGCCGCGGGAACCTAAGCAGACCGAGTAACATTTCCGGGGTCCCCCTTCTTGCTCTCATCGAATGGAATCGCGCGGCTCGCACGATGACAACAAGAGGCCGATAATCTGCCTAACATCGGCTGCACCCTGACCGCCTTCGGCGCAGGTACGCTGAAGGCACTTTGACAGAAAAGCGGTTTTTAGGTCTTTGTCGCCTTGCAAGAAACGGCGGCTAGGTGAGCCATTCCGTTGGGCGGACGTAGCCGTAGGGCGCGGGGAGGTGTCGTCGTGGACAACGCAGCGCAAGTGACTTCGGAGCTGCTCTGGCGGGCCACGTTCATCGCGGTGTTGATCGACGCGCCACTTGTCATTCTCATTGGACGGTGGGTGTCTTCTGAGCTCTTCAGGAAACTCAAGTGGCACCTGGCCGCCGCGGCATTCGTCGTGTACGCGACGCTGTGGGGCACGTTCGCCTCGGTGTACTTCTGGGACGCGGTGTACAAGCAGGTGTTCCCGAGTTGGTCACGATGGCTGTTGCCAGTCGGATACGGCGTGCTGTTCGGCGCGGTTGCCGTGGCGTTGTGGCGTGCGAGCGTTGCCTTCGCGCGGTGGCAGCCTGTATGGTTCTGCCTGCTCGGGGGGCTAGTGTCTCTGGTGGGCCACGGCATCGGGATCAGGCGAGGCCTGCTCCGAGTGCCGCTGCTTTCTGAGGCGAGCGCCACGTCGGCGCTGGTGTTCGGAGCGTTCGAGTTCGTGTTCTACTGGTGTGCGATCGTGGGGCTCGCAGTCGCTGCCTGGAGAGCTGGCTTGCAGGTTCGTCGCCGCCGCCCGACAACGCGAGTGGCTGTGTGAAAAGCCTGCCGGAGTGATGATAGGGAAAGAGTTGCTCGTATGAGGAGAGACGGGGCCCTCACCCGAGGACCCTGATCAATTTGGGGACACCGTGGATGTTGATGGCTCTCATGAGGTTGCAGGCGAGGAGCGAGAGGCTTATTTCCGTTCCCACATCGCTCAACCCCCTTGTCAGCCTGCCTGGCGGCAGACAGGGAAGTACCCTTGGTTCGTGCTCCGCTTGATCTTTCCAAAAGGGTGCTCGACGATGCCTTTCCGGTGTTTCAGCTTCTCCGGGTGGGCACCGTTTCGTCGCTCCATTGCCTCCAGTAAGCCTCCATCGACCGAACGGGCGAATGAACAGGATACCCTTTCGATCAATCCGTGGTCGTAACTCATCAAGCATGCTTCAACCAGAGGAAGCAAGCAGCCCGGACGGCCCAAAAAGGGCGCTTAGGCCGGCACCTGCAGCCAACCTCGAGTACTCGCCAAGGATTGGACGAAGAATCATGCAGGTCATAGTGCCGGTCGTAGTCCCTCGCAATCGAGTCGTAGTTCACATTATCGGGCGTAGGTCCGCTTGGTCGGCCTATCGTCCGCCACGCGCCTCTTCGCCCACGCGGCGAGGACTCGGCTACTTAACCCCTTTCCTCGCCAAAGACGCCATCTGCCCGGCATTTCGACGGGATTTGACCAGCGATGTGCTCCCCTGATGGATTCTCACAGCCGATCAACGGATCAGTCCATCTGTCTTCCGGTGATTCGCTCTGCGTTGGGCCATTGATTCCAACCTCGAAATCGCCTATGCTATCCGAGGGGAGGGGCATTCGGGTCTGTTGGTATCGCTGGAGCGATGTGAATCTTCACTCCTTGGCGGCTATCGTCGAATCACCAATTACACTTCTCGCAGAAAGCCAATAGAAAGGAGAATTGGATGAAAAATGGATTCTTTCTGATCACGGGGACTTCAAGGGGGATTGGCGAAGCATTGGCACAAGAGGTCTTGGATAAAGGCGCCACGGTCCTTGGCGTTTCGAGAAATCGATCCGACAAACTGAAATCCACACAATATCATCATCTGTCATTTGATTTGACGGATACGTCCCAAATTGGCCAAATCATGGATAAGGTAAACGAAATCGTCGACATTCGAAGCTTTGACTTTGTTTGTCTTGTTAATAATGCGTCTGCGATTGAACCACTAGGATCCATCGAGAAATGCCCGGCGAAAGAAATTGACTCTCATGTCAGAATCGGTCTGATCGCCCCGATGATCCTAACTTCCATGTTCATGCGAAGATTCTCCGCCGACAAGATTCGGAAGAAAGTCGTCTTCATTTCCTCCGGCGCGGCTCTTGCTGCCTCTTCTGATGACAGTATCTACTGTAGTTCCAAGGCAGCCATCAATATGTTCGCTCAGTGTGTTGGACTTGAGCAGAAAAATAGGCAATATGGGTTTGAGGTCATTTCTATCGGTCCTGGAATGGTAGACACTTCTATGCAGGAGGCCGCCCGTTCAAAAACCAGTGACGAATATGCAAGTGCAGACTTCTTCAAGCAGGCATTCAAGGATGGGAAGTTACAAAGACCGGATAACGTTGCTGGAAAAATCTATACAATATTGGGAAACAAGTACGAACAGGGAAAATACGTAAGTGTGGGCGAGGTGTAACTTCCCTGTATCGTGTCAACCAAAATGAGACAAATTGGGACTTCGAGCTAAGACACATTTCAGAGGCCTTGACGGTCTGGCGGCCATGATTAGCCACCGCATGTGCTGAAGGCGTCGCGCCTCCAGCGCTCTGCGTTTGATCTCCTTCCGTCGCTACTGATCCTCCTTGGCCCTCCCGAAGGAGACGTATGGCGGCGTGACGTTCTCCAGTCACTCGTGGAACCGCGGGTGATTGTTGTAGTCGACAATCCGGGGGATTTCCGGTTGCAAGTCCCGCGGAAAGGAGCAGTTCTGAAGGGACACAAAGCATTGAACCGATGTAGACGCAAAGATCAGGAGAAGCGCGAGGCCGCAAAGAAAGGTGTTCCCTTAGTCATCTGAGTCAACCGCTTTCCTTCTGCTTCATCAAGATCCCTCCTTCCCTCCACGGCGCTCAGACTCTCACAATACTCGGTTCGGAATGGGGGGACCTCCCAAGTTTCGAGGATGTGATTTGGCGCAGCTGGGCGCGCGTTGACAAATGCACGCGACATGAGGTAGCCTTGCACCTATGCTTACGGATCAACCTCGTTGGGCTCGAGGATACTGAACCACGGATGGTACCCTCAAACGGCTGGAAATCCTGTTTGAGGCCCCCTCCCCCGGGTTGAAGCTCATAACCCGACGAGCTACGGTTCTTGGGAATCTAAAGGACACAAACAAACGCCGCAGACCGAGGGGCCTACGGCGTTCGCTTTTTTGCAATCGGAGCTCGTCGGGCTAGTGGCCCTACGGTCTTCGGTTGGAATCCTTCCCTCGCTACCCTCAAATGGGTACCGCGGCTAGTTGAGCTACGGCGTGTGTCCCTGACACAGAGAGCCTCGGCGGGGGCTTAGTCTTGATTCGAGTTGGATTCCTCCTATGGGTTCCTTTGTGCCATTCTTGGTCTGACCAGGCACAATCACTCTCAGTGGGACGATCCTTGGCCATTGCCGTCGGGGGCACCTGGAGTTGCTTTTCCATGACCCTGCCCGTTGCCAGGCTGCCCATTCCCCCCTCCCGCCTCTCCCGGGGCCACGGGAGTGCGGTTCTTCCCTGGAGCAAGCTGGTTGGGGTTGACCCCATGTAGCACACGATCGACATCCTGCGAAGCTTGCTTTCCGGCCTGCTCGGCGCTGCCAATCGCAGGCCCACCCAGGGGTGAGTTTGAGACCAGATCGACGACCTCATTAAGGCGGGTGGCGACCTGGCCAAGGTGCCCGGCTAGCCTTGTCTGAAGGGCAGGCTCCCCAAGACCTTGCACGATTGACGCGGCTCGCTCCAGGTCCCTCGATGCAGAATTGAGTGGCTGAGCGGATTCGTCCAGCCGACCGCGAGCGGCAAGTGCATGAATTTCGCTCAGCCTAAGCTCTGCGTAGGTGAGCTCGAGCTCCGCGAGCGAAGCAGGGGTATGAGGCAGCGCCAGAATGACCTCCTCGCCCGTGAGCTTTACTCCGTAGAGCGGGTCACCGGGGAGAGCCTCGGCTGAGGCCACGGTCAGGCCACCGCCCACGAAGAGCGAGAGCAGGAACACGGTCAGAATGGAGAGGGCGAAGGCCGTCCTCCAATGAACTGGATGAGGCCGCAACGAAGCCCGGTGGGTGTCCCTCGCCTCAATGCGGTCAAGGAATCGAGCTCTTGCAGCACCACGAAACGCAATAGTCGGGATGGCCTCGGGAAGGTCCTGCAGCCGCGAGGCGACGTTGAGGAGCTCTTTCAGCGACCGGGCGTCGGCCGGATAGGTTGAAAGCAGGTCATCCAGGGTGCGTCCTGCCCTCAGCCCCTCCAGACACGCCTCCAACTCTTGAGCGAGCCGCCTCTCATTTGCCATTGTTTTGCCCACCTCGCATCAATTCCCTCAACCGGCGGACAGCCCGAAACTGAATCACCCGCACCGCCTCTTCGCTCCGGCCCAGCAACTGGGCCACTTCCCTGTGGCTAAGGCCTGCGATGAACCGCAGGCTCAAAACCTCCTGGCTCATTACATCCAGCCCGCGCAGAGCCTTTGCCAGATCTTGCATTTCCTCCTGTTTAGCGATCCCGGCCTCGACCTCGCCCCCAGGGGCCGGGAGGGTCGGAGAGAGCTCCTCGTGAGGATGCGCACTCCGGAAGTAATCGATCACGGCGTTGTGCGCGATCCGGTACAACCATCCGAGCACTGGAACCTTGCCCGGTTTGTATCGCCTGTGAGCCTCCCACGCCCGCAGGAAAGTGGTCTCGGTAAGGTCCTCCGCCAGATGCGCGTCGCCCACGCGGTAGAACACATAGCGGTACACGCGATTCAGGCACGCGATGTACAGGTCCCCAAACGCTTCGGCGTTCCCCGCCATTGCCCGGCGAACCAACGCTTCGTCCGGGACTTCCCGCCCTGTCTCCACGCTTCACCCTGATCAACGTAAAGTGAGCACAAACGTTACAAAGGCCGTGCAGTTCGAACCGCAGCCCAAGGCAAAGCCACCGAGACCAATTCCACCATGGAATGGATGCCGATCAAGGGTCGCCAGCCCAGCTTTGCTGTCTTCCCGCCAATTTCATGGGCTATGGGGCTGTAACACCGCTGCCATTCTATCGTTATATGAGGTGACACGCCCTAATGGGCCATGCCAATGGCTCCTGCGGCGAGTGAATTGAGAACATGGATGGTGCCGTGAACGGACCTTGCAGGCTTCTCCTGGCGGTCTCAGCCTTGACCGCTGCTACGCTCGGTTGCCAGCTCCTGGGCGGGATCACTTCGGGCCCTTCCCTTCCGTCCGGAGGAACCAGCAATGGAGGCGCACCGAGCGCGACGCCGATCGCGGTGAACCAGGGTGGTCTCTCCCTGGTTCTCACAGCCCCCACGGACGGCGCGATCGTTTCTACCTTCTCGGTCAAGGTCGCAGGACGGACCGCTCCCGGGGCAGCCGTGAGTTTCAACGACTCGATCGGGATGGCGGACAGCCGAGGGAACTTTGAGCTTGAAGTCCCTCTCGATCAAGGGCTGAACACCCTTGAAGTCGTTGTGAGTGACGCGTTTGGCAGACAGCTTACCTACTACCTGGCTGTCACCTCACAAGCCGGTCCATGAGGGCCTATCAGGTGGATCGCAGGCCATGTTCTCAAGGAAATTGGGCAAAGGGAGGCAGGCATGAAGGCGACGCGCTATCTCTTCATGGGTTTCGCGGGGTTGATAACGCTGGCAGCGGTCACGACGACCTTTGCCGCCCCGCTGACGTCAGCCAACACGGCCATTGCCGCGCGGCCCTCGGACAACCCACACGGGAAGCCCTTCGGAACCCCGGAGGTATTAATGCATGGGACCGAGCAGTCAATTCGCGCGACGGAACGGGCGACAGAGCAGGCTGCCCGGGCAACGGAGCGGGCGAATCGAAATAAGCCCGAACACTTCCGCGGCGTGGTGGCCAGCGCCGCGGGCGGCGCTCTTGTGCTAAACACCAGTGGCGGTCCGATCACATTCGCCATCACGGGTGATACCCGCATCCGAATACCAACGGTTCGCGACCCCAAGCTCGCGGACATTCACCCAGGCGTGCAGGCATTCGTGCTGGCGACTCACGATAACTCGGGAGGGTATGTGGCCATCGGCATCGATGTGATCCCCGGCAAGCCGGAGCACGTTCATCGTGTGGGGATCGTCACCGCCTACACTCCCGGGGTAAGCATCACCGTCCAAGATATCCAGGGCGGAAGCTCCACCTTCCTCCTCGCCCCTAATCTGAAGATCCTGCCGGCGGATCGAGCCGGAGACTTGAAGGTAGGGAGCCTCGTGACAGTGATTTCACGACGCGACCCGAGCGGCGGTCCGCTGACGGCGGAGGGCATTGTGGTTCATCCCGAGAGTGGCACTCCAACCGCAATGGTCTCTCCCACCCCGACTGAAACTCCAACGCCGACTCCAACGAATTCACCAACGCCGACAGCCACCACTGGCGCATAGAAGGCTTGAGAGGAGATGTTCGGGATCCCTACGGCAATCCAACCAAAGGAACGGGTCTTCGTTCTCACCTCCTTGGATGGGGCGATGAATTGCCCTGGATCATCGCGAGACTCAGGGCGGGACTCGCGGCGACCTTGGAGGAGATAACTGCCATGGGTTCCAGGGTGGATCAAAGCGCAGTTCTGGATCGTTTCATCGTCCTTTGTGCGATCAAGCACGGGGCGATAGCTGGAGACGAAAACGGCCGACTCTGGTATGTGGGGGGCGTGGCCTTGCTCAAGAGGTCTCTCTTTGGGATTCGCAGGTCGAAATGTCTTCGGCGGATTTCCGCCGAACCCGACCAGCTAGTCTGCGGACGGTATGCCCTTCATGAAAATGAGCTCATGGCCGTCAGCCGCCAAATCATTGACACGCCCCTAGGGAAGTATGCTCTCATCTGCGGATACAGCCCAAAGACGATGACCTGGGCATGCACGGGGGAACCGGAGCGCGTGGACGGTGTCAACGTCATCGCCGCCGGATTGCTCTGTCTGAGTCTCTCTCAGCGCACCTACCTCCTAAGTCCTCGTCCGCGACACCCCACTGGGCGCCAGGAAGACTAGGGTGGCGCCCGTTTTGCCCGACTACAATTCAACAACCACTCGAGTTCAGCCTCGGCCCCGGATAGCGCGGGAGGTGACGTCCCGCTTTCTCTCCGCTGCTGGCCCCCCAGGCTCACCGGTGCTGTGGGAATAGAGGGCTCCTTCTGCCGGGCGGAACCGCCGTCTAATTGCAACCTCGACAGCCGGTGGGAGACGAGGTGCCCTAGCCAAAAACCCAATCCGTCCGGCAATTGACCTGGACTGTCGCCTGCTAACAACATGCGGCATCAATTCAATTACTCAATCTGGGCCTGTTGACATACACACTCCACAAGAGGTACTCTTGGGCTCACACTTACGGATCAACCTCGTTGGGCTCGAGGATACTGAACCACGGGTGGTACCCTCAAACGGCTGGAAATCCTGTTTGAGGCCCCCTCCCCCAGGTTGGGGCTCATAACCCGGAGGTCGCTGGTTCGAGTCCAGCCCCCGCTACCTTTGAAGAACCGTAGCGCTCCGGGCTACGGTTCTTTGCTTGGCCTGGTGAAGTCCGGTCGCGAAAATCGCTCCAGCGAGGAGGTTTTCGCATGTACCACACTTCATCGGGCTCGTCAGGTAACCATAGCTCGCCGGGCTCCTCCGATAGCGTTGTTCGGTCCGGCCCCCTCCCCCTCAGCAAAGCCCTGGTCGGTTTCACCAACGCCAAGCTGGCCGAAGGCCTCAGCCAGCGCACGGTCGATTCCTACCTGGAAGACCTGCAGAAATGGGTCGAGCGCACCGGCGACTGGGAGATCGACCGCACGCCTGGCTTGCTGACAAGTCCTTGTTCATTTGCCACCAAATGCACTCTAGGCCGTTTCATCGAATCAGCCAACTTGGGGGTGGAGCGGCTATCCGTGATCCAACTCTGACAATTGCCTCGCAAGAGTGTCGGTGGATGAATCGCCAAGTTTCCTAAGTTGAAAGATGTGTGACCTAGCCTCATTCAAGTACTTGCTGGGATTCTTACCAGCGCCTCGCAGGGCTTTTGCCATCGCGGCAGCGGCGAAAAATCGGGCCTTGTGCCAATTACGGGTGATCTGCATTGTGACTTCATCGGCATCTAGACGAGCGCCTGCATTACTTGCAGGAGTTCTCGCGGCCAGAAATTCTAACTGGCGTCGAACGGCCAGCGCCGCTTCCGATTTTTCTGTCGGGTTTGGCGTAGCCATAAAGACCACGCGCTTCGCGCCAGTCGTCTGGGCGGTGATCCACCGTAGCGCCTCATGCGGAGTGCCGTCCGAATTGCCAATGGCCTCTCGCACGAACTGCCGGATGTAGTTGTGAAATGCAGCTTCATTCATCGCGTTCTCTCCTTCACGAAGAAGGCATTGATTCTAGAACCAACTGGCCGACGGGCAACCCCCCCCGCCTGCGGGTCCTCCAGTACGCTTGGTCATCCGCCAGATAAACGTTCATATAACCTGGCGTGTGCTCAAAGGATTTTGGCTGTATCATCATCGCACATGGAGATGGAGGCTGAGATGACACCAACCAGGTGGACGACGCACGAGCGGGTCGCAGTGCCCAAGGCGACGGTGTTGAAGCGGATCAAGTTCCTCCGGGGGGAGCTGGATTGGGCGGTGCAGAAAGAGATGCGATCGGCGGACCGTGTGCTGTCAATGAGCTACGTCTTGCCCATTGATGGGAGCAAGCCTAAAGAGACGAGGCCCAGTTACACGTTGGAGCAGTTCCTGCGCCGGATGGGTGTGCTGCACGAGTGGGAGTTTGTCAAGGGCATGCGCGAGAAGTAGCCGGGTCAGTCGTTGGTTTTGCGCAAAGCCGAGCCGCCCCAGTTGGGGCGGTTTGCTTTTGACCTGTCCTGGCCGAAAACCCCATCCGCCCGACAGTAAGCCTCGATCGGACCTGTACTATCATCCACTGATGGGTTTTAATTGTCCGTCGAGGGCCTTTTCTACATGTCTTCCTTAGTCCACCGGTTTGTCCAACGCATCCGCTCCGCATTGGCATCTCTGGAACTGGCTTGCCTCCATCTCCCCAGGCCTTCTCGCTATTCTGTCCTTCTCGGGTTTGCCCTCGACTTCACTCGCAGCAAGACCCAACTCGTTGCCGAGAACGCCCTCCTCCGCCAGCAACTCATCCTCCAGCCCGATACCCTCCTGCGCTGGCATCGCCAAGGCTTCCGGCTGTTCTGGTGGTTCAAGTCGCGCAATCGGGGTGGGCGCCCCCGGCTCGCATCGGAAACCATCGCTCTAATCCAGCAGATGGCCAGGGAAAACTGCCTCTGGGGCGTGGAACCCCGGAGGCGGGTTCTCCCGGAGGGATCCCGGGACGGGGCGGGGGAGTGCATCCGTGGCGAACTCATGAAACTCGGCATCCGGGTCCCCAGCCTGCCCCGGATCGGCAGACCGGGGGTCGACGATCCAGAAGTACGTCCGCTTGGCTCGCCCCTACCCCGCCCATGGTCAGAATTGGTCAGTTTTCCTCGGGAATCACGCCTAGATCGTCTGGGCCGGTGACTTTCTCCCAGTCATCGACTTGCTCTTCCGGCACATCTATGCCTTCTTCATCATCGAACTCGGTTCGCGGCGAGTTGTTCATTTTGCCGTCACCTCCCACCCGACCGACGCCTGGGTCGCACAACAGCTACGGGAAGCGACCCCCTACGGCCTAACCCCACGTTTCCTCATCCGCGACCG
>JBEKSY010000050.1:0-18331 GCA_049516595.1 Anaerolineales bacterium
GACTCAGGTACCTGCAATAATGAACGGCGAGGACGGGGTTTTCGGCCACCACAGGAGGGCAAATGCGTGGTCCCCCTCGCGGCGGAAGCCGCGTCGGCACCAGTGAGAGTGCGGATGGAAGTGAGGCAAAAGGGCTACGACTGGGGCATGAGGCAAACGGGGTCGCCACGTCGACCCTGTTTGCAAAACTTGAAAAGTGAACAGTTTCCAACTTCAAAAGTGAACTTTGATCCCCTCCAAGGGAAGGGTGGTGGATTGGAGCATCTGGTTCTTCCACCAAACGCGCACATCCAGGATCTGGCTGACCTCGTTCGGGATTAGGTGAAGCTCCAGCTCTTCGTGCACTGGGGCTCTGGGCACTTCGATCTCGCGGCCGAAGAGGGAGATGCGGCGGTAGGCGTTCACCATGCGGTGTTCCCGCAGACAGCCTGCCCGGGCCAGGCCAGGGAAGACGTCCTTGGGCGATGTATAGGGCTTGGGCAAGGCGAAAGAGCGGAAGAGGCTGTTGCCCTCCTTCAAGGCTCGGGCGAACCGGATGCTGGGGATTTCCCCAGTTGTAGAGTGGACCTGGTGGTTGTTGCCTACCCTGGACCGGTAGGCCAGGGTACCGGTCGACCTCTTCCCGTAGCACGGCCCGGGCCTCTTCCAGGGTGGAGAGGTTCTCCAGGGCGCAGGTGCGGACGATCCGATCCCCTGGCCTGGCCGGCTTTAGGGCAGGCTGCATCCAGCCATAGGGACGCTCGACCTTGCCTTTGGCTTGAGGCGAAAGAGCGTGGATCACCTCGACGCCCAGGATCTGCATGACTTGCTTCCACTGGGGTTGGGCCTCATCGGTTTGGAGGACGTGTCTGCGCCACAGGCTATCCCGCCCCTGGACGAAGCGAAAGATGCGCAGGGAGTCGACATAGCCTGCCCGGGCGGGCTAGGCCAGGGTAACGGAGCGGGATTCCATAGGATTCCATGAGGATTCTGGCAGCCTGGATGTGGTTCCAGGTCGTTTCGACGGGGAAGAAGTCGGCGAAAAGGAGCTTGCGGCTGTAGTCATCGATAGACGTGATCAGGGTCCACTTCTCTTGGGCGTAGGGGGACCAGAGATGGAGAGAGGCATCATGCTGGACCAGGGCGCCGATGGAGGTGGTCAGGACTTCGCGGTCGTGGACTTTCCTCTTGGGCCTGGGTCGGTAGCAGTCCAAGGCCTTGGCCCGCGCCGTGATTGTCGTCGTGGAGGCACTGAACCCTTTCTTCTTGAGGCGATCGCGCAAGGCGGAATAGTTGTAGCCCGAGATGGGCAGCCGAGGATCCTCAACCAGCTTCTTCTCGCGCAGTAGCTCCCGCCTGATCTCGGCCTCGGCCGCTTGCGTGAGCTTGCCAGGGCTCCTGCGGTGATAGGAGACCTCGAAGCCCTCAGGATCCCGCCGGTACTCCTTCAGGATCGCAAAGAACCGGGTCTTGCCGATCCCCAGGGAACCCTGGATCTCCGTCCGGCTCATGTTTCCCTTCAAGTACGCCTGCAAAAGGAACCTGACTTGCGCACCCGTGAATCGCCTGTGAATCTGGCCCATCGCTCCCTCCCAGAAGTTTCCGAGAGGGTATCAGGGGGTGTTCACTTTTCAGCTTTGAACGGTTCACTTTTCAACTTTGAATGACAGTCGCCACGTCGACCCTTGACAAACAAGGCTTTCTCATGGAAGTGGTTAGACGCCTGGGATGATTCCGTCAGGAGGAGGAACGTCTGGTGTAGGCCCTTTCGCCTTGGTGGATCGCTAATAGGTCCGTGAAGTTAGGAAAGGGAAACCCGCAAAGAGCTGGGCGCATGTTATAATCATTGGAATCGTACCGTCGGTTTAGCGTGCAGCCTTGCCGTCAGACCCTCATATGGGACTGACGGCATTTATGTGCCATGCCGGCCCCCAAGGAGTCCGGAGAATCGAGGCGACTCCATGCGATTCAGAGCTAACGACTGGCTTGTACACCCAAAACACGGCGTGGGGCGAGTCGTCAGGTTGGAGATAAGGCAGTTTGGCCCGGGAACAAGACAGGAGTATTACGAGATCGCCATCCCGACCGGTACTGTTTGGGTGCCGGTAGAAGGGCCCGCCAGCGGGCTACGCAAGTTAACTCCGAAGGGCGACCTTGGTAGGTATCGCGGTGTGTTAAGGGGCCGCCCGACACCTTTGGCTGGGGACCAGAAGCAGCGCCGAATCGTATTGGTCGAACGCTTGAAAGAAAGTTCGTTCCAAGCCAGGTGTGAACTGGTCCGCGATTTGACAGCCGACAGCCGGGACAAACCATTGAACGAGAGAAGTGACAGTCTGTTGCGGAGTGCTCGCCTTGTATTGTGTACGGAGTGGGCAGCTGCTGAGGGGCTGTCGCTCGCTGAGGCTACTAGCGAGGTTGAGGCTCTGCTGCTTGAAGGGAGGGAGACTTACGGGAAGTAGAGCTTAACGATTACGGGAACTTCTGTTAGTCCCCCAGCATCGCCTTCAACGAACGCATTCATCGTCTGACGATAAGCGGCGCAGCCCCCTAACTCGGTATTATGTAGAGGCCTTCCCTGTCCTGCTCAATACCAAGCCTCGGGCTCCACATCGTCGCCACCGGCCCCAATACAGGACCTCGTTGCAATGTTTCCTCCCTGTCATCACATGCTATGCGGCCAGGAGTCCGTGTCACATCCGTTTCCGTGTCGGGCACCACATTCTCCCCATGCATCTATCCTTGCCAATTGCCCTCCCGCGAAGATGGGTGGGGAACTAGCGGAACGTGATCGACCCCACTCCGGTGGGCGACGAATGCGGCCGACGGTCATCACAGCGTAGCACGTGTCCTAGCCAGAAACCCCATCCATGCGGCAATCGACCTGAACGGTCGCCTGCCAACAACATGGCGGCGTGCTTCACAAGGGACGGACCGAAGAGGTACCCTTGCGATCAGACGCAGGCACCAAGCTCATCAGGCTCAGTCATGCCGAAGCACGAGTGGCACCCTCAGAAAGGTGGAACTACGATCTGAGGCTGGCTCGGCAGGACGAAGGCTCATAACCCGGCGGGCTTCGGTTCCAGCGGGCCTGTTCACTCGAGGGAGCAAGAACAGTCGCAGATCAGGTTGATCTGCGACTTCCTATTTGAGCTACAGATCGCCGGGCTGCTGGCCCGGAGGTCCTTGGTTCGAATCCAAGCCCCGCTACTGAAAAAGAACCCCTTTACAGGGTGCAAGCGACCAGAGTCCGTCGGGCTCTGGTTTTTCGTTTCCCGAAGGGACGCAGAGCGACCCCGGCGCACGGCGGTAGACACTATTCCAAAAATGGAAGAATTTCTAACACATCTGTGCGCATTCGCGTGAACCGCAGTTCGCCGGGCTTGTCAATTTCAAAATCCATCGACGGTTTCCTAAGATTCAAAACAGCAGACGGGTTAAGCCAACGCACAATCACCTCCCGGTCATGCAGGTCCTTTTTCTTCTTTTTGGCCTGGTGACTTCCCAGAGTAATGCGGCGTTTATTGATCGTGGTCGTTGCTACCTGAATTCCGGCTTTTTTCAAGCGATCCGTCAGAGCTGCATAGTTGTAGCTGGAAATCGGCAACTCTTTGTTCTCCACCGATCCCTTCTCCCGCATAAGTTCTTGCTTGATCTTGTCTTCAATTTGAGGATCCAAACGGGCTTGCCTTTTGCGGTAATAGGTGACAGCGAAAGATTCGGGTTGATGGCGAAATTGTTTCAACAACGCAAAGAAACGGGTTTTCCTAATTCCAAGGGTATGCCCAATTTCCTCTCGGCTCAAATGCCCTTGCTCATAGGAGGCGAGCAAAACTTTGACCTGGTCAGCTGTGAACTGTTTGTGAAGTTGTGTCATGATGATCCCTTTTCGATCATCACACAACACCGATCCAGCTCACTTTTCAAGTTTGGCTGACACCCGAACAACGAGCAATTGACAACGACCCCACCCAGTGATAGTTTAGGGGTGGTAATTCTATCAGGAGGGAGCCATGTGCTGTATCACCACCATTGTTCTAGAACTCGGTTCACGGATCGCCATTTTGCTCTGGTGGCTGTCGGATCGGCAACGCTTCATTCTCGCTTTTAAGAACTGGGCTCTGCCGGTGAACTTTGCCATCCCTGTGTGGGTTTGGCCGTTGCTAGGCGGCATTTTCCTACCGTGGACGACCCTGGCGTATCTCTTTGTCTTTCCAGGGGGCATCGTGGGTTACAAATGGATTGTGCTGGGGGTTGCCTTATTGATCGACCTGGCCGGGTATGGCGGAAGCTACCGGCATCGCGACCGCTTCTCAAGTTAGACAACAGAATAAGGGCTGCTCATGGCAGCGGCAGGGCGCCTAGCTTGTCGCCACTACCTCCTAACCAATGGCACAAGTTAAGGGGCTGGTCGGTTATTCATAATAGCCATTCTCTTAGGAAGCAGGTCTACACAGGATCTACACCAAATCCACGCTTCCGGTGTCCAAAACCCATTGATACATTCTGATTTGCCGCGCTTTTCTTATCTCTCTCGGCCGGCGCCTCAGGCTTTGGGCGACCCCTTGGGCACATAGTCGAAGAACCGCTCCACTGTGCCACCGGACATCCATTCGGCGCGCAAACGGGTCTTGCCCTCGATCCGACGCAAGGCGGAGAGCAAAGTTCGATTCAACTCGCGTGCGCTTTCCCCAGACAACATCACCTTTACCAGAAATCCTTCATCGGTTGGCGTGATTGAACCCTTGGACACGAGCTCTTCCAGGGCGCGCTGGACCGCCTGAGGGTTTTCCGTACTTACCCACGCCACGAGCGTGAATCTTTTCTTGATCATGACTTTTCCCTACTCCGTTTATGCGCGCGCCTGCCGCCGCCGAATTTCTTTGCCGCGCACCAACGAAAAGCCCGCCGCGACTGCGCACAGTACTGCCGAGACTCCGAACCCGCTGTGAATGCTGACGACAAACGCATGCATCACATGTGAGCCGAGTGTGACGTTTGTGCCAACAAGGAGTTTCATCATTACCTCGCGCGGCAAACTCCCCGCCGCCACCGCCAGCGCGAGCGCGAAGCTTGTCACCATCCCTGTCTGTCGCAGTGTGGCGAGCGTCGCTGAGGCAATGCCGAGCCGGTGCACCGGCGCGCCGTTCATTGCCGCGCTCGTGTTGGACGACCAGAACAGACCGCCCCCCAAACCCGTCACCGCCAAATCTGGGGCGATTTCCCAGTACGGCGTTGTAGGCGAGAGCCGCGTGAGGACCAGAGTCCTAAAGGGGGACAAGGCGAACCTCATGGCAGTAATCCAGATAGCAGAGTCGAGGAAGCACATCGGCACCGAGGAGAGAGCGGGCCGCCTGGGTGTATCGCTCCATCTGCCCGCGGTACTTGATCGTCGCCGCCTCCGCCGTAGCGTCATCCCGGAGCTCGTCGATTTTGAAGTCCAGAAGCACCCACTGCTGGCCGATCCGGTAGAGCAAGTCAAGAACACCCGAGTCGGGCCGACCGCCTGCCAGGGGCCTGGTGTAAGGGACCTCATGGTAATGCTCGTCTGCTTGTGCGATCTCGTCCCATAGGGGATGGGTCCTTAGGCGCCCAAGGAGTCTGCTGGCATTGGCGACGGCCTCTTGCTGCTGATGTGGCTCGACAAGCCCTTCTGCGAGCGCGACTGTGTGCAGGAGGCCCTCAAAGCCCTCGTCGCCTGGAAACAGCCAGCACTCGATTGCCTTGTGGACCATCAAGCCCACGACTGCGGCCGGCGGATGAATGCGCTCGCCTGTCGTGCGCCAGTCACGGCGAGGCTCCTCCTCGAGGTCGGGAGGAAGCTCATCGACGCCCTTCTGGATCAAGGATCGATACAGGGGTGCCAACGCGGTTTCTGGCGCAGCCTGGAGAGGTGACGCATTCCTTGATTCGAGGCCTTCGATCTCCTGGGCAACGAGTTGCGCGGCGACGGTCGCACCACCCCCAAGCTCCACGGAGTGCCATTGGCCTGATGAGTTCGCTAGGGTGTCGAGGCCGTATCCGGCGACTTCGAGCAACTGCCGCAGCCAGCCATCCGCACGCCAAGCGCCCGTCGAGCCGGTAACGTGGCCGCTGATCAGCAGCTTCTCCTGAGCGCGAGTCACGGCCACGTAAAGGAGCCGGCTGTCCTCGGCTTCAGATTGCTGGCCATCCAGCCACCCAGCAAGACCGTACGCCAACGATTGTGCCTCTGACCTATCTCCCTTGAACACCAGCCCTGTGTCGGGGAGCAGGTAGGCCGTCTGGCCAGCGTTCCGGATCTGGCGTGAGGCGTCGGCGAGCACCACAAAGGGGAACTCCAGGCCCTTCGCCTTATGGATGGTCATGAGGCGCACTGCACCGTCTGCTTCAACCGGTGCCTCCCCCTCCCTGGCGCCCACGTCCCGCAGCGTGCGAATGTAGTCCAAGAAAGCCCGCACTTGCACAAGCCGGCTCGCGTGCGCGTCTCCCAGCAACTTGTCGACGTTACGCCAATAGCGGTGATGGGCGCTGGCTAGGGCAGCGCGGTAGTCGGCGCCGTCAATGACCCGTTTCAGCAGTTCGGCCACGGGAAGTCGATCGACGAGTGGCTCCAGGCACTCGAGGAACTCCCGTGCACGAAAAGCGGCGGCCTGATCCGGGGCATCCAGTTTCCCCAGATCCTCCAGCAGTGCTGACCGGATCGGTTTAGGAGTCCCTCCGTTCGAACGCAACAGGTAGAGGCCCGCGTCAGTCATGCCGAAGGCCGGCGAACGCAGGAGGCCTGCCAGGGCCAGGTCATCCCAGGGCTGGGCCAGCGCTTGGAGGATGTTGAGAAGGTCCCGCACCTCGGGACGGTCGTAGAAGCCCCGACCGGCGACTGTCACGAAGGGAATGCCAAATCTCTCCAGCGCGTTCTCGTAGGCGGCGAAGCCGGTCGACGCTCTGAAAAGCAGCGCCACGTCCTCCCAGGATGCAATCTGGCCTTCTGCATGCAACTCGTGCAACCGCTGCACCAGGGCGAGGGCTGCACATGGCCGCGCTGCCTCTGCGTTCTCGCCTGCCCCAATGACGAACTCGACGAACGGGCTCTTCACTCCCTCACGTGGCTGTGCGCGATGGGCTGTCATTGGAGTGTACGCCACCACATACAGCCGGTCGGGATCCTCCCCCTCCCCCATGATCGGAGAAATCAACCGATCTAGGACGCTCAGTAATCCCTGATGGGGGCGGAAAGTGGTGTCCAGTCCAATGGGCTCGCCGCCGCGGGCCTCGATTGATTCGCCCATTCTGCGGAAGACGGTCACATCCGCGCCGCGAAATCGATAGATGCTCTGGCGGGCATCTCCGACAACGAAGACCCGTCCAGGGGTCTCCCCCCACAGCGCTTGGATAATGTCCCGCTGCCGGCCATTGGTATCCTGGAACTCGTCGACCAGAATCGTCGAGAGCTCGGCCTGCCACCTCTCCCGGATCTCCGGAATGTCCAGCAGGTCCAGGGCTTTCTGCTCAAGGTCGTCGAAGTCAAGTGCAAACTGCTCGTCAAGGCTCGTGCGATAGGCATCCTCTGCCTGGCGGAAGAGCGCAGTGAGGCGCGGCAGGTCTTGGGCGAAGCTGGATTCTGCTGCTTCGTCCGGGGCGGGATCGTCGGCCTTGCCCCCTCCAAGCCAGGGACCAAGCCGGTCGTCATAGGTCTGTCTCAGGCCCGTCAAGACCGCCTTGGCCTGGCTGTCCCTCTTCCCGACATTGAGGCGCATGCGGTTTCGGCGAATGGCGAAGAGGCGGGTGGCGACTCCAAGCAGATCACCCGACGCCCGTGCTGCCAGCATATCCTCCCAATCCGCGAGGATGGCGATGATCTGATCGGCGAGTTTGTCCCCTGCGTCTTGCGGGAGATCCCCATCCTCTTCCAGGCGACGCAGCTCGGCGATCTGCTTGGATACCTCGGGTGCATCGACCACCGCGTCCAGGGCGAACTTCACTGCCCGGCGCCACCGTCCTCCCTCGTCCGCTTCGGCCTTGAGCGCAGAAGTGGCATCCAGGCGGCGTTCCAGGAGGAGCGAGAGCACCTGACCCAGCCCCCTGGGACTGAACGAGGTGAAGAGGGGTGCCACATCAGGGTCCAGAGCTGCCCAGGCAAGTGCCTCATCGATAGCTTGCTGGCGCAGCATCGCCGATATTCCTTCCTCGACGACCTTGAACTCCGGGTCAACGCCGGCCTGTGCGGCATGCGTTCGCAGCACCTCGGCACAGAAGCTGTGGATGGTGCCAATGCGAGCAGCCTCCATTCCGGATTCAAGAGCGATCCAGAACGCTCGTTGCTCAGAGTTGACCGCGTGATCCGCCCTGGCGCGCACCGCACTTCGGGCCCGGTTGCGCATCTCGCGGGCAGCCTTTTCGGTAAAGGTAATCGCCAGGATCTGCCTGGGGGAGCACCCCTCTTGGAGAAGAGACAAGTAACGGCCCACAAGCGTGCGTGTCTTGCCGGTGCCCGCTCCCGCGGTGACAGCGACGTCGCGCCCCCTGACGTCAGCGGCACGCCGCTGATTGCCGATGAGTTCCGGGAGGTCCGCACTCATGACTTCATCCCGCCAGCCCGGTGAGATGTCGCCATCGTTTAGCATGCTCGTGTGTCTTCGGCCCTGCTGGATTCGCCATCCCGGAACTCCTCATCGCGCCCTGAGCTACCACATAGAAGGCGCGAAGCGCCAACACCATGCTGCCGCCGGGCAGTAGCTCGGGCAGCCGCCGCGCGGTGGTTGAGGCTGGAAGCTGCCGCCGCGCACCCCGGCCAGGATGCGCCCGACATGCTGCAACGCGACTTGGGCGGCTCCGGCGGGACCACGGTACGTCACGTCTTCGGCCTCATGATTGAAACGGGAGAGCCTGAGAGATCCGGCGCGTCCTGCCAGGATTGCCCAATAGAGACCTTCAATAGGCTCGCCCAACTCCAAGGCGTCTCGTGCGGCCAGCGCGTAGAGCGGCAGCTGCAGACGCTGTCCATCGACGAGATCTTGCGGTGCCAGATGGCTGGAGCCGGTTTTGTAATCCAGAACGCGCAGTTGCCCGTTCTGGTTGGTGTCGACGCGGTCGATGACGCCGCGCAAGAGCACGGGTCCGCCATCGATATTAAGCTCGAGGGGAGGAATCTCGTCTCGGCCGAAGGAGCTCTCGAGCGCGGTCGGCACCCATCCATCTCCCAGGTCGGCCGAGCCCCGCACGGTCTCGATCAGCCGGTCGAGGAAGTACGCTTGCTCAATGTCCCAGAGCGCCGATGGGCGGAAGCCGTAATGCTGCGGCGCCGCAGCGAACTCGGCCCGTGCAACCTGTCGGACTGAAGTGAGCACGGACTCCGGATCGCCAGGGTCCTCAGCTTCGCAGTAGGCCTTCTCCAGGATCGCATGCAGCATCTTGCCGAGCTGCAGGGGATCCAATCCAACCTGCGGGGGCTCTCTGGGCTCCAGTTTCAAGGCGTGCGCGGCGAAGAACAGGTGTGGGCAGGTACCGTAGCTTTCAAGCCGGCTTGGGCTCCAGACATGCTCGGGCCCGAAGGCACGCACCAGCGTGTCCTGAGCTGCCGAGAGATCCCCCTCGAAAGGGCCCGCGGCCTCGCGCGCTAGGCGGGCATGGAGAACATCGCGCGCATGCCGCAGTTGCTCGAATCGGGGGAGGAGTTCACCGAAAGAAGAGGTCAGACTCCCTCGCCGGACAGCAGAGAACAGGACCTCCTCGGATGAGGCACCATCGGCAAGTGGCCGTGGGTCGTCCGGCCTGATCAGCACTGGCGGGTCCATGAACAGGGAGGTTGCAGCATTCCAGTAGGGTGACGGCTCCCAGCGCTCCCCATCGTCGGCCAGCGTGGGACGCGTGAGCAGCAGGAACTGGTCTGCTCGAGTGACCGCCTGGTAGAAGAGACCGGCCTGTTCCCTTTCAAGCCGCGGCTCGAGCCTAAATTCAGCGCGCACCTTTTCGCTTATGAAGGGGTCCTCGCGTTCAACCTCGGGGAAGACTCCTTCGGAGAGACCCAGCACTGCAACGGCGCGAAAGCGCAGGCCCCGGGCCTCCAGGACCCGCAATACGAGCACCGCAGGTTGACCCAACAGGATCGGTTCCGGGCTGTAGTTCCCCTCAAGCGTGCTGCGCAGTTCGCCGAGGAAGCCTTTGTACTCGACGGCTGTCTCTCCGGCCACACGCTCGCCCAGGACAAGGGCACGAAACGTCTCCCGGAGACCCAACGCGCTGGCGTGGTCAAGTTCGGTCTCCTGTTGCTCAAAGAAACAGAGCTCCTCCAGCAAGTCCTCAACCCAGCGCACCCAGGCCTGGGTTGGCTGAGGTTCTGGGGGTGCGAGGCGACGACTCAGTGCCTGCAGGCTCCGCCACAATGATTCGGCTTGTGCTCCTACGGGCAGCCTCGGGGCTTGGAGGTGCTCACCCTCCTCGCCTGGCGGCGGTTCCTCCAGGCGCGCCAACCGGGCGAGCGTGTCCTGCCACTGGTCGAGGCCTTCGATCACCTGACCAGTCAGGCCAACCAGTTCCAGAGGCTCTGCATCCTTCGGGGCGAGGCCGAAGCGGCCGAGGTCGAAGTATGGGGAGCGGACAGCCTCAAGCGCCAACGGACGCGACCAATTCTGCTGATGGAGTTCAAGCAGATCGAGGAGGGCGGCGATTCCCGGGGTCGAAGCTAGGGCGTCGCCATGGGTGAAGCGGAGCGGCATCCCGAACTCGGCGCTAGCTTCCCGCAGGTAGGGACGGTAGCGCTCGGGGTCAGGAGTGACGAGGGCGCACTCATCGAGGCGCAGCCCATCGCGCAGGATGCGGGCTTTGATCCAGCGAAGCGCTTCGCGCGCCTCATCCACTGGTGTGCGCGCTTCGATGAAGAAGACGCAGCCATCGGCTGCCTGGGGTACAGCCTCAGACTGAAACAGCCCTATCTCAATGTGCTTCAGCGGCTCGGGCAATGCCGATTGGCGAGAGAGGTCCTGCACGACAGCGGTGGGGATCGTCGTTTGCGAGTCAGCAAGGGATCGAGCGAATCGGCGATGCGCCGCCCGACGCATGTCAGGGGAACCGGGCAGCGTGATCATGACCTCAGGCACGGCCTCCCCCAGCAGCCGGATGGCAGCTAGTTGCGCTCCGTTGAAGGAATCGAAGCCGTCGACGACGACGAGCCGGACGTCTCCGACGAGGCCGAGGTTGCCCTCAATCGCTTCGACGGCCAGCCAGTTCAATCCCTCGGGGTCGACCCAGCCTGCCGCCTGGAGCCTTGCCTGATAGCCAGCGTACACCTTGGCTATTTCGCCAAGCGCCAACCCGTGTTTCTTGGCTTTCTCAAGAAACGCCTCCGGAAAGACACGCGCCTGCTTGAGTTCCGCTACCCGGCTTCGGAGGGCATGGATGAAGCCTGGCATGTGGGCCACAGAGCCGTAGTATGCGAGTTCTCCCTTCCCAAGCAGGTCTTTGACGGCACTCTCGATGAGTCGGTAAACCATGGGCTCCGAGCTAACGGGCGGCGACTGCCCGACACGGAGCAGTAGTATTTGATACAGATCACCAAATGTACCGACGCGGATCCCGATCGCCCCTCCAGAGGAGGCCAAGCGGCGACGGACAGCAGCTGTCTGCAAACGGTCAGGGACGAGAACCCAGGCCGGCTGGAGCTTTTGTTCTGCAAGAAGCTGGCGCGCCCGCTCGATGCAGAACTGCGTCTTGCCGGCGGCCGACGGTGAGACGAGCAGAGTGATGGTCATCCTGCAATCCAAAATACGTTTCGATCAGCTTGCGGCCGGTCGGGGCCAGCCCGCCGAGTCGGCGCGAATGGGATGTTAGGCGGCCCTATGAGCAGAAATGGATAGGGGCGCGCGCGTCATGCGGCACCGTGGTCAGCGGTTCTGCGCCTGCTTGATTTCCTCGCGCAGGGAGATGACCCTTGTTTCGAAGGATTGCCGCTCTTTTCTTATGCCTCTTCGGAGCGCGGACAGAAACACTACCCCAATGAACAACGGCAATGTGATGACGAGAGCTATCAACACGCCATTGATGGCCATCACTGGCCATTGAGTGCCGGTGGGATCCATTGGAACCTCCTCGTGGCCCCTGCTCTTCGGAACGCAGACCTAGGCTTCGAGACGCTTGGGCGCCTAATGTCGTGTTCAGCCGCTCGCGGAGCCGAGCGAAGCGCGGCGGCTGCAACACGACGTTAGGCGCCGTTTTCTCTTGGCCACTTCTTCATACAATAGTGTGATAGGAACTGGTGGAACTTCGTCCTTATGGGATTTGTGCCTGACCCGTATCGGTCCGTCTCTGGATATCATGCGCGAATCCAGTACGGGTCACCACAAGATCGACCAAACGTTCAGCGATATCCTGCACCAGGTCGTCCGGAACGCCATCGACTGCTTTCGACTGCAGACGTAAATCGACCGGGTCATTCACGTAGTCTACAACCACAAACAGACCGTCAGCCGAGAGGGCAATCTCAGTCGAGAACAAATCAAGCCCACAGAGATCGGCGATGGAAGCCGCTATGCCACGCAAGACGCCAAGGCCATGGCTACACGCTTCAGAGCCCGTGACGGCAGCATAGACATGGGTCTGGGGACCCCACCAACATGGATAAGCGCAACCTCCGCAGTAGAGCACGCGGAACCACGCCGGGCGAGTACCCAGCTGCCTTGGCACAACTTGAGCCTGCAGAAGATACCTGTCAGTGGGATATTCTCTCCTCACCTCAAGCACCTGGCCCAGCGACGTGGCGTCCGTGACCAATCCCGCACCACCGCCTCCGTGCGCAGGCTTGATGATGAATCGTTCCCCAAGCAGATGCAGGTCAATTGAAGAAACGACGGGTTGCTCCTGATAGGACGGGAGAATGGTGGTGTTGGGAGTATGGAGACCCGCCTTGAGAAGGGCCAAGTGCATTACCGCCTTATCCCAGCAGCGAGAGGCCATCTCAGATGGGTTGATTCTATATGCGCCTTGCTCGACAGCCCAGCAAACGACAGGAACAAAACGCTCATCGACCTCCGAGGCGCGGTCCAGGAATGCCCGGAACACAATCTCTTGATTGACCAGAGCGTGCAACAAATCTCCAAGATTGTCAGGTTTGACCTGAAGCAGGGACAGCCCGCGCCGGGCACAGGCCTCATCCAGCAGCCTCACAAACTCGGCGTCGTATTCCCAATTCCATGCCAGACACAGGTCATAGCTAGTCAAGGCATTCGCTGCGTGGCTATTCTGGAGCAGATCCGAAATATGGTGGCGCCGTCTGTTCGCGGGTCATCACTGCTGCAAACACTCGCGAGGTGCGCTCGGCGCAATTCAGAATTGGGTCTCTTCGGTGGAAGCAGCCTGAAGTCGGCCGGGCCTATCATGGGGTCTACTTGTGGCAGTCCCAGCAGAGAATCTCACAGTCCGAGAGCATATCGGAACCTCCACCTTGGTTGCTTGTGCGGTGGTGGGCTGCCCATGGTCCCCGACCTGCTTCTCGCCCGTGGTTTTCCCAAACGAAATCTTTGTTGCATTCGCCCTGGTGCGCATGCGTTGCGCGGTTGCACTCGCACTTGCCGCTAGTTCTTCTCCACGCTTGCGAGACGACTTCAACGGAAAACGCCATGGCGTCACCCCTGTCCGCGAACATTGAGTGATCTTCGAAGTCCGGCCCCCAGCCCCCCCCAGTCGACTTGCGTGCCGATCGCCCCAATCCGCACCTAGACAAGACATGCGGCGTGACGCGCTCATCCCTATTCTATGTCGAAAAAGAGTCTTGGCACAGCAAATTCCACCTCGCCCCAGAAGCCGTGTTGGGTATGTCGGGAGGCCCATTTTCAGGAGGGACATAGCAAGAATTTGCGTCACTCTGGCACACCATTGGCTCAGCACTGTCCGGAAACCCGCTGCCAGACGCCCACGCTCACAGAAGCGAACTCCAACATGAACCGACCCTTGCGGCGGTCTGGGGCGACAGGCCCTTGGCCAATGCGCCGAGCCCCCCGCGGCATACGAATCTCCCGCCCCGGTCGGGTCCTTGATCTGCTCCACCTCGGCGGCCCGCGGCCACAATTCCTCCAGAACCAACTCAACCGCCTGGAGCTCCGCGTGCCGGCCGGGTCGGAACGCAGGCACAAAGACGACGTTGGCCGCTTCGGCGACAACAATATCACCCAAAGTGATCAGCGCGGCGATTGGCAGGTTGCCCTGCTGTTCCGCGCCAAGTGCGAAATGCTCTGCGCGGCAAGGTGTCCTTTGCCGCTCTGACTTGGCGGTGAGGCGTGTTTTGTCATGGTCCCGATGGACTGTCCAACTTTTGGCGCCAGCTAACGGACCGCGCTTGAGCTGCGGCGCCCCAACCGTAGGGGCGCACGGCGGCTCAGGCGGAGATCGGGGGCGCCGGCGAACGACCGCAAGTCTTCCTCTAAGACGCGTGCGCCGTCAGCTCGAAGCGCATGTTAGGCGGCGCGTTGTTCTCTCCACGACACGCCTCCAACTGCCCATTCGCGATCCCGCGGCCGCTGACCAGTCATTGGCGGGACCATCCTCGTCGGCACGTTCTTTCGAACAGCTCAACCGGGTTGCCCGATGAGTCTCAAGTGCGCGTGCCGACGAGGCGTCTGTCGACTCGGACAGCTTCCGGCTTGCCAATCCTTAGAAGATGCCTGTCCGGATGTAGGGGGTTGATCAGCAGGTTGCTTTCGGAGGGCACGATCGCGCTGGGCACACGGAGGGCCAGGGAGAGCCGGCCCTCCACCCACCTGTCGCCCAGTTCCTGCGTCACCGCAAGGTAAGGATATCCATCCCAACCCTTGGGCAGACGCTCTTCCAGTTCCCGTATCCGGTCCTCGGGGATGTCCACTGCAAACGCAAGGTAGGCGGCCAGCGCCGCAGCACGTTTCAGATGCACCAACAACTCCAGGGTGGCCAGGGAAAGGGTGGACGAGCAATACACTACCCGCGTCCCGACACTGTTCCAGCGGCCGCCGGCTCTCTTGGCCCCCAACCCCTCAAACGCGCTGTCCTCGTGTTTTGCCTTGGCCACCCGCCATACCCGCACCAGGCGGGTCATGCGGGCATGCCTTCTTCCAGGCGCTCGATCAGGCGGGTCACTTCCTGAGCCCCCATGTCCGTGCCGATCATGTCCAGAGGCGGGCGACCGCCCAGGGCGATCTCCGGAGAGATCATCCACTCCCTGGCAGCCTCCATGTCGCCCTCGAAAAGCTCCACCGCCATGGCAAAGATCCTAGCTCCCCGGTACAGGCGATCGGACTCGTAGGGGCTGAGAACGCCCTGCGCCTTGCGGTGCGTGATGGTCCGCTTGGGTATGCCGAAGGCTTTGGAGATCTGTGCCTGGGTAAGACCGGCATGATTCTGGAATTCCTTCAGCGCATGATACGGCAAACCTTTCCGCATCAGTTCGGCCCTCGAGGATTTCCGGATTCCCAGCACCCCTTCTGCGTCCATTCTCGCGCCTCCATAGCATATTTGCTTCTATGTTAGCGCAATATTGCCCCTACGTCAAACCAAAGCGGCGGGTACGGCCAAGAAGGAGGGAAACGTACGAATTGGCGCCCGGAGGGCGAGTCTCCAGGCGATGTCATTGAAAGCCAGCGCGACTGCCCCCGGCGAGGGAGGGCGTCTGATCTTCCGATCCAGGGTAACGTTGCTACCGGCCGTTCCTCTTGGAAGATAGAATGCCTCGGTCGAGGTAGCTCTGCCTGACTACCAGGGCCCGGTTGTAGCCAAGCTGGCGCGACCGCGAGCAGCGCGGCCCCCTCCCCCTTCCCCGCCCCCTTTTCCCGAAGAAATTCCCCGGTCGCGAAAGTCTTGCGCATTCCATGTGTCCCCAGCGGAAGGATTTCCAGCTCATTGCACGGCCTGCGAACCCAGACCCGATCACGCGACTTCAGCCAGATTCCCCCGCAATTGTGGCGTGTCGATCCAGTTCACCCCGCACGGGCTCGTAACCAGCTGGTCCCAGGTTCCACCCCATGGGGGCGTCTCCTGCCCTAATCATTGTCCACCGGGCTCGCGCCCGTCGCGCTTCGACCGATTCTTCCACAGCCGACATGCTGGGATGGGGTTTCCGGCTACCACAGCACTCGCAATGCTCATAGCCGGCGCATCACGCGTTCGGTCGAGGAAGGATTCTTGGAGGCGATGGTGCGGAGAAACCGTACCCACCCGGAGAAGGTGAAACGCCGGAAGGGCATCCTCGAACCTGCTCCGCATGGCCCGTGCGGAGTGCCCCTTTGGAACGATCGACAGGAGCATGAACCAGGGTTACTTCCCTGTCTGCCGCTAGGCAGGCTGACAAGGGGCTTGAGCAATGAGGGAACGGAAATGACTCTCTCGGTCCTCGCCTACAATCATTTCAGGGCCATCAGCATCCTCGGTGTCGCCAAAATGATCCGGGCCCTCCGGTAAGGGCCCCGTCTATTCTCATCCCTGCAGCTCTTTCCCTATCATCACTGCGACCGGTTCTTTCACACGCCACTTGAGTGGTTAGCCGGATAACTGTATCTTGTTCTCCTTACACCACTGACGGAGCTCTTGCTCCTCGCGCTGGTGCTCGAAGTCAAACCAGGTTTGAAGTAGTCCTTTCGATTGCAATAGATCCTTGAACTTGCCATACGCTCCGCGCTTATGAAAGATCTCTCGGACCCCGTCGTACTCATCAGGCAGGTGATCTGTGACAAACTCAAAGACCAGTTCCTGCCCCAAGCCAAGATCGTTCCTGTGCGGGATGTGTATCCATGCATCCCAATCAAGATCCTCACCGCTTGTCTCGTCCTGACCTTCCATCTCCGAAGGGTAGTACAGCTGGCCTGTGCCTTTGTGAAGAACTGCAGAGTGCATTCCATAGCCAGCTGAACTCACGAAAAAGAATGCATCCTGGATATCAGTGAAGTTCACCATCGTCGTATCCGGCTAACGGCCCGCTCCAGCCGCCCCACGAGCGGAGCGGCTCCATGCGGTGGTTGTGCGGCCCCCCTCCAATCAACCTTACAAGTCTTCAATTTCTGGTGGGAGGGGCTTCTCTTCAATCCAGGCTCGTACTGTTTGGGCGAACAGCTCAGGTGCCGTCAAAGCCCAATTGTGCTCCTTCGCCATTGAAGAGCTCTTGCCAAGATTCAGCAAGCCCCCCTTGGCGCAGGGTAGTGCGGCTACTAAGTCCCGTACCGACTGCTTCATGGGAGCATATTCCTTTTGCCCCGCTATTACCAAGGTGGGGGAAGCCACCTTCTCTAGCCCGTCTGGCAGGCGAAAGCGCTGGTTGGCAATCATCAAGTTCACGAACTCTGATTCAGTCATGTATTGGAAATCTTTCTTGAAGTACGAATAAAACTCATCCGGCACACCAGCGGCGTATTTCATGTTCAATCGGATCCACCAGTCGCTATTGATAAAAGGCCGGACTGTGAGACGGTAGGTCCAAGCCAACAGAGCATGTGAACTGGCCCAGCCCAAGCCTGGAACGGACCGCAACAGGGCACTGGAAACAATCGCCTTTTCTACTCTTTCGGGCGCGGTCACCAGAAGCTGGACAGCCATCTGTGCGCCCTCGGACAGCCCCACCACGTAGGCTTTGCCCCCGTGTGCTTGGTCGCGTATCAATTCAGCGACTTTCTTTGCGGAAAGTTCCATGCTGAAGGGCCCAATCTGGCGGCTACCGCCGTGTTCCGGCTGGTCTGGGGCTAGGCAGCGATATTCCGGTAGATGTTTGATGACTGGTTGCCACATCCACCCACCAACGCCCCCACCGTGCAAGAACACAATGGTCTGGGCATTATTCGACCCGAAAGCCTCGAAAGCGAGAGAGGCGAGGGTAGACATTCCGTTTCCCTTTGAGGCCGTCCTACGGCCTCGAGGTGAGCCTCCCACCATCGCTGGCGGCTAATCCCCTTCATCTACGCTAGCTTACCAGGCAGAGCAAGCCCGTCCTGGCGGACTGGGTCAGGGCGCGGGCCTAACATGGGTTCCTGAGACACGCGAGCCCGCCCTCGGAACGAGGGTTGATTGCGACGCCTCTGTTGAACATGCTCATGCCGCTCTGACGGCGAACCTGTCCCGTGCGGGCCAGGCGGGATAGATGTTTCCAGTGGGACCGGCTCGATCGCGTCTGGTTATCCCTCAGGAAGGCCAGGGAGGGTGCTTGACAAGGGCAGCGCCTTCATTGATGTTGGGCGGCATCGTCTATTGGGCGAATGGTAACCATAGGCCGCCTGGGGGCGAATTGGATGAGGTCGGCGCGGCTGGGTCTAGATGAGAGGCCCTCGGATCGAAGGATTGCTCCGAACGCCGCCGGATTTCGCTCCATCTGGCGCTGGAGGTAGTCGGCGATCTTCTCGCGGTCAGTCGTGGCCTCGGCGATCCCATCAAACTG
>JBEKSY010000051.1:0-17343 GCA_049516595.1 Anaerolineales bacterium
TTTCTCGGAAGCCTCCCTCAGCCGTTGCAGGGCCTGGCGATCCTTGCGCAGATCAATGCCCTCCTGCTTCTGAAACTCATCGGCAATCCAGGTGATGACCCGCTGGTCAAAGTCGTCGCCTCCCAGGAAGGTGTCGCCGTTGGTCGACTTAACCTCAAAGACCCCGTCGCCCACGTCCAGGATGGAGATGTCGAAAGTCCCCCCGCCCAGATCGTAGACGGCAATGGTTTCGTCCTTCTTCTTGTCGAGGCCGTAGGCCAGCGAGGAGGCGGTGGGTTCATTGATAATACGCAGCACCTCCAGCCCGGCGATCTGACCCGCGTCTTTGGTCGCCTGACGCTGGGAGTCGTTGAAGTAGGCCGGAACGGTGATCACAGCCTGGGTGATCGTCTGGCCGAGATAGGCCTCGGCATCCGTCTTGAGCTTGCCCAGGATCATGGCGGAGATCTCGGGCGGCGAGTACTCGCGCTCGCCCATGTGGACGCGGATATCCCCGTTGGCGGCCGAGCTCACCCGGTAGGGCATAAGCTTGATGGCCCGCTGAACCTCGGGATCCGAGAACTTGCGGCCCATGAACCGCTTGATAGAGAAGACGGTGTTCTCCGGGTTCACAACCGCCTGGCGCCGGGCCACTTGGCCCACCAGTCGCTCCCCGGTCTTGGGGTTGATGGCGACGACCGAGGGGACCAGCGGAGAGCCCTCCGAGGCGGGGATAACCTTCGGCTCGCCGCCCTCCATGATGGCTACAACGGAGTTGGTGGTTCCCAGATCAATGCCAATAATCTTTCCCATGAGTCACTGGCTCCTTTCCTCTGGAGGATCTTCGTCGGCTTCAGGCGATGGATCCGATTTCCCTTCTTCTGCGTGGGCCACACGCACTAGGGCGGGGCGCAGGACAACCTCGCCCAGTCGGTAGCCCGGGCGCATCACCTCGATGACCTGCCCATCCTGGTAGTCGCTGCGGGGCTCATAGCTGAGCGCCTCGTGTCGGTTTGGGTCGAACAGATCTCCCGGGGCGACGATCGGCTGGACCCCCTCGGCTTCAAGCACCCCCAGGAGCTTCTCGTGGATCAGCTTCACCCCCGCCACCCAGCGTGCAAGCGCCTCGGGGCTGACCTCTTCTTTCAGAGCGCGCTCGAAATCGTCCAGGACGGGAAAAACCCGACCCATCACACGCCCGGTCATTCGCGCCAGGGCATCCGCCTGTTCCCGCTCCAGGCGCTTGCGGAAGTTGGCGAATTCCGCCTGTGTTCGCTTCCAGCCGTCCAGGTTCTCAGCCGCCTGGCGCTTGGCCTCTTGCAGCTCGGATTGCAGCTCCGCGATCTGCGGGATCTCCTGGTCTTGAGCTTCTGCCTCCGAAGAGGCGATCGGCTCTGGGCGCTGCTGGGACGGGCCGTCTTCGTTCTTATTTATTGCCATGGACCTGCCTCCGTTGCCGCGGGCTGAGGAGGGACTGCGGCAACGTGTCGATTTCACCCAGCGTGACTTTCCGCAACCAGATCGCTCATCACCTCGGACACGAAGCGGACTGCGGAAATGGATCGCCCGTAGGCCATCCGCACCGGTCCGAGCACGCCCACCGCGCCGGTGGCCAGGCCGCGGGCTCCGTAACGCGCGACCACCATCGAACAATCCCGAAGGTCCTCCCAATCTCCCTCGCCTCCAATCACGACGTGGACCCCGCCAATCTCAGGTCCCAGCACGCTGGCCAGGAATCCTCGCAGGAGGCTCCGCTCCTCAATCAGATGCAGGGCCCGCCCCGCGAGCTGGCGGTCGGCGAACTCAGGTTGGTTGAGGACGTTCGTGATTCCGTCGTACACGACCTCCGCATCGGCCGCCAGGTCAAAACGGCGCATCATCTCCAGAACCACCCCGGTCACATCCTTTTCCAGCCCGAATAGCTTCTCGAGGCAGGCCTGAACCCCAGCCGTGTCCTGGGAGGCGCACAGCGAGGTGACCCGCACGGAGGTCTGAGAAAGCAAGGAATGGGCAACCGGCTCAGCCAACAGGATCATTTGCTGTTGGACCTCCCCGCCCGAGAGGACCAGGACCAAAAGGACCTGGCGGCCCTGGACCGGGATGAGCTCAAGCTGCCGGAATATGGTGCGCTCGGGAAGCGGGGCGGTGACCACGGCGGCCACGCTGGAATGCTGGGCCAGGACCGAGGCCGCCAGTCGCAACCAATGGTCGACATCGCCCTGGGCCTGGAAGAATTGATGGCTGATCATGCGTTTCTCGGCGTTGGGCAGATCGGCTTCGCCGATCAGCTTCTCCACGAAGTAGCGATAGCCCTCCTCCGTCGGCACCCGCCCAGCGGAGGTGTGCGGTTGGCGCAAAAGACCCCCCTCCGTCAGTGCAGCCATGTCGTTGCGGACAGTCGCCGGACTGAAGGCGAGCCGGTACTTGTCGACTAGGCCCTTGGACCCGACGGGTTGGGCGCTTTCGACAAACTCCCTGATGATCAGGTTCAGCATGAGTTCCTGGCGCTCACTCGGATCCGCCATCTGGCCTCTTTAGCACTCTCACGGTTAGAGTGCTAACATAATGAACAGCATGATACCACGGTGCAAATGTCAAGTCAAGCGATTTCCTTCTGTCCGACAGCTGTGGCTTGAATCCGAATCCCAGGTCGGGAGCCGCGAACGGGATGGGATCAGCCCCCGGAAGAAAGAGAGTGGCCTCCTTCGCCTCTGGGGGTCATTCTGCCTGCCCGGCTGAGAAGGCCCCACCCGGTGATAAGATTAGGACCCGAAACTACTAGTAGATGCAAGGGATGGTCGCGACCCCAACGGGGTGCGCCAAGGAGATGCTGGAGGCTATACCTCGGATTATGCACGCGGAGATGTGCCGCCAGCGCAGGCTCGATCTCTCCGGGCCCGGAGTTACCTGAGTCCAAGGGAGCGCGCCTCGCTCTCGGATCTGGCCGAGCCTCTCGGCCTGTCCCTGCCCTCCATGTCCAAGAGGGTTGACACTCTCGTGTTGCGGGAATTGGCCTCGCGCCAAGAGGACCGGCCGGACCGCAGGCGCGTGACGCTCAACCTCACGCCCCGGGGCCAGGGGACCCTGTCCAAGGTTCGCCCGGTCACCCTGGAAGAATTCTGCGGCTCTCTGGACGCTGTCCTCGGCTGGAGAACGGCGGGGCCAGCCTCCGTGCGATGAGCGTGCTCCGCGCTGCCTTCCCGACCTGCTCGAAGGGACCCGTCCTCTCGGAAGCGGTCAACCCGGCATCGCCCCAGGACCCTCGACCCAGAAGCCATGCCCGGACGCAGCGGGCGGAGGGAATCTTGCGCGCGGCGCTCCGGCCTGGGGAGGACCCGGCCAGGATGGGCGTGTCGTCTGGCCGTGAAAGGTGTTAAGACGCCAAGGGAATAGGAGGACTATCCGGTGGGTGAAGCCAGCACGTCGTCAGGATCGGCAAGAAAGAGTCTCGGTTTGCGAGGAAAACTGAAGTCGCTGCCCTATAAGTGGATCGCCCTCAGCGTGACGACGCTTGGGGTTCTGATGGCCGCCATTGACACAACCATCGTGATTCTGGCGATCCCCGAGATCATGTCCAAACTGCATAGCGATTTGATCTCCATGATCTGGGTGATCATGGGCTACATTCTGGTGACCACCGTGTTCCTGCTCACGTTTGGGCGCGTGGCGGACATGCTCGGACGTGTGCGCATGTACAACGTGGGCTTTCTGGTATTTACGTTCGGGTCGTTGCTGTGCGGGTTCGCCGCTTCGGGCACCCAGCTGATCGTGTTCCGGCTGGTGCAGGGCGTGGGGGGGGCCATGCTCGCGGTCAACTCGATGGCCATTGTCACGGAAGCCTTCCCCGCGGGGGAGTTGGGTCGGGCGATGGGGCTCAACGGGATCACCTTCGCGGTCGGATCGATTGTCGGTCCCATCCTGGGTGGGCTGATCCTTACCTTGGGGAACTGGCGCTGGGTCTTCTTCATCAACGTCCCGGTCGGGATTCTGGGTACGCTGTGGGGCTACCTGCAGTTGCACGAGCTGTCGCGACGCAAGCAGCGCGAGTCCTTCGACTACGTGGGGGCGCTGAGCTTCAGCCTGGCCCTGGTGCTCGTGCTGTTTGCGCTCACGGAAAGCATCGACTTCGGCTGGACCTCTCCGATCATCCTGGGCATGTTCGCCGGTTTCTTGGGTCTGGTTGCCTTGTTCGTTTGGTGGGAGAAACGTCATCCCCACCCGGTGCTTGATTTTGGCGTGTTCAGCAACCGGGTGTTCAATTTCTCGGTCCTGGCCGCCATGCTTCAGTCGCTGGCGCTGTACGCGGTCAATTTCATCGTCGTGTTCTACCTGCAAGCCGTGCGCGGATTTGATCCCCTGCGGGCGGCTGTTCTTCTGATCCCCTTGCCGGTTGCCAGCTCGGCCATCGGCCCCTTCAGCGGAATTGTCTCCGACCGGATCGGAGCGCGCATTCCGGCCTCGCTGGGGTTGCTGATCCAAATTGTCGGTCTCTTCTGGTTGAGCCATCTGGGCCCGGCCGCGCCCTACCTCCAGATCGCGATCGGCCTGGGCCTCGTCGGGTTGGGAGGCGGGATGTTCTGGTCGCCCAATACCAGTGCGGCCATGGGGTCCGCGCCGCGCGATCGGCTGGGCGTGGCGGCCGCCACGTTGGCCACCCTGCGCAACAGCGGGATGGTCACGAGCTTCGCTTTGATTCTGGCGGTGATTGCCAACGCCATGCCCCACAATCAGATGATGCAGGTGTTCGTCGGCCTGGAGGTGAATTTGCCTGCGGCCGCGAAACAGGCCTTTGTCTCGGGAATGCACAGCGCGTTCTGGGTGTCGATTGCGGTCTGCTTCATCGCGGTGCTCTTCTCCCTGGTCCGAGGCAGGGAAGACCGAAGGGCCCTGACCCAGGCTTCGGTCGAAGTCGGATGAATCCCCTGCGCCCTCTCGGACCCTCCGGGCACGGCCCCGACAGGAGGACCCGTGGGTTGCGATAAGGCGTCGTCTTGCCTCCTCCCTCCTCGCCCCCCTTGCGAATGGAGGAGCAACCCGCGGCGATGTCTAGCCCGGGGAGAACCCATGCTGCGGCTACCCGGGCCGCACAGGATGACTTGAACCGCGAGTTGCGCGTCCCCAGCTCTCGCGCCCGCTTCAGGCTGCGCGAGACCTTCGCCTCCCTCCGCCATCCGAACTACCGCCTGTGGTTCATCGGCCAGCTCGGTTCTTTGATGGGGACCTGGATGCAGACCACGGCCCAGGGATTCCTCGTCTTTGAGCTGACTCACTCGGCCGTCTATCTCGGCTACGTGGGCTTTGCGACCGGGGCACCCTCTCTGCTCTTCATGCTTTTTGGAGGGGTCGTCAGCGACCGGACCTCGCGACGCGGCCTGCTGATCGCCACCCAGACCACCATGATGGCTTTGGCATTCATTCTGGCCGGATTGGCGTTTGCCGGCGTCGTTCAACCCTGGAATATCGTGGTCCTGGCGTTTGGCCTGGGCATTGCCAATGCCTTCGATGCCCCCGCCCGGCAGGCCTTCGTCCTGGAGATGGTCGCG
Source organism: Anaerolineales bacterium (assembly GCA_049516595.1). Lineage (GTDB taxonomy): Bacteria > Chloroflexota > Anaerolineae > Anaerolineales > RBG-16-64-43 > JBEKHT01. Next base: position 5,523 of record JBEKSY010000051.1, read on the forward strand.
CGCGAGGACCTGTCGAACGCGATTGCCTTGAATTCCACGATGTTCAACTTGGCGACGGTGGTGGGTCCGGCCATGGGCGGCCTGACCTATGCTCTCTTTGGGCCGGCCTGGTGTTTCGCGATCAACGGCGTCTCGTTCCTGGCCGTGATTGCGGCCCTGGCCCGCATGAGGCTGGCCCCGCGGACCGCCTCTCTGCCGCGGCGGTCCGCTCTGACGGACCTGCGCGAGGGGGTGAACTACGTGGCTTCTAACCCAACTGTGCAGACCCTGATCCTGGTGAGCGGGGTGACCAGCCTGGTGGGACTAGCCTACTCGACGCTCATCCCCGCCTGGAGCGTGGTGGTGCTCGCAGGCGGATCCACAACCAATGGCTGGCTTCAGTCGGCTCGCGGGCTGGGCTCTCTGATCGGGGCTCTGATGATCGCCTCGCTCGGTCGCTTCCGGTTCAAGGGGCGGCTGTTGACCCTTGGGAGCCTGGCCTTCCCGGCGTTGATCATGGCCTTCTCCTTCGTGCGCTCGACCGCGCTGTCTGCCCTCGTCCTCGTCGGGGTGGGCTGGGGTTTCATGGTCCTGTTCAACATGATTAACTCGCTCATCCAGCACGAGGTGCCCGACGCCCTGCGCGGCCGGGTATTGGCTTTCTACTCGCTCAGCTTCAACGGACTGTTGCCGATCGGTGCGCTCTTGGCCGGGGCCGCCGCAGACTGGTTGGGGGAGCCGCAGACCGTGCTCGTCAGCGGCGCGCTCCTCTTGGCCTTTGGCATTGCGCTTTGGTTCCGCGCGCCCCGGCTGCGCCGGCTCGAGTAGAGCGGAAGGGCAGCCCTGCACGAAGAGGGCAGGGACCCTGGAGGAAGGCAGGCACTGTGGGATAATCCACGACGATATAGGGAGAACCCATCATGCTCCTAAAAAAGTGGCTCATGACTGGCCTCATGGTCGCCTCGCTCGGGGCGGGCGCCTGCACTTTGCCGGGTTTTGTCAGCCAGATGCTTCCATCCGGCCCAACCTTGCCCTCCCCCTCCGCGCCCCTCTCCCTGGCAACGGGGACGCCCGGGCCTCCGCCCGCTCCAATCGTCTCGGGTGCTCTCGCCCCGTTTCAGGCTTCGCTCGAGCAGATCTACGCACGGGTCAGTCCCTCGGTCGTGGCCCTTCGCGTCCTCCAGGCGGCCGCCGGCGGGAGAAGCCCATTCTTTGGGCCGACCCCTCAGGTCCCGTCCCAAGAGGCGCTCGGGTCCGGATTCGTTTGGGATCAGCAAGGGGATCTTGTGACCAACAACCACGTCATCGAAGGGGCCACCAGCATTACCGTGATCTTCGCGGACGGGACAACGGCCTCGGCCAAAGTAGTGGGTGCGGACCCCGACAGTGATCTGGCGGTCGTTCGGGTAGACGTCGCCCCGGCGATGCTCCCTCCGGTGTCAATGGCGGATTCCTCCAAGGTGGTTGTCGGCCAGGTGACGATTGCGATTGGCAACCCATTCGGCGAGCAAAACACGATGACCCTGGGGATTGTCAGCGCGCTGGGCCGAGAGCTGCCCGTGTCTGGGAAGGGGGCCCAGGGGGCTTCCTACGCGATTCCCGACGTGATCCAAACGGACGCTCCCATCAACCCTGGGAATTCGGGAGGGGTCCTGCTGGATGATCAGGGAAGGGTGATCGGGGTGACCTCCGCGATCGAATCGCCGACGGGTTCATCCTCAGGGATCGGGTTTGCCATTCCCTCCAACATCGTGGGCAAGGTGGTTCCCTCCTTGATCCAGACGGGGCATTTCCAGCATCCCTATCTCGGCCTGAGCGGGATCGACATGACTCCGGCCATCGCCCCTGCCATGGGTCTGAGTCCCGACACCCGTGGGGCTCTGGTGGAATCGATCACCCCGGGTGGCCCAGCAAGCAAGGCGGGCCTGCAGGGCAGCGGCCAGCAGGTGACGGTCGAGGGTCAGCCCGTGGCGGTGGGTGGGGATGTGATCCTCGCCGTGGATGGTAAGGCGATCCGGAGCATGGCGGATCTGATCGCCTACATCGCTGAAAATACGGAGGTCGGGCAGACGGTCTCGCTCACGGTGCTGCGGAGCGGCCAGCAAGTTCAACTCCGGCTCATTCTGGAGGCCAGACCTTCCGCCTCGCAAACCGCAAGCGTGGCCTCGGCCGCTTCGGGTGCTGCGTGGCTGGGAATCGTGGGGGAAACCCTGAACCCGGACCTGGCCCAGGCGATGAACCTCCCGGCCGATCTGCAGGGGGTGCTGATCCTGCAAGTGGAGTCGGGAAGTCCGGCGGAGAAGGCCAGATTGCGGGGCGGCAACCAGACCGTGACGATCGGAGGCGCCTCCACGTTGATCGGGGGAGATGTGATTGTGGGGATGGACGGGCAGGTCATAGCGACGAGCGAAGATCTGCAGGCCCAGTTGGGCCAGGAGGCACCCGGCCAGACCGTGCAGATCATTCTGATCCGGGCCGGAAGACAGCGCTCCGTCGAAGTGACCTTGGAAGCGCACCCCTAGCCAGGCGGGGAGGGCGGTCCCGCAGGTGGCGGGGGTCGGCCCAGGCTAGCCTGTCAGCGGGTTGCCGGCGACCCAGCCAGGAGCCGGGAAACGCCGTCGCATGGCCGCATGATGCTGGGGGGACGGCCCGGTCTGCCGGAAAAGCCGCGGACCGTTCGGGGTCGTCGCTGGGGGGGGTTGCCCGGCGGAAAAGGGAAGGACTCCGGGTAGGAAATCTGCCTATCGTCGCTTCGATTCGCGCGCGGAGAGGGCGCGCGGACAGGCTCAGCCTGGAACGCCGCCAGGCACGCGGACCATTCGAGGCGGATCCCTGTGCTCTGGGAGGGAGAATGCGCGAACCGCTTGACACTTTAGCAAGGGGAGGAGAGGACCGGGCTCATGGTGCAAGACATCGTGGTTGCTATCCTGGAGGTGCTTTACTTTCTCACCTTGCTCGGGCTGGCCATCTTTGGAATCCACAGTCTGTTGCTGACCGTTCTGTATTTGACCTCGAAGCGCGTTCCCAAGCCCGCAGGGCCCCAAAGGCCGGCCGCGCCCTGGCCTGCGGTAACCATTCAACTTCCGGTATACAACGAACGCTACACGGTCGGGCGGTTGCTCAAAGCGGTTTCCCGGTTGGACTACCCTCGCGATCGCCTGCAGGTCCAGGTTCTGGATGACTCGACGGACCTGACCTCGGAGATTGTCGGCCGTCTGGTTAGACACTATCGCTCGCAGGGCCTCGAAATAGAATGGAGGCACCGTGCTCATCGCCAGGGGTACAAGGCCGGGGCGCTGGCGGGGGGGCTCAGCTCTGCCCGGGGAGAACTGATCGCGATTTTCGATGCCGATTTCCTCCCGCCTCCCAATTGGCTGCGGGAGGTCGTGCCCGAGTTTGCCGACCCGCAATTGGGGTGTCTGCAGACGCGCTGGAGTCATGCCAATCGGGGGTACAGTGCACTCACCCGCGCCCAGGCCTTGGGGATCGATGGGCACTTCGTGATCGAACAAACCGCTCGTTCCCGCAGCGGCCTGTTCCTTAATTTCAACGGCTCCGCTGGCATCTGGCGCCGGTCATGCATTCAGGACGCCGGGGGTTGGCAGTCCGACACCCTGACCGAAGACCTCGACCTCAGCTATCGAGCTCAGTTGCGAGGATGGCGCATTGGCTATCGACCGGATGTGGTGGTCCTGGCGGAACTTCCGGCCTCGGTCGAGGCCCTTGAGCACCAGCAATTCCGATGGGCCAAGGGCAGCCTGCAGACAGCCCGCAAAGTCCTGCCCCAGCTCTTCGAGACGGAGATCCCCTGGCACAAGCGCGTCTTCGCAGCGATCCATCTCTTGGGATACGTGGCCCACCCGTTCATGCTGGCGGCTCTCCTTCTCTCTTTGCCGGTCGGGTACTTCGCCTCCTGGGCCTTGCGGGCCTTTCCCTGGGCGGGCCTTGCGATCGTTGGGCCACCCCTCCTGTATGCGGCTTCGCGGACGGCTCAGCTGCCCCGCTTGGGTGACCGACTGCGAATCCTGCCCGTCCTGGTCCTGCTAGGTTTTGGCCTTTCCTTGAGTAACAGCTTGGCCGTGTTCGAGGGCCTGCTGGGGAAGGGAGGCAGCTTCGAGAGGACACCCAAGTTCAATCTGCGGGATCGCGCCGGACAGTGGATGTCCGGCCACTATGCCCCCCGCCACAGTGCCATGGTGTGGGGCGAAATTGCCTTGGCGGGATACGCCATCGCCAGCGTGGCCATCCTTTGGAACACGGACAGTTGGACGACCATTCCGTGGATGATGACTTATGCGGCAGGCTACCTGTTTGTCGCGGGGTTGACCTTGGTGCAGCTTTGGCAGCAACGCATCGCTGGTGCGCGACGGAATCCGTCTGCGGCCTCGGACCGGATCTCCGCCTCGTGACCTTCGATCCGACCGCCCGATAGGGAGGCGATCATGAAGAAGGTTTATCAAATCCTCCTGCTGGTGGGGGGCGGCCTGTTTCTGGTCGCCGTGGGGATCGCAGGGGGGATTGCAGGCGACCGATTCTTGCTCAGCCGCTACGTCCCTCCCAGTTACATTCCGGCGGGGGCGATTTCCGACTTCCGGCTCATGGCCCAAGCCTGGAATCTGATCACTCAAGATTATGTAGATCATGGCGCGGCGGACCCTCAAACCCTCACCTACGGGGCCATCAGCGGAATGATTGATGCGCTCGGGGATACCGGCCACAGCCGCTTTCTAAGCCCGGACGAGATGCATGCGGAACAGAACTTCACCGCCGGGGCCTTCGAGGGAATTGGAGCCGAGGTCGAGATGAAGGATAATCACGTCGTGATCGCGACTCCCTTGAATGGATCTCCGGCGCAAAAGGCGGGTCTCGAGCCGGAAGATATTATCTTGAAGGTGGATGGTGTGGATGTAAGTGGCATGTCGTTGACCCAGGTCGTCGGTCGGGTCCTGGGCAAAGCAGGCACCTCGGTAACCCTCACGATCCTGCGGCCCGCCACGGGGGTCACTCAAGACGTCACGATCGTGCGCGCCCGGATTGCAGTGAACAACGTCAGCTGGATTATGTTGCCGGGCACGGCGGTCGCGCACCTGGAGATCTCGGCTTTCAGTCAAGGATCCACCCGCGACCTGGAGCAAGCTTTGATTGAGATTCAGAAGGCCGGAGCCAAGGGCATCCTCCTGGATCTTCGCAACGACCCGGGTGGACTCCTGGGGGAGGCGACGGGGGTGGCCAGTGAGTTCCTTTCGCGCGGGAACGTCTTGCTGGAAAGGGACGCAAAAGGCAAGCTCACCCCGGTGCCGGTCGAGCCGCGCGGGCTGGACCCCAGCCAGCCTCTGGTGGTGATGATCAACGGGGGGACAGCCAGTGCCGCGGAAATCGTCGCTGGAGCCCTGCAGGATGCCGGACGGGCCGCGCTCGTTGGCCAGACCACGTTTGGGACGGGCACGGTGCTCGAAGAGTATCCTTTGGCAGATGGCTCGGCCGTCCTCTTGGCAACGCAAGAGTGGCTCACTCCCAAGGGCAGGGTCATCTGGCACAAGGGCATCGCCCCGGACCAGGTCGTCGCGCTGCCGCAGGGCCAAGTGCCCCTGACCCCCGAGGGCGAGCAGGGTCTGAGTTCCGCGGGGCTGCAAGCGAGCGGAGACGCCCAGCTGCTGGGGGCCCTTAACCTCCTCGATCAGAAACTGCAGACGCCCTCGCCCTGACTTGGGCTCGAGGGGGACAGGCCCCCCTCCGGTGCGTCTTGGGAGCCCGAGCCCAGCTGGGCTCGGGCTTTGGCCTATTCCTGGCCGCGCGCTGCGCCCCAGGCTCCCGGTCGTCCTTGCCCACGGCGGGGAAGTGGCCCCCGCGCTCGATGGGAAGGGAAAGATACCCGACCCATCCTCGTCCGCCACGACGGCAGGGTGGCGGTGCATGGCAAAGGCTAGGCCAGATGGCCTAGCCGTGGTTTCCGGCCTTGAACTGCGGGGAGCGCAGAAAGGTTATTCGCTCACCGGCTGCAGGCTCGGCAGAGAGAGAAGGTACCCGCGCCCTCGCACGGTGCGGATGAAATTGGGTCGCTTGGGATCGTGTTCCAGTTTTCGCCGAAGTCGAACGATATGGGGGTGGACGATCGTCTTGGCCTCGGTTTCAGAGAGCTCGTAGCTCATGGCCTCGCGCGCAATCCGCCGCGAGGAGAGCACGTCTCCGGGATGGGCCATCAGGAGCGAAAGAATGCTCTCCTCGCTGGCCGTGAGTGGAATGGTCCGGATCTCTTCTCCCGACTTGAGGGTGAGCGTCCGCTTCTCGCGATCCAGGGAGAGCGGACCGGCGTATTGAAACCGCTCGGCAGGGACCGTGCTGCTCTTGCCCTCATGAAGGGGTCGATCGGTCTTGAGCTGTTCCAGGGCGGCGATCGCAGCATCCACGGAATGGCGCTGCTGCATCTCTTTGACCCGTTTGCGCAGCGCGCGGTGGATGGACGCATCCACCTGCTCCAGAGAGGCAGGCTTGAGCAGGTAATCCACCACCATGCCGGACTTGAGGGCCGCGACGGCGCTATCCAAAGCGGCATGCCCCGTGAGGATGATGACCAGAATATTGGGACGGAGCTGCTGCGTCTTTTGAAGCACCTCCAGCCCGTCCATGCCCGGCATGCGAATGTCCAGCACCATCAGATCGTAGGGCAGGCGGGTGAGCTTGTCGAGGGCCTCCTGGCCGGAGCGGGCCTCGTCGACATACGTGTAGCCTTTGAGTCGCAGGGCCCGCGACATCGCCAGCAGGACGTGAGGCTCGTCATCCACTAGCAGGATACGGGCTTCGGGGAGGATCGGAGCGGATATCGACTCATCCATGGCCATTTTCCGCAGGTGGGTTCTCGTGGATCAAAGGCAGGGTTATGGTGAAGACCACCCCCCTTCCTTGGGGGACATTCACCGCCCGTATCGTACCATGATGTCGCTGAATGATTGAATGGCTCACGCTCAATCCCAGGCCGGTCCCCTCAGCCCGCGTGGTGAAGAAGGGCTCGAACAGGTGCGGCAGGACATCGGCTGGGATCGGCGGACCGTCATTGGCGAGCGACACCTCAACCTTCTCCCCTCGCGTCCGAATGCGGATCTCCAGGTGGCCCCGTCCCTGCATCGCATGGGCCGCGTTCAGGATAATGTTCAGGAAGACCTGAATCAGTTGTCCGGGCGCCACCATGGAGGGAGGCAGAGATCCGGGCGCCGTGACGCGGATCTCGACTTGCTGATTCTGCAGGTAATTGCGACTGAGGGCAAGTGCCCCTTCCAGGACCTGGGCCACGGAAACCGGTTGCAGCACGTCCGAGGTCGGGCGAGCAAACCCGAGCACCCGCCGCGTGATCTCGTCCAATCGCTCGACCTCGCCCTCCAGGATGCGCAGCGACTGCTCGCGTTCCGGCGGGCTTAAGCGGTAACGCCGGATGAGCTCGAGGTGGGCCCGCAAGGATTGGAGCGGGTTGTTGATTTCGTGCGCCAGCGAGGCCGCCACCCGGCCGATGGCCGCCAGCCGCTCGGTTCGCTCGGCCTCGGCGCTGACCAGGTTGGTGTAGGTAGTCAGCTCGGCCAGGAGCAAGACCCCCCACACCGAGTGGCTCGCATCGCGGAGAGGCACGCTGTGAACCCTGAGGGTCTCTTGGCCCCCCGGCAAATCCACTCCGAGCTTCTCGACCGAAGTGGTGTCGCGACGCTGCAGGCTCTCGCGGATCATAGCCCGCAAGGCTTCCGGGATCGCCGGATCGGTCAGCAGGTTGCGGGAGAGGACGCCCTCGGGACGGATGCCTCGCTTGGAAAGCTCCGAGGAAAGGCGTGGATTGATCTCGACAATCGTTCCGTCCTCCTGCAAAAGGGCGATGAGAAAGGGCACGGTGTCGAGAACGCTTCGATAGCGCACCTCGGAGGCCTGCAGGTTCAGCCGCAGGTGCGCATTGCCCAGGGTGGTTTCGAGGGCGGCCGCGCTGCTGAACAGCAGGTGGGCCAGAGGCCCATTGATCGCGTACGGCTCGCCGCTTCCCAGAAGGAGGACTGCGGCCGCCGGATGTCCCAAAGGGACGAATAACCAGCAGGGCAGATGAAGGCGTTCCAGCAAGGGGAGACCGGGCAGCCTAGTGGCATCCGGCAGATAAAGGGCCTCCCCCGAGCGCTGGACCTTCGCCAACAGGGGAAACTCGGAGAAGGGCAAGGTCTCCGCCAGGAGCTGACGCGCAGGCCCCAAGCTCTCAAACCGGAGGCAAGCCTGGTGCCCGGAGTCGTACAAGAACAGGCAGGCTAGGCGCACTTTCGGACAAAGGCGCAGGCAGGAACGCAGCGTGGCCGCAACCGAGCGGCGTTGGGTCCGCAAGGAGGCATCCAGCTGCAGGGGGCTCGCAAGGGGGAAGCCAGGGGCAGTAAAAAGGGGGCCCGGCGCGGGGGGAAGGGCACCCTCTTGCCGCCGTGCGGGTGCGGCCCGCCCGCCCCGGCGGACCCCACCAGCCATCTCTCGCGCCAGGGTCGGCGGCCGACTGCCTCGTACCTGGAACCCCGCACGCTCGAGCGCGCGACGGGCGGCGTTTGACCGGCGGGTGTCCGCGGAGACCAAAACTAGGCGGCGGGGCGGATGCGTGGGTGCTCGCTTGGGTTTCATCCTGCAGAGGTCCCCCGGGGCCTGCCGTTCGAGCGACCCGGCCGACCCCTTCGGGATCGGCTAGCTTGGATTCTACGCTAGCTTCGCAATTGGCGCACTTGCCTCAGGGACCGGTCGCTGGATTCTCGCCTCCAGCTGTCCGCCCAAAGGCGGGCTGACCGATCGGCTAGGTCGGGGGACGATAAGCGAGGCCAAGCGCCCCATAGGCCCTCTAGGGGGAGACGCTCCCGCCTCCCTCTAATGGGCAAGCGGCAGCAGTGCAGAGGCCAACCGATCTACCTCCTCGAGGGTGTTGTAATGAACCGGTCCGACGCGCACCGTTCCTCCCTTGGGCTCAAGTCCCAAGCGCTCGCTGAGCGCGAGGGCGTAGTGATTCCCGTCCCAGACGTAGATCCCCCGGCGATCGAGCGCCTCCGCGACTTGGCGGGGCCCCGTCCCCTCCAGGGTGAAGGCTACCGTGGGCACGCGCTCTTCCAGGCGATCGGGGTCCGCAATGCCCCAAATCCGCAGCCCGGGGATCTTGGCCAGGCGCTCGAGAAGGCGGCGGGACAGCGTTGCCTCATAGCCGCGAATGGCCTCCATCGCCTTCCTGAGCGTCAGGCGCCGATCACTGAGTGGCTCTGCGGTTTTCTCAAGAGTTGCGGAGCCGAACGTCTCTCCCAGCCAGGCCAGGTATTCCAGGGCACCCAGCAGGCCCGCGATCGCCTCAAAGCTCGGAGTTCCCGTTTCGAATTTTCGGGGGGGACGATTGTCCGCCGGGCGCACCTTGTAAGCCGGGAGGTCCTCCAGGAGCTCGAGCCGTCCATAGAGAATCCCCAAGTGGGGGCCGAAGAACTTGTAGGCGGAACAGACCAAGAAATCGCATCCCAGGTCCTGCACATCGATGGGGCCATGCGGCGCGTAATGGACGGCATCCACATAAACCCAGGCGCCCACCGCCCTGGCCAGTTCGACGGCCTTGCGAACGTCGTTGACGGTTCCGACCGCGTTGGAGGCCATGCCGAGCGCCACCAAGCGGGTGCGGGGGTTGAGCAGGCGCTCGAGATCCTGGGTCTTGAGCGTGCAATCCTCGACGTCGACATCCAGCCAACGCACCCGGCAGCCCCGCTCTTGGGCGGCCAACAACCAAGGCGCGATGTTGGCGTCGTGATCCAGGCAGGTCACCACAATTTCGTCTTGGGGCCCCAAGCGACGGGCCAGACTGCGGCTCAAGTGAAACGTGAGGGTGGTCATGTTGGGGCCGAAGATGATTTCTTCGGAACGGCTGGCGTTCAGGAAATCCGCGGCGGCCGAGCGGGCCAGTTCTACGAGGGCGTCGGAGTCGCGGCTGCTGCGGAAGGCGCCGCCCTGGTTGGCATTGGTGTCTTGCAGATACTGGTGAATCCGGGCGAGGGCCTCACGGCAAATCTGCGTGCCGCCAGGGTTGTCGAAGTACACGGCATCCCGCGCGAGCGCAGGGAAGTGATCCCGGACGGCAGCTACATCTAGCATTCTGAGCTCGTTCAGCTCTCAAGATAAGGGAAGGCAAGGGCCAGGGCCGCAATGCTCTTGGCGTCTTGGAGTTGACCCTGGTGGATCGTGCGACGTACCTCCTCCAGGGGAATCGGATCCGTCGTGATCACCTCGTCTTCATCCCCGGGCGCGCGGTCAGCATACAGCCCTTGGGCGAGGAAAGCATACATGAATTCGGTGGCGTAGCCCGGGGCCAGATAGAACGATCCAATGGAGATCAGATCTCTTGCGCCCATTCCTATTTCCTCGCGCAATTCGCGGAGCGCGCAGGCCCTGGGCTCCTCCCCGGGCTTGAGGGTCCCCGCCGGGAGCTCAAGGATCTCGCCGCCTGCGGCCTGGCGATGCTGGCGCACGAACCAGACCCGCCCGGCCTCATCCACGGGGACCATGACCACGGAATTCGGGTGCTCAACGATTTCAAGGGCCGCCTCTTTTCCGCTGGGCAGGAGAACCTGATCGCCACGAACCGAGACCAGCCTGCCGCGGAAGAGTTGCTGGGTGGAGCGGGTGATGACTTTCATGGGGATCAAAGCAGAGAGGGGGGTTCGCTTACCCCCCTCTCTGGATTCCTAGGGGATGTTGAGAGACTGGCCGGGCGTGAGCGTGTAGGGTGACGACAGGCCGTTGGCCGAGGCGATTTCCAGAGGATCCAAATCACCGTACCAGCACGCGACCCCATAGATCGTGTCGCCGGATAGGACCGTGTAACTGTCGGGATGCGAATGCCACGCCCGATCGCTTCCGAAGATGTGGCCGCTCTGAGGGATCTTCAGGGTTAGGCCGGGACTAAAAAGGTCACCCGTGGTCAGCCCATTGAGGGACATCAGCTCGACCGGGTCGACATTCAGGCGCCGTGCGATGCAGTAGGGGAACTCACCCTTTTGCAACGTGTAGGTCGATGGGATTCCCGGGGTGGGGGTGGCGTAGGGCAGCAAAGTTGACGTTCCCGCGGGCACGGGCGTGGCGGTCGGGGCGCTCGTCCCCGCCGGAACCGTGGCGAAGGAGATGAATGTGGCTGTGGGCTGGGGTGGGGTCCCTGTGGCTGTGGCGACCTGAGGATTCGCCTGGGCAGTTTGAGTGAGAAACGCCGCCCGAATGGCGCCCATCGTCGCCTCCGCCGGGGAAGTTGCCCCAAGTGCCGACGTGGGGGTCGCCGAAGCAGCCGTCGACTGACTGACCGTCCGAGTGCAGGCGGCCAGTGCCAGGAGGGCGAGGGCAGCTGCGGGCATACGAATTGCTTTGATCATGAAATCCTCCCCGGACCCTTACGGGTTCGTTGTGCCAGGCGATTTAGGCGCGGTACGAAGGGGTATCCTAGCATAAGGGTGAAAGCGGCGCAACTCTTCGGGCGGCTTTGTCCACCGAAAGCCATCCGCCTTGGGTCATCGTCAGGCCGGCCACTTGGCCAGACCTGAAACCCGGGCCCAGCTCGGCCCAGAGGCGCTTTCTTCCAGGACGTCCTGAGCCGCGTGCCCAGCACCGCCTTTTTCCGGGATTGGAGGATGCAATTCTTGTGCCAGGATCCGGAATGCAGGAGCGGCGCGGAAAGCAGGCTCACGCGCCTTGCTCTGCGGCTTGATCTAGAGTGTCCAGTACCGGATAGGTGTTGACACATCAGGCCTTTGCTGTGGTGTCATTTTGGGTCTCCCGCTTGGTGAAGATCTCTGCAGGGGTTCGGCCTTGCGTGCGATAGCCCTGGTGGGGC
>JBEKSY010000052.1:0-17068 GCA_049516595.1 Anaerolineales bacterium
TACGCGCTGACGGCCATCACATAGGGACCCGCGAGCGTGCCGCTCTTGGGGATCACTGTGGTGATGGGCGGGTTGCCCGCCAGCGTGTCACGATCGGCCAGCGACAGGTAGTCCCAGCGAATGACGATCGGGGTCTCGCCTTGGCCCACAGACGCCGCGCGCGCGACCACCGGGACGAAGTTGCCCGCCTTGTTGAGCTTGGCAAAGAAGTCCAGCCCCGGCTGGGGGTTGTCCAGCGAACCACCGTTGCCTAGCGCTGCAGCCGCAACGCCCATATAGCCCTGGTTCGAACCTTTCGGGTCACCGGCGAGGGCGACCATCCCCTTGTACTCGGGCTTGAGCAGGTCCGACCAGTCCTGAGGCACGTCCTTCACCACCTTGGTGTTGACCTCGAAGCTCATCACCCCGTAATAGTCCTGATACCAATAGCCGTCCGGGTCCTTGATGGGGATCTGATCAAAATGGGCGACCTTGTAGGGAGCGAACAGGCCCTCAGATTTCCCTAACGGACCATTGGCGTAGCCGACGTCGACCTCGTCGGGAGCCTGGGGACCCGTGTTGCCCTCGTTGGCCTTGATCGCGGCCAGCTCTTCGGCCGAACTGCCGTTCGGATTCAGGTCATTGACCGACACGCCGTATCGGGATCCGAACGTTTGCATCAATGTGCCATAGTTGGCCCAATCGGGCGGGTCAGCTATGAGGGTGATCGAGCCCTCCTTCTTGCAGGCGGCCGCCAAAGTATCCATATAGCTGGTCGTTGCGGTTGGCGCGGGGACCATAACCGGAGCCGATGTGATCACTATTGGCGGGGTCGTCGGTACTGGGGCGGGCACTGCCGTGGCCGCGGGTGCACAAGCGGCCAGGATGATAGCGAGCCCCATGACTGCCCAAACCATCTTCTTGGTTGACATAGACTAGATCTCCTCCTTGCTCAATTGGTCTTGGAACCGTGAGGGCTCCAAGTTGCTGTCGCCGGAACCTCGCACACCGTTCGGCGCAAAGTGCGAGAGCGACAATTCCTGCAGAAAGAACGACTGTGTCTGATCTGGAAAGATTGGTTCGCTGGTGCCTCTGGACCTCCCTCCCCCGCACCCTGGGGGCCGGCAGGATTCCGACCATCCCCCTCCGGCCTCTCCTTGTGCGGTTTAGTCTATATCAGTTGCCCTTCCTTAAGCAACTGTGTCGATCATATGCTGGCGGACAAACAAATGTCATCTAAAAATGTACGCTGACAGGATGACGTGGCCTTGCTTTCATCTCCCGCCTTGGGCGCGCCCATCCAGCCTGGGATCCACAGGCTGAGCCCTGGCAACGTCTGTCCTCGCATCCAAACCCATGCCGTCCGTGAGAGGGTGCCTGCCTTCATCCTCGAGCGCTCAAGGCTTGGCCTTTGCGGCAAGCCCCCAGGCTTCAGAGAATCAGGCCACCACCGGCACCTTGGCGGCCTTCAGACGGCTCGAGCAAAAATCCTCCACACCTTGGACCGCCTTGGAAAACTCCCCCACCGTGTAAATCGTCGCCGGGTGGGTGTTGAACTGATCCAGCGCCAGCCCATTGGGTTCGTAGGCCTGCAGGGTGTAGGGCATCTGGTAGATTTTCTCGACCGTCGACTCCGGGATCGGTTCTTCAATGGCCCCCTCGCGGAACTCCAGGAGCTCCCCCAGCGCGAACATGGGCTCCAGGGCATACGGGGGCAGGGTGTAGACAATGTCCCCTCCCGCCAGCTCCTGAATGTCCCAAAAGCGCTGCTTGCCGTTGACGAGGGGCCCCGGTCGCACGGAGCACAGCAGCATCTTGCTGGGGTAGGCCCCTTCCTTGAGCAGCTGGTAGGCCCGTTTGAAGACCCCCAGGCCGAACCAGCGCCGGTCGGCCTCGGTCCAATTCACCCGATAGTAGGCGGCCTGCTCCCAGATCACTTCTCGCTCGGTGAGCCGTCCCAGCATATGGGTGATCACCGCCCGCCAGCCTGACAGGTCGACCTTGTTTTCCTTGGCCTCCTCCACCCCCTCCTGGGCCGCGCGCGCTACCGCCATGATCTGCGGCAGAGTAAAGCAAGTGGTCACGTTCGTGGAGATCGCCTTGGAGGTAAGGTACTTGACCACCTCCGGGCCCCGCTGGCTGGCCGGAACCTTGATCATCACATTCGGCGAGATGGCATGCAGTTCATCGGCCTGGGAGCGCATCTGGTCCACCTCCGTGAAGAGGCGCGGGTCCAACTGGCCCGAGATCCATCCAAAGCGTCCCGCCGAGGCCTCGAAAATGGGCAGCAGCATCTCCGCCCCGCGCCGGATCGCCTCCTTGTAAGTGATCCACCACAGCTCCTTTAGCGTGATCCCCGGAGTGGAGCGGATCTGGTCGTCCACCCACTTCTCCCAAAAGCTTGGATCGGACTTGATGGCGCTCAGCGAAAGCGGGGGGTTCGTCGTGCACCCGCGGATCACACTTCGGGGAAGATCTTCCCAGAGGATCAGGCGCTTGAGTTGCGCCTCCAGCTCCTTTTTCTGGCCAGCCGGAGCCGCCTCCACCATCTTTTTCACCCACGGGTTGAACACCAAAGGAGATGAATCCCACCAAATCTCCATGTCCGGATTGGTCTTCTGCAGCCTTTCCACCACACTCTCAGACATTTCCTTTTCCTCCTACATCTTTCCTCATTCCTGCCGGGCCAGGGCGCACCTGCGCCCGAAGCCCCCGGCGAGAGTGAATATACCATCCTTCTAGGCCCGAATCCGCTCCCCCTTCGGATCCCAAAGGGGTTCGCGTTCCACCCTGGCCTTCAGCCATTCCCCGAACAGCTCAACCTCCAGATCCGTGCCCGGCTGGGCCAGTCCCGCCGGAAGATACCCGTAGGCGATGCTCTTGCCCACCGAGTACCCATAGCCTCCCGAGGTCACCCAGCCCACCACCTTGCCCTGGCTGCGAATTGGCTCGTTACCCAGGGCCACCCGGGCTGGATCGGCGATCGTCAGGCAGCACAGCTTCTGCTTGGGGCCCTCGGCCTTCTGTTGGAGAAGAGCCTCCCTCCCCAGGAAATCGCCCTTGTCCAGCTTGACCGCGAAGCCCATGCCCGCCTCGTACGGGGTGTAGTCGGGGTTGATGTCGGCTCCCCAATAGCGGTAGCCCTTTTCCAGGCGCAGGCTGTCGATGGCGCGGTAGCCGGCGGCGACGATGCCCTCTGGCTCGCCGGCCTTCCAAAGTGTGTCCCACAGCCGGCGGCCGTATTCGATGGGGCAGTAGAATTCCCAGCCGAGTTCGCCGACGTAGGTGATCCGCAGGGCCCAGACCGGCACGTCCCCTACCGCAATGCGTTTGGCCGTCATGTAGGGGAAACCTTCATTGGAGACATCGTCCTTGCATACCTGCTCGAGCACCCTCCTGGCTTTCGGACCCCACAGGCCGATGCAGGCATAGGAGGAGGTCACATCTTCCACCCACACCCCGTCCTGTTCCGGGGTGTGCAGTTGGATCCACCCCAGGTCATGTTGTCCAAAGGCGGTCCCCGTCACGATCAGGAAGCGGTCCTCCACGGTGCGAGTGATGGTGAAGTCGCACTCGATTCCTCCGCGTGCATTAAGCATCGAGGTGTACACCACGCTACCCACCGGTTTGTCCATGTCGTTGTCACAAAGATACTGCAGCAACTTCAGTGCGCCCGGCCCGCGCACCTCAATTTTGCTGAAGGAACTCTCATCGAAGAGGCCAGCTCGCTCGCGGGTTCCCAGGTGCTCCACCCCAATCGCCGCAGACCAGTGCACGCGGGCCCAGCCCTTGGGCTCATAGCCATGCTTGGCCTGGCCCTCATAGGAGCTGTACCAGTTGGGCCGCTCCCAGCCGAACTTCTCTCCGAAGCTGGCCCCTAACGTCCGTTGCGATTCGTAGGCTGGGGAGAGGCGCAGGTTACGGACCGATTCGCGCTCTTCGCCAGGGTAGTGGATGTCGTAGTATTTGCTGTAGGTCTCGATCGTGCGCGCCACAATGTAGTCGCGGCTGGCGTAGTTGGGTCCGAAGCGGCGCACATCGAGACGCCAAGTGTCCCACTCAGGAGTCCCGTCAATGATCCATTCGGCCATGGCCTTGCCGATCCCACCCGCTCCCGCCAGCCCATGAGCACAGAAGGCGCAGGCCACCCAGAAGCCCTTGACCGAGGTGGGGCCCAGGAGGAACTCGCCATCCGGGGTGAACCCCTCCGGCCCGTTTAGCAACTGGACAATCTCCGCATGCTCCACAGCCGGCACGCGGTGGATTGAGTTTTCCATCAGAGGGGTGAAACGGTCCCAGTCGGGAGGCAGCAACTTGAATTGAAAGTCGTCTGGGATTCCCCCCAGCCCGTACGGCTCGGGGAGGCGCTCGTACCCGCCCGTGACCAGCCCCCCCACCTCCTCCCGCCAGTACACGAGCAGATCCGGGTCGCGCAAGGTGGGGAAGTCGTGCTGCACGCCCTCGATCGGTTTGGTGATCAGATAGAGGTGGGCCATCGGCACGACCGGCAAGGTCACTCCCACCATATGCCCGATCTGGCCACCCCACTGTCCCGCCGCATTGACCACGACCTCCGTCCGGATGGATCCTCGGGCAGTGATCACTTCCTCCACCCGCCCATTCTTCAATTGAATCCCCGTCACCTTGGTTTGGGTGAAGAAACGCGCCCCTCGGTTCTTGGCACCGGCCACCAAGGCCATGGTCAAGCCGGTTGGATCGATCGAGCCGTCGGTCGGCGTATACACCGCCCCCAGAACACCCTCCAAGTTGATCAGGGGAAAGAGCTTCTTGGCCTCACTCGGCGTGATCAGCTCCAGGGCCATGCCGAACGAGCGGGAGTAGCCCACCTGTCTCTTGAGCTCCTGCATGCGCTCCGCGGACGAAGCGAGCCGGATTCCTCCGACCGCCCGCCACCCGGTATCCTGTCCGGTCTCCTCCTTCAGCCGGCTGTAAAGTTCGGTGCTGTACTTCATCATGCGGGTAAGGTTGAAATCGGAGCGCAATTGGCCGACCAGACCCGCCGAGTGCCAAGTGGAGCCACAAGTCAGCTCGCCTCGTTCCAGCACAACCACGTCCTTCCACCCCATCAGGGTGAGATGATAGGCAATGCTGGCTCCCCCCACCCCTCCTCCGATGATCACGACGCGAGCGTGTGACGGAAGTTCAGAAGACATCCACAACCTCCTTATGCCATCAATCCCAGCCAAGAGTGCAGCGCTGGTTCCATTCGATCGAAGGGCTTCCGGGCGTAGCTCTGAAAGTCAATGTCGAGCTTGAAGATGCCCGTCGGCAGCATGCCCCACATGGCTTCGCGAAGGTCAGACACGACCTTCATAGGGAGGTCACCTTCAGACCTATGCGACCTCTCCACTGCGGGACTCGCGCCAGGATGTCTGGCACCAAGGAGGGTTCCCTGATCCTCTCCCGCCTGCCGCGTGCCGCCTGACTATCCCTGCCAGGCCGAGCTGGGCTGGGCCATCTCCTCGACAATATCGAAGGAGGAAATGACCCCCAAGGGGATCGTCTCGGCTTCATGGGGATCAATCACTACCAGCCGGTGGTGATGATGCTGAATCATCTTGTTGGCTGCTTCCCGCAGGCTGGCATTCGAACGGACGGTCAGCATGGGGTGCATCGCCTCTCCGGCCGTGCGGTCGACCTCCTGGCTCTCGCAAAAGACCAGCATGTCCAGCCCACTTACCACCCCCAAGGGGCGCCCCTGGGAGTCAACCACAATTACGGAACGGTAATGAGCGTCCGTCATCCCGCGCGCCACGACATGGAGCGGGGTCTCTTCGCGGCAGATGAGCATGCAGCGGGACATCACATCGGCCACGCTCCGCCGTTCCAGATCGCGCTCTTGGACCATGCCTTCCACGAGATCGGAGACGGAGATCACGCCGACCGGCTGGCCGCCCTCTTCCACCACCAACCGGCTGACTCCCTGCCGGCGCATGAGACCAGCCGCCTCGCAAGCAGAGAGCTCCGCCTTCACCTTGTTGAGCGGAGTGGTCATGAGTTCACCCGCGGTCATCTTGCGCATCGCCGCCAGGCTTTCGGAGTTGATGGAAAGCCACTCGCCCGCCAAGAGGTCGAAATCCGTGAGGATGCCCACGGGCCGCCCGGTCCCGTCCGCGACCAACAGGGAGTGGATGTGATGGTGATCCAGAAGCTGCGCGACCTGCCCCAAGGGGGCATCGGCTGGACAGGTGATCAAGCCCCGGTGCATGAGATCGCGAACGGTCTTATCCATGGCCTTCCCTCCCCGCCAGGGGCGCCATCTACCCGGCGAACACGGTCCGGCGACTACTCCACCTCATCCACGTCCTTGTACCACTTTACCCGATCGCCTACCCTGGATCGCAACCTCCAGGCCATCGTTTTCGGCTCGGCCTCAATGGCCGTCAGAGCCGTCTGGACCTGCGCGCTGACCCGACTCTTTTGGTCCTGCTCCAGCTGAGCGTAGCCCGGCGCCAGCTGGGCGACCTTCTGCAGGTTCATCGTCACCGTCCGCCAGAGGCCCCAATCGGAGGCGCAAAGCCGGGACACGTGGGCCATGTTGATCGTTTCTTCGTCGCCGATGCCAAACGGATGCTCGAGAATCAGCATGATCGTGTCAATGATGTCCTTCTCGTTGATGCGGAAGATTTGCATTTTCTCGAGGAACATCTCAGCCAGGGGGATGCTGGGGGTATCGACCTCGAGTCGGCCGGCCCAAGAAATGATGTGGCTGAAATCGAGCCGATCGTAAAACACATCGACGTGCAGGCCCAGTTTCGGGTTATCGAAGATGGCGCGGGCCCCTTCGGAAACCACGAAGACCTCCCGGTTGTCAGAGTATCCTAGGCCAGCCATCAAGGCCCGCACCCCGCCGGCCTCGCGGCCATAGGCCGCGAAATCAATGTCCGTGTAGGCGCGACCCAGCTTCTGTTGGAGGTAGCCGTACTTGGGGCAATGGAGTTGAAAAGCCAGGGACCCAAGCACCCGCATGACCACATGGGCTTCTTGTCCCGCCGCAATGATGCGCTGCAGTTCATTCTCAAAACGACCGCGCTCCGCGGCGTCTTGCGGCGCCATCGCAAGGTGGCCACTGGTCATGGGCAGAGACCTCATCGGTGAGGCAAGGTTGTGTTGGCTAATTATACAATGGACCTCAGAAGAGCGCAAAAGGCTTCATCCGAGATCACCATATGTCACGGGCGGCCTATCTCGCCTCCTCGCAATGGGGAGAGAGAGCTGGCTCTGACAGCAACCTCACGGGTCTATTAGCGATTGGAGCTGTTTCTGAAGGACCATCCCGCCCAGTTGACACCATGGGCCTCCTCCTGCATAATATAATCTCTGGGAAAGAGAGCCAATCGAAATCTTGTAGATTCGCTCATAATCTGCCAACGATGTACACTCTCCGGTAGGCAACCCGGCACGATCGCTTGTCTCGGGGGGAAGATGAAGTGACCGAAAGCGACCAGAGCCTCATCCCCGCTCAGCGGCGGAAACTGATCGCCGAGTATCTTCAAATCCATCAGGTCGTGCGTCTCTCAACCCTGAGCGGCCTCTTGCGGGCCTCCGAAGCCACGGTCCGGCGCGATCTCGAATGGTTGGAGACGCAGGGGCTTCTGGAGAGAACTCATGGCGGGGCGATTCTCTCCCAGCGCATGCCCCAGGAGCCGGGTTATTCCCACAGCGCCCTGGCTCACCCGGCCGAAAAGCGGTGGATCGGGAAGGCGGCCGCAGCCCTCGTCGAAGGCGGCGACATGGTCTTCCTGAACAGCGGCACCACCACGACCCAGGTCATGCGCAGCTTGCGGGCTCGGCCGGACCTCTCCAACATCACCGTCATCACCAGCAACGTCACCGCAGCCAATGAGGTGCGAGATGCGCCCTTCGATATCCTCCTCCTGGGCGGAGCCTTTCGCCCCCAGTCCAATTCTACGGCCGGTCGATTTGCCGTCGAGATGCTTGAGAAGGTATACGCCAACAAGGCTTTCATCGGGGTGGATGGGATCAGCCTAAAGTTCCACTGCACCACCCCCGCCAGCGCGGAGGCGGAAATCGCCAGTGCGATGATCGAGCGCACCCGAGGCCTAGTGGCGGTCGTCGCCGACCACAGCAAGTGGGGAGTAGTCTCCAACTTCGAGCTGGCCAAGATCGATCAGATCCAGGCTCTGGTCGTCGATGAGGGCCTGGGCCAAGAAGCCCGGGCCCAGCTGGAAGCGCGCGGGGTGAATGTCATCCTGGCCTGCGCCGAACCCGGGGCCGAAGATGGATTCCCGGCCAGGGAAGATCAGGAGAAAATGCATGCCGGCGTTTTCGAAGCAGGCTAAGAAAACGACCCGCCTGTTCTATGCGACCGATGTCCACGGGTCGGAGCGGACCTTCCGCAAATTCCTCAACGCGGGCAAGTTTTACGAGGCCAGCGTATTGGTCATGGGCGGCGATATCATCGGCAAAATGACGATCCCCATCATTCGGGAGAAGAGCGGGTACCGCGCCACCCTGCAAGGGACCGTCCAGCACCTATCCACGGAGGAAGAACTGAAGAAGCTGCAGGAGAGAATCGGGACCCTCGGCTTCTACTATAAGATCATGGCGGAAGACGAGTTCCATGAGATCCAGGCCAACAAGGCCTCCGTGGACGCGCTCTTCCACGATCTCGCCCGGCAACGGCTCACCTCCTGGATCGAACTCGCTGACTCCCGGCTCAAGGGGACGGGCATCAAATGCTACATCACTGGCGGCAACGATGACTATCCCGACGTGCTGACTGTCTTGCAGAGCAATTCCGATGGCAGTGTCGTCGCCTGCGAGAGCAAGATCGTGCCCATCGACGAGACCCACTCCATGATGAGCATTGGGGCCAGCACCCCCACCCCCTGGAAGACCCCGCGCGAGATACCGGACGAGGAACTCGGAAAGCTCATCGAGAGCCTGGCCGTCCAAGTCGCCGATATGTCTACCTGCATCTTCAACCTGCATGACCCGCCGGCCGATTCGACCCTCGACACCTGTCCCGAGCTCGATTGGAATACGGATCCCCCCTCCCAGATCGTAAGGGCGGGGCAGGTCGTCCTGCACGGCGCGGGCAGCAAGTCGGTACGAAGTGCCATCGAGAAGTACCAGCCCATGCTCGGCCTGCACGGTCACATTCACGAATCGGCTGGCATCGTCAAGATCGGCAAGACCATTTGCGTCAACCCGGGGAGCGAATACGGGGAGGGGATCCTGCGCGGGCTGTTGGCCAACCTGGCGAACGGCAAGGTGGACAGCTACCAACTGACCTCCGGCTGAGGGTCCCGGGCTTTCTGGGTTTCCAAGGAGGGGAGGGAGGTGCCTATCGAAGGGAAGGCTGGCGCGAGAGGGATTTCCGGATTCGGCTATCTCCTGGTTCTGGTTCGAGGAGGTATGTGACATGGCGACAGCAGCGGTTGCGGGACCGGAGGTTTTCACCCGCAAGGCCTCCGGGCTGGTGCGGGTGATGTCTCCGTATTCGGCATTTGTCTACAACATTCTCACAATGGGGCTCATCTTTCCCTGGACCTACCTGTGGGCCCCAGGCGCCCTGCCGGGCGGAAAGATGGTCTGGGGGATCTTGCTGGCGATGTTGATCGAAATCCCGATCGCCTTCAGCTATGTCTGGCTCTCGACCGCCTTGCCTCGATCCGGCGGCGATTACGTCTTTGAGAGCCGCGTGTTTGGCGGAGGCCTGGCCTTCACCGTGGTGATGTCGGGCTTCGTGATCTGGATCTTGCAGTGGGTGGCCCTCTCCGGCTGGCTGCTCTCCTACCTGGGGTTCGCGCCGCTGTTCGTGGGCCTGGGAGCCACGCTGAGCAATGCCAGCCTTTCGAGCATCGGCCTGTGGTTCACCCAGCCGACGGGCATCATCATCACCAGCATCGCCAACGCCCTGGTGGCCATGCTCATCCTGATTAGCGGATTCAAGAACTACGTCCGCCTGCAATACGTGATGTGGTATGGCACCCTGCTGGCCTTTGCGGTGATGTTCGTGGTGCTTTTTGTGACCCCGCCCGCCGCGTTTGTGGCGCGCCTCAACGCGTTTGCCGTCGCCACCGGGGCCGGGACCAACTTTTACCAGACCGCGGTTGATGCGGTGAAAGCCGCCGGGATCAACCTCCAGCCGCCCTTCAGCGTGGTCGCCACCCTGCTGGTGGCTCCGATTGCCTGGACCTCGCTGCAATGGGCGACCTACAGCGCGGAGCAAAACGGGGAGATCAAGGACGCACGCAACTTCAGGAACCAGACCTTCATCATCATCGGGTCGCTGATCGTGACCGGGATCCTGCTCGCCCTTCTGGCGGCTGGCCTGGAGCGTCTGGCGGGGGACTCGTTCCTCTATGTCGCCGGAGCCGGCTACTGGTCGGGGATCTCGCAGGCAACCGTGAACGGCATGTACCTGTGGCCTAACATCATCGCCATCGCCGTTACCGCCAGCCCCATCGTGGTGATCCTGATCTCGCTCGGCTATATACTCAACTCGCACCAGATCGCCCACAACTGCTACATTGGCATGACCCGGATCATGGTGGCCATGTCCTTGGACCGCATCCTGCCGGAGTGGGCGAGCAAGGTGGATGAACGGTTGCACACCCCTGTCCTTGCCCACTTGGCCTACTTCCTGGCCAGCCTCCCCATCATCCTGGCCTACAACCTGGTTCACGGATGGGGCGGGCTGACCCTGGGGGTGACCTTCGGCTGCGGATACGTGTTCATCATCACCTGCCTGGCCGGAGCCCTCCTGCCGTATCGGGCGAAAGAGGTGTATGAGGCCTCTCCCGGAGCCAAGTATCAGGTCAGCGGCATCGTCGGAATCATCGCCACCCTGCTCGGGGTCGCTGCCTTCATCGCGATCGCCTGGGTCCTTGCCCCGCAGGCGTTTGCCGCCTATCCCGTCCTGGCCTGGATCACGCGAGTCGTGGCCGTTCTTGCCGTGATCGCCTTCCTGTACCCGATGCGCACCCAGTTGCTGGATTGGCTGAGTGGAAAGCAGATGCCATGGCTTTCTGCCTTGGGGATGCTTGGCGGCGGATTTGGGATGGCTATGGTCGTGACCTTCCTGCTCTCGCCGAGCTTGGGCGTCCTGGGCAGCTGGGACTTCTCCGCCTTCCCTACCAAGGTCTGGGCCCAGATCATCGCCATCGGGATCCTCATCCTCAGCGCCATCTGGTACCTGATCGTCAAGCAGACACAGAAGTCACGCGGGATCAACGTGGACTACGCCTTCAAGGAGATCCCGCCTGAGTAACCTCGCACCAGTATAGAAGCGGGGGCCCGAAGAGGGCCCCCGCTGGCCTGCCTCGGATGCCAGGTTCCACCGCGCCGTCCCAAAGCTCGTAAGGCCCTCTTTGCGCTCTTTGGATCATTCGCCGCGGTGAATGGAGGCGCGGGGTGGGCCCTTGGGGGCAGGCGGGGGCGCGCCCAGCGCACCATTTCCAGCTCTCGGACCCATAGGGAGAATTGCCATGAAGGACCAAGCCAGGGTAGTCGTTATCGGCGGCGGAATCATGGGGGTGAGCGTGGCCTACCACCTGGCCAAGTTGGGATGGAAAGACGTGATCTTGCTCGAAAAGGGGGAGATTGCGAGCGGCGAATCAGGCTGGGCCGCAGGTTTGGTCACCCAGTTCCACACCTCCCCCACCTTGATGCAGATCCGCAAGTACAGCATCGACCTCTTCAGCGAGCTGGGACTCTTCCACCATGTGGGTAGCCTGAGGCTGGCCTCCAGTGAGGCCCAATTCAAGGAACTCCAGCGCAACGTGGGTCAGGCCAAGGCCATCGGTCTGGAGGTTGAGATCATCTCACCCGAGGAAACCGTCCGCCTTTTCCCCGCGCTCTCCAAGGAAAGCCTGTATGGATCGGTCTACCTCCCTCGCGATGGGCACCTCGATCCTTACCTGACGACCACCGGCTTGGCCCAACACGTCCGGGCACTGGGGGTCAGCGTACACACCCATACCCGGGTCACGGGCATCGAGCTCTCGCCCCAGGGAGAAGTGACCCGAGTCTTTACGGACAAGGGAGCCATACGGACCGAGATCGTGGTTAATGCCGCCGGCATCTGGGGACCGCGGGTGGCGGCGATGGCCGGAGTGCATGTCCCCACCACCCCGGTGGACCATCAGCACGTGGCGCTCAAGGCCGTGCCTGGAAAGGAACTTCCCCACGACACACCCTGTGTCCGCGACCCCGACAACCTGGTCTACTTGCGGGAAGAGGCGGGCGGCATCTTGGTGGGAGGCTATGAGCTCAACCCGCATGCCCGCTGGATCGACGGGGCGCCCTGGGAACACGGGGGTCAATCCTTGCCGCCCGACTTTAACCGGTTCGAGCCGCTCCTGGAAGGGGTGATCCGGCGCATCCCCTATCTCGAGAAGGCGGAGATTGGCAAACTCACCTGTCATCCCGGGGCATACACCCCCGACAGCCGCCCGATGCTGGGCCCCCTGCCCGGGGTGCGGGGCGTCTGGATGGCGGCTGGCCTTTCGCTCAACGGATATGGCGGCGCGGGCGGGATGGGCAAGGTCCTGGCCGAGTGGATCGTCGCAGGCGAGCCATCCCTAGACGTGTATGCTTTCCACGCCTGGCGCTTCGGGCGGTACTTTGTGGACCCCTCCTATGCCGCCGAACGCACCCGGGAAGGCGTGAAGTACTACTACCTGTTGCGGTACCCCAACGATGAGAATGAATGGGCGCGTCCTCGCCGGGAAAGCCCGATCCATTCTCGCATGCAAGAACTGGGCGCTGTCTTTGGGGAAAAGAACGGGTGGGAACGGGTCAATTTCTTCCAACCGGGCAAGCCCTGGCGCCGCGCCGGTGCCGACCAGAGGGAATGGGGCTGGGCGCAACCGCCTTATTTCGGGCAGGTGGGCGAGGAACACCGTGCCGTGCGGGAGCGCGCCGGGATCTTCGACATGACCTCTTTCGGCAAGATCGATGTTCGCGGCCCCGGCGCCCTGGCGCTACTCCAGCGGCTGGCCGACAATGAAATGAACCGGCCGGTGGGGTCCGTCATCTATACTCAGTTTCTCAACACCCAGGGCGGGGTGGAGGCGGATCTGACCGTGACCCGCCTGGCAGAGGACCACTACCGCGTGGTGACCGGTTCGAACTTTATCGGCAACGATCTCGGCCTGATCCGCATGGGAATTCGGCCCCAGGACCCGCCGGTCGAGGTGCGCGACGTGACCGAGGAATTCGCCACCATCGGGCTTTGGGGACCCCGGGCCCGGGAAGTGGTCCAGTCCATAGCCGCGAGCGATGTGTCCAACCAGGCCTTTCCCTACATGACCGCCAGGAGCATTGATCTGGCCGGGGTGGGGGTCCTGGCGCAGCGCGTCACCTACGTGGGTGAACTCGGCTGGGAGATCTACGTTCCCAATGAGCGGGCCATGCAGGTCTGGGATGCCCTCTGGGCGTCTGGGGCCAAGCACGGCCTGACTCCCTGCGGGTACAAGGTCCTGGACTCGCTGCGGATGGAAAAAGGCTACCGCTATTACAGCCTGGATGTCACCATGATTGAGAACCCGCTGGCCGCTGGGCTGGGATTCTGCGTCCGTTTCAACAAGGGCGATTTTGTCGGCCGGGAAGCTCTGCTTCATGTCAAGGAGCAGGGCCTCACGCAGAAGTTGTGCACCCTGACCATCGGCGGAGAGGACTACCTGACCGTATACGGTGGGGAAGCCGTGCTCCTCGGGTCGGAGGTGGTGGGCAGGCTGCGCAGCACGGGCTATGGTTTTTCGGTGAAGCGCAACATTGCTTTCTGCTACTTGCCCGTCGCTCTGGCCAAGGAGGGCACGCGCCTCGAGGCGGAGGTTTTCGGCCGCCGCCTGTCCTGCGAAGTGGCCAGGGACGTCCTCTATGACGCGCCCGGGGCCCACCTCCGGAGCTGATCGATCGCCGCGGACCCAAGCCCGGGAGGGAGAGGTCAGGCGGTCGGGATTCCCTGGGCCAACGGCTCGAGGAGGCATGCATGACTCCCTCCATCCAAGAGGTCATCGAACGGATCCCCACATGGCGCGGGCGCGAGGTGGCCTTCCAGCTCTTGGGAGGCGGGTTGACCAACACCAACTACCGGGTCGAGGTGGACGGGTCTCCTTGCGTTGTGCGCATCCCGGGGGCGAGTACAGAACTCCTGGCAGTCGATCGGAATAACGAGTACTTCAACACGAAGGCGGCCGCCCAGGCCGGGGTCGGGCCGAAGGTCCTCTACTACCTTCCGCAGGATTGCGTGATGGTCCTGGAGTTTATCCCGGGAACCACCATGTCCAATCTGGCCCTCCGCTCCCCCGGCATGCCGGGACGGATTGCCCAATCGCTCCTACGCCTTCACGCCGGCCCGCGCTTCCTGACCGATTTCAACATGTTCCGCCTGGTGGAGTTCTACCTGCGCATGGCCAGGGAGCACGAGGTCCAAGTCCCCGCCGGCTACCCGCAGGAGCGGCCGACCTTCGAGCGCATCGAGCAGGCTGTGCGGGCCCACGCGCTTCCCAGCCTGCCCTGCCACAATGACCTCCTGGCTGAGAACTACATCGATGACGGCCAGGGATTGCGTCTCATCGATTTCGAATACAGCGGCAACAACGATCCCTGCTTCGAACTCGGCAACACCTGTCAGGAGCTGGGATACAGCGAAGTCCAGTTCGCTCAATTGTGCCGCGCCTATTTCGGGGAGGCCCACCGGTTCCAATTGGCCCGCATGCACCTGTACGCGCTGATGTCCGACGTGGGCTGGACCCTTTGGGGCGCCATTCAGGCCAAGGTTTCCAAACTTGACTACGACTTCTGGGGCTACTGCCAGACGCGTTGGGAGCGGGCCTTGCAGGTCATTCACTCGGCCCCTTTTGGGGATTGGTTGGAGCAAGCCGCGGGCCGCGACTAGCCAGAGCCGAACGGAGCCGGAGGCCCCCCCAGGCCGTTCAATCTGCGGGGCCCCTTCCTTTAGAGGGGGTGCCCTCAGGAGGCCGTGCGGGCGCGCCGGCGCTCCCTGCGAGCCGCGCGGTCCCGGGTCTCCTGCGGGGACTCCCCTCGTTGGGCCATCAGCCAGGCCGTGCAGTTCGCATCGTGACCCATCATCACATTGGCCGCCCGGATGACATTGCGAATGTCCTCCTCGAGCGGATTGGTGATCGCGCAGGTTAATCCGGCGGCGATGGCCATGGCCAGGAAAGCCGCATTGAGGCTGACCCGGTCCGGGAGCCCGAAGGAGATGTTGGAGGCACCGCACACGGTGTTCACCCCCAGCTCCTCTTGCACCTTGCGCGCCAGGGCAAAAAAGGAGACCCCGGCCGAGGCCATCGCCCCGATGGGCATGGCCAGAGGGTCGATGAGCACATCCTCCCGGGGGATGCCGTAGGACTCGGCCCGCGCCACGATCCGCTGGGCGACACGGAAGCGCACCTGGGGGTCCTCGGAGATCCCGCTTTCATCGTTGGTGACGCCGATCACGGCCGCACCGTGCTTTCGCACCAGGGGCAGGACAGCCTCCAATCGTTCCTCCTCCCCTGTCACCGAGTTGACCAGAGCCTTCCCTCGGTAGGTTGCCAGACCGGCCTGGAGGGCCGGGATCACCGAGGAATCGAGGCAGAGAGGAACCTCCACCACCGATTGCACCACCTGGATCACCTCGGCCAGAATGGCCGGCTCATCGGCCAGAGGGATACCGGTGTTGACATCCAGCACATGAGCCCCCGCCTCGACCTGGGCCACCGCGTCCGCCTTCACTCGCGAGAAATCGCCTGCCGCCATTTCGGCCGCCAGTTTCGAGCGGTTGGTCGGGTTGATGCGCTCGCCGATGATGACGAAGGGTTGATCGGGCCCGATCCGCACCTCTTGGGATGGAGACTTGAGTAAGGTCTGCATGGGGAGGTCTCCTAGGTTGGGACAGATTCCGGAGGGCGGGCCTGGACCTGGCGCGGGAAAAGCCCGGCCTCTTCGATGATCTCGGCTACCAAGCTCTCCTGACGGTAGGCCATGACGTGGACACCGCTCACCCCCGGGATCTCCCGAACCTGCCGAATGATCTCCACGCACAAGCGTTTTCCTTCCTCGCGCTGGAGATGGCTGGGGGTCCTTGCCAGGCGGTCCAAGACCAGCTCGGGGACCACCACCCCGGGGACATTCTCGGTCATCCAACGGGCGGCCTTCCATGAGCGCAGCGGCCCGACCCCCACCAAGATGAACACCTTCTGGTCAAGACCCTCTTCGCGAACTTTGTGCATGAACTCCTGCAAGCGCGGGAGGTCGAAACAGTACTGGGTTTGAATGAACTGGGCCCCGGCTTGGACCTTCTTCTGGAGATGCACCGGCCGGTATTCGAACGGAGGGGCAAAAGGATTGGCGGCCGCACCCAGGAAGAGAGAGGGAGGGGTCTCAATCTTGCGGCCGCTTAGGAACTTGCCCTCGTCCCGGAGCATGCGCGCCAGGCGCAGCAGGCTGACCGAATCCAAGTCGAAAACGGGGCGGGCCTGTGGCTGGTCGCCGTTTTGGACCCCGTCGCCAGTCAGACAGAGCACATTGCGCACCCCCAGGGCGGCCGCCCCGAGCAGATCGCCCTGGATCGCGATGCGATTGCGGTCGCGGCAGGAAACCTGCAGTACCGGTTCGTATCCGGCGCGGGCCAGGAGGGCGCACACCCCAACGCTGGACATGTGCACGTTGGCCCCAGAGGCATCCGTTGCATTGATCGCATCGCACACGGAAGCCAGGACCAAGGCGCGGTCATAGACCGCTTGAGGATCCGCGCTGTCGGGCGGGTCCAATTCGGCGGTCACCGCGAACCGTCCAGAGCGCAAGACGCGTTCCAGGCGCGAGCCGGAGGTCAAGGAGTCCATCCTGCAGGGGGCTCGGCTAACCCATTCAGTTCATTGAGCCAGGCCGAGCTCCCTTGCCTGCTGCGATCCAGAGGAGGAAGAACCTGATGGATATCGGAACCATAGAGGGTCATGCGGCTGGAACGTTCCCACGCCTGGAGCCAGACGCAGGTCATCTCCGGTCGGATTTCGCAGTGCCCATTGGGGCGCACCCCGCCGCAGGGACCATTGCGCATATTCTTGGGGCAGTTCATGGGACAAGTCAT
>JBEKSY010000053.1:0-14738 GCA_049516595.1 Anaerolineales bacterium
AAGATCGCGATCAGACCATCCGTTCAGCCCAGACTTCAGAGTCCGCTGGCGCCTCTTCCCACCAGTGTTCCAGCGCCAGATCATCCCTGGCGCCAGCCCTACAAAAACATGCGAATACCCAGGGGGCTGCTTAGGTGACGTTTTTACCCTGGCCTGGAGGCCCGGGCAGGCTGACCCGTTCGGGTGACCTTGTCACTGAACTCCAACAGGTTGATCTTGGACTTTCCACGCTCAAAACGGATTCGCCGACGAGGCAAGATACGAAGCGAGTGTGACCAGCTCAATGGTGAGGGAGACATAGAAGACTACCCGAATAGTTTGTACCCTGGTAAATACTCAAGCGGCCATGATGTTTATTGGGCGTATGGGGTTATTGGCTAGGACAGGAGGGCGGCCCAGGGGCCAAGGCCGCTCTAGAACGGGCTTGCCAACTCCGCCGTGACCAGCGCTTCGTAATGCGTGCCCATCCTCGCAAGCTCTACGGCCGACTGGAGCGACCCCAGTCGAAGGTGCGCCTGTCAAGCCGGTGGCTGGCGGCCGGCACTCGCGGCCCCCAAGTGATCGCCACGCCCGAACGACGGGGCACTGAATTCCCCACACTGTCTCCAAGCGATGACCGTTTTGTCTTGCTTTCTATCGCTTCTGCTTGTTCGACCAAGGCGTGCCTATTGAGGCGCGAACGATATAATGATCAGTCGTTTTGCTTCCAATCGTATAGTAAAGGACTATTTCAAATGTCGCTACCCATTCCAGAAAGATTCCATGATCTCTTTAGCCGACCACTCCTGTGTGCCTTAACCACAGTCAACCCAGATGGACAACCGCACAGCGTGCCGGTTTGGTGCGATTTCGACGGTGAGCATGTTCGGGTCAATATGCCTGCGGCGACGAAGAAAGCCCGGAATCTGCAGGTCAATCCCAAACTGTCGTTGCTTGTGATCGATCCTCAAAATGTGGGTCATTGGATTGAGATTCAGGGGTATGTTGGCGAGCTTAATGACGAGGCACATGGTGCGCGCGCCCACATCAACAAGCTGTCAGAAAAGTACACAGGCAATCCCGTTTATCAGCCGTATGGCGCCAGCGGCATCAACCGCCAGATGTACGTGATCGAAGCGGTGAAGATTAACGGCCATTAGGGGCAGTGAAGTAGTCCGTCATAAGTTTTTCGAGACGTGGAAGCGCAAATTGGAAGCCGGGTTGTTCTGTTCGGTCAGGATCTTCACAACAGCTTTCTTCACGTCATCAATACTATTCTGAAGCTTATTAGCACATGCCAGATCTTTCAAATGTCGCCAGAAATGTTCGATCGGATTGAGATCCGAACAATACGGTGGTAAACACACTACCATATCGCGATGCTCAAACAAGCTCAAGGCTGCTAAAGCAGAAGCACTCTTATGATAGGCTGCATTGTCCACCACCAGAGCCACTAGCCCGGCGGGTAAAGCTTCACCAGCAGTTCTTCCAATAAGCGGATGAAAGTCGCGCTATTCTTGCTCTCTGCTATCGTCCAAGTCATCGCATCCTGGCGCCAGTTGTAAGCGCCAAACACATGCTGATGCTGCCTGGCGCCTGGACGGGTGGCCGGAGTGCGCTTCTGTTGTCCGATCTTCATCCAGCACGCACACAGAGGGGGTTCCGGGCTCAGGGTCGTTTCGGCCACAAAGAAGAGCTCGAAATCGTCTCCGAGGACTTTTTTCAACAAAAGAGAACCGGGGCTCAGAGGGCCTCGGTTCTCTTTTTGGGTAGCGGGGCCTGGACTCGAACCAGCGACCTCCGGGCTAGCAGCCCGACGAGCTATGGTCCGAAAAGGAAGTCGCAGATCGACTCGATCTGCGACTTTGATACCTACCTGGTGCGCCGGCCCACAGAACCGAAGCTCGCCGGGTTATGAGCCTTCGTCCTGTCGAGCCAGCCTCAAACCTCAGTTCCACCCGTTTGAGGGTGCCAGTCGTGCTTCGGCACAACTGTGCCTGACGAGGTTGGTGCCTGAGTCTGATCGCAAGGGTACCTCTACGGTCCGTCCCTTGTCAAGCACGCCGCGATATTGTTAGCAGGCGACCGTTCAGGTCAATTGCCGGGCGGATGAGTTCTTTTGGCTAGGACAGTGTATTACCTCCAATCCCCTGTTTGTCCCACCCTTGCTC
The DNA here is from genome assembly GCA_049516595.1 of Anaerolineales bacterium. Lineage (GTDB taxonomy): Bacteria > Chloroflexota > Anaerolineae > Anaerolineales > RBG-16-64-43 > JBEKHT01. The sequence continues at coordinate 2,151 of JBEKSY010000053.1, forward strand.
ACACGGAACAACTCACTAGTTGCATTCAGGTTTCTAGGTTGAATTCCGGTTCCCACAAAGCAACATGGGCTCTGGCGAAGGGCGGCCCCGGCCGCACGATGACTGCGTGTTTGATTCTGCTCGCGATGAGCCAGTGGGCTGCAATCTACAAGGCGGAACCGCTGAGCTGCTCCGTCACCCTTTGTCTTGATTCCCACAGGCGCGCCGTCAGCCCGTGTCCATCGGCGACACCCCTGATTGTTTGTAACAAGTACTTCTTGTTGACCACATGGACGCCTCTAATAGGCTTGCCGAATGGGACAAAGGCGTTCGTGAAGACTAGGACTGGGGTGATCCAAGGCTTTCCACCGATGATCTTGGCCAATTGATCTCTCAGCCAGTAGGTATTCCTCAGCGATTGACCTATGAAGTCCTTTTCTGGTAGCTTCCCGTTAAGGAAAAGCCCGTCATCACTGAGTTCAACTCTGCCGCGATGCGACTTGGTCTCAATTAGGAATGGGCCGCCCCGTTTGCCAAACACGATATGGTCTATGTTGCCGTAGGGAGAGCAGATGTCGTTTAGAACGCAGTAGTCTTCACCGAGGCCATCAAGGAGGAGCCCCACTTCTTCCTCTCCCTCGGCCCCTCGAGCGGCGCGCCGTTCTGCCTTCAGTGTCCGTCCGATACGTCTATCCGCCAGGTCAGGTACAACGCTCAGAACGACCAAGAGGACAAGCATCGCTCCGCCGCCCAGCCCAATGACGGAAGCGTTTTGCAGGATGACGGCCGCTACGAGAAGAACCACCAACGCGACCATCCCAATAGTGAGAGCCCGCCAATATCTCCTCCGTGCCATCCTACGGGTCGATTGGCCTGCAGTTCTCTTAGTCTGCGTCATCGACCTTCATCCTCCTCGCCTTCAGGCGCTTTCCGATATCCAGGGGCGCGATCTGTTGAATCATCTAACTTCGATAAAGCCGAGAAAGGCATGAAATGGAGGGCGGGAGGCGTATTCGACAGAAGCTCTGTCTGCCGACGGTGCATGCTTCCCGGTCCTTACTTCAACTCTGCACGGTCCTCGGCTTTCTTAATAGAGACCATCGCCTTGAGAAGGCGTTCGGCTTCCCCAGCATCAAAGGCCCGACTGACCCCCAGGGTCGAGATGTACCCGTGGTCGGTGAATCCAGGCAGAGCTGACACCGCGCGTTTGAACGCTGTGATTGCGGTGCCTTTCGTTTGCGGTTTCTCGAGCGACGTGCCTATTAGCCAGGCCACGGTGATCTCTGGGCCCTTTCCTTTGAAGGGGGAGGCCAGGACAGCCAGATTGAACTTGGTCGGCCAATCAGCGAATTCTCCTGATGCATGCCTGCGTGCTCGCATTTTCAGGTAGATCCTGCCAGGACGCTTGCATTGCACGATGCCTCCGTTGGCCGACCATTCTTGGATCAATCGCGCGTAGATCTCTTGAGCGTGTTTGGGGCTTTCTTGAAGGGTGGTCTGGATTCCCTGCCTCGTCTCCGGGCCCAGCTTGGCCTGGATTGAAGGAAGATTCGGATCAGGGGCGAAGAGGGGATGTTTGATGCGGCGAACGCTAGTCGCCAGCCGGTGAAGTGCAAGGGCCAACCGGGTCGCGTCTTTTTCCGCGAAGGCGGGACCGATCTCGATGTGAGCGGTCGTTTCCATAATCTTCGGCTTGGCAAAAGCCTGGACTCCTTTCTCGAACTCGTCAATTGCCTCCCCAGGCTCGAATTCTTTGCGGAGTCCCTCCCAGCCCAATGTCGCCATCTGCTTCACCCTGCCGAATGCAGGCATCATCGCTGCGACTCCGGTCGACTTCCCCTCCACGTTCATCAAGAGTGATATCCCTGATGGCCTGAATTCCACGGGATGGCCCCGTTTTGCCCAGTATTCAATGAGGGCTCGGGCCACTTTTCGTCCGTGATCGTCGAGAGCTCCAAGGAACGTACTGGCAGCCTGCGCCTCAGCCGGCGTCATCTTAGCGCGGGGCAGAACCCGGACGTCAACGAGTAGTTCGCCGGACAGCCCATCCAGGATCCTCTGCAAATTGCCCTCCGCCAGGTTGGCGATTTCAAGGACCTCATGGATAGATTCCGCGATCTCGACCGGGTCAAGGCCGCGGATTGGGCGGCTGATCTCGATGATCAGGGTGTTGTCCTGGATTGAGAAGCGCGCGGAGCGAGTGCTGCCGTGGTTCAGCCTGAGCAGCCAGCGAAGGAATTCGGCAGGCGGATCCCGAGGGACCTCCAGCAGCGGGGAGAATACGACTAGAAAGTGCTCCTCCGTCTGCCACTCAACCACCCCCGCGAGCGCGTGCGCGGCTCCAGCCCGAACGTGTCGCCAACCACCAGGTCCAGGAGCAGTCTGGGGGTTGACACCATTTCGTCTAAGAACGTCGTCCAGCATGGCCAGGGCCTGCTCGGGAGTGCGATAGTCTTCACCCTGCTCGTACTTCGGCGACCATGAGGCATCCGGGTCTTGCAGCGTGCGGCCGTCGCCCTTCTCTGCGGACATACTTGCCTCCTTTGGCTTGCCCCTTGCCGTGGCAGAACCGCGGTTCATTGATTCTTCTCGATTGTATTGGACGAAGGCTTGGGATTGTAGAAATGCAAGCGACGCAATGATTTCACCATGCTGGCCAAGTCCGATTGGGAGCCCGCTCAAGGACTGGCTGTGGTGGCCGAAAACCCCATCCGAAGATGCCGGCTGTGGAATAACCGAACGAGGCGCCATGGGCACGAGCCCGGTGGACTATGGCTAGGGTAGGGTGCGCCCCCAGCAATGGAACCCGGGACTAGGTGGTTACGAGCCTTCGTCCTGCCGAGCCAGCCTCAGATCGCAGTTCTACCTTCCTGAGGGTGCCACTCGTGCTTCGGCATAACAGTGTCTGGCGAGGTTCGTGTCTGAGTCCGATGGCAAGGGTACCTCTCGGGTTCGGCCCTTGTCAAGCACGCACCCGTGTTGTTCGCAGGCGACCGTTCAGGTCAAATGCGGCACGGGTGGGGTTCTTGCCTAGGACACTACCTCGGCAGAAGCTCCCCGGTCGACGCGCGGTGGAGGTAGCGGCGGTAGGCTGATGTCTCTTCGAGCAACGCTCTGATCTCACTCTCGATGCGCATTGCTCGGTCTTCGTCCGGAATGCCTCCCTCGCCGAGTGCAAGGGAACCGTCTGCCGCTTCTTTCACGCGGCTCAGCCCCTTCGCCTCGAGCCAGGCAAGTGCCTTACGTATGACAGCATCGGTCTGTCCCAACCGTGCCGCCAGCCTCGCCGCTGAGGGCTGGGCCGACGTCCGCATTGCGTACTTGACCATGCCCCCTAGCAGCTTCAGAAAAGTCGTCGGGTCGTCCCTCTGGCCTTCAAGCGCGAAGACGTAAACCGATCTGGGACGGACACGCTCAAGCACCTCGCACAACTGCTCGGCCGACGGTGGGGCGGTCCACAACACCAGCGCCTCCGAACTTGCCAGTTCCAGACGATTTCTTGCGCCTGGGGAAGGGGGATCCACTCCCTCGGCCCAGACCTGAGCGGACGTAGTTGACAGTATCTTTCCAAGCTCAGCCAGCGGATTCTCCGCCTGCCGGCAGTCCACGACCTCAATCGTTCGCAGGGCGATCTCGACCTCAGGGACCTCCGTCTTCCGGGCTTCGACCCACGTGATCCGCAATTCCCGTTTGCCGCGAAACTCGTTGACCGACAGTGAGTAGGCCAGGTCGAAGTAGCCCTCAGGGGGATCTTGCCCCGTGGAGCTCCATCGAATGACGCGGTGGGAGGCACCGGTCGTGTCCTCGAGGAGCAGCTGCAGGTGCTCTCCGTTTCGCCCCAGCGGCGCCGCCGAAGCTACGCGTACCGCGCGCGTTGCAAGCAGGGGAGGAGGATTCCCATGCCCGAAGGGGGCCAGCCGGTCGATCTCACCGACCAAGTCCAGCGAGAGGTCCCCGAAACTGAAGTAGCCGTCAATCTGCAGAACGGTCTCCGGCAGGACGTCTCCGACCATTTCCTGGATGGCCCGGGATAACCCGCGGCGAAGGTCCGGAATCCGGTCCAGCTCAAGGGAAAGCCCGGCGGCCCCAGCATGCCCCCCGTAGCTGATGACCAGGTTGGCATTCTGGCGAATCGCTTCAGTGATATCAACGCTATCCACCGATCGCGCGGAGCCCCGCGCTGGCTGGCCAGGGGATGTCGTGAGCAGGATCGCGGGTCGGCCGAATTCGGAAGCGATCCTTCCGGCTACGAGACCGTTTACACCGGCGGGCCAGCTCGGGTGGGAGAGGACAATCACGCGAGGATCGAGGAGGGAGGGGTCGTTCTCGAGCTGCGACCGGGCGGCGGCATAGACTTGGTCTTGCAGGAGCTTCCGTTCGGCGTTCAGGCCCTCCAACCTTTCCGCCAGTAGCCTGACCTGGGTGACGTCGGAGGTGGTCAGGAATTCGACAATCGGATTGGCGTCGTCCAGGCGCCCCAGGGCATTCAGCCGGGGAGCGATCGAGAAGCCGATGTCGTTCTCCGTGAGGGAAGCGGGCGTGAGCTGGGCGAGCTCGAACATCGTGAGAAGACCCTTTCGCGGGGTTCGCCTGAGCACCTCCAGGCCCCGCTGCAGGAGGTAACGTGTGTCACCTCGCAGAACGGCGACGTCAGCGACAATGCCCAGCGCCACAAGGTCCAGTAACGAGTCCGCTTCGGAGGATCTCCCGTACCACTCGTAAAGCCTCTCCATCAGCTTGTAGGCCGTCCCCACCCCAGGCAGCTCCCCCAGGGGATGGCCGGTTTGGAGGCGCTTTGGGTTGATCACCGCGTAGGCCTTGGGAAGCTCAGGAGGCAGCTCGTGATGGTCCGTAACGATCACGTCCAGGCCGCGTTCGGAGGCAAGGGCAACAGCCGCGTGTTCCGAAACACCGGTGTCGCAGGTGAGAAGGATCCGGCAATCGGGCGACGCCACCTCGAGGAGTCTCTGGGCCTTGATTCCGTGAGACTCCCGCTCCCGGACCGGGATGTAGTACGAGACAACCGCACCGAGTTGCTTGAGCCCGGAGACCAGGAGCGTTGTCGCGGTCTGGCCATCCACGTCGAAGTCTCCCCAGACGAGGATCCGTTCCTTCTTGTCGATGGCTTGCACGAGCCGGTAGACGGCCTTCTCCAAGTCGGGCAGCGTGACGGCCGGGGTAGGGTGATACTTCGCCGGGTCAAGGAAGGCCTCGGCCATCGACGCGTCCTCGATTCCTCGGCGGACGAGCGTTTCGGCGACCAGAGGGTGACCGCCAACAGCGGCGCGTAGCGCAGCTGGAACGTCAACAGGTTCAGGGTCTTTCCACTTCATAGGAGGGATGTCAGAACTCGATCTCTGCGATCTGGTCGAAGTTCAGATCGACACGTGATGGTTCCGGCGCCTGTGTGACCTCCTCCATCTCCTCGATGTCGCCGGCGGCCTCGCCTGTCTCGCAGTACGAGCGGTAGACACAAAATCGGCAGCGGCGGATGTCGGGGGTCATCGGGAAGTCGTCAGGCGCCCGGCCAGCGATCTCCTCGATCATCTCGCGCAGGACTGACTCATCCTCCGCCGCAAGCGTTGCGCTGTAATCAAGGCGGAAGGATTGGCCCGGAAAACCCGCGTACCAGTAGATAAAATCGATGTCCTCCGGGGCGAAGGCTCTGCCTCCGTTCAGGCCATGGCCCGCATGGAGAAGCACAAACCGGTAGACTCGCGTCTGCATCCGGCGCTCGAGCCACTCACGTCGTGGCAGTCGATCAGCAGTCTTCCAGTCGAAGATCGTCGCCCTTCGCTCCGGCGAGATCACCAACAGGTCGGGTTTGGCCTCCAGGACGTAACCTGCGAAGGGAAGGAGCAAAGTCTTCTCAGGGAGCCGCCGCCCGGGCACATTGCCAGGGAGAGCCTCCTGGTAGTTCTGCCAGAACAGGCGCAGGTCTGCATCGGACGCCATTGGCGTCAGGCGCTCCAGGGGGAGGCCGAGCATGTGCTGGTGGACCATCAAGTGGAAGAGCGACCCGACGCGTAACTGGCGCTCATGCTGCACCACAGGCTCGGCCTCGATGGCCGGCCATGCCAGGTGCTCCAGGTACCGCAGCGAGAAGCGCCGCGGACAATCGGCATAGTCCTGGAGGCTGTTCTGGCTGAACGTGAAGTCAGCGGGGAGCGCCATTCCGTCTCTCTTCCTCGTAGGTCTTCAGGACCGTGAAAGGTACCGAAGGGCCGTTTTTCCCTTTCCGCCCGGTGTTGTAGGTCACGATTAGCTGCCGGCGGGCCCGGGTGATCCCGACGTAGAAGGTGCGCAGACTCTCGGCCCCGTTGTCAAGCCGCGCCTTCCGGGTGGCGCTGCCCTCATCGAAACCGCCAAAGGGATCGTCGTCCATGATCATATACAGCTGAGCCTGGGCTTCTGCGCCGACATCCAATCCATCGCGAATGTAGTAGCGCTGGGAGAAATAGGGATCCTCCGGGTGGGCCGATGGAAAGAAGGCGTTGCTCGCCTGCATCAGGTACACACGGTCCCACTCCAGGCCCTTCGCCTTGTGGTACGTCGCTACTACAACCTTGCCCTTCTGCTTGTCCGGGTCGAAGGCGAGATCCTCGTCGCTGAACCCGATGAAGGACCTCATGTTGTTGGCGATCTGCACAAGCTCGTGCCGGAACTCGGGCAAGCGCCAGTCCGGGTTAGAGTCACCAGCCTCGGCCAGGAGCGAGGCGAGCTTCTGGGCAAGGGCCAGTTCCGGCGGCTCCCGGAAGAAGTCCTGGGCGATGGTCAAGACCAGCTGGTCGACCGGTAGCATAGCGGCGGCATGCCAGCGGCGCAGTTGTCGCTTGAATTCCTCGAGATCAGCGGCAAGCCTCCCGTCTTCCGGTGGAAGGGATTCCAGCCAGTCGTTGCCAGGCGCCGGCGCGAGGAATTCCTCGGTCCTCTGCAATTTCTGAAGCAGCCTCTGGCCACGGCTCACCGCGACAGCCTGCGTCTCTTCTTCCGCCTCGCCTCGGCGGAACACCTTGTAGGCATCTGCCAGGGTCTTCGGCGAGGTCGGATCGGCTAAATGGGCCAGGAAGTAGGTCAGCGCACCGGTCGTCTTGCGTGTCGGCGTCGTCGTCCGGAGGAGCTCGATGCAGGGCAGGTCCCTATCCCCCAAGGCTGTAGCTACCTTGCCACCGTGCTCGTTGGTCCTGACCAGGACCGCAACCGTGCGGTCCGGGTTGGCGGGCAGCCAGGCGGCGAGGTGGTCGGCCACCCAAGCGATTTCCCGGTCCTCGTCGAAATCCTGGTCGATGAACTCGATGATGGTCTCTTTGGCGGGAGGATTGGGCTGCGGGTCCCCGGGTGGGGCGGGGAGGATGAGTGGCTCCGCTAGCGACTGCCGCAACTCAACGACCGGATGCTCGCTCCGCACCCAGCCGATGAAGTAGTTCGCTAGGTCGATGATGCTCTGCGTTGACCGCCCCGAGTTTGGCAGTTCCATTCTGTAGCGGGCGGTTTTCAGGAAGTTCAAGAAGTGCTCGGGACTTGCCGTTGTGAATGTCTCGAAGATCGCCTGATTGGGGTCCCCAACACGCACCCAGTTCCCGTTGTCGCTGGCCAGCCTGCGGAGGATCTCTTCCTGGAGGGTGCTCGAGTCCTGAGCCTCGTCCTCCAGAACGAATGGCCAGCGGTCCTGTAGTCTTTCCAAGAGGCCGTGGTCGGCTTCCAGGGCGTCGATCGCGAGGCGGATCAGGTCGGAGAAGTCGACCGCGCCTCGAAAGCTCAGCGCCCGTTCGTAATCCCGATAAACGGCAACCGCCATTTCGAGGAGAGGCAACGAGATCTCATTTGCCAGCCGGGGGGTCAGGTCGGCTGCCGACAGGCGCAGGTCTTTTGCCCGGCCGATGACTTGCGCAACGACGTCCTGTGCAAGCCTCGGCCATTCGTTCCTGCGCACCGACTCCGCCTTGCCCTTGTTCTCCAGAACCTCGGGGGTCAGGAGGCTGTCGATCACTCGCCCCGGGTTGGCTTTCAGCCAGGCGTCGACCACCCGGTTTCGCATTCGCGTCGCCTCTTGATCGTCAACGATCTGGAACCCGTCGCTCAGTCCGACGAGGGAGGGGCGCTCCCGCACAATATCGTGGGCTAGGCCGTGCAGCGTCCTGACACGGTAGCCAATGTTGGGGAGGAGGCCCATCTCCCGGACAAAGCCCCCGATCCGCTGGCGGAAGTTCTCGACGGCCGAGTTGACCAGAGTGACGATCAGGATCTCCTGTTCCTCTTCGATCATCCGCTCCGCCAGGAGCCTGGCGGCCAGAAGGGAGAGGGTGAAGGTCTTGCCACTCCCGGGGACCGCAGAGATCCCCATCGATCCTCCCTGGTATTCCAGGATCTTCTCCTGCATCGGTCGCAGCCGGATCATGACCGGACCTCCGGGGCCTTTGACCAACCCAGCAGGACCTTCTGGATTGCCCGCATGAGCGCCCCGCGCTCCTCCCATCCGTGAGGACCGACATCGCTGAATCCCAGGTAGATCTTCTTGCGGCAACGTCGCACCAGCCCCTGTGTGAGCCGATAAAGTGCGTCCTGGCTAGCCGTCTCCTCATCGCTGTCCAGCCACGGGCGGCCCCGCTCCCACTGGCGGCTCAGGACATAAGGATGGGTGAGGGGCTGGTAGATGCGCCGGGACCAGTCGTTGCTGTTGACATCCAGCCAGAACTGGTAGTCGACTGGCTGGTTGCGCATGAGAAACGTAAAGGCCGGCGAGAGCAACACAGCCTCCCGGTTGTCCGGGCCACGACCCTCAAAGTAAGCCGCGGCGATGACACCTTCCTCAACCATAGCCATGTACTCTTGTCCCAACGGGATCCCGGCGCGTGAAAGGACCGGCTGAGCGACGTCCCTGAACTTACGAATCGATTCAATAAGGACGGCTGTCGTCCGCCCGGCGTCCAGACTGTGATGGAATCCAAACCCCGGCTGGGAGAGGACTTCCCCAAATAGCCGGGCAATGAAGTGATCGAGTTCGGCCAGCGGGCCGCCGGCATATGCCGCCAGCCAGGTCCGCAGCCTCTCATATCGCTCTCCAAGGACGAACGATACTCGTGTCTGCAGGGCAGGGGGAAGTCGCTCGAATTCAAGGAGCCGTGGTGGATCGCCCTGATTGAGGACTGCGGTGGTCAGCAAGTGGGCACGGACCAGGTCCATGCCTCCGATCGCGTGCATTAGGGACCGGCTGACATCCTCCGCGACGAGAGGCTTCCGCTGCCAAGCTGGGTGTGCCAGTTTGGCGAGCAACAAGAGCGTACGCGCCGAAGGTTCATCCTTGAGGGCGCGAGAAGGCCGGTGCGAGCGATACGGGATGTTCCGTTGACCGAGGTCGTATTCCAGGGTGAATCGGAGGACATCGGGCATAAAAGGTGCGAGGACGACGATCTCGGAAGGGGGGACCCCCTCGCCGAGCAGCGACGCGATCTCGTCCGCCGCCCAACTTGTCACGAGATGCGAATACCTGACAGTCGTGAAGGAGATTGCCCGGCCCGCTTGGCCGTCCCCGTTTGCGACGGAGGGCAACCGTCCCATCGCGCGGGCCAACTGGCGACCGAACAGGCGCACCGCATCAGGACTGCTGAACGACTGATCGAACTCGACGTGGTCCGTACACGCATCCCGCAGCCGGAGAGCGCTCGTCGGATCGGCGCCGAGGAAAGTGCGATGGCCGCCTTCCAGATCGTGGATCACCAGTGCCGAGCTTGCCTTCGGCAGCAGGTCCAAGAGGAGATCGTGGGCGGTTGGGGTGTCCTCTTCGATGTTGTCGACAATGAGGTGCAACCCATGCCCGAGCAGGTAATCCTGGAAGAGCGGGAGGTCCCACAGGTGCTTGACGAAGACCTCAAGCTGAAGCGAGAAGTCCAGTAGGTTGTGGGCCAGACAGTACTTGCGGAAGCGATGGGCGCACTCCTGAGCCTGAGAGTAGGCCAAGCGTTGCGGGGCATCTCCCACCCAGGACGCGCTCAGGCGTTCCCCGAACTCCCCGTAGGGGAAGCCCACCCCGGCGGCCTTGTTCAGGTTGTCGAGAATCTGGCTGTAAAGGCGATTTCGCCGGAGCCGGACGCCTTCGAGATACCCCTGGGCAAGCAAGTCCTCGATGGCCTTGGCCATGAAGTACTGCGCCGTCTCGATGGTCAGGAAAGTGGGTGGGTCGGACGGCGTGTGGAAGCCGGCTTCCTCTGCAAGGAGCGGCCAGAAGAGCTCGATTGACCGCCTGGCAAGTCCTGCCAGTGTCTGGATCCTCACCCGCTCAGGTCCGGACCGCATACCCTGCAAAGCGGAGAGGTACGGTTCCCCCAAGGACCTCTGGGGGACCAGAACGAGCACGGACTCAGACCAAGAATCGTTAGCCAGGATGCCCAGCAGCCGTGCGACGCCCGCGCTCGTTTTGCCAGTTCCCGTGTGCCCACTGAGGAAGGTGCGGATTCCGGAAGGGGCTTCGGCGATGGCTTTCTGGAATGGCTCAAGGCTAGGAAACTCGGGTCTCATCTGACTGTTAGACTGTGAACAAATACCTTTGGCCTGTCGAGGCAAGGAGTCAGTGTATACACCTTTGGGGGCCGTGGCAAGGGCTTGGGAATGAGACTGGCATAGTCCTTTGAATTTGTCACCCAATGACTGGTCAAAGAAAATGTCACCCCGTGGACGGCGAGGTGATTTTGACCAGCAAGGAGCAGAAGCGACTGGAAGTGTCGAACCCAGGGCGGGCTCGTGATCGGGACCAGTCTGCATGGCCGCAGGCCAGGGGGAACCACCAGCCTCCGGGCTACCAACCTGACGAGCTTCAACCCATAAGAGGGGCCGCAGATAAGTGGGATCTGGGACCACTCTCCGGGATAGGCAGTCCTGCTGGCGTGGGATGTGTCTGGCGAACTGGTGGCCGTCGGGTTGTGAGATTCAATGCCTCACCGGACAATGGCTGCGGATGGCCGAACCCGGCGATGTTCGGTGCCGTCTGGGGCGCGGGCCGGGTGCTCGTCGAGCCCGGCGAGCTACGGTTCGTCGGCCGACCCTGACATCGTCAGAGTGAGACGCGAACCAGCGATCCCGCGGTTACGAGCCCGACGAGGCAAATTGAGTTCTTCCGAAGAGGATTCTGGTTGAATCAGGCTGCCAACAGGGAGTCGAAATCACTTGGGGGCAACGAAGAACCGAGGCTCAAATGGCCTCGGTTCGTATGATTGGTAGCGGGGGCTGGACTCGAACCAGCGACCTCCGGGTTATGAGCCCTCGTCCTGAAGAGGGGGCCTCAGACCTCAGTTCCACTCGTTTGAGGGTGCCTCTCGTGCTTCGGCATGACTGGGCCTGACGAGGTTGGTGTCCGAATCTGATCGCAAGGGTACCTTTACGGTCCGTCCCTTGTCAAGTACGCCGCCAGGTTGACTGCAGCCGACGGTCAAGCCAATTGGCGCACACATAGGGTTTTTGGCCAGGACATGGACAGGAGACCCCAGCCGAGGCAAGAAAAAGATTTGGCTTCGCTATACGCTGATACTCCTGCGCTGCTGGTGGGCCTTTCGCCGCTCATTGAGCACGTCCACGACCACGGCGAAGATCAGCAGCGCACCCGTCACAAGGTTCTGCCAGTACACGTCCACCCCGAGCAGGTTGAGGGCGTTGGCTTGAAAGGCCATGAAGAAGGCCCCGAGGAAGGCGCCCAGGACCGAGCCCTCGCCCCCGGCCAGGCTCGCGCCTCCGATGATGCAGGCGGTGATGACCTTGAGCTCTTCTCCGGTCCCGATGGTTACCGAGGCCGAGCCAAATCGGGCCGTAATCAGGAGGCCCGCGACGCCCGACAAAAGGGCCACCAGACAGAAATTGAAAATCCGGACCAGGGCGACGTTGATCCCCGACAGGCGGGCGGCCTTTTCGTTCCCGCCTACATAATAGGACTGCCGGAAGAAGCGGGAATTGCGGACCAGGATCTCGCCCATCAGCACCAGGAGCAGCATCACGAAGATCGGGTACTGGACCCCCAACAGGCGACCCTGACCGATCACGGTGAAGGAACTTGGCAGGTTCAGCACCGCCGTTCCCTTGGCGAGCACGAGAAGAATTCCCCGGACCCCCATGGCCATGCCCAGGGTCGTTATGAAGGAGTTGATTCCCAGTCGCGCTACGAGAAAACCATTTGCCAAGCCCACCATCAGGGCGGCGACGAGTCCCAGAATGATTGCGAAAACGGCCGGAACGCCCGCGTTCATGGCCAGGCCTGTGACCACGCCCGTGAAGGCCAATGTCGACCCAACCGAGAGGTCAAATCCGCCCGAGATCAGGAGAATGACCATCCCGATCGAGATCGTACCGTCCAGGGAAAGAGCGAGGAGGAGAGCCTCGATGTTCCCCACGCTCAGGAACACCCGGGACACGAGGCTCATGATGATGCACGCAGCCAGGAGCACCAGGAACAGGGCAAATTCGCGCTGGGAGACGAAGTTCAGGACACGCTCGCGAATCGAGGTGACGCCTCCTTGGCTTGTCTCCCCTCCGGTCTTCTTCAGATCCCGCGTGGCATTCAGAAGGCGCACAGCCCCTCCGTTTCCTCACCTCGATCAGCGATCCACCCCATATCCGCCTGGTACC
>JBEKSY010000054.1:0-14159 GCA_049516595.1 Anaerolineales bacterium
TAAAATCGACCATCCCCAAGGGGGGCACAATGCGGCGGATGGGAGCCATCATCGGCTCGACGATGCGGTCCAACGCCTGTCGAAAGGGATGGTACGGGTTGGGCAGAATCCAGCTGGCGACCACATCGACCAGGACGATTAGGCTGAGCAGGTTGCCGATGTTTTGGATGAGCTGGACCATCCCTCAGTTCTCTCCGCGAGTTTCGACTTCGGGCCGCGCCCAAGGACTGTTGGCCGACCATTTTTATTCCCATTTCACGGTGCCCGCCCCTCTTTCACTTCTCTCGCGGACAGGCGCGATTATACGGCCTTTGCTGTTCCCCCCGCCGACCTCGGGCCAAGAATGGCGCGACCAATGCGCACGATCGTGGTCCCTTCCTCCACCGCGATCTCGAAGTCGTCGCTCATGCCCATCGAGAGCTCGCTCAGGCCGGAGCCCGGGAGCTTGCCGCGCAACCAATCCCGCAGCTCCCCCAAGCGACGAAAGAACGGGCGCGCTCCCTGAGGGTCCTCCGACCAAGGAGCCATGGTCATCAGGCCGAGCACCCGCAGGTGCTCAAGCTGAGCCGTCTCCTGGATCTCCGCCAGAGCCCGCTCCCAATCGGCGGCCTGCGCCATGGCAAATCCGTACTTACGGCTCTCTCCTGAGACGTTGCACTCCAAAAGGATCGGCAGCCGGGCACCTCGGTCCAGTGCAAATCGATCGAGCCGGCGAGCGAGCCGGAGGCTGTCCACCGAGTGGATCAAGGTGAATTCCTGCGCCACTTCACGCGCCTTCCGGCTCTGGATGTGTCCGATCATGTGCCATTCGATTTGTGTCCCCAGCACGGCCTGCATCTTGGGGCGGGCTTCCTCCACGTAGTTCTCCCCAAAGCGGGTGAGACCGGCCTCCAGCGCCTGACGGATCACCTCCAGCGGATGGCCCTTGGTCACAGTCACGAGGGTCACCTCGGAAGGGTTTCTGCCTGCCCGCTGGGCGGCCTGGGCGATGCGCGCCCGCACAGCCTCGGCGCGCTTCCGAATCTCTGCGACCGTCAGCTCGGGCCCCATTTCCAACCTTAGCCCTCACGCAGGGCTACGAGCGCACCAAACCGGCCCGTGCACCCGTTCTCGGCTCGATGCGAGTACCAGTCGTCGACGTGACAGGCCGTGCAAAGCCCGGCCCGCTCGATCGATTCGACCCCCGCCTCCCGCAGCGCAAGCTCGTTGGCCAGACCCAGGTCGAACCGCGTCTGCCCCTCCAGATCGGGGAGCAACGGATCGGCCTCTTCCCCAAAAGCCTGGCGAACCCCCTCGACCACCTCCTCGCCCACGGGATAATGGTCCGGCGCCACCGAGGGGCCGATTGCGGCAATCACATCCCTCGGCCGCGTGGCGAATGCCTCCTGCATGCGCTCGATCGTTTTCCGGGCCACGCGCAGCAGGCTTCCCTTCCAGCCCGCGTGGACCAGCCCGACCGCTTGGGCGCGTGGATCGTAGAGCAGCACCGGGACGCAGTCGCCGAAGCGCATGAAAAGCGTAAGCTCGGGATGGCGGCTGATCAGGGCATCCCCCTGGACCGGGGTGGATCTTCCTCGTCCGGTCTGGGCCGCCAGGATGACTTGGTCCGAGTGGATCTGCCAGAGGTCCGTCAGGCTTTCCACCGGCCGGCCCACGCTGCGGAAGCAGCGCTCCCGGTTCTCCTTCACCCGCTCGCGCTCGTCGCCGACCGAGCCCCCGACATTCAGGGAAGCCCAGGGCCTGGGGCTGACGCCCCCCTGACGTGTAAAGATCGCGTGGACGAGTCCCCCTTGCGCCTCGAGACTGTCGAAGACGAAGTACTTGAGCCCATCCCGCTCCCGAAAGCTCATGATCGGCCCAGCGACCGCAGGGTGTCCTTCTTTTCCATCGCCTGGATCGTCTCGTCCATGCTCGCTTGCACCATGGGGTAGGCAAACCAGACCGAGGCGAAACCGAACAGCGCGCCCGTCAGGGTCCGCAAGAACGGCGTGCTTTCGTACATTGGCAGCAGTCCCAAGGGCAGATCCGAGATGAGCTGAGTCCCTCCGTCCAGCAGGATGGGCAGGATCCCCAGCAGCAGCCACAGGCTCCAGGGCAGGGCCGGCAGACGCTTGCGCAGGAGGCCAAAGGCCAGTCCGCCCAGGAACAGGCTCCCGTAGATGGCCACATCCCTCTCGCAAATCGCCACCTTGTAGCCCAGGCGGGAGTTTCCCAGGAAGGCCCGGGCGGCCCAGTAGTTGTTGGGATCGATCCCGGTGAACTGGGAGAACACCTCGCGCGGATAGGTGGCCCGCTCTCCGAAAAGGAACCAGGAGCGGAATCCGAGCTGATGGCACAAGGGGCTGAAGATCGTGTAAATCCAATGGGCCGGTGCCTCCAGACCGAGGTGCATGAGGGTAGGTGCCAGGAACGGAAGGCCGACATACAGGAACACAAATACATTAAAGGCCGCGAGCCAGTGACGAGTGAACCCGCGGGCGAATGAATCGCCAGCCCTTTCGATCCGGCGCGCGGGTTTTCCAGAATCGTCGGGAAGAGCTAGGGCAATGGCCAGGGCACTGACCAAGGCCTCGCGCGAAATCGGGGGCCGGAGACGGCGGCCGCCCACCTCAACCACGGGAACCTCCTCCCCGCATTCGGCCCGCCAACGCGGATTGGTATCGATATCCTTCACCAAAAGCGTGTGCGGATAGCGCGCCGCGATCTCGCGCAGAATCTGCTCGGCCTGTAGACAGTCCTCACAGCCCGGCCGCGTATAGAGGGTTACGGTTGTCATGTCGGAGGCACCTCAATGGTCCGGAGCATCGCGTCGAGTTCGCCCGCGTCGGTCAGCGCACCCATCTTTTCCGCCGCGATCATACCCTTTCGATCCACAAAGAAACTGAACGGGGAGCCGCCAACCCGGTAGAGGTCGCTCACGTTCCTGCCCGGATCCAACAGGACCGGGAAGGTGAGACCCAGGCGGGAAGCGGAACTGCGCACCTCTGCCTCGGGCTCATCCAGATCCACGGCCAGCACGTGCAGTCCCAGGCCCTGGGATTGAAGATAGCGCTGCTCCAGCAGGGCCAGCTCGGCCTGGCAAGGGGCAGACCTCGTGACCCAGAAGGCGATCACGACGGGTGATCCACGCAGGCTGAGCAATTGGACCCGGTCCCCATCCAGCGCCCCTAAGCTGAAGTCGGGAGCGGGCGAGCCCACCACGGGGGCTGGAGCCGGGGTGATCGCCACGAGGGGCGCGGGCGACTCCGCTTCCGGAGAGGTCCCCAGCCCGGGCCTCAACCAGAGCAGCGCGCCCACCCCGGCTCCCAGGGACAGGCCCAGGAGCAGCATCATGACACTGCTTGCGAGGGAACGCGCTCCCCCTCTCATAGCCCGGTGTTAATGAAGAAACCCAGGCGCGCCAACTGCTGGAAAACCCCAAAGAAGAGCATGGCCCCGATGACGACCAGCAAGACGCCGCTGGCCCAGGAGACATACCGCAAGGAGCGCGAGTAGCGGCGCAACCATGCGGAGACCCTCCCGATGGCCAGGGCCGCCAGCAGGAAGGGTATCGCCAGGCCCAGCGAATAGGCGCTCAAGAGCACCACGCCCTTCCCCAGCGAGGCGCTGTCGAGCGCCAGGGTGAGAACGGCCCCAAGCACCGGGCCGATGCAGGGCGTCCAGCCCGCCGAGAAGAAAACTCCCATCAGCGCAGAGGAAAGGTAACCCAGGCTTGGATCGGGGGACAGGCGCCTGCGGGTGTCATAGTCCAGAAAGGGAAGGGTGATCACCCCCAGGGTGTGCAACCCGAAGACGATCACGACCAAACCCCCAATGCGGGCGATCCACTCATGGACGCTAAAGAGCAGACGGCCCACGGCCGATGCGGCCGCCCCCAAGCCGACGAAAATAAGGCTGAAGCCGGCGACAAAAGCCAAGCCATGGCTGAAGACGCCCCAGCGCCCGCGAACCGCTGCCCCCTCAGGGCGGGAGGCGCGCCCTCCCAGATAGCCGACATAGGCGGGGACCAGGGCAAACACACAGGGCGAGAGAAAGGAGGCCACTCCCGCCAACCAGGCCAGCCCAATCGTAACGGATCTCGCCTCCACCGGGCTGCCCCTGCGCCCTTCAGTCCTTCACGATGACCGCCGTGCCGCCCGGAAGCGACGACTTAACGTACCCCAAAGGATAGGGAACGGCGGGCAGGGTCCAACGGAAAACCCAGTGGGCGTCCTGCGGGCGCGCGTTCACGCAGCCATGGGACTTCGCCACGCCGTAGTCATTGTGCCAGTAGGTCGAGTGGATCGCCACACCATTGGTGCTGATGAAGAAAGTTGCCCAACCCACGCCGGGCAGGTTATACCCGATGGCCTGGGATCCGGCCGCCATCCAGACGCCAACCCACTTCCATTGAACCAAGTGACTGCCGGGAGAGGTCGCCCACACCATCTGGCTGCTGCCCTGCTTGTGAAACTGACCGCCTGAAGCGATGGTGGCGTGAAAGACCTCCACTTCATTCTCAAAGGCGGAGAGATCCTGCCGCACGAGGTCCACCACAATCTTCTTGTTCTCTACCTCGGGCGAGAGCGGGCTGACCTCTTCGGCTGCGATCGGGCGCAGCCCCTCTGCGGGCGCGTAGACACCCGGATCATGGATGTGATACCAGACCTGACCCTGCTCATCCTTTGCCAACGCATCGATCTGGTAGATGGAGGCATAGTACAGGCGGGGTCCCAGGGGAGCGGTCCCCGAAGGTTGGCTCCTTGAGTCCACGTAGGGCACGGTTACCTCGGCCCATGTGCCGCCGCCAGGAAGGGTCTCCAGAGGCAAATTCGGTTGGAAGACTATGGGCTGCATATCGGGAAAGTAGAGATATCCCTGCGAGGTCTCCATCCACACATGATTCTCAGCTCTGGTACCTTGGCCGACGACCTCCCGCTGGACCTGGACCACGTCATCCTGCTGTTTCCAGCCCAGGAAGGAGCTGTCGGGGGAGGGACGAGAGCGCAGGGCAGTGCGGGCGATGGTCACCCGCCCCAGGCTCGCCCCGGGATCAAATTGGTCGCCCCAGGTGTCCAACCCGCCTCGCGACGGAAGCAGCCGCTGCAAGGCGCCCAGCTGGCGACCTGCGCGCGCGGAAACGGCGAGCCCAGCGATCCGTAGGAATTCGCGTCGAGAGAGTCTCATGCCCAATCCCAGGAACGAGAGGATACCCGAAAAGCTGCCCTTTCTGCAAGCCGGGGATGAAAGACACATCTTGGACCTTGTTCCTGTGATAAACTTGGCCCGCCTTAGGACGATCTCCCCCCTCTTCCCCATGGTTCGGAGCCACACATGTCCATATCTCGCGAAGATGTCCTCGAATACCATCGCCGCGGGCGCCCGGGCAAGATCGAGGTCGTGCCGACCAAACCCGTCTCGACCCAGCGGGATTTGAGCCTGGCCTACACCCCCGGCGTCGCCCTGCCCGTGTTGGAGATTGAAAGGAATCCCCAGGCTGCCTATGAGTTCACGGCCAAGGGCAACCTCGTGGCCGTGATTAGCAACGGCACTGCGATTCTGGGCCTGGGAAACCGAGGGCCGCTTGCCTCCAAGCCCGTCATGGAGGGCAAGAGCGTGCTCTTCAAGCGCTTCGCCGACGTGGACGTTTTCGACCTGGAGGTCCAGGCTGCGGACCCGGAGGAGATGATCCGCATCGTGGCGGCCTTGGCGCCCACCTTTGGCGGGATCAACCTGGAGGACATCAAGTCCCCGGAGTGTTTTCATATCGAGCGCAGCCTGCAGGACCGCCTCGATATCCCCGTCTTTCATGATGACCAGCATGGCACCGCCATCATTGCCAGCGCCGCTCTCTTTAACGCCTTGGAACTGACGGGGCGGGACTTGAGCGCGATCAAGGTAGTCTTCTCCGGGGCGGGAGCCGCCGCGATTGCCACGGCCAACATGTTCCTCCATCTCGGGGTGCCCCGCGAGCAGATCTGGATGGTGGACATTGCCGGGCTGGTGTACCGGGGTCGGCGCGAGGAAGCCTTTGCCGAGAAGATGGCTTTCGCCCAGGGAGATCAGCCAGCGACGCTCGCCCAGGTCATTCCCGAGGCCGACGTCTTCGTCGGGCTCTCGACCAGCGGGGTGCTTTCTCCCGACATGGTGCGGACCATGGCCGCCCAGCCCATTCTCTTCGCGATGGCCAATCCCGATCCGGAGATCAGCTACGAGGCCGCGCGCGCCGCGCGCGCCGACGCCCTGGTTTGCACCGGCCGATCAGATTACCCCAATCAGGTCAACAACGTCCTGGGCTTCCCCTTCATCTTCCGGGGGGCACTCGACGTTCAGGCGCGGGCGATCAACGAGGACATGAAGATCGCGGCCGCCCAAGCCCTGGCCGCGCTGGCGAAGGAGGATGTTCCGGATAGCGTGCTGCGCGCCTACGGCCTTTCCGCTCTCAAGTTTGGGCCGGAATATCTGATCCCCAAGCCGCTCGACCCTCGCGTGCTCCTGTGGGAAGCCCCGGCGGTGGCGCGCGCGGCCATGCGTTCGCGTGTTGCCCGCCGCGAGATTGATCTGGACGAGTACCGCGAGCGGCTGGCCGCGCGGCAGGGCCGCGGCCAGCAGATCAAGAACTTCCTGGTAAACCGGGCCAAAGCCGCGCCGCGCCGGATCGTCTTTGCCGAGGGAGAGGAAGCGAAGATCATTCGCGCGGCCGTGCAAGTCGCCAATGACGGAATCGGATCGGCCATCCTGATCGGCCGGCCCGAGGTGATCCACCAGAAGATGTCCGACCTGGGTCTGAGCGGCCCGATTCGGGTCGTCGACCCGCAGGGCTTCGAGCGAATGGAAGAGTACGTGCAGGCCTACTATCGGATGCGGCAACGCAAGGGCATGACCCGGGTGCGGGCCAAGGAGCACGTTCCCGAGCCGGTCCTGTTCGCCCTGATGATGGTCTATATGGGTGACGCCGACGCCTGCCTCTCGGGCCTGGTGCATGATTACCCCGAGGTGATCCGGCCTGCCCTGCGTATCTTTCACACCCGTCCGGGGGCTCAGCGCGCCGCCGGGGTTTACTTGGTCTTGGTCCGGGACCGGGTCTATTTCTTCACCGATGCCACCGTCAACATCGATCCCGACTCCCAGACTCTGGCGGAGTGCGCGATCCTGACCGCGGACTTCGCCCGTACGCTCGAGGTGGAGCCTCGGATCGCCATGCTTTCCTTCTCCAACTTCGGCAGCACGCCTCACCCCCTCTCGGAGAAGGTCCGCCGCGCGGTGGAGATCGTGCGGGAGCGATGCCCGGGTCTGGCCGTGGACGGCGAAATGCAGGCCGATACCGCGGTGGTCCGGGAACTGATCGAGGAACGTTACCCGTTCAGCGCCGTACGGGACGCCAACGTGCTTGTTTTCCCCTCCCTGGAAGCCGCCAACATCGCCTATAAGCTGCTGGACCGCCTGGGCGGTGCCGAGGTCATCGGTCCCATCCTGCTTGGGATGGGAGCCCCCGTGCACGTGTTGCAGACCGGCGATGATGTGGAGAACATTGTGCGCATGGCGGCCGTCGCGGTCATGGATGCTCAATCTCGGGGAGGCACCGGTCCGGCCTAGCCGACGGTCGACGGTATACGGGCTCCCCTCCGAAAAAGGCGGTCGCCTGCCCTTCCGATTCGCCTTTTCCTCTTGACCCCTCTACAATCCCGGTCGAGGTCTCTGGAGCGCTTTCGCTTCCCGGATCAAAAGGGGTGGATCATGTCCAATGCTTTCCAGCGACTCGCGGCGCGTCTCAACGAAATCCCCAACGGCTTCCCGCCTACTCCCGGCGGGGTGGAACTTCGCCTGCTGGCCAAGCTCTTCTCCCCGCAGGAGGCCGATCTGGCATCCCGTTTGCGCCTTGTCCTGGAGAGCCCGGAGCAGGTCGCCGCGCGCATCGGGGGCGACCCGCAACCACTGCGCGTTCAGCTCAAGGCCATGGCGCGCAAAGGCCTGATCCGCCGCGAAAAGGGGGAGACGGAGGTTGGATATGGCCTGATGCCATTCATCGTCGGCATCTATGAGATGCAAGCCACGACAATTGACCAGGAGCTCGCCAGCCTGTTCGAAGACTACTACCGCCAGGCGTTCGGGGTAGGCCTGAACGCGAAACCGCCCATCCACCGGGTGATCCCGGTGGGCGCCAGCGTGCGCCTGGACATGGAGGTCCGCCCCTTCGAAAGCGCGGCGGACATTCTCGGGGGCGCCCAGGCCTGGGCGGTGCTCGATTGCATCTGCCGCAAGCAGAAAGCGCTGATCGGCCAGGCTTGCGAGCACCCGCTCGAGGTCTGTCTGACGTTCAGCGCCATTCCTGGCGCCTTTGACCATGCCGCAGGCATGCGCGCCCTGTCCCTGGAGGAGGCCATGGACACGCTGCGGCGGGCGGACGAAGCGGGCCTGGTTCACACGGTGAGCAACAACCAGCAGGGCCTGTGGTACATGTGCAGCTGCTGCACCTGCTCCTGCGGGATTCTGCGCGGCATGGCCGATCTGGGCATTGCCAACGTCGTCGCTCGTTCCTCCTTTGTCAACACAGTGGATCAGGAACAATGCGTGGGCTGCGAATTGTGCCTCGCGAGCTGCCAGTTCAAGGCCTTGAGCATGGAAAGCGAGCGGGAGGCCAAGGTGGATCGCCAGAAGTGCGTTGGCTGCGGGGTCTGCGCTGACTCCTGCCCGGAAGGCGCCCTCGCCCTGGTCCTCCGGCCGGAGGAGGAGATGCAAGTTCCTCCTCTGACCCTGGCCGAGTGGATGGCCGCGCGCGCCGTCGAGCGCGGCATTGACCTGGGCAGGGTGCTGTGAGGGAGCCGACGAGCCCCACTGGAGGGAGAGGAGCCTAGCCCGGGTTCGGGGGGCCGCAGGAAGGCTCGCCAGCTCGAGACCCGGGAGGCGCAACCGAGTCGTCTCTTGGAACCAGCGGCTGCGCTTGCGGACTGAATTCAAACTGACGGAGCCGTTGCGCGACGCTATCCCGGAGGACTAGGCCGGGTCGCCTGCCCCTCCCTGAAAGAGAGGAAGGCTGCGGCTGCTTGCGAAGTTTCTCGGGATCCCGAACCATATTAGCGTTCGAATCCATCGGAGTACCCATCATGATGAAGGGGACGGACACCGAAAGGGGAAGAGGAAGTTGGGGGTGGAGGATTCTGGATCAGCCCGTCCTGGCCTGGATCCTGATTGGTTTTCTCGCAAGCTACCTGCTCTTCTTCCTGCGTCCGGTTTTCCTGAATCCCAAGCAGGCCATGTTCTTCCCACGATACGTTCCCATTTTTGGTTCGATCGGCAGCGATCTGATCGGCACGTTGAGCTACAGCAAGTCCTGGCTCATCGAACATCACACGCCTTACGTTGGGTCCACCCCGTATCCACCGCTGGCCTCGGTTCTATTCTCCCCTCTGCTCTTCGTGCCGTACCGGGACGCCTACCTGATCATCACCCTTTGCACCCTGGCAGGCTATGCGATCTCGACTTTGTGGTTCCCCATCATGGCCGGCGGCTCGAGGCGCATCACCCCCTGCCTCCTCCTTCTGTCGCTAACCGGACTCCTCTCCTACGGCTTTCAATTTGAATTGGAGAGAGGCCAATTCAATGTCATCGCGATGACCTTGGCGCTCGGCGCGATCGCCCTCTTCTATGGGCAGCCGCGATTCCGCCTCGCCAGCTATGTTCTTTTCACCCTGTCCATCCAACTCAAGATATACCCCGCAATCCTGATCATCGCGTTTGTAGAGGATTGGGGGAACTGGAAGAAAGAGCTGTTGCGCCTACTCGGAATCCTGGGCGTCAACGTTGCTTGCCTGTTCGCTCTGGGGCCCCGGGTATTCCTGGATTTTGTTGCTGCGATCAAGATCCCGATTCTCCATCCCTATCTTTGGGTCGGCAACCACTCGGCCGCATCCTTTGCCATGCAACTTTTCCCTTCCCACGCACGAGCCTTGGAGTTGGGCCTATCGGCCTTGTTCGCATTGTGCTTCGTCTACGCCGTTCGTGTGTCGCACGCCCGCAGATGGCCGGGCCTGGACCCCTACCTGCTTTTGGCCTGCTGCATCGGAGCGTTGGTCCTCCCATCCGAAAGTCACGACTATACACTTCCCATTCTGGCGCCCGCTGCCGCGCTGTTCTTCCAGCGCTTGGAGATAGCTGGGAAGGGACGAATTCGCGCAGGATTGGGCGCCTTCATGCTGGTCCTCATGTCCTTCGCGTACTCCTCGACACTGTTTTCGTACACTACCAAGGCCTCCCTGCCTTTCGTGGGTGCCAGAATTCCACCTTTCTTGATCGAGAACAACTTCCCTGCTCTTCTCCTCGTGCTCCTGACCGCGACGGCATTGGTCGCCTTGGGTCATGTTCCCTCCCGAGAGGCCGCGCTGGTCGGCGCGGCCGATTCCTCGGGAAGCGCTGGGGAGACGGGCGCGTAGATGGGGGTCGGCCGGGTATGTGCCACCGAGGATGCGTGCCTCCTCCCATGGGGGCCTCCCGGGCGGATCGACAGGAGGCTCAGCCTGGCACCGCGCCGGCCATGGGAGCCCACCGTCTATCATGCGCAGGAACTCCTGGCTTTAGGTCGGGTTAGCCAGACAGCCCGGGACAAACGGTGAGGAGTCCACGGGATGCTCGACCCATCCCATGCCGGTGGGTGGGATGGAGGTCATCCCAGCGCGATGATTGCCGGGACGACGCCCTCCAAGAGGATTGCTTGGCAGACCCAAAGGGCTGTCTCCCCCCGCTCGACCGGAAAGGCTGGCGCGTGGAGGCAAACCGCTCTGGCTGGGAGGCGTTGGCCGAGTAAGGCCAAGGGAGGAAGCGGCTTATCCAGGCCGGTGCCCCGCCACGCGGTAGGCTCCCTCTGGACGATGGGAGGGGGTGCCCGATGCGAATCGAAGGAAACCCTTCAACGGGAGTGACCCGATGATCGGCCCATTCCGGTCGGCGCGACGTCAAATGGCGATGGCCAGGGAGCTGGTGCCCTTCCTTTTCACCCCGCCGACCGAAGGCTTGATCTTCGTCACCGCGGCAGACAGCTCCCATTACCTCAGCCTGGGCCATTTTCTCACCAGCTTGTGGCAGCATGATGATCCCACCGCGGTGGTCGTGTTTGACCTGGGGCTGCGAACCGAGGAGCACGACTTGCTATCCCGTCACTTCCCGCGCGCGCAGCTCAGGCTCTTCGACTACTCCTCCTATCCAGATTACTTCAACATCAAGGTTCAGGCCGGCCAGTACGCCTGGAAGCCCGTGATTCTCGCGGGGGTGGCGGAGGAATTCCGGGCCTCGGTTTGCTGGATGGATGCCGGAAACGTGGTGACTTCGCGCCTGGTCTGGCTTCGCAAGATCCTTAGGTCGATCGGCCTGTATTCTCCCGCCTCCAAGGGCAGGATCCGGGATTGGACACATCCTAAGACACTCGAGTACCTAGGGGCAGGGCCAGACTTGCTTGACCGCCGGAATCTCAACGGCGCATGCGTCGCGGTCGACTATCGATCGATCCCCGCCATGAAGGTTCTCAAACGCTGGAAAGAGTGTGCCCTGATCCGGGAGTGCATCGCCCCTCACGGATCCGACCGGAACAACCATCGCCAGGATCAGTCCGTTCTGTCTGTCTTGTGCCACCAAATGGGTCTGGCGGAGCGAATGCCCACATATCCCCATGGGTTTAGAACCCATGGGGATATCCAATCCGATCCCCCCCGCCTGCCGCTCCCCGGATCGTAACGTTGAGCCTGAGCAACTGCCTCGCACGACGCCATTTCACGCCGAATGCTAGCCCGGGGACATCGAGCCCCAGGGCAAGTGAAGCCACGGACCGCGGATTGCCGGCTTTGGTTCGGCCGCCTGGGCCTGGGGAGCTGTGGCAAGTTGCCCAGGGGGATGGTGATTGCAAAAAGGCCTCTCGTGCCCTGGAGACCCGGGGCGAGAGCTTGGGAATCGCGGGGCGGGAGGCCATATCCCGGGTGTCTCAAGCGCCGCCACCTACCCTTGGCGGGATCCGGCCCGCTCCCTACGGCCCAGAATGGGCTGGATTGGGTCTTGACAGGAACAGACTATCAACATATCATCATGATGTAATGACGTAATTTCAGGCTTCAGGAACCATGATGGTTGCTCCCGGGCGACGTCTATCTAACTCTTCCTTCCACGTGGATCGCAGGAATCCGCTGCCGCTCTACGCCCAACTCAAGCAGTCCCTGCGGGAGCAGATCGTGCGAGGCCATTGGAAGCCGGGCGACGTGATCCCTGCCGAACCGGAACTCTGCCGGGGGTGCGGGGTCAGCCGCACGGTCGTGCGCCAGGCCCTGACCGAACTTGCGCTGGAAGGGCTGATCGTGCGTGAGCGAGGTCGAGGCACGTTCGTGGCGCCTCCGAAACTTACGGAAAGCGCGGTGCAACGGCTCTCGGGTTTTTACGAGGACATGTCCATCCTGGGACACCCCCCGGTCAGCCAAGTTCTCAAACAGGATGTTGTCCCTGCCAGCAAGCAGGTCGCAGCTCGCCTGGCCCTCCATACCGGAACTTATGTGATCGAGATCGAGCGCCTGCGGTTCGTCCATGAGGAGCCGCTGGTGCTGACGACCACCTACCTGCCCCTCGAGTTGTGCCCGGGGCTGGTCAACGCCGACCTGACTCGCCGTTCACTGTACGAGTACCTGGAAAGCGAGTGCGACTTGAGCCTCGCCCGCGGCCGCCGCACCATTGAGGCGGTGGCGGCGGATGAGCGCCAGGCACGCTTGCTGCGGGTGCGCAAGGGGGCACCGCTGATCCTCTTGTATAGCGTCAGTTACCTGGCGGACGGTCGACCGATTGAGTATTACCTCGCCCTTCACCGCGCGGATCGCTCTCGCTTCGAGGTCGAGCTGGTCCGCTCCGAGGCCTCCTCCCAGAGCGGGCCCCTCCAGGCTCTGCCCCGCGGCAGCGGCGAACTGATCGGATCGGACTAGAACGAATGTGGAGCGAGACGTGACGAGCCCAGAGCAGATTCGGAGCAAGGTGCGCAGTGTGGTCTATCGAACCCTCGGCCTGACCCCTCGCCTCCCGCCGGAGCCAAGGCACGCTCTGATAACGGAGCTTGACATTCAGAGGATCTCCCGGACGAAAAGCATGAAAACCATTGATGAGCCCACCCTCGATCAGATCATCGAGCAGATTACCAGCCAGGTGCTGATTCTCTTGCAGGAGGAGCCATCCTGCAAGGATTCTCCCGCCCCCATTCCGCTCTCTTCCCACAAGTACGTGGATCCGGTTCAGCCGGTGCTCAGTGCGGGGGCCGATCGATTGGAGAGCACCCTGGGGGTCGCGCCGACCGGTGGCGCTCTGGCCCATCTAATCGACCACACCTTGCTCAAGCCGGAGGCTAGCCAGGACCAGATCGCCCAGCTGTGCTTTGAGGCGCGCAAGTTCCGCTTTGCCTCGGTCTGCGTCAACACCACCCACGTGAAACGGTGCGCCGAAATGCTCAAAGGCAGCGGGATTCCCGTCTGCGCCACGATCGGCTTCCCGCTGGGCGCAACGCCCACGGACGTCAAGGTGTTCGAGGCGCAGCAGGCGATCCGCGACGGCGCCGCCGAACTGGACATGGTCATTAACATCGGCGCCCTCAAGTCGCATGACTACGATTTGGTTCAGCGCGATATCGCTTCCGTTGCCCGAGCCTGTCACGCCAGCCGCGCTCTTCTCAAGGTGATCATTGAGGCCGCCCTGCTGAGCGATGAAGAAAAGGTAATTGCGTGCCAGCTGGCAAAAACTTCCGAAGCTGATTTCGTCAAGACCTCCACAGGCTTTGGACCCGCTGGCGCCACCCCTGAGGATGTGGCCCTGATGAGGCGGGTGGTCGGGCCGTCGATGGGGGTCAAGGCCGCCGGTGGGATCCGCACCTATGCCGATGTTCAGAAGATGATCGCAGCGGGGGCCACCCGGATCGGCGCGAGCGCCAGCGTCAAGATCATGCAAGAAGCCAAGAAACACTGACCCAGGAGAAGCGCGCCTGACGGCCGATCTGCGCACCCACATTTTCCTTGACAGCCTTCAGCCCCAACCGGCGGGCTTTCTACTGAGTTCCTCATAACGTAGTGACATTTCGGCGCTTTTGTGGTAGAGTGGGTCCCCTGGGACCCGGGGACCAGGGTCCATGGGAAACCCACGAGGAGTCAAACGGGACGCGGAAGCCTTGGAGG
>JBEKSY010000055.1:0-13350 GCA_049516595.1 Anaerolineales bacterium
CGGCTTCTCGGAGCTTGTGAATGATCTGCCCGGTAGTATGTCGTTTCTGTTTCATCGAGAGTCCTCCTGCCCTCCAGGGTGGTCAGACTCTCATAATACCCGGTTCAGTTTAGGGGGAGCACCTCACTCACGACCACGGGCGTACTCGAAATAGCCTGGGCCGACAATGAGAGCGCTTTCGTGGAAGCAGGTTTCGAGTCCGTCGAGCCGCTTAGAGCTCCAAGTGGAGTCCATTCGCGCGATGACCTGTCGGACGGCGGATTCCAAGGACATCGCTCGTTTCTCCTGTGCGACCTAGCGGCATGGAGCTAGGCTGCTCAGCGGAAGTGGGCAGAGCGTCCTCCACTCTACATCACGCTGGCGGGCAGAGCAAGGCGCACAAACGGCCCAGCCCGTCGGGTCAGCTTCAGCGAGTTGACACGGCGGCCTGACGCCGATTCGAGGCTGTGTTGCCCGCTGCCTTCCTATAGAATAGGAGAGGGATTGCCCGGAAACATCGTACGCAATGCAGAAAGTCGGGTTTGCCCTCGACTTGGCACTAGACTAGACTCGTACCCATTGGGCCGCGGAATACGCAACCAGGAAATACTACAGTCTAATTGCCTCGCGCGCGGGTAAGGGGTCGACACTCCGCGACGCGAATCATCAACCCGAGGGGGGATCCGCAGAATCACTGGTTAGGCAGCCATAGGAATCATATGGCCAACAATATCCAGAACAACGAGGAAGGGGGATAAGCCCGAGTGTATCGGCCAGGAGCGAAACTGTCAGCCATGAGCCCACCGGGACGATGATTAGGGAACTGAGGATCAATGGCCAATTGGTCCGGCCCTCGATGAACGGGGTTTTTGGGGCATTTCCTGCAGCTCGACAGAGAAACGCGTCAGTAGTAGGGTCCCAGAGCACGGAGGATACTGTCATAAGCACCCGCAACCGTTTTCCCATTGAGCACGTCATTGTTCTCATGCTCGAGAACCGTTCTTACGATCATATGCTAGGCTACCTGCCCAACGGCCATGGACTGGCAGGCGACGAATTCAATCTGGTCGATCCGTCAGACCCAACTTCTGAGCGAGTCCGTGTGAGCAACAGGTCTGGCTACATAACCGCAGTCGACCCTGCTCACGACTTTGTCAGTGTCCAAAAGCAGTTGTTTGGCGAGCCAGGGCACGTTGTGAAACCGGCGCCAATGAATGGCTTCGTCGACGTCCACATCGAACAGGCAAAGGGCGATGTCGAGATTGGCAAGAAGATCATGGAATGCTTCGACCCGGGGAAGATCCCGGCGTTGACCACCCTCGCGCACGAATTCTGCGTCTGCGATCGCTGGTTCTCTGCGGTTCCAGGCCCTACGTGGCTGAATCGGTTCTACGCTCATGCCGCAACGTGTGATGGAATGATTGTGGACTCTGCCAAGCACAATTACAGGATGAAAACCATTTACGAAGCCCTAGCCGAAAATGGGTTCTCATGGAACATCTACTATGGCGACGTTCCTCAAAGCATCATCTTGGAGCATCACTGGCGGACGCTGGACCACTTTAGGCGATTCGAGAGATTCTACGCCGATCTGGAGAAGGGGGACCTGGCTACCTACTCCTTCATTGAGCCTCGCTACCTCAGCTTTCATGAGTGGAAAGCGACTGACCAACACCCACCGCACGACGTAAGGCTGGGCGAATACCTCATTGCCGAAGTCTACGATACCCTGCGCAACAGCCAGTTATGGGAGAGAAGCTTGCTCGTCGTACTCTATGACGAACATGGGGGCTTTTTCGATCGAGTTCCACCGCCTGACTCGGTGCCAAGCCCGGATGGAAAAAAGTCCAAGCATCCACCCTTCGATTTCACACGCCTCGGGGTTCGCGTCCCGGCCATCCTTGTTTCGCCCTTTGTGGAAAAGGGGCAGGTGGATTCAACCATCTATGAGCATTCCTCCCTACCAGCCACAATCAAAACCCTGTTCAGTCTTCCCGAAGGTCTGACGGCCAGAGACAAGGCGGCGAACACGTTCGAGAAGAATCTCTCTCGAAGCATTCCCCGCAGCGACACGCCGCTAACGCTTCCAGTACCTGGTGAACCCGAAGAAATCCGCCGTCATCGTGCACTGCTTCGCACTGACGCGCTGGAAAAATGGCGCCGGGGTGAGGTCGAGCAGGCAGAGATGTCACAGGAGCCTCTTTCCACCTTTCAGGAGGCACTCGTAGGGCTCGCACATCTGCTAAACAAGAAGGCGCACGGAAAAGCACGCGCTGCCCAGATTCGGACGGAGCACGAAGCTGCTGTTCACATCCACGAAAGCCTGGCCCGTTTCCTGGAACACTAAACTGGGAGAGCGGGTGATCAAGACCGTTGTGCTTCATTTGACAATTGGCTCGGCCGCGTTGTGTGTTTGCGTTGAGAACGATTCCGAGTTCACCTTGTTGGGGGATTTGGAGGCGAATGCGCCGGAGAACAGTACCCGAATCCCAGTCGAACAAGCCCACTTCCTGGACCTGGTGCACGACGCCATCATTCTGCGGGACATGCAGGACGCCTTGCCTGCAATCGTTCTGGCGCGAGAATGGAGATGAGCCTGACCTGTACTAGCCGAAAAGCCCGTCCGAGGTTGTTTGGGGGACTCCCGGCTCACACCTCACGCCTGTAGTCGTGGTGCAATCCATTAAGGACGGGAACCGTTCACAATCAAAATCCGCCACATGCTCTGTGGCGGATTTTGCGAGCTGGCCCGAATCTCGAGATCGAGTGTTTCGCGTTATCCGCGTCTCGAACCAACGATTGCGCCCAGAATGACAAACACGATTGCCACTCCTAACAAGAAACCAAGGTTATATTGGCTCCCGTCGTTGTGCACTTCATACATCTGCACACCCTTGTTGACGAATGATAGCACGAGGGTCACCGGGGAAATGATCCCGTGCCAGATTCCTAACAAGATACCGGCGACACGACCGTGCGCGTCGGCTGTATTGACCAGTGGGTTCGGGTTGGGCGCATAGACTTGTATGCTTACGCCGGGCACGTTGATTTGACCGTTGGGAGCGGGCGTACCGCCGTGTGTGTTCGGGACAGGCGTATTGATTTGTACGACAGTGCCGGGAGTACAGCCCGCGACCATTACAAGCATTACGGCCATTAGAACGAAAATGAATAGTTTCTTCTTCATCTCTTACCTCCGGATTTGATCTGATAGGCCTGTTGCGTAAACGAGCCGTGGCAGGCTTGCGAGCTACGAAACCGTATGCAACTCACTTGTCATTTTACAATTAGTATTCCCCGGCCGCATCCAACGACTGGGGAATATCGATCTCCGCCATTTGGGGGAGACACAAAAAAGCAGGGCGCGTCGCATTCTGCTCTGGTGGATGCCCTATAATGAGTGATCTGCACTCCAATACCACGCAAGTTTTCTCATCTAGCATCGAAACTCAAACAAAACATGATGGACTCATTCTTCGCCGTCTCCGCACCGGGGTTGGAAGCCTCCGGCGCGCTGGAACTGCTCGACAGTGGTGACGACTCTGCGGAGCGTCCCGTAGGAGCATGTCGTTACTACGAGGCGGGCGAGGTGCCTCCCGACGGGGACTTCAATGCGCTTTACCGCGCCAACCTGCTGTGGTAGCCGAAAACCCCATCCCAAGATGCCGGCTGTGGAAGGACCGGACGAAGGGCCATGGGCACGAGCCCGCTGGTGAACCATGGTTGGGGAGTGGGCGCCCCCAGGATTGGAACCTGGGACCATATGGTTGTGAGCCCACGTGAGGTGAATCGGATCGAGACGCCACGATCGCCGGGGGATTTGGCCGAAAGTTCGTGCTTGGGGCTGCTGCGGGCGAACAAAGAACCGAGGCTCAAATGGCCTCGGTCTTGGTTCTTGGTAGCGGGGGTGGACTCGCCTGCCCAGGCCGCAGGCCAGGGAACCACAGTCCTCCAGGCTACCAACCCGGCGTTCTTTGGTTCGAAAAGGAATTGCAGATCCACTCGATCTGCGACTTTGATTCTTCCCTGGAGTGCGCCGGCCCACAGAACCGAAGCTCGCCAGGTCATGAGTTTGGCTCCTGGGGCAGGGGCCTCGGCGACCACTTACATGTTCCCGAGGCTGCCCGTCGTTGCGCGATGCTCGCATGCCCGGATGACTTCGATGGCGAGATCGAATCACACAAAAGTCGATCGGGGTCATGATGTTAATGCGGAATTCGAATCGAGGGCTGACTCTGTCGTGACCACCGCAATGCGTCACAGCCGACATTCACGTTCCTCTTGCCACAATCGGGAGCGTCTCTGAGATTGTTGCCGGGTTTGAAGTCGGGCGGATGGGGTTTTCGGACAGGACACTTGTCCAACGGGAAGGATACGTCACGTGGCCATCGCTCACTGTCTACACTATTACGGAACAGTACACTCTAGCCGGCGAGACGAATTCAGAGCGTTCCCTATCGCAGCGGGGACTTCCTCGAAAGGTCTGCGCCCGACGCAAGTCAGGGGGTAGGAGTCATCGCCGGCACCGGCGTGCCGGAGTCCTCGGTGACGAAGATGATGTCCGGGATCCCCAACGCGTGCAGCAGACCGTAGAGCGTGTTCTCAGCGTTCAGACGGGCTTGCTCGAGGATGCCGTCATCCAGCGCCGCTTGCCGGATCTCGTCCTCGGCCGCCTGGCGGGCGTCCGTCTCGAGCGAGATATTCCCCTTCGTCAACAAGCCCGTCTGGCGATCGTAGACGTACGACTTCTCATTGTCAAGCGTGGCAACGAAGATCTCCGCCTCCGGCAGACGCAGGTAGGCTCGTCCATTGGCGTCGACCCAGACATCCGCGGGCTGGAGCCGGCCGAGATCCACGCCGGCGATGACGACGCCGTGAGCGATGAAAAGCAGCCGGTCCCCGAAGAGGAAGCCCAGCGGGCCCTGCCCCGACTCGGCGGTGATCACCTTCTCAACCGTGTACTGGATGGTCTCCAGGCGCGCCAGCGAACGCACCTCCCGCACGATGGTCACGGGATCGGGCACGATGGTCGGCGTCGGATGCAGGATCGCGGCGATCTGCGTGCTGACGCCGGCCGACAGATCGGCCACGGGGCGCACCGACTCTTGCACGGTCCGGACAACCAGCCAGGTTCCTACCAGGATGGCGGCCGCAGCCAGAACGGCCAGCGTGATCAGGAGGATGTTGCGCATGCCGACATTATACCCGTGTGCTGGCCGAATACCCCATCCCAGCACATCGGCGGTGGGAGAACCGGTCGATGCGGAACCTGCACGAACCCGGTGGACGAGGTCTAGGGTAGGGGGCGCCACCAGGAGTAGAAGCTGGGACCAACAGGACATGAGTCCAAACGAGAAGAACCGAAGCTTAGACGGCCTCGGTTCTTTATTTAGGTAGCGGGGGCGGACTCGCCTGCCCTGGCCAGGCCGGGGAACCACCGGCCTCCGGGTTGAGCCCTCATCCTGCCGAGGCGGCCTCAGACGTCAGTTCCACTCGTTCGAGGATGCCCCTTATGCTGCGGCACGAGTGAGCCCGGCAAGGTTCGCGACCGAGAACATGTATTAGCTTACCTCGCGGGTCGCCTCAGGTCAAGGTTGGTCTGGGGCGGCTGCTATTGTTCTTTGAATCTGTCACCCCTCAACCAGTCAAGAAAACTGTCTCTGTGTGAGTTCCGATGCAACCCCAACTAGCAGAGAACTCCACGCTTCACTTGAACGTGTAGCCTCGGCTATCCAGGATCCTCCAAGAAGTGCTAAGTGGAACGACAAGATCGGAGCGATCTCCTTTGTGGAGCAGGCCGCTCTTTCGCGGACGATCGTGGAGGGGAACAATCCAGCAGAAGAGTTCAGAGAGTGTGGCTCCAGCGGTCGGCTGACCGGGAGCTAGACGGCGATGGTTTCGTGTGCTCCCTTGGGGGGCCCGCCCCGGTCCCGCGATTTGAACTTCCAGAACAGCCGGAAGCCTTGGGGATGCCAGCGCAGGAGCATATCGGGCTTGAGGATAAGGAAGGTTTCCTTCCAACTGCGGACATGACTGGCGAGGAGGACGAGCCAGGGGGATCCGTTTGGGTGGACCGTGGTTTCTGGACCAGGCGATGGAGGAGGATCAGCTACTGACGAAGGAGAGCATTCTCGGCGATGAGTTCGGCTCTGCTGCGCATGACATCGGGCGCTGTCGTGAGAACAAGCGAAGGGCGAGAGGGCAGGGTGAGGTGGAGAAAAGCCTGATCCAGAGGAGGAAATATGGAGCGGATGAGTCGGATAAGCGTCTTGGTAAAGGAAGACATGCGGATTGATCCCTCGGCAGCCTGACAGAATCAGTCGATAGAGTATATTGCACGTCCGATCCGAGTGCATCGTCGGGCGGATGAGGTTCTTGGCAAGGACAGGAGAATGATCCCGGGCGGGAGTTCCCATTCCCGCTCCAGCTGTGAGATGGCTTTTTTGCTAGTCTCCGCCAGGTTCAGTGTATCCATATTGAATCCTCGGGCATAGGTTCATCTTTGCGTCCCCATTGTGCTTGTCCCCGGATTGACTATACTAGGTCTTATCCAGGTGCCTGTTGTTTGGGGGGGGACCTCAGGACACCGGTACTGCCCCTGGCGGCGTCCTCATCCTCCGCATCGACCCCTTCGAGATTGCCTCCCCGCAGGTGAAATCCTGGCTGACGCCCGGCCACACGGACGGCCCGTTGCTTGTGCGGCGCGAGGATGATCACGGCCTGTACCTGAATGAGCTGCGACACCTGTCCTAGACGGCTTTGTATCTCGGATCCTCCCTCTTGGACGATACTCTCCCGGCGGCATGGGTCATCCGGCGGGTGACAGGAATCGTCGAGTGACGAGGCTACCGGGGAGTGCAAGTCCTGGCTGGACTGTTGCGGATTCCCGATACGAGCCCGGTTCATGGTAACGAAGATCGACTCGGCAGAGCCTCACGCCCCGGTTCAGTCGCTACCCTGGGAGGGAATGGCCATGACTAGCAAAGCTGTCGAGATCCTGCTGGTCGAGGACGACCCGAACGACGTGGAGCTCACCCTCCACGCGCTCAAGGCAAACAACCTTTGCAACAACATCCAAGTCGTGCGGGATGGGGCTGAGGCGTTGGACTTCCTCTTCGACCAAGGAGTCTATTCCGGCCGAAAGGGCGAGAAGGGGCCCAAGGTGGACGGGCGGAGGTTTTCAGGGCGATGAAAGCCGATCCTCGGACCCGGGTGATTCCGATTGTCATTCTCGCCTCCTCCCGTGAGGAGCGCGACATCGTGGAGAGCTATGCGCTCGGGGTGAACAGTTGCATCGTGAAGCCGGTGGGTTTCGACCGGTTCACCGAGGCGGTGAGGATGCTGGGCCAGTACTGGCTTCTGCTGAACGAACCACCGACAGGGTAGCATTCCTCGGCGAGGGCCAGCTTACGGGCTGGCGCCATATCGACGGAATCGGGGAATCGAGTAACGGAGGGGAGTTGTCATGGCGACATCACTTCGTGTCTTGGTCCTTGACGACGAGGCGGCTGACGCCGAGATGATGATCGCGGAGTTGCGGAGATCAGCCTTCGATGTGGAGTGGGAAAGAGCGGAGACGGAGAATGAATATCTCGCCGGACTAGAGCGCGCCCCCGATCTCATCTTGGCAGACTACCGCCTGTCCCAGTTTGATGGAATGAAAGCGCTCGACATTGCTGTCCGGCAGGGACGGGACACCCCCTTCATTCTTGTGGCCGGCGCTCTGGGGGAAGAGCTCGCGGCAGAGGCGATCCGACGGGGCGCGTCGGATTACCTCCTCAAGGATCGGCTGACTCGCCTCGGGCAGGCCGTGAAGCAGGCGCTGGAGCAGAAGCGGCTGCGGATTGAGGCCCGACGCGCGAAGGAGGCCCTGCAGCTGAGCGAGGACCGCTTCCGCCGCCTTGCTGAAAACGCCCCGGACGCCATCTTCCGATACCGGCTCGCTGCCAGCCCCGGGTTCGAATATGCAAGCCCAGCAGCGCTGGCCATTACCGGATATGCGCCAGAGGAGTACTACGCTGACCCCCAGTTCCAACAAAAGCTTCTCCCTCCAGAGGAGCGGCTTGTTCTTGATGGGATTCTCAAGGGACGCGTGGCCAGTTCAGAATTGACCAGCATGAGATTGATCCGAAAGGACGGATCATTCATTTGGGTTGAACCCGGTATTACCGTCATTCGCGATGAAGAAGGAACTCCGATCGCCCTCGAGGCGATCGTTCGAGACATCAGCAAGCGCAAGCGCGCGGAGGAGGCACTTCGCGCGAGTGAATCCCGCTTCAGGGCGGTGACCCAATCTGCCAACGACGCGATTATCACGACCGACATCGCAGGCAACATTGTGGGCTGGAACCGTGGCGCAGAACTCATGTTCGGCTACACCGAAGCCGGGATCAGCGGACAGCCTGTGGCTCAAGTGGTATCGCAAGAAGACCGCAACCGGCACCTCACCGGAATGGAGCGGGTGCGGGCCGCTGAAGAGGAGAACATCATCGACAAAACCAGTGAAGGGGAAGGAGTGCGCAAGGACGGAAGCAATTTCCCGCTCGAGGTTTCCCGGTCAGAGTGGGAGACTGAGCAGGGCCGATTCCATACCGCCATCATCCGTGACATCAGCGCCCGCAAACAGGCGGAGGAGGAATTGAGGCAGCAGCTCATGGAGATGGTGGCATTGCAAAGCATCTCGGCGGCCATGCGCACGGCGCAGACGCTCGACGAAATGCTGCCCCACCTGCTGGACGAGACCCTGGCCGCCCTCAATACCGAGGCGGGCGTCATCTGGCTCTGCAACCAGGCGAGGGACGAATTGCGGGTCGCCGTCACCCGCGCCTGGTTTGGCCAGCTGGATCAAGCCCCGATGAAACCAGGCGAGGGCATCGCCGGGACTGTTTTCGCGAGTGGGCAGGCGCACTTCTCCGCCGAATTCGCGCTTGACCCACTCGGCCAGGTGGCCGGCCGCAAGGCGATCCCTCCGGGATGGGGCGGGGTATGCGTTCCCATCCGTACTTCTTCCGAGACCCTCGGCGTGCTCTTTGTCGCGGTGCCCCTGCCGCGCCAGGTCAGTTCGGGGCAGATGAAACTGCTCGTCTCCCTGGCCGAGATGGCGGGCGCCGCGGTCGCGCGCATGCGCGTGCACGAGGAGACGGTGAAACATCTGGAACAACTGCAGGCGCTTCACACGGTCGACCTGGGCATTGCGGCCAGCCTCGACCTGCGCGTGACCCTCAGCATTCTGCTTGAGCAAGTGATCTCGCAGTTGCGAGTGGATGCCGCCGACGTGCTTCTGGTCCGCCAACCCATGAACGTACTCGAATACGCCGCAGGGCGCGGCTTCCACACACGCGAAATCGAGCATACCCGTCTGCGGGTGGGGGAGAGCTTCGCCGGGCGAGCGGTACAGGAGCGGTGCACGGTTCAGGTAGCCGGCCCCGCGCTGGTCCATGATGACCGTCGCTTTTCGGCGCTGTGGGCCAGGGAGGGTTTCTCGGCCTATGTCGGAGTGCCCTTGATCGCCAAGGGCCAGGTGAAGGGGGTGCTGGAGGTCTTCCAACGTGCCCAGCCTGCAGAATTGGACGCAGAGCGCGCACCCGGTTCGGCGTGGTTCGACTTCCTGGAAACGCTCAGCTCGCAGGCCGCCGTCGCCCTGGACAACACTCAACTCTTTGATGAGCTCCAGCGGTCCAACACCGACCTGTCGCTCGCATACGACGCCACGATCGAGGGCTGGTCGCGCGCCATGGATTTGCGCGACAAGGAGACCGAAGGCCACACTCTGCGGGTCACCGAAATGACCGAGCGGTTGGCGAAACAGATGGGCATCAGAGAGACCGAGATCGTCCACATCCGCCGCGGGGCACTATTGCATGACATTGGCAAGATGGGCGTGCCCGACGGAATCCTGCTCAAGCCCGGGAAACTCACAGACGAGGAGTGGGAAACGATGCGCCAGCACCCGCAGGTTGCCTACGACCTGCTCTCCCAGATCACCTATCTCCACCGCGCGCTCGATATCCCGCATAGCCACCATGAGAAGTGGGATGGCACCGGGTACCCCCAAGGGCTGAAAGGGGAGCAGATCCCGCTCGCGGCGCGCGTGTTTGCGGTGGTTGATGTGTGGGACGCACTAACCAGTGATCGGCCGTACCGTCCCGCCTGGACGAAACAAGAAGCGTTGGGGTATATCCGGGAGCAAAGCGGAAAGCACTTTGACCCGCACGTGGTGGAGCAGTTCTTGCCGCAGGTGACCGGCGTATAGAAAGCATCTTGGGGAGTTACGGTGGTCCTGGGAGAGCGCGAGAGGGGGGGACGTCCCTTGTCAGGCGGGGGACACTCAACTCTCGCTGAGCCTAGCGGAAGAAGGAGGACATGGCAATCCACAGGTTGCGGACGGTTTTGCCGGAGAGCTGTGGTAGCCGAAAACTCCATCCACAGAATATCAGTATTGGCAGAATGAGCTGAAGCCCGACGGGCACGAGTTCGGTGTACTTAGATTAGGGGAGGGGGATGCCCTACACGCCGATTTAGGCCTGGCGTCACATTCCATGCTTGGATTCCAGCAGAGAGGAACTGCAAGAGTGTGCCAATTCCGAACGGGAGTCTTTGTCGAACGGTCGGGTGTGTCCTGGACATGGCGTTGGAACTGCAAAGTGGCCCCAGGCCGGGTGCAATCCGCACAAGCGCCAGGTCAGGATCTGGTAGACAACACGAATGAGCCACGACTCAACCGTGTCGGGCCCTTGCGCAACCTGCGTTTCTGGCCGGAGGCAGTCTCTTGTTGCGAAAAGGAGGTGGAAGGAGCGAATCTCCTCGGCGGCGCGGGGGCTTCCCAAGGCGTAGACAGATCGTGTGTTGTGGATAGTCCCTGGCCTGCACGGGGCCTTGGTTTTTGCGCCTCCACTGTGCGGAAGACAAGTTGCCGCCGGATTCGATGCAGGCCACCTGCTCATCGCCCGATTGCGCCAGCAAACCTTTCCAGTGCGCGTCTTTCCTTCCCGGGCTAACGAGTCCGTCGCCCCGACTGCCGGGGCCAGGGCTGGCAAATGCGGACCAAGGAGGTCGATATGTCGACTGAATTCGACGACCGAGGCAAGCGCTTTACCAAGCAGGTGCGCAAGCTCCCAACCAAGGTCGTGATCCAAACCGTGGGGGGGCGTATCGAGGGGATGATCCATGTTCATCCGGAGCGCCGCCTCAGCGACGAGCTAAACGAACCGCAGCCTTTTATCCCCGTGACCAGCGCGAGCATCTCCGACCGGGAAGGCAATCGGTTCGTGCCATTCCTCGCTGTTGCCCGGAGCCAGGTCCTGTGGGTGATTCCGGTAGAGGGGACCGAGGAGTCTCATGAGCACCGATAAGGTTGGCCAGGTGCTGGTGCCCCCCGAAATGCTCGTGCGCCTGCGCCAGTGGCTGATCGAGCAGGTAATGCAATCGCTGGAGACCTCCCGCCAGCTGGCGGCCGACGAGTCGGCCGTACGCTGCCTGCTCGAAGATGCCTACACGCGCTCGCAGGCCCTGCTTCCAGCCATTCAGCGTGATGCACTCCTACGCGAGGTGCTCGACGGGGTCCTAGGCTACGGGTTGATCCAGCCCCTCCTGGATGACCCAACCGTGTCCGAGATCATGGTCAATGGTGCGAAGGCGGTCTACATTGAGCGCGAAGGGAGAATCACGCGGAGCGAGATCGTCTTCCCCGACCAAGCGGCGGTGCTGCGCTTGATCGACCGGATCATCCTGCCGCTGGGGCGACGGATTGATGCTGACAGCCCGACCGTTGACGCGCGCATGCCGGATGGCTCGCGGGTCAACGCGGTGATCCCTCCAGTCGCAATCGACGGCCCTGGCGTCACGATCCGCAAGTTCTCACGAAAGAAGCTCTCGGTTGAGGACTTGATTCAACTAGACACGCTGACCCCGTACATGGCCGAATTCCTGAGGGCCTGTGTTCTGGCGCGCCTCAATATCCTCGTTGCGGGAGGCACCGGCTCGGGTAAGACCACCCTTCTCAATGTGCTCTCCGAGTTCATCCCCGAACAGGAGCGGATCATCACAATCGAGGACACGGCAGAACTGCAACTTCAGCAGGAGCATGTCTTTCGCCTGGAGGCCAAGCCCCCGGACACGGAAGGCAAGGGGGAGGTCAGCATCCGCCATCTCGTGCGCAACGCGCTGCGCATGCGCCCTGATCGGATTGTGGTCGGCGAGGTGCGCGGCGGCGAGGCCCTGGATATGCTGCAGGCGATGAACACCGGCCATGACGGCTCACTCACGACGTTGCATGCCAACCGGCCCCGCGACGCCATCTCACGGCTAGAGACCCTGGTGCTGCTCTCTGGTCTGAACCTGCCAGTGCGCGTTGTGCGCGAGCAGATCGCCTCCTCGATCGACTTGATCGTCCAGATCGCGCGACTGCGCGACGGCTGCCGCAAGGTCACCTCCATTACAGAGGTGATCGGGATGGAGGGGGACATTGTGGTTCTCACCGAGCTCTTCAAGTTCGTGGAGAGCGGGGTGAGGGAGAACGGCGCAATCCTGGGCGAGTTTCAGCCCACAGGAATGCGCCCGATGTTTGATCAGCGTCTGATCGCTGCCGGCCTCAAGCTGTCTCCGGAGGTGTTTGGAGGGGGGGTGGCAAATATTCTTGCCGCCAATCGCGCGCGGTCGGGGGCAAGATAGGGGCGACGCTTCCGCCTTGCATGCTCAATCTTGAGAGATCTAATTCGAACGGAAGAGTCCTGAGGTGAAGGATCCTCCGGATGGCGAACTCACATACAAAGAGAGAACCGTGGTCATCAGCGCCATGGTTCTGTTGGGGTAGCTAGGCGAGGGCGCGTACCAGCGGCCTTCAGGCTGCCAGCCTGACGCGCGTTGCCCGAAAAGAGGGGCCGTAGATCAATGCGAGGTGGGGCCGCTTTCCGGGATAGGCAGTCCTGCTGGCGTGGGAGGTGTCTGGGGAACTGCAAGCCGTCGGATTGCGAGGTTCAATTCTTCAGCGAACAATGTTTGCGGATGGGCGAACCCGGCGATGCGTGGCTGGGCCGGGACTGAGGATTTTGTGTCCGACGAGCCCGGCGGGCTGTGGTTCATCTCGCGAATTTGTCCTAGGAGTGTGTCGGAAAGGGGGAAAACGGCGAATTTGTGTCCCATCAAGACTGAGACATGGGCTTGCTGATGAAGTGCGCTTCCCACTTCCTCACCGAAAAGCGCACGTTCTAAGGGAAGGCACCGTCTACGACTGATAACTCCGACACACTCCTGATATGGACGAGCCGGTCAAGCCCTTTCTTTTTGGGACGGCAACTGTTCCTTCGGCGGCGCGTTGGAGCGTTGGGATCCGGGGGGCGAGGCGATTATCGACGGTGAATCACCCTGATATTC
>JBEKSY010000056.1:0-12253 GCA_049516595.1 Anaerolineales bacterium
GCCACCTGCGCATGATGGCCCAGGCGGCCGAGGCCGGAGCCGTGATCTTCCCACCCGTGCCGGCCTTCTACACTCACCCCCAGTCTCTGGAAGATCTGATCGATCAGACGGTCGGGCGGGTGTTGTCCCGTCTGGGGATTGAGAACAAATACGCCAAGACATGGAACGGGATGTCATCCGGCTCCTGAGAATCTGCCAGCAGTGTTCGGCCATGACCATCGCCTCGGTCGGAGCGGAGGGGCAACCGATGGCCGCTTCCGTGTATTTCGCATTCACCCCGGACCTGCACTTCTACTTTCTCTCCTCCGCCCATACCCAGCATGTCCAGAACCTGCGCCGCGATCCCCGCGCCGCGGTTTGCTTTTCCCCGGGCGGGGCCCGTTGGCAGAACCTGCGGGGGGTCCAAATGCGCGGGGTCGTCACCCTGGGCCAGGGGGAGGAGGAGAGACAGGGGCGATCCGTGTACTTGGCCCGGTTTCCTTTCGCCCGGGCACTGGAGCGCGCGCTGGAAGAAGCCAGCCTCCACTGCTTTGTGCCGGACTGGGTGAGGCTGATCGACAACCACCTCGGCTTCGGGCACAAG
Source organism: Anaerolineales bacterium (assembly GCA_049516595.1). Lineage (GTDB taxonomy): Bacteria > Chloroflexota > Anaerolineae > Anaerolineales > RBG-16-64-43 > JBEKHT01. The sequence goes on from JBEKSY010000056.1 coordinate 584, forward strand.
GAAGAATGGTCATGGCCTTAGAGCGCGAGGCCACCAAGGCCGCCCAGCGTGGGGAGCCCTCGTACGTCTGGCGGGCGGGCCAGGAAAGGCGCCTGCGCATGATTCTTGATTCCGGCCCCCACCCGCGCCCCGACCAGGTCCTGGTCGACGGCTGCGGCCTGGGATTGTATGTGCGTGCCCTCGAGCCTCATGCGCTCAGGACAGTTGGGTTGGACATCGAATGGGAGCGTGTGGCCCAGGGCGCCCGCAGCGGGATCGGGCGGCTTGTTGCCGGGGATGGCCAACGCCTTCCCTTTCCCCCCGGCGCCTTCGATTTGGTCCTTTCGAACGAGGTGATCGAGCATGTGGCGGATGACCGGAAAGCTGTCTCGGAAATGGTGCGAGTGCTTCGCCCCTTGGGTCGCCTGGTCTTGTTCTGTCCCAACCGCTGGTACCCCTTCGAAACGCATGGCATCTATTGGCGAGGTCAGTACCACTTTGGAAACATACCGCTCGTGAACTACCTGCCCCGCTTTCTCCGCGACCGCCTAGCTCCACACGTTCGCGCCTATACCCAAACTGAGCTGCGTCGTCTTTTCCAGGGCTTGCCGGTACGTGTCCTCCGCCAAACGGTGATCTTTGGGGGCTACGACAACCTCCTGGCCCGCTGCCCTCGCCTTGGACGCGCACTGCGCGGCTTCCTCCAATCGCTCGAGCGCACGCCCCTGTGCAATCTGGGCCTGTCCCACTGGTGGGTGATCGAGCGCGTCTAGCAATTCGGGCCGCTTGATCAATTGCCGGAGCGCATCACCCCGGTTGGCTCAACCCAACCTGGCCGGGAAGGCGGCCCCTCAGGCGTCCAGATCTGGCCGGCGTTCGCGCAGGAACGGGAGCCGACGTCGGCACACGATTACCCAATCCAGATCGACCTGGACCGTCAGAACGGTCTGGTCCGATCGCCCGGCAAGCATTCCCACCCCTTCCGGGCTGATCAGGTTGCTTCCACCCGCAAACGACTCATCCCGGGTCTTCCCGACGCGATGACAGCCCGACACAAACATCTGATTCTCAATCGCCCTGGCTCGCAGCAGGGCCTCCCCGTGAGAGGCGCGCACCGCCGGCCACTGCGCCAGGATCAGAAACGGGATCGTGCCCTGATCGACCACATGGCCAAACCAGTATGGAGATCGCAGGTCACGGCAGATTGCCAGACCCGTCTTGCCCAGGGCCAGTCCGCCGTAACTGCGCACTGACCTGCCGAAAGCCAGCGAGCCTCCGCCATGAGCCCGAACAGGTGCATCTTGTGGTAGCTTGCCTGCAACTCCCCGGCTGGGTCAATCACGATCCGCGTGTTGCAGGCCGGATGGGCTTCGGATTCGAGCAGTCTGCCCGCTAGCCACACGCCCTGCTCCTTTGCCAGGGCCGAGATCATTTGAAAATGCCCCTCCTCAAGGGGGAGGCATACCTCGCCCCATTGCGCAGATCATAGCCGCTGAGCCATGGCTCCGGCAGGAGAACCGGGTCGCTTCCCCGCTTGGCCACCTCCGTCAAGGGAGATCGGGCCGACTCAAGATTCTCCCTCGCCTTTCCGGTTTGGACATCAAACTGAGCCAGACTCAGCGTGATCCTCACCCGCTCCTCGCTAGGGAGTGGGGGTGGTGGTCGAGGTCTGGGTCGAAGTCGGGCTTGAGGCGACGGTCGAGGTCCAGGTCGGTGTCGAACTGGCTTGCAGGGTGGGGGTGCTCGAAGGGGTGGCACTAGGCGTCGGACCCGGAGTTCCCGTCAGGGTCGGAGTCGGTGTGACCGTTGGCACCGGCGTGCCCAAGACCACGATCTCGACCCAGAACGCCTGGTCCGCGGCGGGCCCGTACCCAAATCGATTCTCGTCCGGGCTGAGAAGCATCCAATACCCCAGATAGGTTCCTGGCCCCTCCGGAGCCGTCAGGGTTACGCTGATGAGGACCTCTGCTCCGACCGCCACGGTTTTGCCGATCGGCTGGCTGAGGGGCCCGGCCATGCGATCTCCACTGACAAAGACAACTTGCGTATCCGCCGTCCATGGGCAGGAGCCCGTGTTGAGAAGACGCCATGTTTTGACCAAGGTCGCCCCTGGTTGCACCGGCGTGTCATCCGGCAGAGTCACATCGGCTTCGAATCGCAGCCGATAGCAATCCACGGCGGTGGACACCGGACCGGGCGACGGCAGGCTGGGCAGGGTTGCAATCTCCACGAGGGTTGCGCCGGGCGGTTCTGGGGAGGGGCTGGAAGCAAGAGCCGTTCCGGTCAACTGCCCCTCCCTGGCCACCTGGGTGAAGACCGCGCCAACCGTCAAAGCGGCCTCCGTAACCGGGGAGGGCGCCGGAGCCGCTGCGAACAGGCTGCAGGCGCCCAGAACCGGTGGCAGCCAGGCAAGAAAAATCCATCCGAACCGCATTCGATGAATCATGCAGAGGTGACCAGTGAGGATTCTAACGCAGACCCGCCCGCCACCGAAATAGCTCGGGGCGGCCATGGCACGGCTCGGCTTTTAAGCTCTCATCGCACGACGAGTGCAAGGGGCCCAAGTTCCGTCTCGTTACCGGCCCAGTCCAAGGCGCGAACTGCAACCTCGTGCTTTCCGCGGGGCAGGTTGGCCCATCTCACGGAGTAGGGGCCTTCGGAGAAGGATTGCGCCAACTGCCCGTCCAGGTAGAAATCCACCTTGGCCAGGCCGAGATTGTCCTGAGCTTGAACCTGGAGCACCGCAATCTCTCCGCTGGCGACCTGTTCGACGCTGCCGGCCTGCGGAACAACCCACTGAATCGTCGGCGACACGTTGTCCACGGTCACCGGGATGGCGAAGCTCTCCACGTGGCCGTCCTGCCCTATCCCCAGGAGCTCGAGCGCGACCAAGCCTTGCAGCTTGCGTGTGTCCCAAGTGCCCAGCAGAGCCTCTTGGGGTTGCGACGTCGTGTTTTCCACCTCATACCAGAGGGAGGGGTAGAAACCTTCCCCCGCCTGGAGCACGTACGAGGCCTGGCTCTCGAGTGCGGCGGTTCCGGTGACCGGCACCACGCCGCGCACGACTGAAAACGGCCCGGGGGAGGTGATGTGAAGCGTGGCCGGGTATGGAAAGGAGGAGGGCAACGTGTCGAATTCTTGGGGGGCCAGGGGAATGCTCTCCGCAGGAGTCCAGGGGCGGGCCTCGGCCGGCGGGTTCTGAAAGACTTTTTCCTCCACCCGGGACGGCGATGTCCACAGGGTCGCCAGACGCCCGGTTTCTGTGTTTACCGCCAGTCTTTGGTAGTAGCTGTCGACCTGGCCAGGTTCCGAGCCGCTCAAGAAGACCTCCGAGACCACGTTCGGGCAATCCGTGCTCGGCAATAGCCCCGAGGGGTCGCACACGTCCAGTCGCGTCACGTCAGCGGGCATGGTCCACCTTGCAGAAGCCTTCCCTTGCTCGAGCCATCGCCCGATGGCCCGGGCCAGAGGCAAAGCGGCCTGCCGATCCAAGTCTGCTCCCCCGGGGGCCTTGGCCCAAACGCCGACGACAAAATCGGGGGTCAGGAACACCGCCCAGGAATCTCCGGTCGCAGTCGAGGAACCCGCGTAGCTTCCCTCATTCCATCCATTTTCACTCAATGCCTCCCCCCGTCCCGTACCGGAGAGCACATCTTGCAACAAGTAGGCAAGTCCCGGGCTGACCACGGCAATCGAGGGCCCCGAACTCACCGGTTCGTCTCTTCGGCCGCTTTCGAGCGCAACCTGGGCGACAAGACCTGCCGACCCGCTGGCGGGGGCCGTGGCTTGGATCCCGTTGTTGGCGACGATTGCGTAGGCGTGGGTGAGATCCAGCAGGGACGACTGGCCCCCCCCGAGCAGCAAAGCCCGGGCGTCCTGTGGAGCGTCCTGCGGGCGGGAGTAGATCCCCAGCTCAGAAAGGGTGCGCAGGACATTCTCCAGGCCGACCCTCTCCACCAACCCGGCGGCAGGAACCAAACGCTGGTCCAAAAGTGCCTGGCGCGCACGCAACACCCCTTGATACTGCCCGTTGGGATTGGCCAGTGGCAACTCGCCCCCGGGCCCTTCGGGTGTGGGAGACGGGACATCCAGGACGGCAGTGGCTGGGGAGTACCCCCGGGCAAAAGCCGCCAAGTAGACAAACGGCAACAAGGAAGTGCCTGGTTGGCCCGCTCGATCGGTCAGAGACTTGTCTTGGATGGAGGGAAAATAGGCCAAGAGCTCATCGGTTGTAGTCTGGAGAACGGTGACCCCGAAGTCAACGCCCTGGGCTCTGGCCCCGTCCAACCCTTCGACCAGATCGGCGGCGTCGCAGTTCCCCCCATCCGCCCTCGCTGTGCGGAGCTCCGGTGGGGCACCGGCCAGCCAAGCCGCCTCGGTCTGGGCCGCGCACACCGCTTCAAGCTGCAACGGGAATTCCAAGCTCGTGGTCACTCGAAACCCTGAGGTCACCAGCGCCGCCTCACCAAATTCGGTCTCCAGTTGTGACTCCACCAGGCGCAGGTAGGCAGCGATGGCAGGGCTGGCCACATCCGCTCGGGGAACAAAGGCGATCGGCCTGGAAGCTTCGTCCGCTGCCTGGGAGCTTCCCATCCAGCCCAGGGAAACCATCCCGGCCAGAAGCCGGGCGCGGGCCCCCTGCAGCTCTCCCAGGCGGTCGGCAATAGTCGGGTCTTGCCCAATCACCGTTAGAGTTGCAATCTGGTCGACGCTCAGTTCCAGAGCAGGCTTCCCGAAATACGCGAAGGCCGCCTCATCCAGTCCCGTCGCAAGGCGCCCATAATAGGTGGAGTTCAAGACATACTCGAGGAGAGTCTGCGCCGGGTAGCGCCATGCCAAGTTTGCTGCCAGGAGAGCCACTCGAAGGTGGGGGAGCACTCCCCCAACCGATCCCCCGTTGCGCTCGGTCAGCAGAGCGGCCAGATCTCCAGCGAGATTGGTTTGACCCCGCAACGTCTGTGCAAAGGCCCAAATGGCTGCGGCGGCTCCGGACTCTGAAGGCAGATGCCCTTCTCCATGCGTCGTCAGCAGAGCCTCGGCCGCCGCGATGAGCGCCGGGCTGGAAGCGTTGCGCGCAAGGGAAATCCAGCCGGCTCCCTGCGTGCCAGCCGGTTTCAATTCAAGAAGAAGATGCTGGTCGGTCCGGTCGAGAAAACGAGTGCGGAGCGAGGGGGCCCCCGTTGCCAGAATTGCCAGGGACCCGTCCGCCTGAACCGGTGCCCAGAGAACCGCCGCGACGCCGATCGCAACCAGGCTCAGGAGGGAAAGCAGTCCTCCCGCAACCCCGACGGCTGTCTTCCCGACCCAGGGCATCCCAAGCGAACCCCTGCCCGGACTGGGTTTCGGCCACCAGGGACTGACGGGTCCGCCCGTCCTGCGCACTCGATGGTTCCGGGCGACCCGCACCAGAGGCCACATGCGGGGGATTATACTTCGGGCAATTGCCTCTTCGGCGTGTCTGAGAGTATTGCCTCGACCTCGCCGGCGGCCTTCTGAGTCGGGCCTGTCCAAACTGACCGTCCCGCAGGCCGAGGGCTCTCCGCGGGACCTCAGCATCCGCTCATCGAGGGATTCCTCGACTGCATCCCGCCCATGTTGCCGGTCGTCTAGGAGGCACCCATGCCAGCTATCGCCCCTGGGACCAAGCACTCCAAAGAGATCACCGTGACCCAAGAGCTGAGCGCGTCCCATCTGGGAAGCGGCACGGTGGGTGTCTTTGCCACCCCCGCCATGCTCGCTCTCATCGAGCGCACGGCCCTGGAGATGATCCAGTCTTACCTCCCCCAGGAGGAAACGACGGTGGGGGTAGAGGCGACCATCCATCACCTGGCACCAACGCCTCTAGGGATGAAGGTTCGAGCCGAGGTGGAGGTTGTCCAGGTGGACGGCCGCTTTGTTGTGGTGAGGGCCGAGGTCTTCGACGAGGTCGAGAAGGTGGGGGAGGCAACCCACAAGCGCGCGGTTGTGCGACGCGCTCAGTTCGCGGAACGGGCCAGGGCGAAAAGTCATCCGGCCTGAGGCTCTGTTGAGCGACCCTCGGCCCGCGTGCTGGAATTCAGACCAATGGACTGGGATTTCCGATGAGGTACCACATTTGGACCGAGGGTTGCCAGATGAACGTTGCCGACTCACAACGCGTGGCTAGCGCGTTGGAGCGGCTGGGCTATCACTCGGCCGAGAAGCCCGAACAGGCCGACGTAATTGTCCTCAACACTTGCGTCGTGCGCCAGAGCGCCGAGGACAAGGCCTATGGACGCTTGACCACCTTGCGCCCCCTCAAGGAAAAGCGACCTGACCTCGTCATCAACCTGATGGGTTGCCTGGTGGGGGTCAGGGGAAACCGGCTCCTGCAAGAGACCTTTCCCTATGTCGATGTCTTTTCCAGCCCCTCGGATCCCCGGCCTCTCCTGAAATTCCTCTCGGAACGGGAGGATGGACGCGCCCTGGCCCAGGCGGAAACGGAAGCCCGTTTTGCCCTGCAGGATGACCTCAGCCAAGGCCCATCGGGTTTCCTCCTCCCGGAGCCTGAACGCGGGACCCTGGTCTGTGCCCATGTGCCCGTCGTCTACGGTTGCTCCCACGGCTGCACTTTTTGCATCATCCCAACGCGACGCGGCCGGGAACGATCGCGACCGGCTGAAGAGGTGGTCTCCGAGGTGCGCGCCCTGGTGGAGCAGGGCGTCAAGGAGGTCACCCTGCTGGGCCAGATCGTCGACCGCTACGGCCGAGATCTCCCCGGTGAACCCGGGCTGCCCGGCCTGCTGCGTCAGGTGCAAGCGATCGAAGGTCTGGAACGAATCCGCTTCCTCACCTCCCACCCCAGCTGGGTGACGGATGAACTCCTCCATTCGATGGCGGAACTCCCCAAGGTATGTGAACATGTCGAGGTTCCCGTGCAGGCAGGGGATGATGAGGTTCTAGCACGAATGAAGCGGGGCTACACGGTGGACGACTATCGCCGACTCATCGATCGCATCCGCACCGCGTTACCCGGATCCTCGATCGCCACCGACGTCATCGTGGGGTTCCCTGGCGAAAGCGATTCCCAGTTTCAGAAAACCTACGACCTCTTGACGGAGCTGCGTCTGGATGTCGCTCACTTGGCGCCTTACTCCCCACGCCCTGGGACGCTGGCCTCCCGTCGCTACGAGGACGATGTGCCGGAAGTGGAGAAAGTGCGCCGCTTCCGGGCCCTGGAGGAGCTGCAGGCCAGGATTGCGGCGGAATTGAACCAACGCTATGTCGGCCAAACGCTTGAGGTCCTGGTGGAGGGAAAACACAAGGGCCGCTGGATGGGTCGCACCCGCACCAACCGTTTGGTCTTCTACGACAGCACTTCTCGAGACTGGGGTGGAAGCCGAGTGCCCGTGCGCATTACTCAGAATACCGCCTGGAGCCTGCAGGGAGAGCTCCTCACCCCGAGCCAATGAGCAGGACGAGGCTGGACTTCGGGCACGCCCGCGGCCCCATTTCCCGAAGCCTGGAGTTTGGCCCCGGCCACCCGATCGTTTCGGAGCCGAGTGCTCCGGGGGGAGAAAACCCCGACCGGAATCCGTCTCCGGGTAGGCCGCCGCTCGCCGACTTAAGGCGGAAACCCCTCCGCAGGTTGAGGCCGGAGGAGTTCAGGAGACTCTGATTGCGGTCCAACCGCTACTTGACTTCGACCGAAGCGCCCGCGGTTTCCAGTTTTCCCTTGGCGTCGTTGGCCACCTCCTTGCTCACCGCTTCCAGCACCTTTCCGCCTGCTGTCTCCGCTAGGTCCTTCGCTTCCTTCAGGCCAAGGCTTGTGAGCTGGCGGATGACCTTGATCACCTCGATTTTTTTCGGACCGGCTTCCTTGAGAATCACAGTGAACTCGGTCTTCTCCTCTTGAGCCGGAGCGGCCGCCCCAGGAGCGACGGCTCCCGCCACGGCGACCGCCATCGGCGCGGCCGCGCTGACACCCCACTTCTCCTCCAGCCTTTTGGAAAGCTCGGCGGCTTCAAGGACACTCAGCCCGCTCAGTTCCTCAATCAACTTCTCCAGATCTGCCATGGTTCCAGTCTCCTTGCCTTAGGTCTTGCTCTTGTCCGAAGCCACGCCTCATGCCGCTGCGGGTGCTTCGGCCGATTTCTCGGCGTGCGCTTTCAACACCCCCATTACCTGCCGAGCCGGAGCCTGCAGGACTCCCAGCAACTTCCCTGCCGGTGCCTGCAAGAGGCCCAGAAGCCGCGCCTGAAGGACCGGTCGCGGCGGGAGCTCCGCCAGCGCGCGTACCTCCTCTCGGCTCATCACCCGCCTGCCCAGGAGTCCGCCCTTCACGCGCAGAGCTTCATGCTCCTTGGCGGTCTCCGCGACGGCCTTGGCGATTGCGACCACATCGCTTGGGCCGAACACTACCAGGGTGGTGCCGGAAAGATGATCTCCCGGAATGGGAAGCCCGGCCTCGCGTAAGGCCATTTCCAGGAGCGTGTTCTTGGCGACTGTCACGACCCCAGCGGCCTCGCGAACCCGTCCTCGCAAACTGTTGATGCCCGTCATTTTCAGCCCGACGAATTCGGCCAGGACCAACCCCTGGCTTCCTTTCAGGAGCTTCACATACTCGGCGACCCGTTCACGCTTGTCCTCCGCGGTCAGTGCCAAAGTTGCTCACCTCCTCTCCCTTGAGAAAAGAAAAGTCCCTGCCCGAAAGCCTGCTGGGCAAGGACCGCAGCGCACGCCATGTGCGTCGTGCGCGCGAACCCCACCTCGGCAGGAGATTAAGCCTCACCGGGCCCCTGCTGTCTTGGGCGGCGTTGCTAGTTGTCCCTCCGCCTATACGGCGGTCACGATGATTTTATCAGACTTTCCCCTTCCATCGCCTGGGCGCCCACGGGGTCGACCCGGATCCCCGGTCCCATGGTCGTGGTGACCACGATCTTTCTGAGATAGATGCCTTTGGCGGCAGCCGGCCGGGCTCGCTTGATGGCCTCCATCAGCGCAGCCAGGTTCTCGTAGAGAGCTTGCTCGCTGAACGAAACCTTGCCAATGGGAACGTGCAAGTTGGCCGTCTTGTCCAGCCGGAACTCCACCCGCCCAGCTTTCGCCTCCCCGATGGCCTTGGGCAGATCTTCCGCCGGAACCACGGTTCCGGCTTTGGGATTGGGCATGAGTCCGCGCGGCCCCAAGACGCGCCCAAGCCGCCCCACCTTCCCCATCATGTCGGGGGTCGCAATGGCGACATCGAAGTCCGTCCAGCCCTCTTGGATTCTCTTCAGGCCCGCGTCGTCATCCACCACGGTGTCGGCGCCTGCCTCTTGGGCTGCTCGCGCGCCTTCCCCGGCCACGAAAACCACGACACGTACGGTCTTGCCCAATCCGTGGGGCAGGACCACGACGTCGCGCACCTGTTGATCGGCGTGTTTGGGATCGACGCCCAGCCGCATATGCACCTCGACCGTGGCATCAAACTTCGCGTAGGAAGTGCGCTTAGCCAGTTGCACCGCCTGGTCCGGCGAGTACAGGGTTTCCGCCTCAATCTGAGCCGCCGCCGCTCGATACTTCTTGCCATGTTTGGCCATAGCATCTCCTCGTGGTCGTAGCGGGCGAAACCGTGCGCCCTCCCACCGATTAGTCCTCGACCGTGATCCCCATGTTGCGCGCCGTGCCCTCCACCATGCGCATGGCCCCTTCGAGATTGACCGCGTTCATGTCCCTCAGCTTGATCTCGGCGATGTCGCGGATCTGCTTGCGGGTCACTTTGCCCACCTTGTTGCGGTTGGGCTCGCCTGAGCCCTTTTCAATGCCGGCCGCCTTGCGCAGCAGCACCGAGGCGGGCGAGGTCTTGAGCACAAAGGTGAAAGATCCGTCGCTGAAGATGCTGATCTCGGCCGGGATAATCTCCCCGGGGCGGTTCGCGGTGCGGGCGTTGTATTCCTTGCAGAAGGCCATCAGGTTGATGCCGTGGCCAGCCAAGGCCGGTCCGATGGGTGGAGCCGGATTGGCCTTGCCCGCCTCGATTTGAATGCGAACCACCGCCTTGAGTTTTTTTGCCACTGCGGGTCTCCTTGTGGTCCTGGCGGGCGCCTCAGGCGCCCTCCCACGCTCTCCGGCTTCCAGCTAGGCTTTTTCGACTTGGAGGAAATCGAGCTCCACCGGGGTTTCCCTGCCGAAGAAGGACACGAGGACGCGCACCTTGCCGCGATCCATGTCGAGATCACTCACGGTCCCGATGAATTCATTGAAGGGCCCGTCGATAATCCTCACGCGCTGACCAGCCTTATACGTAGGCCGAACCTGAGGCGTGGCCGTCTCCATGCGCTTGAGGATTTGTTGCACCTCTTCGGGCCGCAGAGGGGTGGGAACGTTGCCCATGCCCACAAAGCCCGTCACCCCGGGAGTGTTGCGGACCACGTACCACGATTCCTCGGTCAGGATCATTTGCACGAGCAGATAGCCCGGGAAGACCCGGCGTTCAACGTTCCGCCGCTTCCCCTCTTTGATCTCAATCTCTTCGATCGTGGGGATGACGATATCGAAGATCTTGTCCTTCATCCCCATGGTCTCAAGCCGCTGCTCGAGGTTGTAGCGAACCTTGTTCTCATATCCCGAATAGCAGTGAATCACGTACCAGGCGCGTTCGTCCTGGGGTTCCGCCGGTTTCCCGGCAACCAGCGGGGCCGCGGCCTCCCCGGCTGGCAACGTCCCCTCCGGGGGCAGCTCCAATTCCACCTTCTCAGGAGCCAGATCCCCGGACTCTGGCCTCGCCTCGGCCGGTGCCATTGATTCCAAGGCGGGCGCTCGATCTCCGCCGGCCTCGGGCTCGGAGGGCGCCATGGGCTCCTCTTGCTCAGCCGTCATTTGTTCCTCGTGCCCCACAGATAGACTCCGCGCCGACACAGCCGCTACAGCGAGATGATCAGACGAAACAGATCCGTGAATACATAGTCGAGGGCGCCCAGGACCAGACTCGTTGCCCCGGTCACGATCAGGACCACGATCGTCAGGTTGATCGCTTGCTGACGGGTGGGCCAGCTCACCTTCCGCATTTCTCCTCCGGTTTCCCGGAAGTAGCGCACGATGGCGTTGGGGGGTCGCTTGGTTTGAGCCTTGGCCACAGCAATCTCTCCCTCAGGTGACAGCACACGAACGCCCCGTTGCTCAGGGCCCGCGCGGGGCGCCCATTCCGCCCACTCGGCCCCCACAGGGGCCCCTCTCCTTGCCAGCCCGGCCGCGCACCCTTCAACAAGGCGCGGGGGGGATGGTCGGGATTTCCTCAAGTCAGGCAGGCCAGGCAGGAATCGAACCCACAACCCCCGCTTTTGGAGAGCGGTGCTCTACCTAATTGAGCTACTGGCCTGCGTGGCGGCTCGATCGCCCGCCCTTCTCCGCTCTACTTGGTCTCCCGATGCACGGTATGCTTGCGACATCGAGGACAGTATTTCTTGAGTTCCAGCCGCCCCGAATCGTTACGCCGGTTCTTTTCGGTCATGTAATTCCGCTTCTTGCAATCCGCGCAAGCGAGCGCGATCACCGGGCGAACATCCTTCTTGCCTGCCATTGTATCTTAAAACCTCCCCGGAACCCGGGAAGCCTCCTTTCAATCGAGGATATCCGTGATGACTCCGGCGCCGACGGTCAGGCCGCCTTCCCGAATGGCGAACTTCGAACCCTTCTCCAGCGCCACCGGCACGATTAGTTCCACCTCTAGATTCACGCTGTCCCCCGGCATCA
>JBEKSY010000057.1:0-10920 GCA_049516595.1 Anaerolineales bacterium
GCTCGGCCAGATCTCGGGCAGGTTCCTGGGGTCGGCCATGTAGCCGAATACCTTCTCGACCGGGGCTTTGATCGTCACGGACTTCTCTAGCTTGACCATTCTTTCGCCTCCTCTCCGGGAGAGCTAACTTGGTGTGCCGATTTCGCACAGCTTGCCGAATGGAAAGGGCATCACCTCCGCGCGCAGCCCAACTAGCGATTCAACAGCGCCCTTGGGGGGATACGTGGCCGATAAAGGGCAGGGAAACTGTCGGGATACTGTTTCGGCTGCTCCATCTGGTCCACCTGAAAAGCAGTTCAAGAGCAAAATGGAAATGCTGGTATGCGTACCCTGTTGCGGGCAACGACAGACTCATTCTCGCGCAACTCGATGGGCTCAACATTTCCCGCTTTCTGCACGTGTGGTGGCCGCATTCGTGATCATCTGAGTGAGGCAGAATTGCGATCTCGCGATTGATCGATGTTGACATTTCGTATGAGAACGCCTGGGCTGGTCACGCACCGCGGCGTGCACCCCGACAAGGAACTGAACGTCATCCTGAAAACAAAAGACACGCCCGGCTTTTGCTGGGCGTGTCATAAGTCCCAGTCATTCCCCCCTCCCCGCAGCGTTTGCAGCCCTGTCATGCATTGGGCAAACGCTAGCCTATTTCATTATGCGGCAGGACTCGGCCCGAGTCAACAGGATTGTCTGGGTTCAATACACATGAGACAGTTACGGCGCCAGGCGGGCCTGGCAAGCCCGAATGTGGTCGGCGGGGTGCGCCTGTCAAGCGCCCGATGGCACCAGACATAATTCCAGACCCTCTGCCAACGCGACGCAGGGTGGTTGAGGGGCCGAGGCCGAGATCGCCTTCGTGGACATCGTAAAACCCTTCGAGGTGGGTGGGGTGGGCTCGCTCCAGCCGGCCGTTAAGCTTGGGAGGATGGGGATGCAGAACGAAGAGCCGGACATGGCGGAGTTGGCAAGCACGTTCGAAGGCGGCCTCGAACTCTGAGCCGCCGTCCTGTCCTGGCCAAGAAGCCCATCCGTCCGACAATTGTCATGACCGGTTGAGTGTCGACCATGGTATGAACTATGCGGGTAGTCTCTTCTGTCTGCCTCGCCATTGAGCCGGTGACACTCAATCGTTGTCTCGTTAGATCCGCGAAGCTTCTTTCGGCCGTGGATGGCGCAAAATCCACCTTGACGTGAGACAACAGGGGAGGTAACCTCCGACTTGTTCTTGGCCGCGAACCTTGCCGGGCTCAATGGCACCGTAAGACAGAGGGCACCCTCACGCAAGTGGAACTGCGATCTGAGGCTGGCTCGGCAGGACGAAGGCTCATAACCCGGAGGTCTACGGTTCTGTGGGCCGGCACACTCCTTGGAAGAACTCAAGTCGCAGATCGACCGGATCTGCGACTTGCTTTTGGGACCATAGACCTCCAGGCTAGGAGCATGGAGATCCCAGGTTCCCCCGCCTGGATCGCCAGCCCGCCCTCCATGCGCGGGGCGAGGGGGCAGGCGAGTCCTGGCCCCGCTACTCAAATGAAGAACCGAGACCCTCTAAGCCCCGGTTCTCTTTCCGTCTATTCGCGCAATCAGCCAAGTTCCCCTGCGCTCGATTTTTGTTGAACGCTTCCGCCTCGATGGGTTTGTAACCAGCTAGCTTAGGTTGCAATCCTGCAGAGGCCCCCTCCCCAACCATAGTCTACCGGGCCCGGGCCCGTGACACTTCAACTGACTTCCCTAGCGGCGACGAGCCGGGCGCCCACGGAAGCGACCCGACCGATTGGTCCTGGACTGGGGCGACTACAGAAATCATCGGCGAGAGCAATCGCTGAAGCGTGGGATCGAGCCAATCATTCCTGACCCGAGGAACAACCGCCGGGCCACGCACCAAGACGGACGGAAGATGCGCCGCTACAAGCGCCACGGACATCGAACCTGCTCCGCGGTCCGAACCCCAGGGGCGGGTTCCGGGGCTGGCAGAACGCACCTTCGCTTGGCTGGATTGCTTCCGCCGATTGGTGGTGCACTACGATCGTTCGATCCTGGTCTATGCCGGAGTCTTTCACCTTGACTGCACTATCCTTCCCCAAGAAGGGTGTGAAATAGGTTCTAGTCTGCTTGGGCGTTCCTCTGATCATATCCTGTGGCGCCGCTCGAGAAGGCATCGACGTTACCTGCGAACTGCAGGGCACCGGATCCGTCCACGGCGCGCACCGTCAGTTGGTGGGTCCCCCGGCTGGCTGGAACGTGAGCACGCCAGATTACCCAGGCCAATTGGGAAAGCGGCGGCTTCAGCTCGGCCGGGACCCAATCCCCGCCATCGACTTGGACCTCGACCTTTTGAATCCCTCGCGCTCCGGCGTAGGCGATCCCTCCGACCTCGATGGCACCCGTCTCGCTCAGGGTAGCATCCATCACGGAGGTGGTTTTTACGAAAGTATCCTTGGACCAGCCTTGTTGTTCCCAATACCCTGCATAGGGCTCGCTCACCGCCTCGATCTTCTGAATCCACTTGGGGGTTTTCATCCCGTACCGGTTTGGGGTATACAAGCGCGCAGGGTAGCCGTGCTCCTGGGGCAGCGGGGCACCGCCCATCGCGTAGCACACTCTGGTTTCCGGGTCCAGGGCTGAGTCCAGTGGCAGGGAATCGGAGTAGCCGTCGACACAGTCGAAGCGGATTTCCGTGACCTCCGGACGCAGGCTGGCGCGCGCCAGCAGGTCCGCCAGTTTTACCCCGGTAAAGCGGGTTGTGCTGATCAGGTCTCCTCCCACCGTGTTGGAGATGCATTCCAGGGTCGCATAGAAGTCCTCGGACGGCATCGCCGTGAGGTCGGCGTAGGACAGCGTCAACAGCTTGTCGACTTCACCCCCGATTTCCAGGGCCCATTGGGAACCGTTCACGGAGGAGGGAGCCAAATCGATATCAACGCGGTAGAAATCGGAAACCGGCGTGACCTCGGCACGGGTTCCAAGAACGGGTGCAAAAGAACCCGGCTGGGCAGGCGGTGGCGTCGATCCTGGGGGGATGAGCGCCAAGGTTGCTTGCGGGGCGGTTCGGCGCAGCAGGCGACCCAGCCCAAGCCCGGCGATCGTCGTGACCAAGGCCAAGGCGGCCGCTCTGCCGAGGAAGGCGCGCCGATCTGTATCGACGGGGACCATCTCCGCGGTCTGCCAGCGAGTCAGAATCCAGCAGGTCACAACGCTCCAAGCGAGGGTCAAGATCAGCGCCCAGGCAAAGCCGAGGACTGGCCAGCCCGCCCAGATCCCAACCGGGATCACAATGACCCAGACGACCACTCCCGCCAGGAAGCGACGGGCAGCCAGCCGATTCTGCAAGTTGGGCCACAGGTACCCCAGAAGTCCACCCACCAGGGCCAGACCCACGAGTGTAATCACCACCGCGCTGCCGCTCTCGATGATCTTCCCAAGCGCCGAGGTCGAACCCAGGCGGAGGGCTTGAAGGGTTGAAACCATGAGTTCTACGGTGCCCACGACCAGGGAACCCGGAAGGATACGAGTCAGGAGACCAAACAGATCATAGGGAGCAAAGGGCAAGCCCAGGGCCTCCTGGCCCAAGGCCATCACCGCCAGGAGCGGGATCCCCATACCCACACCTGCAATCAAACCTGCCAGCGTCAATCTTCGCAACATTGGATAGCCCTCCACAACGTCAACAAAGGTAAGGATCCTTCGAACCTACGGATAGGGCGGAACCATGCCCTCCCAACAGACAAGCGAGATCTCGGAGCCGACCCCACTAACGGCTCCGAAATAGATTGAACGTTCGGCCACAGTCGAATAACGAGCTCTCGCCAAGCCAGAACACGTGGAAACCCGCTCATTCTACCTTCAAGAGGACCCGGAGGACCTCAGAGACTTGGTTCGCCATTGTCCTCCAAGATCTGTGGATTCTGCTCTCAGCCAATTTCCGCGGAATCCCCAAAGTAGCCCCCGTCGTCACGTCGTAGGGCACCCACCTTTGGGCCGACGATCTCGGATTATTCGTCGGCCTGCAAGGATTCCCGGTTCTGGCCTGTGTATTGACAAGAGGACCCCGCTGATCTATAGTTTCATTGAGCAAAATCCTATTTCATAGCATGAAAACAGCCGCCGGTCCCTCCCTCAGCGCGCGGAGACTTAATTCGATACCAGAGCGATACCGCATCCGTTCTGTGGATCGGGCCCTCAGCGTGCTGGGAACATTTCTTCTCCACGACGGCGACCTCTCGGCCTCCGAGATCAGCAAGGCCGCAGGTCTCGACCCAAGCACGGCCTTCCGAATGCTGCTAACTCTGGAGAGGCACGGGTTTGTGGAGCAAGTCCGCCCCAGCGGCAGGTATCGCTTGGGCGCGACCTGCCTGGAACTCGGTTCGCGGTTCTTGAGAAACAATGACATCCGTGCCCGCTCCATTGATATCCTGGAGCACCTGCGCAACGAGTTCGGCGAGACCGTCCATCTCACAATACTGCAGGGCAACGAGGTGGTCTACCTCGAAAAACTGGCCGGCCTGCATCCCATCGGACTGATGTCCTCGCGTGTCGGTGATCGCAACCCCGCGCACTGCACAGGGGTGGGCAAGGCGCTGCTCGCCTACATCTCAGACGAAGAACTGCTTGCCCGCTACCCCAGCCGGAAGCTGCCCCGCTTCACCGAGCACACCATCACCGACCTGGGCGTCCTTCGTGCGGAACTCGCTCGCGTCCGCGCCGAAGGGTTTGCGGTCGACCAGGAAGAACATGAGCCAGGCGTCAAGTGCGTTGCAGTTCCGACCTTCAATCACAAGGGAATCGTTGCGGCCATGAGTGTGTCAGGGCCGGTTGAGCGCATGGACCAACATCTTGCGCATGACGGCCTGACCCAGGCCTTACGGCAAGCTGGTGGAGAGGTCTCGGCTCGATTGGGTTGGGGACGCGGGGTGGACCAGCTTGGGGATGCACAAACTCAGAACGGCATGTCCGAGCCTGGGTCTCACCGAACCGGCGGGAACGGACGGCTGAGACGCGCAAAGTCCTGAGGTCAAGCCGTCCATCAGCTTTCTGAGGACGCCCGCTCGCGGCTGTAAGCGTTTCACGGGGGGATCTTTGGAGCCCGTGGCCTTGACGAGATGCCAGAGGGGGGAGCGATGGATTTCGTTATCGACGTCAATCGCATCGAGGCAGTGGCGCGAGACCATTCAGACAACAAGCACATTGTGCGCCGCGAGGATCTCAAACTCGGCCTGGTCAGCGTGAGACCCCACGAGGAGCTCCCGGTTCACTCCCACGAAATCGAGGATCAGTTGTACTACGTCCTGGAGGGAGAAGGAATCGTCCGCCTTGGCACCGAAGAATTCCCCTTGTGCCCAGGAATCGCGGTGACGATTCCCCCCGGAGTGGCTCATGGCGTCCGCAATCCGACGGACAGGCCTTTGAACTACCTCGATATCTTCATCAACTGGAAGAAGTGAACCCCACATCGGGCCTGGATCAATGTCGAGGAAGCCAGGAGGGCCACATGTCTGAGGTCGTCACCTTCGGGGAAGCTATGATCCGCCTCGCTCCGCCTGAGTTTGAGCGCTTGGAGCAGGCGGCGGCTCTCCGCATGAGCGTGGGAGGCTCGGAGCTGACGGTGGCAGCGGGGGTTGCGCGGCTGGGCTTGAGCGCAGCCTGGGTCAGCCGCCTGCCAGCCAACGCTCTGGGCCGGATGGCTCAAAACAAGGCGCGTGAATTCGGCGTGGACACATGTCACCTGGTCTGGACGAAGGAAGACCGCATGGGGCTCTACTTCTGCGAATACGGGGCTTCCCCGCGAGCGAGCGGGGTTCTGTACGACCGGGGGTACTCCGCGATCAGCCGCATCCAACCCGGCGAGGTGAACTGGGAGCAGGTGTTCCAGGGGTCACGGTGGTTCCACACCAGCGGCATCACCCCTGCCCTGAGTGACAGCGCCGCGGCTGTCACCGAAGGCGCTCTGCGCACGGCCAAAGAAATGGGACTCACCGTCAGCTACGATCTTAACTATCGCGCCAAGCTCTGGTCCCAGGAGAAGGCCCGCGGGGTTCAGGAACCCTACATGAAATACGTGGATGTCCTGATCACCACCGAGGAGGATACGGAGCGTGTCTTCGGCATCAAGGCCCAGGACTACAAGCAGGTGGCGCGGAACCTTGCCGACCGGTTTGGCCTCAAGGTGGTGACCATCACCCTGCGCGGCACACCGTCCGTGTGGCGCAACACCTGGAGCGCCTTTGCCTTCGACGGCAAGGACTTTGTAGAGGACGTGACCTACGAGATCGAAATTGTTGACCGGCTGGGTGGCGGGGACAACTACTCTGCCGGCTTCATCTGCGGGTACATAACCGAAGGCCTCGAGAAGGCCGTGCGCCTGGGAAATGCGTTTTCGGCGCTCAAGCAGACCTCCTGGACAGACTTCAACTGGGCGACGCGTGAGGAGGCCGAAGGTCTGCTTAAGGGGCTCAAGGCGGAGAACCTGAGGATCGCGCGCTGAGGAGACGGAAGATGACCAGAGAGGATCTTGTGCGCGAAATTGAAGAGGGCGGGGTCGTCGCCATTGTGCGCTTCGACCGCTCGGAAGAACTCGTCCAAGTGGCTCGTGCGGTCCGGGCCGGCGGGGTGCGCGCGATCGAGTTCACGATGACTACTCCCAACGCTCTGGGGATCCTGGAACAGTCAACCCGGGAATTCGGGCAAGATGTTCTCCTTGGAGCTGGAACCGTCCTGGATCCTGAGACCGCCCGGTCGGCGATTCTGGCCGGCGCCCAATTCGTCGTGGCACCCACCTTGAATTCGCATGTGATCGAGATGTGCCGACGGTACAGCAAGGTCGCGATCCCCGGCGCCTTCACCCCCACGGAAATCCTCACAGCCTGGGAATGCGGGGCGGATTTCGTCAAGGTCTTTCCAGCAGAACTGGGAGGCCCCGAGTACTTCAGGGCCCTTCTCGCCCCCCTGCCCCAGGTCCGCCTTATCCCAGTCGGGGGCGTATCACTGGAAAACACGGGGGAGTTCATCAAGGCCGGGGCCTCGGCGGTCGCAGTCGGGAGCAACCTGGTCAAGAAAAGCGCGGTCGCGGCAAAGAGGTTTGATGAATTGACCGAGCTGGCTCGCAAGTTCGTCGGTGCCGTCGCGTCCGCCAGATCGGAGAAACGCTAGCAGGCCCGCCGCGCCCCTTTGGGCCGTTGGGAAAACGGGCGCAGGAGGTGACAACGCCATGCGACGCATCATCAACCCGATGGGTCCCTCGCCCCGTGCGGAGACCCTGGCCGGTTTCGAAAAGCTCCTGGGCATCATGAGCCCTTCGTGCGTGGTGTCCGACTGCCAGGAACGTAGCGGTGTCCTGCGCAGCGACATCCGCCCGCTGTTTGAAGCGCGGTTCGTCGGCACAGCCCTGACTGTGCGCCTTTATCCTGGCGACCTCGTGGATTGCCTGGACGCTCTTTCGGTCGCGCAGCGGGGCAATGTGATCATCGTTGACGCAGCCGGCGAGACTGAGACCTCGATCTGGGGAGGGTTGATGGCCGGGTTGTGCCAGCAGAAGGGCGTGGTCGGGGCAGTCGTCGATGGGGCCATCCGCGACACGGATGAGATCAAGAGCCTCCGCTTCCCAATCTTCAGCCGTGCAGTCGTTCCTCGTTCGACGCATTCCCCTTACTCCAAACGGATGGAACCGATCGAGATCAATGTCCCCATACACTGCGGTGGCGTGGTGGTTTTCCCTGGAGACTTGGTCCTGGCAGACGAAATCGGGGTGGTCGTGGTGCCTCGCGCAGAGGCGGGCGAGGTGCTCAGGCGAGCCGAGGTTCAGGCCGCCCAAGAGGAAGCGACTCGTGAGCGAATCCGGCAGGGCAAGACCGTTGAGCAATTGCTGGCCGAGTTTGGCCGTCTGTGAAAAGGAGGGTGCTGGTCCGGGACCAGTCTCTTCAATTCATTCCGAGAGGAAACCCACGAAAATCTCATCCTGAGTGGGGAGGAAAAAATGAGCGGAGTTGACCTGGATCGCCTCAATCGAACTCGCCGGGAGATGAAGCAGGCTCATCTGGATGCCCTTCTCTGCCGGCTCCCCGAGAACATTGTCTATCTCACCGACTACTGGCCGCACCACGGTTTATCCGTCGCCATCCTGCCTCCCAGCGGGAAGCCGGTCCTTTTCCTGCCTGAAGTTGAAGCCGAGTACGTAACCCCCGATTGGTGCGAGCCGACAACCTTCGGCTGGGGGCTACTGAAAGACCGCGATCTTTATGAAAACTACCGAGAGCTCCTGGCTCGAGTCAAGTCCACCCTGGGACTCAAGGGCAGCCGGGTGGGGGTTGAGATGAGCTTCGAGGTAGTTGCCCCGCCCTACCGGGCTGCTGAACCGGTGGTCCCCGCCCGGCCCTGGTCCCAGCTACTTGCCGAAGTATTCGCCGATTGCCAGCTCATCGACGCGACAGAATTCCTCCAAACCGTCCGCTCGGTGAAGAGTTCCTACGAGCTGAATAAGCTGCGGGTCGCCAATGAAATCGCTGAGATGGGGATGAAAGAGTTCCTCACCCAGCTCAAGCCGGGGATGACCGAATCCCAGGTGGGCGCCGTCGTGGAGGCCAAGATTCGCAGTGAGGGCCCAGGGCACAAGGGCGCGCGTCTCGTGCGGCCGATGGCGGAGGTGGGCACGGGACCGGTGGGAAGCACCAAGGGGACGCTCCTTGTCCCCTCCAGCAGTCGCAAAGTCGCCAAGGGCGACATCGTCATGGTGGAACTGGCCACGGTCGTTGACGGCTACTGGTCAGACCTGACCTACTGTGCCGTGGCGGGAACACCCAGCCCTCGCCAAGTTGAAATCTACAACCGGGTTCTGGAGGCCGAGCAGGCCGCGGCACGCGAGCTGCGGCCCGGGGCCCCGGCCTCGGCACCGGACAGCGCCGCAAGGAAAGTCCTGGAAAAAGCCGGTGTGGACAAGTACTTCGTTCATATCACCGGGCACGGGGTGGGCCTGCGGTATCACGAGTTCATACCCATTCTCGTGCCAGGAGCGACCAGTCCGCTCCAGGAGGGGATGGTGACCAGCGTGGAGCCCGGAGTCTACATTGAAGGCTTCGGTGGGATCCGGATCGAGGACAACGTCGCCGTCGGTTCCCAGGGACCGGTTTTCCTTTCGACTCCACGGAAACCCTGGTAAGCGCGGCGACTTACCGCGTGTAGATCGATCGTTTGCAGGAGGTCTCTCTATGAAGCTGCAGGGGAAGGTCGCGATCGTCACGGGAGCCGCAATGGGAATCGGCAAAGGCATTGCCTCTGTCTTCCTCCGGGAGGGGGCCAAAGTCGTCATTGCAGATGTGAATCAGGGAGAAGGCGAGAAGACCGCGGGCCTTCTAAGAAATGGCGGCCGGGACGTCTTCTTTCAGCCCTGTGACGTGTCAAACGAAAGCTCGGTCCAGCGCCTGGTGGAAGCGACTCTCTCCCGGTACAACGTGCTACACGTGCTCGTCAACAACGCCGGGATCGGGGTCTACAAGACCGTGCTGGACGCGACGACGGAAGAATTTGACCGTTGCCTGGCGGTGAATTTGCGTGGGGTCTTCCTGTGCTCCAAGTACGCCATTCCGCACATCAAGGCGGCCGGCGGAGGAGCTATCGTCAACGTCGCCTCGGTCCATTCCTATCAGAACGTGGGCGGCACGGCCCCCTACGCGGCCAGCAAGGGCGGGGTTGTTGCGCTGACGCGGGTTATGGCTATCGACTACGGCCGGGACAAGATCCGGGTGAATGCCGTCTGCCCGGGTTGGATCTACACGCCGCTCATCAAGGGCATCTTTGCGGGAGATCCCGATCCGGAGAAAGCCAAGCGCGACGTCGAGCACCGCCAGATTCTGGGGCGGCTGGGAACACCGGAGGAGGTTGCGGAGGCCGTGGCCTTTCTGGCCAGCGAGGAGGCCTCCTATATCACGGGCGCGTCGCTTATGGTGGACAACGGGATGACCGCTCAGCTCGAAACGTGGTAACTCGAGGCGGAGGGCCTGCTGGCGGAGGGTCCTGGCCGGGTTGAAGGAACCAACGGGATGCGAGTGTTATCGATGAATCCCCCGACGATGATGCGAAATCGAAGAATCTGCTGGCAAGCCTCTCGGCGATGGCAGGGTGAAGAGGTGATCGATGGCTGAAGGTCGAAGGGAGGGGTATCGCGTCAAGCTTGGGCATGTCCGCCTGAAGGTCCGAAACATGGATCGGGCCATCTCCTTCTACACCCGCATGCTCCACATGAGACTGGCGGAAAAGGTTGGAAACGAGTACGCATTTCTCTCCGGGAGCGACTCCTATCACGAGGTTGCACTCCAGAGGGTGAGCGAGGCGGCGCCCGCCCCCGCAGCGGAGGCGACCGGAGTGGATCATGTGGCCTTCGAATTGGCAGACCAGCAGGAGCTGGCCCGGGCCTTCCAGGCGCTATCCGAGGCGGGGGTGACCCCCCGCACCGTAGACAACGGGATCAGCTGGGCGATGTATTTCAGCGACCCGGACGGGAATCCGCTGGAGTTCTTCTGCGACACAAGGAGGATCCCAGGCGGTAGGGAGAGGTGGCAAGGGCGTGTCGAGGATCTCGCGCCCGCAACCATTCTAGGCGTGCTCAGGGAAGGAAAACACCCAATCGCCTGACAAGGGGAGAACTTTCCGGTCTGAGGTCCGGGGCATCTCGTGCGCCTACCCGATTGCGGCCCGGAGCTTAAGAACAGATTTGGGCGCTGCCAAGGAAACCATCATGGAACACATGGGCAAAGCCGAGGCCCCCGGGCCAGGAGGGGAAAGGTGACAAATTTGGAACCTGCCTGGATCGCAAAGGTGGATTGGGTGAAATCGCCAGAGAAAGGAGAGCTTATCGATGAGACCGTTTCGAACGTGTTATTGATCCAACCGGCGGAGCTGTTTCTTGCGCCACAAAGGAGGAAGAATGGGTAG
>JBEKSY010000058.1:0-9812 GCA_049516595.1 Anaerolineales bacterium
TTGGTGCTCATCCGGAATCTTGAAGCGGCGGTCGGATGAGCCGGAGGGGCGCAGGGAGCTCCGGAAGGCGGGAGCCCAAGCCCCCCGAAGAGGCCCTTTCCGACAAGCCAGCCTGAATTCCAATCGCATCAACCCATGATCAAGGACCGTCATGCCAGTCAAATTCCTCTTTGATCCAGATTCTTCCGCAGCCTGCTAGTGCCGACGCAGCTTCGAGAGGCGCGAACGCGCACGCTGGAACCGCACAGCGCATGCACACCACGGCATGATCTTGAGTCACGAGGAGGGGACCATTAAGAACGCAATCCTGATCGTGGCCGTCTTGGCGCTGTTGGCAAGTCTAGCGGGCAATGGCATTCTTGCCTTGGGGAATGCCGACAAGGCTAAGGCTCTCGTGGGATGGCAGGGCCGGACTACCAGCCTCACCAGCCAGTTAGACCAAGTCACTGGAGAGAGGGACCAAGCCAGGGCCGGTCTAGCGAATGCCAGGCAGACCATCGCAACTCTGACTAAAGATAATAGTGATAAGGATGCCAGCATAGCCTCACTGAAATCTCAACGCACGGAGAATCAGACCTTCTCGTCTGGCCTATAGGCACAATTGAATGGGGTCATGTGTTCGACAAACATCCCTGCCTCTCAAGTGGTTGGCATCTCAACCAACCCAGCCCTAATCGAGCCAGTGACCAAAGCAGTTGAGCAGGCGAGCGGGGATGTGTCTGCGAATACCAACTTTGATGTAATCTGGAATAACAGTAAGAGGGCGATCTTCACGGTCTACCTCACCGAGAACGCGAAACAGGTCACTGGTAAGGTGCTCGTGGCTTGGGATCACAACGCCACCGTCGTGGACGGCATCTTCAATATGGACGATGCCTGTATGTTCTACATTCCGGGGGGGTGAGGAGGAGCCATGAAACGCTCAATTCTCGCTATCGCAAGTCTGCTCCTCGTGTTCGTCTTGGCGACGACGGCGTGTTCGGGGACGGCGATGATCGCACCACAGCCCACCTACACGCCCTACCCGACGTACACACCCTACGCGACTGAGGTACCGCCGACTGCGGCCCTCCCAGCGCCCACTGATACGCCCTTTCCTCTGGCAACTGGACTATCCTGCATGTCCCCTGGGGAAGTGACCCTCCTTGATAAAGGGAAGAAGGTAGAAGTGTGTGGAAAGATAATTGACGTGGGTGAGCGGAATTGTCCCTCATGCCAGTTTGGCAAGTATTGGTACTTGACGCTTGAGGGCGGTCTCGACATCATTTCCTACGATTGGATCATCCCGCAGAGTGAGATTGGATATTGCACCAAAGTAACAGACACGGTTGAGACACTCGCAAGAAGGCCGGTATTCACCGTCACGTCAGGAGAGGTATATGCGCGCACCAGATGCACCGACAACGCGAACGGTCAGCAGTCCTGCTCCGGCGGAAGCTACCTCCAATTTCATTCGTGCCCATAGTGGAGAGGAGCAGTTCTCATAAGGCACCGATCGGCCACCGTTCCACAGCCTGCACAAGTCGAGCCGCGAGAGCCCCGGCCAGCTTGCGGGTTCTGCCGACTACTTTCCCCCTTGTAACCTGTGCACCTCTTTTTCCACCGGCCACTCTCCAAAGGCGAGGACCAGAAGCAGGACCAAGTTGGCAATCGGAACCACCATCAGAAGCCCAAGCGGGCCACCATAGCCGGTCTTGGCAAGGATCCTCCACCAGATCCAAGCGACAATCACGAGCACGATAAGGCCCACAACGCAGCTCAACAAGCTCAACCCGAACCCGAAGTTCCCAAATCTCACATCGCCTCCTCTTGATCCCTTCATGCGACCATTTGGCCCAAGCCCGGTGCGCTTATACCCGAGCTTCCGGGCCGGCGCCACCGGTTGAGCCGTGGTCTCGCCTCCTTGTGGGCGCGCTTTGCAGCCTGGGATTAGACTACTATCCAAAGCAAAGTCGAGGATTACGGGAGGCAAACATGGAGACCGAGACTAAGAAATTGGCTCTTCGTAGCATGACCTATGGATTGTACGTGCTGAGTTCCGCCTCGGGCGAGGAAATGGCGGCGGGGACAGTCACCTGGGTCTCGCAGGCCTCTTTTTCCCCTCCCCTGATTATGGTGGCAGTCAAGGTTGACAGCCACCTCCACTCGCTCATCGATCGCAGTCTGGGCCTCGGCCTGAACGTGCTCTCTAGCGATCAAAAGGAAGTCGCCTCCGCGTTCTTTCGACCCTCCCAGCGAGAGGGCGGAATGATCAATGGCCAGCCATTTGAGCGCGGTTCGCAGACGGGAGCGCCCTTATTGCTTGCGACCCCATACTGGCTGGAGGCGCATGTCGTCGACAGCGTCCGCGCAGGAGATCACACTGTTTTTGTCGCCGAGGTAATCGAGGCGGGAGTACGGCAGGAAAAGGCCAAGCCGCTGGTGATGTGGGACACTGGGTGGTTCTACGGCGGCTGATCATGGTCAGGCAGGCCAAGGCCAGATCTCGGCCAATGGGTATAATGAATTCCTTCGAACTTACCCGCGCCTGAGGGGATCGCGATCCCCAGCTCCCCGGCACCAAGGGAATCTCCCCATGAGCCTCAGCCAAGTCGTCCCTGGACTGATTGCCCTCTTTGGGTCCGGCGAAACCACGGCCAACGGAGGGCGTATTTTTGAAGCCCTGGCGCGCGAACTCGAACCTCCCATCCTCATGGCGTTCCTGGAGACACCGGCGGGTTTCGAGTTGAATTCCCCGCGGGTAGTGGGCCGCGTGGCTGACTACGTCAGCTCTCGCCTGCAAAACTACCACCCCCAGGTGAGGATCGTCGCCGCCAGAAAAAAGGGGACAGCCTTCAGCCCGGACGACCTGGAGATCGTTCGGCCCCTGCTGGAAGCCAACCTGATCTTTCTCGGCCCCGGGAGCCCTACCTACGCTGTTCGTCAGCTCAAGAGCACCCTGGCTTGGCAAGCTGTCCTGGCTCGACACCGGCTCGGCGCCGCTCTCGCTCTTGCCAGTGCCGCCGCCATTGCTACCGGCGCCCTGGCCTTGCCCGTGTACGAGATCTACAAGGTGGGAGAGGACCCTCATTGGAGTGAGGGATTGGATCTGCTGGGACCGTACGGCCTGCACCTCATTCTGATCCCCCACTGGAACAATACGGAGGGCGGCGCGGAGCTGGACACGAGCCGGAGTTTCATGGGAACTTCCCGCTTCGAAACCCTGCGAACCTCAGTCCCAGCGAAAATGACGATTGTCGGAATCGACGAGAACACGGGGTTGATCATCGATCTGGCTCGTCGATCCTGCCGAGTGGTCGGCAAGGGGGGAGTGACCATCATGAAAGAAGGCGATGAAACACGATTCTTCCATGCCAGGAGTTTCCCTCTCCTCATTCTCGGTGAAACCACTCTCCCGGACTTGAAATCTGATATCCCCCCATTGATCTGGGAAACCATCGAAAGGGCCCAGCCGCCCCAGGTCGGACCATGCCAAGCGCCGTTGGAGGTTCAATCCCTTCTCCAGCAGCGAGATGAAGCCCGGAAGCAGAAGGAATGGGAGCGGGCCGATGAATTGCGGGCCCGCATCACGGCGCTCGGTTGGGTCGTCAGCGACACCCCTCAAGGCAGCGGGCTCAAGCCCTTGAACCACAAGGCCGCCTAGCGCCCCTGACTTCCCCCTCTCTGCCAGGAATTCAGGCCACAGGAGCGAGGTCCAATTTCGGCCAGATGCATCGCGGCCCCGGCCTGGAGGCCGGGGCCGCGACGAGTAGCGGTACTGAGCTTCCTTCTGTGGGCGCCGGGGGACTTGAACCCTCGACCTCATCAATGTGAGTGATGCGCTCTAACCATCTGAGCTAGGCGCCCAGAGCGGGCGGATTATACCTCTGGAACCGCAACTCCGGCTCAGGGCACTGCGATTAGCCCTCGGCGACCGCTAATCCACTCGTGGCTTTTTCCAAAAGGCCATCGACCGGACCAGAATCTGGAGATCCCTTTTGAGCGAGTAGTAGTCTGCGTAGTTGAGTTCCATGGGAAGCCGATCCTCAAGCGGCGCGTTCTCACCCAAGAGGATTTGGGAGGGACCGGTGATCCCCGGGCGGAAGGCCAGGCGTCGTCGGTGCCGGTCACTGTAGTGACCGAGGTTTTCCCTTCTCTCAGGGACGGGCCCAATCAGACTCATTTCCCCCCAGAATACGTTCCAGAGCAACAGGAGACGGTGGACTCCAAGCCGGCGAAGTGTGGACCCCACCCGCCTCTCGCCCGAGGATGCATCCTCTTCGGGATCCGGCAGGTCGTCTGCCGATCCGATGCGTGGAAGGCGCTGCTGCACCAGTCCCGGCGGAGGCCCCAGCCAGACCATCTCGAAGGGCAGCCCATCCTCGCCCAGTCTCAGGTGAAGGGAGACGACCCTTGAATGGGTCTCCAGATAGATCGCCAAAGCGGAAATCAGAAGAACGGGCAGGAGCAGAACAAGCCCGAGCCCGGACAAGATCAGATCAAGAAAGCGTTTGAGGAAGCGATCGACCAGCGGCATGGGAATCCAGTGCTCGCTCTGCGCTTCACGTCCCGCAGCCACCCATCCGAAAACAAGCCCGGCGCCCTCAACGAGCGCGCGCAAGTACATGAGCAAGGGGGCCATGATCAGGAGAGTCGGATTCTTTTGCAGGATCAGGAGCATCTCCTCCCAGGCCGCCAATCCGAAGACCACGATGCCTCCAGCGATCAGCACCCAGATCCGCGGGGCCAGGAGGGCTAAGGGAGCGAGGGCCGGAATCAACCACGCCAGAAGAGATTGAAAGACTCGGTGTCCGGACAATTGCGAGTCCCCCATCAAACGCTTGGGATGCCAGCCGAGCAAGTGGGCTCGCCAGTAGGAATTCCAGAACTTGTCAGAAAGATATTGCCCCAAGGTGAAGACGTGCCGCTTGTAGACCAGGGCCGACGGAGCAAACACCAGACGGTAGCCCTTCTGAGCCAGGCGATACGCCAGCTCGCGGCCCTCCATCCCCCCTATCGGAAAACTCGGGTCGAACCCTCGATTCACGAGGAAGATGCTCTTTTTGAACGCGGCTGCGAATAAATCGATTGCATTGATGCATGGCACCGCCTCCATGCGCCAGTATTGATATCGTTGTTCCATCTGCACGAAGAGAGGGATCAGATCGGACTGAAGCGAAAGAACAACCCCCTGCGCCGCGACCACGTCGGGATCAATAAAGGCTCCCGCCATTCTTTCGAGAAAATCGCGGGCGGGGACACAGTCTGCCTCGGTAAATACAAGAAGTTCTCCACGAGCAATCTCTGCTCCGGCATTGCGAGCCGCGGCAGGGCCTTGGGGCAGAATGCGAACAAGGCGCACGCCATGGGCCGAGGCGACCTCCGACGTGGCATCCGTCGAGCCGTCATCGACTACGATGATTTCATACTTGGCACGTGGAATTGTCTGGACCAGCAGCGCCTTGAGGCAGCCGGGCAAAGTCCGCGCCGCATTCCGTGCCGGGATGACTACAGTAATCGCGGGCCAGTTCAGCGCCACGAACCCCGCTCTCCTCGGTCAGCCTGACCGGTTCTGGGACTTGACTCCGCCCTCGATCCGCTCAGAGGGTTGCTCTCCGACCGAACACGAGCCTCGACCCAGTCTTTGTCTGACGAAATAAGACTATTTCCAGGACAATTCGGCCATACTGAAGGGTAACATCTCGGTTCCCCTCTCAGCGGCCCTATCTGGATCGGATAGCCCAGAACGGTTGCAGTTTCGGTGAGGGACAGAGCCTGCCAAGTTCCTGGGGATTCCCCGCGATCGCCTCCTTCATCGGCTGGCACCGAATACGCCCTTTGCCGCGTCACACCTTATTGTAGGATTCTTCGCCGAAGATGCAACCTCTCCGAAATTCGAAGATCACCCGCGACACGTAGCAGTTACGGGATGGAGAGTCCGACATCCCTCTCCTCCCCACCGGGCGCTGGAACGGATGTGCAGGAGCCATGGGATGATGGCGGCTCTCGATAGGAGTCACGATGGCCTGGGAGCCGTCCTGCAGGGCAGGCCGAGAACAAGACCCGCCGATTCTCTCACCAGGGCCGCATCGAGCTCGCTGGGCGCCAGTCGAGGTTCCCTCCAGCAGTGCACCGGGTTGTCCCGAGGCTGGACGCGCGCCCCGCTAATCTCTGAAGCCTCAAGGGCCCCCCACACCACGCCGCTTCTGCCCCGGGAATGACCGTAGGCTTCCGTCGCCGCCGCGCTGCTTCCTGCCCCCCCCGATCTGCCCAGGGCCCACGCTGAGAACTCCGGCCACCCGGACGAATCAAACTAGGACATGGCCCTCTGCGAACCCCTAGGATCCAGCGATCCGCTTCCCACCAGGCCCCATGCTATCCCCCATGCTCCGCGGTTGGAAGCCCCCCACGAGAGATCGGCCTCTCGTAGTGAAGGGCGATCCCTCGCCGACAATGTCCTGGATCAACGGACCCTGACGGGCCCGCTCGGGGAATGACCCCCGCAACCCATGATCCATGCCCGACCGTCATGGGCCATAAACGTATCGGCCGCCGCAGGGCCCCAGCTTCCTCGCTCATACATCGAAAGTGCCGGAGCCTGCTCTCCCTCCCAGCCAGCCTGAATCGGGTCCACAATTCCCCAGGCCAGCTCAATCTGATCACCGCGAACAAAAAGGGAGGCGTCGCCTTGCATCACATCAAGGAGGAGCCTTTCATAGGCCTCTGGGATGGCCATTCCTCCGAACGCGTCCCGGTAGTGAAACTCCATATCCATGGAGCGCATCTCTGCCTGATTGTCAGGCACCTTGACCTCGAAGCGAAGATGGATTCCCTCGTCCGGCTGGAGACAGAGTGAAAGAAGGTTGGGCGTGATCTCCGCGTCCGCCGCCATCGGAAACATCACATGGGGTGGGCACTTGAATTGGATCAGGACCTCGGTCGCCTTCTCTCTCAGTTCCTTTCCCGACCGAAGGTAGAAGGGCACCCCTTGCCAGCGCCAGTTGTCGACAAACAAACGCAGGGCTCCGAATGTCGCGGTCTCCGAGTTGGGATCAACACCCGGTTCCTCCCGATATCCCAAGTATTGTCCGCGGACACTATTCACCTTCGTTTCCCGCGGCGCGATGGGCCGAACTGCGCGAAGGACCTTGACTTTTTCGTTCCGCAAAGCATCGGCGGTAAAGGAAGAGGGAGGCTCCATGGCGACCAGGGTGAGGAGTTGAAGCAGGTGGTTCTGGAACATGTCCCGAACGACGCCCACACCGTCGTAGTACTTGGCCCGGTGCTCTACGCCGAGCTGTTCGGCCACAGTGATCTGCACGTGATCGACATAATTCCGGTTCCAAATCGGCTCGAAAATCGAGTTGGCAAATCGGAACACGAGGACATTCTGCACAGTTTCCTTCCCCAGGTAGTGGTCGATTCGATAAACTTGATCCTCTCCTGCCACCTCATACAGCGCTCGGTTGAGATCGTGAGCTGAAGCCAGATCCCTTCCAAAGGGCTTCTCGATGACGATCCTTCGCCAACCAGAGGATTCCGAGAGCAGCTGATGCTCGCCCAGTCCGCGGACGATGTCCGGGTAGTAGCGTGGGGGGGCGGCGAAGTAGAAGACCCGGTTTGCCGGTCCGCCCTCGAGGGCGCGAAGCTCCTGCGCCAGTCTGGAGAAGTCGTTTGGATCGGCAAAGTTCCCAGGCAGGTAATGCAAGTGGCGTGAAAACTCCACCCACGATTCGGGCAGAGAAGTCTGGCCGTGATACCTTTTCAATCCCTCTTCCAGATTCCTACGGAATTCCTCGGCAGACCATGGGCGTGTGGCGAATCCGAGAACTCGGAAATCCGTTGGAAGACGGCCCTTAGACCGCAGGCTGAACAGCGCCGGGACAAGCTTGCGCTGGGCAAGGTCCCCAGAGGCGCCAAAGATCACAAAGGTTGTCGCATTCGCTCTCTCTGCCAGGCGATCGAAACTCATTTCCCCCTCTCCCTTGTCACGGCGTGGCCGCCAAACTGATTCCGGAGGGCTGCCAGAAGCTTGTCGGCGAAGGGGGCCTCCTCGCGGGAGCGAAAGCGACTCTCCAAGGCCATACTGATCACCGGAATCGAGCAACTGAGCTCGATCGCCTCAACTACGGTCCATTTACCTTCCCCTGAATCCGGGACATACGCTGCAATGCCCTCCAGGCTTGGGTTCAGGCTGAGGGCACGTTCGGCCAGCTCGAGGAGCCATGAACGGATGACGCTGCCGTGTTGCCAAATGCCCGCCACCTGGGGCAGGTTCAGCCCGAACACGCTCTTGTGATGCATCAACTCGAAGCCCTCGGCGTAGGCGCGCATGACCCCGTACTCGATGCCATTGTGGATCATCTTCACAAAATGACCAGCACCGTTCGGGCCCACACGTCCCCACCCTTGGTCGGGAGCGGGTGCCAGCGCCTCGAAGATCGGTCGGTGCCTCTCGACGAGCTGCTCTTCCCCACCCACCATCATCGAGTACCCTTCGGCCAGCCCCCAAACCCCTCCGCTCGTCCCAACGTCGACAAAGCCCAGCCCCCGCGACCCGAGTTCGGCGGCTCGACGCAGGGTCTCATGATAGTTAGAGTTTCCTCCATCCAGAATCGTGTCTCCTTGTTCGAGAAGGCCGGACAGCTCTCGGATCGTGTCCTCCGTCGGCTGACCTGAGGGAACCATGACCCAGATGCTGCGCGGAGCCCGAATCTTATGCACGAGCTCAACCAACGAACTGGACCCCAGCGCCCCCTCTCCCGCCAGCTCCCTCACAACCTCCCGCCGGGGATCGAAGACGATCACCCGGTGACCCGCCTTGAGGAGCCGACGGGTCATGTTTGCCCCCATTTTCCCCAGGCCGACCATTCCAATCTCCATTGCCCTACCTCCCATTGGAAACTCTTATGCTTCCGACAGGAAGCCTCTCCGCTCAAGACTTCCTTCGCTTCCCAGGACGGGCGACACCCTACTCATGCCCCTTGCGCGGCCGACTTCATCTCCCCCTGTCCACCCGCCCGATTCGGCCGGGCCTCGGGGAATGGAGGGGATCGAGACGTCCCAGGCCCGGGTCGAAGCGGGACTTCAAGAGCCAGCGTGGGGTCAGCAAACCCCTTTCATGCGATGGGAATGCCGACAATCCTCGGCGTCAGGTGCTGGCAATCCTCACCCTCGGGGCCCACCGGCGGAAAGTACCCGTCGGGCCAAGTTCGGCCTCAGCGCGACCCCAGAATGCGCAACCTGAAGGACGCCCGCAAGGGGCGAGATTGCCGCGGATACCCTCCCCACTCCGCTGCCGAGGAGCGCGACCTCCGAGCTCATCTTGTCCAGAAACGTCTGATCGATTAGCAGAATAGTTCACGTTGCCCGCGAGAATCCGTTGGGCCGGATCCCCTCCCACCCTCATGGCCGCACACCGACCGGGCGGAGGCCAGGGTCCTTGAGGCTTGCGGTATTTTCGCAATCTATTCTAGCAAAGTCCGGCCGGGAACAAACCTGAGACGGAGATTAGCAAGGGGCGAGGTCGTCCCCAACTCAAGGGAGAATCCATCTAACATGTACGGGGATGAAGCTCGAAACCCTCGCAAGGCATATTGTCCGACTCGGCTGCGCTAGCCGGCAGGCCAGCGACGCGGCGGCAGCCCGAAGAGGAGCCCTAACCTGCAAAGAGCTCCGCCCGACCGGAACCAAGTCAAGGTCTTCTTAGATAGAATGGACGAGCCGGCGACCTGCGTAAATGGTATACGTGGGTTGCTCCGCGGCGAGGCGGAGCCTATCCACATACGGAGGTGCCGGCTCATGAACCAGCATATCACAGTCGTAGGTCTGGA
>JBEKSY010000059.1:0-8898 GCA_049516595.1 Anaerolineales bacterium
CAATCAACATCTGCTTCCAGAGGCCTGAAACAAGTGATGCGGCAGCATCCTATAACGGTTGGTGCTTCTACGGACAACCCATCAGCGATGAGGTCGTCCGCATAAGCAATCGTTGGCCACACTCAAGGAACAGGAAAGGAAAATCGTCATGGGAACAATTATTCTGATCATCGCTTTAGTCATTGAAGCAGCATTCGCAACCTACTGCATTATCACGAAATCGAACCAGAGGAAGGTCAGAAGCTTTGTCCGTATCGGCGCATTTGCAGCGTTCGTTATCTTCACGCTGGTATCCGTCCTCCAATGGGGATTCCGCTGGTACCTCCTTGCCGCACTGCTGCTCATCTGGGCAGCGATCGGAATCTGGACGCTCGGTGGCAGGAAGGCAGTGAAGATCGAATTCAAGTCCGGACGCGTCGTCGGCAGGGCCATTGGGATGCTGGTCCTGGTTTTCCTCGCCGTCACGCCTGCCTTGATTTTCCCGCAGCATGCACAACCCAAGATGACCGGGACGCACGCGGTCGCGACTGTCTCCTATACGTATACCGATCCGAACCGAATCGAAACCTTTGCCAATACCGGCGCGCATCGCGAGGTCAACGTGGAGTTCTGGTATCCCAAGGATGGCGGGGGCCCATATCCGCTGGTCGTTTTCTCGCATGGAACGGCTGCGATGAAGACCAGCAACACTTCCACCTTTATGGACCTGGCGAGCAACGGCTACGTGGTCTGCTCGGTCGATCATCCCTACCACTCTCTGTACACCGTCGACGATGCGCGCCATGTGACCATCATCGATCGTGCCTATCTCCGGGAGTACCTGGATGTCAATGGAGGGATGTACAGTGAACCGACAACCACCCGGCTCAACCAGAAATGGATGAGCCTGCGCATCGCAGACGTCAATTTCGTCCTGGACACGGTTCTTGCGAAGGCCAAAGACACAAGCTCCGGTGCTGTCTACCAGATGATTGACCGGGGAAAAATCGGTTTGATCGGCCACAGCCTGGGCGGGGAGTCCATGGCGCAGGTCGCCAGGGAACGCAGCGACATTGGCGCAGTCGTCAATCTCGATGCTGACCTGGCGGGTGAATATAGAGACTATGTCAACGGCAAGTTCGTGTTGAACGACAGGCTCTACCCGGTCCCGCTTCTGAACATATTCTCCGATGTTTTGGAACGCTTGATGAGCGCTGTCCCGGACCCGACCAATGCCATTGCGGTCAAGCATGTCGTCGCCACGGCCCCGAAAGCCTACGAAGTCCATTTCATCGGCACGGATCATATGAGCTTCACCGATCTGCCGCTTGTCTCGCCGCTTCTTGTGTCTGTGATCAACTCTTCTGTGCCCAAGGCCGGCGGAATAGAGGTGGATCCGCTGGAAACGATTGAGAGGATGAACGATCTGGTGCTGAAGTTCTTCAACGCCTACCTGAAAGGCGAAGGGAGTTTTACCGTGGCGGGAACATATTGATGGTGCCTGGGTCTGATGCTGGCACGGACCTTCCGCTGGAGGAGATGGTGAATCCAATGAGTCAATCCGAGGGTAGGCGGCATCAGGCAACGGAAACACGCCAGGGTACGGGACTGTCCCGGTCGAGTCGACCTTGAAGGAGAGGGCATGTCTGTCGCCAGACCATCCGTTGTCCAGGGCAGCGTCAGCAAGGGCTTTGAGGCTGTGCGGGAGGCGTTCGGCGATAACTTCATTCGAAGGAATGAGCTGGGGGCTGCCTGCTGCATCTACTGCCAGGGCGAGAAGGTGGTCGACCTATGGGGTGGAATCCGGAACAAGGCTACCGGAGAACCCTGGGAGGAGGACACGATGGTCAATGTGTTCTCAACCGCCAAGGGGATGTCCAGCCTCGCCATGGCGCTGGCCCACTCGCGAGGCTATTTGGACTACGAGGAACGAGTGTGCGCTTACTGGCCCGAGTTTGCCCAGGAGGGCAAGGAGGGGATCACCGTCCGTCAGCTTCTGTCGCATCAAGCAGGCCTGTTCGCCTTCGACGCACCAGTGGATCGGCAAGTTGTCGAGGACCTTGGCCGGCTGGCCCGGATCCTGGCTCAGCAGAAACCGGCCTGGGAGCCCGGAATGCGGCAGGCCTATCACGCGCAAAGTCTTGGCTTCTACGAAGGGGAGCTGTTGCGCCGAGTTGACCCACAGCACCGCAGCCTGGGCCGATTCTTTTCGGAAGAAATCGCTTCGCCCCTGGGGCTGGAGTTCTATCTTCGCCTGCCCGAGGAGATCCCAGACTCGAGGCTGGCGACTATCGAGAAGGCCGGCCCGCTTCAAATGCTGTTCCAAACCCCCATTCCCCTGATGATCGCGTCTATGAGCTCGCGATCTCCAACCCGGCGGGCAGTGTTCGAGAACCCGGGGCCTTGGTTGCTGCAGGACGAAGCGCATGTCTATTCCCGCAACCTTGAGGTGCCCTCGGGCGGGGGTGTCGGATCGGCACGGGCGGTGGCGCTTGCCTACAGCATTTTCGCCACCGGAGGCCGGGAGCTCGGACTCCGGGAGGCCACGCTTCAGGCCCTGATGGCGCCAGCAGTCCCACCCAGTCACGGCTTTCATGATGAGGTCATGAAACGAGAGATGACCTTCTCCCTCGGTTTCCTGAAGCCATGTCCCGAGTATCCGTTTGGCCCTCCGAGCTCGTTTGGTGAACCCGGGGCGGGGGGATCTTTCGGATTCGCTGACCCTGAAGAGGGGGTGGGGTTCGCCTACGTCATGAACCGGATGGGAACCAGGCAATGGGACGATCCGAGACGGCTTGCGCTTCTAACCGCATTCCGACAGGCCATCGGTCCACGGTTGGGAGTCAAGAGGTAGGCCGGAGGGAACTGGAAAGGGAGAACCCACCCGAAGTGATTGATCGGCCGATTGAATTGATTGGAAGGAGGGGCTATGTCTGCCATGGAGCCATCTGTCGTCCAAGGCCGCGTGAGCAAGGGCTTTGAGGCAGTGCAGGAGGCGTTCCGCGGGATCCTCGCCCATCGGAACGAACTGGGGGCCGCCTGCTGCATGTACTACCAAGGGGAAAAAGTCGTCGACCTTTGGGGCGGGATCCTGACTTTCCTTTGGGGCATTGGAGGGCTTGTGGCATTCCGATTGGCGGCCCATCTTTACAGCCCTGCGTACCCCGGCAATCCTCAAGCCTACCCGCAGCTTATCTCGCAAAAACAGCCGCTGGCCAACGGTCTTTGGAGTCTGTGGATTTTGGGTGATTTCATGTTCATCCTGCCGTCGATCGCGTTTTATCTTGTCCTGCGGCGCGACCATAACGTATTGGCTTTTACCGGCATGCTATTTTCACTGTTTTAGATCTTCTTCGACATTAGCGTCACGGAATTGAACTCCTTGACGCTCGTCAGCCTGGCGCATGGATACTCCGGCGCCGCCACCGAAGCGCTGAGAGCTTCCTTCGTTGCGGCGGCTACGTATGGTTACTATGCCCTGCCGCTCCAAACTGTCTTCAGCTTCGGAGTCGGCGCCGTGGGGTGGTTTTTATGGAGCCTGGTCATGCTGAAAGGGCGTGCTTTCCCCAGGTGGATGGCGATCTTCGGACTCATCGTCAATGGAATAGGAATCATCGGCGCGCCCGCTCCAGTGGTCCCGGGCGTTTTCCTACTTGGCCTCTTTCAATATTTCACCGCCCCGCTTACCGCGCTGTGGGCGATCGTCCTTGGAATAGCGTTGTATCGCTTCGGGCTTCGTCTTTCCGCCAATGAGAAGCAAGGGTGGATGGAATGATCTGGACATCCCGATGGCTGCGACTCATTCTGAGCATCTGTGCGAGTCGGAGGATGATTCCGCCCCGCATCCCTGCCCGTCCGCTTTTGATCCGTGAGTGCAATCCTTTAACTCCCGCCCAAGAAGCACCATGATCGGAGGGAAAATGCACAAGATCACCACCCTTTTCTGCCTTACGGCATTATTTTCTTCCATCTCGGATTTCCGCGGCGGCTTGGCCGCGGCGGCGGCCGCCGGGGATACGCCGGACATCAGCGCGATCATTGCCAAATATCGCAATGAAATTCCCGGTCGAATGAAAATCGATAATGTCCCCGGGTTGGCCATCGCGGTCGTTGACGATCAGGGAATTCTCTGGTCCGAGGGATTCGGGTATACCGACTGGGACCGCAAAACAAAGGTCACCACCGACACGCTCTTCTCGATCCAATCGATGTCGAAGTCCTTCACTGCCACGGCCGCCATGTTCGCCGCTCAGGACGGATTAGTGGATTTGGATGCCCCTATTACCACCTACCTCCCTAATTTTCACATCCACAGCATCTTCGAGGAGCACCCGGAGCAGAAGATTACCCTGCGCATGCTGCTCAGCCACACGGCCGGCCTGGTCCACGAAGCCCCGGTGGGCGGCAACTCCGATCTACCCGGCCGCACCTTCGAGGAGCACATCGCCAGCATCTCGGATACCTGGCTGAAATTTCCGGTCGGGACTTCCTATTCTTATTCGAACCTGGGCATCGACCTGGCGGGGTATATCCTGCAGGTGCGATCGGGGATGCCGTTCACGCAGTACGTAAAGGAAAAGGTGCTGGCCTCGCTGGGAATGGCCAGCAGCACGCTGGATATCAGCCGGGTGCGCGCCACGCCCGGGCGGGCCGTCGGACACGCCATGGTGCCTTTGAGTCCGCCGATCGGATGGTTGCTTATCCCCTCCGGCGGCGTGTGGACAACCGCCAACGACATGGCCCGCTACCTGCGTTTCCATATTAATGAAGGCACCCTGGATGGAACCCGCCTGCTACGCGAGAATCTGGCCGAGACCATGTATACGCCGCCCAATGAGGCCGCCAGCCAGGCCGGGTACGCGCTGGGGATCGGCGTTTCGAATCAACCAGGCACCCGGGAGCTTCAGCACGGCGGTGGCGGTTTCGGTTTCAACAGCAACATGATCTGGTATCCGGAGTTGAAACTGGGAGCGGTGGTGCTGACCAACACGGAACAGGCAGACCACTGTGTTCAACTGCCGGGAGAAATCCTGGGGAAAATCGTCGCATCCGACTACCACTTATATCGGGAGAGGGAAGCAACAGCCATTCCTGTGCAACCTGCTTACGGTCCCATCGCCAACGGCCCGGCTCCCCTGACCGACAGCGCCCTCAGCGACCTGATCGCCAGCAAGGCCTTACCCTTGGATGAGGCCGCCCGCCAGCGTCGACAAGCCATCGCCGGGTACTACATCAGCACCAAGTGGGGTCTCCCGACCGGTATCCTCCAGGTTAAGGAAAATAACGGTGTGGTTACCGTCACGATAATGGGCCAGACCTACTTGGTGACCGAGGTTCAGCCGGGACTATTCTTCGATCCCCAGGGCAACTCCTACGACATTAACCGGCTGGGAGCTGACGCTCCCAACCTCCCGCTGATAAAGATCGACCCGCAACTCCTGCCGTACCGGTTGGCCTTCTACGGTTTGTGCGGGTTGGTCTTCTTGTCGTCTCTGTTCTTCTGGCCGGTGTGGGCCGTGGTGCGGCGCATCCGGCGCAAAAAGGCGCCCTCAACCATCGCCGCTGTCCCCGCGGGAAGCCGCCGTTTGGTGTGGTGGATTATTTTCGTGGGTTTATTGGCCGGACTGGCCTCGCTCATTAGCCTGTTCTGCCTGGCAGCTGAGGCGATCGTGCCCAACCTGGTATACGTGCCCTGGCCGCGCCCGTGGGTTGGCCTGACGGGATGGCAGTTCGCGGCGCTGCGCCTTCCATATGCCTCGCTGTTCCTGGCAGCGGGTGCGGCGGTCCTCACAGTCCTGGCCTGGATAAGAAATTCGGGCGGACGTGGAATCCGAATTTACTATGCGCTTGTGGCGCTGGCCTTGCTGGGATTCAATT
Source organism: Anaerolineales bacterium (assembly GCA_049516595.1). GTDB lineage: Bacteria > Chloroflexota > Anaerolineae > Anaerolineales > RBG-16-64-43 > JBEKHT01. Next base: position 5,857 of record JBEKSY010000059.1, read on the forward strand.
TGGCCGTTTTGACATAACGGATCCAACTTCCCTGCGGCCTATTCGCAGATTGCAATGTGCTCAAAAAATTAGATCCGTGCGTTTTCCGGAAGGAGAATACAAATGTCTGCGCAATGCAACAAAGCTTCGGATAATCATCAAGAAATAAAGAGCCAAACGGGCAATCGAACCGCCATTGAAAATCGCATGAAGTCCATCCCCGCGGATCGACTGGCTTGGTTGTGGCTGCTCCTCGGATCCCTACTGCTGCCTTTCACCCTCGTCCAGACCGTGATCCCGCTGGCGGCCTGGGCGGCGCCGCTCTTTCTGCTAAGGTTCGCGCGCACTTCCCGGCGGGCGATCGTCGCGCTGCCGCTGCTCTTTGTCGCGTACACCGTCGGCGCCTGGATCGGATTTCGCGGGGCAGGTTCCGGCGACCTTGGGTTGGCTATCCTGGGGGTCATCACCTTGGTCGTCAGGGGTTTGCTCTATACCCTGCCCTACGCCGCCGACCGGCTGATCGGTCCGCGGTTGACGTCCTGGGCAAGATTGTTTCTATTCCCCCTGGCATTTACGGCCGCCGACTGGCTCCTGTCGCTGTCCAGAGTAATCACGTCCACCGGATCGCCCGCCTATTCCCAATTCGACAACCTCGCGTTGATCCAGATCCTCTCGATTACGGGGATGTGGGGGTTGACGTTCCTGATCATGTGGGGCGCTTCGACGGCGAATGCGGTCTGGGAACATCTGGATGACGGACGGCCCGCGCGTGCGCAGGCATTGACGTTCGCCGGCGTGCTGTTGGCCGTCGTTTTATTTGGGAGCGCACGCCTGGCCTTCGCTCCTCCCGCATCGCAAACGGTGCAAGCGGCCACTATCACGCTCGACAGCACCGTCTCGGCCGAAGCCAACAGTCTCATCGACTTGACGTTCAACCGATCCACCGACGCCCAGCGCGCCGCCGCCCGCCCGAAATTCGAGGCGACCGTGGATCAGCTGCTCGCGCGGACGGAGAAGGCGCTGCGCGGCGGGGCGAAGATCGTCGGTTGGCAGGAAGGTTCGGGATTGGTTCTGGAGGAAGACAAACAGGCGACACTCGACCGGGTGGCGGCGCTGGCAAAGCAGTACAACGCGGAGATCGAGGTTTCACTGGCGTTGCTCACGCGCACCGAGTCGCAATACTTCGTCCGCAACCAGTCGATTCTGGTGGATTCTTCCGGCGCCGTGCTCTGGACGTACGACAAGACCTACCCCGTTTCTCCCGCGGAAGCTTATTTCACCATCGCCGGTGCGGGTAAACTGCCGGTCGTCGATACGCCCTTCGGCCGCCTGAGCACCGCGATCTGCAACGACTTGCACTTCCTCCCGCTGCTCCGGCAGGCCGGGCGGAACCGCGTGGATATCCTCGTCGCGCCGTATAACAGCGCCCACCCGTGGGAGTCGGAGGATGCCGTGGTCGCAACCTATCGCGCGATCGAAAACGGCTTTTCGCTGGTGCGCCCGGCGGGCTCGGGCATATCCACCATCACCGACTACGAGGGTCGAATCCTCGCAAGCCAGAATTTCTATAAGACATCGGACGGGATCCTGCTCTCCTCGGTCCCGACCCGCGGGGTTACCACAATCTACAGCCGGATCGGCGACCTGTTCGCTTATCTGTGCGCGGCTGGATTGATTTTTCTCGCCCTTTGGGCATTTATTTTCCGGAAGCAACCAATGACGGGAGGATCCGATTAATCTCGACGTCCGGTATTCGGTTGAGGCGTCCGCGCGGACCGCTCGGGGAACCGGGCCACCAGGCCGTGCCAATCCAGTTCGGGACTGTTTGCCATTTGGAAAGGAAATTTGCATGAACGCGATTGACCACGACGAGATTGTTCGCCTGACCGAAGAATATGGGGGGCCATGGGGCATCAATCATACCCGCCGGCTTCTGCAATTGATTGCGCGGATTGGAAAGGACCAACAATATAATCCTGAAGTGGTCTGGGTTGCGGCCCACTTGCACGATTGGGGCGGTTACCCCAAGTGGTTGCAAGCCGGCGTGGATCACGCCTTGCGATCCCGGCAGGTCGCAGAAGAGTATCTGGCGGGAAAGGGGTATGCCCCTGAACTCCTGACGCCGACGTTGGAGTGCATCGAATATGACCATGGGAGCGATCCCCATCGGCGGATGGAAGCCCTTTTGCTGAGCGATGCCGATGCATTGGATTTTTTGGGCGTAGTGGGAGTATTGCGCGATGTTTCGAAGAATCCCGGCGACCTTCGGAGAGCCTACGACGCGGTGCGGAGTCGCAAGGAAAAGCTGCGCCGGTCCATCTGCCTGGAGAGTTCCAAGGCAATGGCGGCACAGCGGCTGGAGATTATGGACTGTTTGCTGGCGATTTTTGAAGACGAAACTTCCTGATACTTCTGAGCGGCTGGAGGGCCTTCGCTTTGGACAAAAAAGCGCTGGTAAATCGTTTAGCGCTCGAAAGTATTAAATCCGCCACCAAGCGAACAACGCCGCCTCTCGGTTACTCCTCATAATGAGAACCGGGTATGAAAAGGAGAAACTGATGATCAAAAAAAGCCCAACTGCTTCTCTGCCGTCTTTTCCGTCAATCTGCTCTACCTGGTCACCATCTTGTTGAACCTCGTCCTTGGCAGTTGGATGCAGTCCCGGCATTTTATTGGAGGGTTGATCGCCAGCGAGACGCTGCTGTTCCTGCTTCCAACCATCGCTTTCCTGCGCCTGCGCCGCATCCCGCTCAAAGAAGGATTACGCTTGAAGCCCATCCGCCCATTAATTGGATTGTTGTGCATCTTGCTGGGCTTCGCGACCTACTTGTTTATTGTCGTCATCGATGCCGTCACGGCGCACTTTACTAGCATTCCCATCATGGCTGTTTCTATCGAATCCATCGCGCCCAAGGGAACGTTTGAATCGATCGGCTTTGTATGTCGTCAGACCAAATGGGACATCAGGAGCGATTTGCTAAGACACACTTCTCGGCCCTAGGATAGCGAAACGGGAGGCAGAATGGCCGAGAAGAAGGAGAGCGTGGAAGCCGCTGTCCGGAC
>JBEKSY010000060.1:0-7054 GCA_049516595.1 Anaerolineales bacterium
ACGCTCTCCACCAGCGACCAGTAGGTGTGGGTCTTCCCATCTTTCGCGCGGTCGTTCTGGCGGAGGAACATCGCGCAGGAGGGTGCCACAAGTCGAGGACGGTCCGCAAGGGGGTAGGTCTACACTATATTGGGTTTTCGGCGAGGCGCCACCGTCCTTCTCAACACTTCGCAGCTTCGCGCCCGTGAAGAATCCGCTGAAACTTGGTACTCGTGCGTAACCTGGGTTAGTCTGTGGATCGGAGCCGGGCAAGGATGGTGGAGACTTCGGCGTCGCGGATGCGCAGAAGTTTGTTGCGGGACGTCTCGCCCCGGACAATGAGAATGCGGGATTGAGCGATTCCCAGCAGATCCGCCAGGAAGGCCCGACAGGCCGCGTTCGCGGCGCCCTCCGCAGGCGGAGAGGTCACGCGGAGCGTGATGCTGTCAGGACCCAAGCCCTCGTCCCGGGTACCCGGCGCTCCTGGCTGGGCACCCAGCCCAATTGGCTGGGTCCCGGCAACCACCAGTTGATTTCGTGAGGCGCGGGGTTGGACGCGAACAGCCAAAAGAACGTCCGGGCCGTCCTGAACGATCGCCGGTCGGTCGGCCGTCACCTGGAGGGAGGCGCCGGTTTGACCGGCTCGGCACCGGAGTCCGCCTTGGACGGCTCCGTGCGGGAGGGGGGCTGATCGGGCTGGAAGTCCAGCAACTCGAGGTGGGTCTTGAGGAGGCCGCGCAGCTTCGCCGCGAACAAGTCACGCTGGCGAACGAGCTCGGCGATTTCGGACTGGACCTGGGCCAGCTTCCGATGCGCCTGGTCCAGCAGCCGCTCCGCCTTCAGCTCCGCCTCCTTAAGGGCGAGGTCCGCCTCGCGCGTCGCATTGGCCTTGATCTCGTCGGTCATCTTCTGCGCGGTGACGAGGGTGTTGCGTAGCGAATCCTCCCGCTCTTGGTGGACCCGCAACTGGGCCTCCAGTCGTTGGATCTGTGCGGCCCGATCGGTGGTCTCCTGTACGAGGCGGGTCATCTCTTCCGCGATCTGCTCCAGGAAGGTGTGCACCTCCTCCGGGTCCAGCCCGCGGAACTTCCTGCCGAACTCCCGTTGCGTGATCTCCAGCGGAGAGAGTTCCATCAGCGCAACCTCCAGGCCAGATCCCTGAGAGAGGACACCACAAACCCCTGCACGAAGTAGATGGCAAGGATGGCCACCAAAGGCGAGAAGTCAATGCCCATCCGCCAGGTGGGCAAGACGCGGCGGATGGGGGCCAGGACCGGCTCTGTCGCGCGGTGCAGGAACTGGACGATGGGATTCCACGGGTCTGGATTCACCCAGGAGATGAGGGCCCGGGCAATGATGATCCACATGTACGCCCAAAGCGCCACGTTCAATACCGTGGCGAGGGCGCCGAGGAAATTACCGGCGATGAACATCAGGCGTCCTTTGGGAATCGGCCGGACCGGGACGTGGAGTTCATCGCTGGCCGAGTTCCCGCGAGCGGAGCGTGGCCGCCTCCACGGCGTTCATGAGGGTGGTTCGCAGCCCGCCCTGCTCCAGTGTGTGCAGGCCGGCGATGGCCGTCCCGCCGGGAGAGGTGACCATATCCTTCAGCTCCCCCGGGTGCTTCTTCGTCTCCAGGATCATCCGGGCCGCCCCCAAGACCGTCTGGGCAGCGAGAAGCTGCGCCACATCCCGGGACAAACCGACCTTCACCCCCGCATCGGAGAGGGCGTCAATGATGAGAAAGATGTAGGCCGGGCCGCTCCCCGACAAGCCGGTGATGGCGTCCATGAGCGATTCGTCCACGATCACTACCTTGCCCACCGCCCGGAAGAGCCGCTTGGCGATCTCGAGATCCTCGGGGGTGGCGTGGCTCCCTCGGGTGAGGGCGCTGGCCGCCTCCAGGACCAGGGCGGGCGTGTTGGGCATGACCCGGATCACCCGGACCGGGCTGGGGAACTTGTCGGCGATGAAGGTGGTCGTGACCCCCGCGGCGATGGAGACGATCAGCTTGTCGGCGTTGACCACGTCAATCAGGCCGTCCAGGACCTGGCTCATGATCTGGGGCTTGACCGCCAGCAGCACGATCTCGGCCTTGCTTGCCACCTCGGAGTTACTGGTCGTGGTGTGGACCCGGTAGGTCTCCTGGAGATAGGCGAGCCGGTCCTCCCGGACGTCGGAGACCAGGATGTCGTCCGGCGCCATGAGCTTGGCTGCCAGAAGGCCCCGGACCATGGCCTCCGCCATGTTGCCGCCGCCGACGAATGCGAGACGCTTGCCGTTGAGCATGAGCACCTCCGTCGGGGCTTTATAGCCCCCCGGACCCCTGGAAGTCAAGTCTGTCCGTCGCCTGGGATCCATCTGTTGCTCCGGGCCTCTGGGGTCGGATGCCGCGATTCCCTGGAGGCGAGGAGCCCATTCGGGGGCGACGCGCGGTCAGCAGGGAGGGTGGGAATCGCCATATCAGTGGTGATAGGGCTTGCGGGATATCCTGGGCCTGAGGTATACAGGTCGCGGTGTGGAGGCTGCTGAAGAGCGGCGTTGGGGAGCAGGGGAGAGGGAGGATTTCGTGAGCGATCGACAAAAGGTTCGCGTGCGGGTGCCGGCATCCACGGCCAACCTGGGCCCGGGCTTCGATGCTCTGGGGATGGCCCTCGGCCTATACAACGAGATCGAGGTGGAGCTCGCGGGCACCGGCCTCGCCCTCACGGTCGAGGGGGAAGGCGCAGACAAGCTCCAGGCGTTGGGCGAACGGAATCTCGTCGCGCGCAGCGTGACATCGACGCTGGAGCGGTTGGGCATCCGTCCGGATGGGGTCCGGGTCCACATGGTGAACCGCATCCCGTTGAGTCGAGGCCTGGGCAGCAGTTCGGCCGCCGCGATGGGAGGGGTGGCGGCGGCCGTGGCCCTCGCCGGCGCGGTGCTGGAGCCCGAGGAGATGCTGGACCTCGCGCTACCCTTCGAGGGCCATCCGGACAACATCACGCCGGCCCTCCTCGGCGGCCTTACCGTTTCCACTGTGGTCGAGGGCAAGGTGCGATGCGTGAAGCTGCCGGTGCCAGACGGCCTACAGGCGATCGCGGTGATTCCCGAGTTCCACCTGTCCACGGCCAAAGCCCGGAAGGCGCTTCCCCACACGGTGCCCCGCGCGGATGCGGTCTTCAACGTGGGACGGGTGGCCCTCTTCCTGGCCGCCATGCAGGCGGGACGCCTGGACCTCCTGCGCGAGGCGGCACGGGATCGTCTGCACCAGCCTTATCGCGCGCCGCTCGTGCCTGGCATGGAGGAGGTGCTGGTGGAAGGGGAGCGAGCTGGCGCCCTGGCGTGCTTCCTGAGCGGGGCGGGGCCGACACTGCTGGCCCTCACCACTGGGGACGGACGAAGCATCGGCGAGCGCATGGCGGCGTGCTGGAAGGCTCGCGCAAATGTGAGTGCGCGCGCCGAGCTGCTAGCGATTGACCGGGAAGGCCTGCGGGTTATCTGAGGTCGAAGGCGGACCCGGCCGGAGTCGCAAGGCGAATTTCCGGCGGTTCCTACACGCTGACAGGGAGGTGGATCGTGAAGGTGGTGCCGAGGCCCACCTGGCTCTGCACGTCGATGCTGCCCTTGTGGTCCTCGATGATGCGGTGGGTGATGGCCATGCCCAGACCCAGGCCCTTCTCCTTCGTCGTGTAGAAGGGGTCGAAGATCCGCGACAAGCGGTCGGACGAGATACCTTGACCCGTATCAGAGATGACCACGCGAATCGCCGAGCCGCCGGGGGCGCCCACCGCTGAGGTATTACCCTGTAGACCGGAGAATTCGGCAGCCGGCACCAGGCTGCTTCGGACAGCCAGATCCCCCCCGCTGGCCATGGCTTGAATCCCGTTGGCGATGATATTGCTGAAGCAGCGATGAAGCCGCTTCCTGTCGGCCATGAAGAAAGGGAGGTCGGGGGTGAGCTCCCGGGACAACTTCACATTCAGGGTTGCGGCTTGGTTCTCATAGAGTTCCAGCACCTGGGCCAGCACCTCGTTCATGTTGGTCGGTTCGAGGTGTAGGGAGCTGGGACGCGCCAGCTCCATCATGTCCTCGATGACGGCCTGGACGCGCTCCAGCTCCCGCGGCACCACCCGATCGAATTTCGCCCGGACATCGGGATCGTCGTGGTGCAGGGACATCAACTGGGAGAAGATGAGGATGGACGTCAGGGGATTGCGGATGTCGTGAGCGATTCCGGCGGCCATGGTCCCCAGGGCGGCCAGCCGATCGGCCCGCCGCAGGCGCTCCTCCAGTTCGCGCATGTGGGCGAGCTGTGCGGCCATCTCATTGAAGGCGTGCGCCAATTCGCCCAGCTCATCCTTGGTCTGGATGCTGATCTGCTGGGTGAGGTCTCCACGGCCCACGGCCGCCACTCCGCGGGTGAGGGCCTGAAGGGGCTTGGTGATCCGCTGGGCCAGGATCACGGAGCCTAGGCTGCCGACGGCGAGTGCCATGAGACCGAAGGCGAAGATCAGCGATCGGGTTCGAGCGATCTGCCGGTTCATGCTCTCCAGGGAGATGCCCAGGCGCACCATCCCCCAGCGTTGCTCGGAGCCCTCGACCATGACCGGGACCGCCACGTCGTACACGGTCTCAGCAGGGGAGCCGGGGATGCGCCGCTGACGAATCAGCGGATCGGTTCCGGCGGGAGCCGGTTCCTTCTCCTCTAGCAGGATCCGGCGACTCGGGGTGTCCCGAATGCTGCTCGCCGCGACGTTCCCCTCCTTGTCGAGAACCACGGCGTACACCACATCGGGGCTTCTAGTCGCCACCGCCAGGCTCTGCTCCACTCCCACGTAATTGTATGTGACGAGGGAGTTGGTGCTGGCATCGGCCAGCCCGCTGGCCAGGATCAGGGCCCGTTTCTTCACCTCCTCGATAATGGCGTTGCGCTGCTGGATCTCTGCCAGGATAGCCGCGCTGGCCACGAGCAGCACCACCATGAGGTTGGTGGTCAGGATGAACTTCGTGCGGAGGGTGAGGTGCTTACCCATGGGACCAGCGCCCCGCCGGGGTGCGCCTACTTCTCCTTCCCCCGCTCGATCCAGATCTTCTTCATGGGCATAGAGGGGTCTCCCATGGCACTCACCTGGATCCCCTTCACGTAAGGCTGGAAGACCCGCTCGTAGGTGTAGTAGCTTAGGACAACCAACGGCGCGCTACCAACAATCTGCCGTTCCGCTTGCTGGTAAAGCTGAATCTTCCGTTGGGCGTTGGTCTCGAGGCGGGCCCGCTGCAGGAGTGTGTCGACGGTGGCATTGCGAAACCCGGTCATGTTATCGGAACCTCTAGAGTCGAACAGTTGCCCCAGGAACGTTTCAGGATCGGGAGTATCAGCGTACCAACTGTATCGGAAGATTGGCAGTTTCCCCGCATAGACCTGGCTCTTGTACTCGGGCCAGTTGGTGTTGTAATGGACCTCCACCCGTACCCCCACGGCGGCGAGGTACTTGACGATGGCCTCGTGCTCGGCCACAGCCTCATCGTTCTTCCGGGCGGACCAGATGTGGAGGACCGGTAGACCCTTTCCACCTCGATAGCCGGCGGCGGCCAGGAGTTCAGCCGCCTTCTTGGGGTCATAGGGGTAGCCGACGAGTCCTGGGTCGTAGCCGTAGGTCCCCGGCGGGAGAATCCCTACCCCAGGGAGGTACTGGTCCTGGTAGATTTCCCGTATGATGGTGCGGCGGTCAATGGCGTAGTTGATCGCCTGGCGGACGCGCGGGTCGTCGAGGGGCTTCTGGGTCACGTTGAACCCCAGGAAAGCGATGCCGAGAATGGGCCGCTGGATGAATTGGTACTTTCGCCCGTTCGAAAGCCGCACGCGCTCCCGTACGGGAATCGCCGTGTCCTCCAGGTTCCCTCGCTCGAATTCCGCGAGCGGCTGGTCGAGGGCGCTGCCGGTAAAGATCCGATACTCCAGCCGGTCGAGGTACGGGCGTCCCTCGAAGTACTCCGGGTTGGCCGCGAGGGTGATTTGCTTGCCCGGAACCCATTCGACGAACTTGAAGGGCCCGGTGCCCACCGGCCGGCGGCCGAAATCGTCGCCGAGCTTCTCCACGACCTCCCGCGGGACTACCTTTGCGTCGCCCACGGCCAAAGAGGAGACGAAGGGGCTCTGAGACTCTGCGAGGGTGATTTGGAGCGTATGCGGATCAAGCGCTACCAAACCCTCAACCCGATTCGCGCGCCCTTGTGCGAACTCGCGCGCCCCCTTGATTTTCATGAAAAGAGCCGCGCCGCCAGATTTCGTCTTGGGATCGAGGATCCGGGTGAAGGAGTAGACGAAGTCCTCTGCGGTGACCTCGCGGCCATGGTGGAACTTCACGCCTTTCTTCAGCCTAAAAGTCCACACCAGCCCGTCGCGGGAAGCGGTCCAGGTCTCGGCGATGGCGGGCCGAATGGCAAGGGTGGCATCGAACTGCACGAGTCCATCGAAGAGTTGGTTGGCGATGGTGCGGCTGTGGATGTCGTTGATGCGGACTGGGTCCAGGGTAGCAGGGTTGTTCAGGGGACGTCGGTAGACGCCGCCCTGGCGTTCATTCCCAGATTGGACGGAAAGTTCCTCCGCCGCACTGGATAAAGAAGTCACTCCGAATATCCCAAGGATCGCCGCTATAAGGACAATCTTCCAGTGTGGGATCTCTACCGATGTTCTTCTGGAGACCACCTGTTCTTCCTCCGCTCATGTCTAAGAACGGTGGTTTCTGGCGCGCAAGCGATCCACAGGGGAGATCCTACACCTAACAATCGTGTCAGGGGTTGTCAAGAAGAATTCCGAGGTTTTCCCAGCGGATCGAAATAGGCGAGAGAAAAAGAAAGGGGGATGGGGTAGTTACCTCATCCCCCTCTGATATCGAACAGCTAAGGCGGGTAGGAATCCTTCTACTCACCTCCGTCAGCGAGACCCACGCGGCTGAACACCTGGGTCGAGGAGTCGACTTCCATCGCCGGCATGATCGCGAGCAGGCCAAGCACCACTAGCACCAACAGGATGAGCTTCTTCATGACGACACCTCCATCAACCTTCATTGTTTAACGGTTTAACGCAAAGTTC
>JBEKSY010000061.1:0-6917 GCA_049516595.1 Anaerolineales bacterium
TTCTGCGGCGTGGCCTCCAACTTCGCCGGCATCCCGCTGGCCTTTGCCTTTATTGCCACCCTGGGGCGTACAGGGATGGTGACCCAGCTGCTCGCTTCTATCGGCCTCAATCCGTACGATGCGGGCTTCAGCCTGTATAGTTTCTGGGGCCTCGCCATCGTCTACCTGTACTTCCAGTTTCCCCTCATGGTTCTCATCATCGCGCCCGCCCTCGATGGGTTACGGCGGGAGTGGCGCGAGGCGGCCGAGAACTTGGGAGGCAACTTCATCGACTACTGGCGCTATGTTGCGTTTCCCATCCTGACACCCTCTATCCTGGGGACGTCGATCTTGCTCTTTGGAAATGCCTTCGGTGCCTACGCGACTGCTTACGCCCTCACGACCGGGCTGGTCAGCTTGGTGACCTTGCGCATCGGCGAGCAGCTTGCGGGCGACATCGGCAACATCTCCCAGGGCCTGGGCTACGCGATGGCCCTGGGCATGCTGGTGATCATGGCCGTCTGCGTGACGGGCTATACCCTGCTCCAGCGGCAGAGCGAGAGGTGGCTGAAATGAGGCGGGGAAGCCTCTGGTCCTGGCTTTGGATTATGCTGGGAATCATTTATTTCTTTGTGCCCCTGCTGGCCTCATTCCTCTTTTCCTTGAAGGAAAAACTTGGGGTTCTCAGTTTCGTGGCCTATGAGAATATCTTCAAGGATCCGAACTTTGCCAAAAACTTCTCGGCTTCGGTCCTTTGGGCGCTGTCAACGATCGTTGTCGGAGTCGTGATTTTCGTGCCGACCGCCTACTGGGTGCGGCTCCGGTTGCCGCGGGTTCGTCCGATCGTGGAGTTTGTGACCCTGCTTCCGTTTGTGGTGCCGGCGATCGTGCTGGTCTATGGCTTAGTTGCCACCTTTAGCCGGCCGCCGCTCCCGATTGTGAATAGCCCACTGCTGTTGATCTTCGGGTACACGATCATGTCAATGCCGTACATGTACCGGGCGGTGGATACCGGGCTGAGGGCGGTCGATGTTCCGGTTCTCACCGAAGCCGCGCAGAGTCTGGGGGCGGGCTGGGCGACGATCCTGCTGCGCGTGGTCTTCCCCAACATCCGGACGGCGGTCCTGAGCGGTTCCTTCCTGACGTTTGCGATCGTCATGGGTGAGTACACACTTGCTCAATGGCTGGCCAAACCCGCCTTCGGACCCTATATGAACCTACTGGGCCAAGTGAAGGCCTACGAGCCGGCCGCGTGTGCCATCATCAGCTTTGCCCTGACCTGGGCGGCCATGGGGATCATGCAGTTCGTTGGACGAGGTGCCCCGGCCGGCGCTCAGGTCGCGGGCGCTCACTAGGCGTCGAGGATCTCATGGCGTTCCTGCGTCTATCCCACTTGAGCAAAGCCTTTGCGCAGACTGCCGCCGTGCAGGATTTCAATCTGGAAATCGAAAAAGGCGAACTAGTGACGTTCCTCGGGCCCAGTGGTTGTGGAAAGACCACGACTCTGCGCATGGTCGCTGGATTCGAGATTCCCACCAATGGGCGGATCGAGCTCAACGGTGTAGATATCACCACTCAACCCCCGAACAAGCGCAACGTCGGGATGGTTTTTCAATCCTACGCCCTGTTCCCGAACATGACCGTGGGGGACAACATTGGATTTGGCCTGCGTGTCTCGCATCGGCCTCAGAAGGAGATGAGGGAACGGATCGAGGAAATGCTGGGCACGATCCGCATGCCCGATTTGGCCAAGCGCTTCCCCTACCAGCTCTCCGGAGGCCAACAGCAGCGCGTAGCCCTTGCCCGGGCGCTCGCGATTAAGCCTCAGGTCTTGCTGCTCGACGAACCTCTTTCAGCCCTGGATGCCAAGATCCGGGTCGAGCTGCGCTTTGAAATTCGACGCATCCAACGCGAGTTGGGGATCACCACCATCTACGTGACCCACGATCAGGAAGAGGCCCTTTCCCTCTCGGATCGGGTGGTGGTCATGAACGCAGGAAGGATTGAACAAATGGGGGCGCCGTTCGAAATCTACAACTACCCGGCCACACCGTTTGTTGCGGGCTTTGTCGGAACCCTCAATCAGCTTCGTTGCCGCGTGGTCGACGCTGCGAAGGGGAGGTTGGTCTTCGATGGGCAGGAGTTTGTCACGACGACGCCCCTCCAGCCAAGCGACTCGTCGGTCACGGTGATGATCAGACCGGAGCAGTTGCATTTGGGGACCCTGGAGGGCGAGAACCATCTCACCGGGAAGGTCGATGCCGTGGCTTTCTTGGGCTCGGTAGTTCGCATGGTGATCCGGTTGGGGGAGTCGGTCGTCACCCTGGACGTCCTCAATACCCGTGGGCTTGCCCTGCCGAAGGTCGGAAGCGAGGTCCCGCTGTCATTCCCGGCGCAATCTAGTTGGATCCTGGGGGAACGTTAAGACCCTAGCGGCGGCCTCGAAGCGCGCGTGAGGTAGGCCCTTTTGGTTAGAAAGCCAAACCCTTTCAAGGTCCTCTAGGGTGGTCGCTTAGCCCGAAGCGGGGCAGGCTGGCTGAGGGTGGGGCGAGGGTCGGTGGTTGACAAGCCCCAGGGCTGCCTGCCAGGCGGGGACGGGGCGGACCGCCTGATCTGTTTTCTTGCGCGCACCGGCGAGGTGGGTCTTGGGTTAATTCTGTTGCCGGAAGCGGGAATAAGTGGGGAGGGCAATTGACCAAGATTTTCTTCGCCACGGATGTGCATGGATCGGAAGTGTGCTGGAAAAAGTTCATCAACGCGGCGAAGTTCTACGAGGCCAGCATCCTGATCTTGGGCGGGGACATGACCGGCAAGGCCATCATCCCCATCATCTCCCAGGGCAAGGACAAATACAAAGTGACGCTGCTCGAGCAGGAAACCATCCTGGAAGGAAAAGAGGCCGTCGACGGGATGGTGAAGACGATCAAAAGCCGTGGCTACTATCCGTATGTCACCAACCCGGACGAGGTAGCCTCCCTCTCGAATGTGGCCGGGGAATCCGACAAGCTGTTCGTGCAAGAGGCCCTGCGTACCATGCGGGAATGGATGGAGTACGCGGATGCCAAACTGGAAGGCAGCGGGGTGCGCTGCTTCGTGTGCCCCGGGAACGATGATATGTTTGACATCGATGCCGTGATCGGCCAATCCAGACACGTGCAAAACGTGGAAGGCCAGCGCACCGAGCTCGATGACCACCACGAGATGATCAGCACCGGCTGGACGGACCCCACCCCATGGAATACTCCACGAGAGGAGAGCGATGAGGCGTTGGGCAAGAGGATTGACGCGCTGATCGCCCAGCTTCACGACATCCCCAGCTCTGTATTCAACCTGCACGCGCCGCCCTATGGCAGCGGGCTGGATGAGGCTCCAGAGCTGACCAAGGACCTCCGCCCGGCGTACGGCGGCCGGTCCCTGATCCCGGTGGGCAGCAAGGCGGTCATGGAAGTGATCGACAAGTACCGGCCACTGCTGGGATTGTTCGGGCATATCCATGAGGGAAAAGGGACCCGCAAATACGGGCGAACCCTGTGCATCAACGCGGGAAGCATGTACGAGCAGGGCATGCTCTGCGGGGCGGTGATTGAACTGAAACCCAAGGGGCTGGGGAACTACCTGCTGACCACGGGCTGAGGGGGTTGGCGCGAGAGGAAAGCTAGAATCGCGTGCCGCGAACGCGGAGACCGGGCGGCCTCCAGAGGGGACGAGAGCGGTCTCCCGGCTGGGAGAATCCTGGAAAGGGGGGATGGCCAAAAACTCTAAGGGTTGGGGAAAAGGAAACGAGGAGGCTGCGGGAGCAGCCTGAGGGGACATTGGGTTGTTGGCCCGGGACCTGAGGTAGGGGAGGCCGGGCATATCCTCAGAAGGAGTCTTTCGATGAGCGAAGCAACCCTGTTTGTGCGCAAGGCATCCGGCCTGGTGCGGGCCTGGTCGGTCTTTGATGCCTTCATCTATGCCACGTTTTCGATCAACCTGATCACCCTGGGCCTGTTCATCTTCTCGTACTGTTACTATTTCCAGGGGAACTTGGCAACTGCCGTGATCGTCGGTGCCGCCTTCACCGTTTTTGAGGTGATCGTGTATGCCAGCCTCATCTCGGTGATGCCGCGCGCAGGTGGAGACTACGTCTGGCAGAGCCGCATTCTGGGCCGCGGCGTCGGTTTCATCCTCACCGTGACCGGGTGGTGGTTCATCCTGTGGCTGTGGACCCCGCTTTATGGTCAAATGCTGAACTATGAGTTTTTCACTCCGGTTCTTGGCATCCTTGGCCTGAAAGACGCGGCTCTATGGTTCACGGGCACTTCCATCGGGAACCTCGTCGGGATGCTTGTGGTCTGCCTGCTCGTGTTCATCTATGTCGGCGTGGGCATGAAGTGGTACGCCCGGGTGCAGAGGGTGTGCTTCTGGGGTGGGCTGGTGGGACTGGCCGGGGTTTTCTTGCTGCTCCTGTTTGGGAGCCATCAGGCGTTTGTCAACGGCCTGAACACGTATGCCCCCAAGCTTTTTGGGGCGCAGTCCGGCACCGATCTCTATCAGGCGACCCTCGCGGCGGGCAAGACTGCCGGGACGGTCGCCAGCCCGCTTCACCTCTTGTTCGCCGCCGGGACTCTGGCCATCGTCCCGATGATCACCTTTTACAACCTGTGGCCGAACTGGGGTTCCACCCTCTACGGCGAAGTTCGCGGCGCCTCGGACTACCGGCGCAACTTTATGGGCATGTTCGCGGCGATCGCGGTGACCACGGTCCTGGCGTTGGTATTCTTCCTGCTCATCGCCAAGACCATCGGCTGGGATTTCTACAACAAGGCTAACGGCGCCTTCTGGAACTGGGGCTTCGGCTACACCACCACGCAGCCGCCGCTACCTTTCTGGCCGTACCCCGCGCTTTTTGCCGTCTTCCTGGTCAACAGCCCGGTGATCCAGTTCCTGATCATCCTGCTGATGAGCCTGTGGTGGTTCGGCTGGTCGGGGACCCTGTTCCTGAGCTCCACGCGGGTCATCTTTGCGGCGGCCTTCGATCGCATGCTCCCCGAGTGGGTGTCGAAGGTTGAGACCCGGACCAAGACTCCAATTAACGCCTTGCTCTTGATGGTGATCCCTTCGGTGATCATCTCGTTCCTCTACGCCTACAACGTGGTCAACTTTAAGAGTGTCACGCTCGATGCCACGGTGGTCATCGCCATCACCTTCCTGGGGTCGACCGTCGCCGGCACGATCTTGCCCTGGCGCCAGAAAGAGATGTTCCGGGGTTCGCCCGTTTCCAAGTACAAGGTGCCAAAATGGGTAGCCTGGGTATTGACCGTGCTGTTTGCGGCGTTTGCGGTGTATCTGATCTACCTGTCCGCCCGGCTGGGGTCCGCGGTGCTGATGAGCCTCCCGGCCCTTCCGGGGACGCCTCTCCAGTGGGTCAGCGCGGGGTTGATCGCCGCGCTCTCGGTGGTCAATGCCATCCTGCTCATCTGGGTGGTCTACATCGTTGCCAGCAAGATCTTTGGCGGGGATGACATGCCATTGATCACGGCGGCCGGATTGATCTTCCTGGGCTTCCTGGACTGGCTGCTGGTCGCTTGGTTCTGGGACCCGTCCAGCGCGAGCGGAAGCGCGCAGTACGGCATCGGCTGGGGGAACGCCACCTCGATGGTGTTCATGTTGGCGATGTATGTCCTGGCGGCGGTTATCTATTTCGGTTTCAACGCCTACCGGAAGCGCCAGGGCGTAAACGTGGACATGCTGTTCAAGGAGATCCCGGCCGAGTAAGGCCCGCCTTTTTCGGAAGAGACCTTCTGGATCGACCGGTTGGCCGTCCGGTTCAGAGGGACGCCACCTTCCGCATGGGGCGGAGCTAGATAGGGTGAAAAGGACAACTTCAGGGAGTTCACCCCCTCTCGACAAGGCTCAACAGGGGCTGGCGCAGCGCAGGTACTGAGCCAGCCCCTTTCACGCCTTTGGCTGGGCCCTCCGGGCGAGAAGTAACCCTTCAGCATCTCGGGCCCTCTTCGCACCCGGGAAGAAGCCCCCGGGGAGCGGGCACGGGCCGGACTGGCTCGGCTCATGGAGGAGGTTCCTCTTGCCGGCCTCGAACCCGCCCCTGCGGCAGGCGATCCCGGAGCCATGCCCTGCGATTGGCCTCCTCGGAATCCTTCGCTATTCGAAGGGCCGAGACCGTACACGCATTCCATGGAAGCGACCAGGGCGAAGGGATCGGAGCCCCCGTCGGGGCGGCCGGGTGGCTGTCCACGCGGGGATGCGTGGAGTGGCCCCATTGTGCGATATCCCCGACGGCATAGAGGAGAAGCCATGGGCAAAGTTGTGATGGTCGTGTCGGATGGATTGAGGAACGATGTCGCCGAGCAGTCGATGGGCTATTTGGAGCACCTGGTGGAGAGCAAACAAGCCAGCCGCTACACCGTGGTGGCGGAACTGCCGACTGTTTCTCGCCCGCTGTACGAAACCCTGCACACCGGGGTCACAGTGAGCGAGCACGGGGTCACCCACAATCGAGTTGTCCGCCGCTCGAGGATGCCCAACTTGTTTGAGCAGGCCGTGAAGAACGGCCGCACCACGGCCGCGGCCGCTTACTACTGGTTCTCCGAGTTGTATATCCGCGCCCCCTACGACTATGTGACGGATCGCGAGGTCGACGACCCCTCCCAGTGGATTCAACACGGCCGCTTCTATACCGAGGATGCAATCCCGGACCGCGAGGTGTTTGCCGCCGGAGCCAGCTTGGCGTACCGTTATCAGCCGGACTACCTGCTCGTCCACCCGATGGGCATGGACTATGCCGGCACGACCCACGGCTCGGACTCGCCGGAGTACCGAAACAACGCCATTTTTCAGGACATGATCCTGGCCGATTTGATCCCGCGTTGGAGGGAAATGGGCTACACGGTCCTGGTGACGGCCGATCATGGGATCACGAACGATCGCATGCACGG
>JBEKSY010000062.1:0-6532 GCA_049516595.1 Anaerolineales bacterium
TCTCGGCGCGTGAGGCCGGGGTCTACCGCAGCTTCAAGATCAACGGGGTCCCGGCGGCCTCCATCCTCTCCATCCCGGCGCTCAGCATCCTACTGCACATGGTCGTGGTCTCCGCGATCATCACGGTGACGGCCGTGCCACTCTTCAAGGCTCATCTGCCAGTCAATTGGGGATACTTCGTCCTGGTCGGGCTGCTGACGATCTTTGCCATGGCCGGCCTCGGCATGCTTATTGGAGTCATTGCCTCCAACACCCGCGCTACCGTCCTGATCAGCCAGCTCTACTTTGTGCCCTCGATGTTGTTGGCGGGTCTGACGATGCCCTCCAGCATGCTGCCGGCAGCTATGCACAGAATTGCATTGCTCCTGCCCGCCACCCATGCGATGAACGCCTTTCAAGCCCTGGCTTTTGGGCTGCCGGCGGATGGGAACCCAATCAGCTCCGTGCTCATCCTTCTGGCTGGCGGGCTGACCGCCTTCAGCTTGGCGGTCTTGCTCTTCCAGTGGGACAGCCACAATCTGCGGCGCGGTCGATCGCCCTTCCTGGCAGTCCTTGCCGTTGTGCCCTACCTCCTGGCTGCCGTTCTCTTCCGGTAGAAACATGCCTATTGCACCGTCCCTGTACCTGCTCAGGGGCACGCCAACCATCCGCAGCCATTTCTGGATCGTGGCGATGATCACGCTTCGGCCGGATCCCGTCGACGATGAGCTGTTCTCTCTTATGCGCAGGGCAGGGATTGTCTTTGTCGCGGTCGGGTCGGATACGCTTGCTAACAGCTAGCTGGACCGCTACGACAAGCATCCTGCCATCGGTCCGATGGAACAGTGCTGAGGCTTGCTGGGGAAACATGGGATCTATCACGTGATCGAGTGCGTTCTTGGCGGGCCAGGGGAGACAGAGTAGACACTCAAAGAAACCTTCGGATTCTCAACGCAGGTCAAGCCTTCGCCGACGATCTCAAATGCCTTTGTCCTAGCCAGAAACCCCATCCGTGCGGCAATTGACCTGAACGGTCGCCTGCCAACAACATAGCGGCGTGCTTCACAAGGGACGGACCGCAGAGGTACCCTTGCGATCAGACGCAGGCAGCAACCTCGTCAGGCACAGTCATGCCGAAGCACGAGTGGCACCCTCAGAAAGTTGGAACTACGATCTGAGGCTGGCTCGGCAGGCCGAAGGCTCATAACCCGGAGGCTGGGGCAGGCTGGCCCGACCCGCCAGCCCGCCCTCGGTGTGCGGGCCGAGGGGGCGGGCGAGTCCACCCCCCGCTACCTAAACAGAGAACCGAGGCCCCTTGACCCTCGCTTCTCTGTTTTTGTCAGGCTCGCGCGCTTTTAGCCTAGTTCACCTGTATTCGTTGAGCTTTGGTCGCATTCGCCTTGATGGGCTCGTAACCTGCTGGTCCCAGGTTCCACTCGTGGCGTGCCCCCTCCCCAACCAAAGGACACCGGGCTCGTGCCCGTCGCGCGTTGAGTGACTCCGTCATCGGCGACATGTTGGGATGAGGTTTTCGGCCACCACAGCACGGAGGACCAAAGGAAGTTGAGTTCCTTCAGCCCAAACCCAGATTTCGGGAGGCTGGGAAGAACCGAGGATCTGGAACTCTCCAGGGTTGGGGTTTGTTACCCGGAATCCGGGACTTTGACCGTGCCGACCGAAGCCCGGTCGGCAACCCGATACAATACCAGGGGAGGCAGGTGCATCCTGCCCGGCACGCATGAATGACACTACTATCGTTTTCAAGGAGAGACACAAGTGAAGATCGCCATTGCCACCGACGAAGGAAAGACCGTCAGCCAGCATTTCGGGCGGGCGAAATACTACCTTGTCGCGACTGTCGAGAATGGGCAGCTCGTTCAGCCTGAGCTGCGCGACAAGCCAAGCCATCAGCATTTCGCGAACGAACGCCATCCCGACCACGACCAGCCTGGCCAGCCGCACGGGTACGGCCCCGCTGAGGAGAACCGCCATGCGCGCATGGCCGAGGTCATCAACGACTGCCAGGTCCTCCTGTGCGGGGGCATGGGCCTGGGGGCATACGAGAGCATGAAGGACCATGGCATCCGGCCGATTGTCACGGACCTCCAGGATATTGACCAGGCGGTGAAAGCCTACCTTGCGGGCACAATCGTGGACCACGCGGATCGACTCCATTAGGGATATCCAAATGTCGGCTCAAAGGATTGGACCGATCCTTCGGCGATGCACCCGTCGCGAGAATCTCCGCCGGACGAAATCAGTTCTCCGCGGCGGGAAACTGATGTGAAACGAGACCGGCGCCCGCACGAGACCGCATTCTTCAATTCGAAGAAGAGGACAACGCCATGGACACTCAATTTACCGAATATTTCATCACCCGCTGGAAGAACTATTTTGCGCCAACCGATCTGCCGATCTGCTATCTTTACACCGACCAAGTGGGGGAGGAAGATCGGAAAGAAACGATGGTCGAGAATCGCTGCTTGATCGGCAACCTCACGCGGGTACGGGATGGGTTCCCATTCGTGTACGACGCCAGGACTCCCGGTTGTTCCGGAGGCAAACGCTACAGCGGCCTCGCGAAAACACTCCGGCCGAAGTTCGAATACTTCTTGTCTTGCGGAATTCCAGAGGAACTGGAAGGGGAGCGCTACAAAAAAAAAACCCGAAATGGTCACCGAATACCTCAAAAAACATCCGCCTTTCGAAGCACCCGGCAAGTATCTGGTCTTCAAGCGGTTGGACAGGCTGGCCCGCGAAGAACAACCTTTCGCGGTCATCTTCTTTACCAAACCGGATGTGCTCGCGGGCCTGTTCGCCTTGGCCAATTACGACCTCGTAGAAGCCGAGGGGGTCATCACGCCGATGGGCTCGGGGTGTGCGTCGATCATCAACTATCCGTACCTTGAAGTTGCCTCGGGGAAAGCAAGATGCGTACTCGGGATGTTTGATGTTTCCGCCCGCCCGTGCGTTCCGGAAAACGAACTGACCTTTACAGTGCCTTTCGAAAGGTTTAAGCAGATGGTACTTAACATGGATGAAAGTTTCCTGATCACCCCCTCCTGGAGTACGGTCAAGAACCGATTCTTGTCACACCCGACCGGATTGCCCCTGTCCTAGCCAAAAACCCCATCCATGCCGCAATTGACCTGAACGATCGCCTGCGAACAACACGGCGGCGTGCTTGACAAGGGACGAACCGTGTACGCCTCATGCAACCCGAGCAGCGCGCCGGCGAGGAAGGGCGTGGAGAGCGTCACGCGCCGCCTACGGAAGATAAGGGCGCCATAACACCAGAACGTGAAGTCCGTAGAGGGGAAGCACAACGAGCAGTCCCCAGGGGGTAAAGAACCCAAAGCGGGACGAAAAGCTGGTCACCTCTGCAAACAGCACAGACAGCGCGGAGAGAATCAGCCAGAAGAGCAGATTCACGCGAAATGGAGTCGCTGATTTAGAAATCGCAAGGTCGGAACTCGGGAGCTCCATCCTCGCCCCTCGGCGATGGTCAGCTGGCTGCGGGTCGATCCATCCCTTAGTTATCCTACGGACCCACTTTGGCAATTAATGGATTCAAGGACCCGAGGGCAGGAGTGGGACCCGACGATCAGCCTTTGGTGGCCCAGACGAACAGCCAGCCAACCCCGCCCTCGATCCTCCATTCCTTGAAACGGGACCGACTGAGGAGATCCTGAAGTTCAGCCGGCGTGTAGCTCGCCAAGAGCGAACCCAGGGGTTCATCTGCAAGCCGGAGGGGCCGGGGCACAACAATAGCCTGCTCAAACCTCAGCAGCCAAGAGAAGATCCGCCGGGAATCCCTTCGGAGGTCGAAGAGGAGAAGCCGCCCTCCGGAGCCGAGCACCCGGTAGATCTCCCCAAGTCCGCTCGTGGGATTTGACCAATGGTGAAGCGATAGGGTGCTGACCGCGAGGTCAAGACTGCTGTCCGGCAGTGGCAGTCTTTCCACATCTCCTCGCCGGAATTCCAATCGCCCTTCCAGCCCCAACGAGGACGCCTTGGAAGAGCCAGCCCTGACCATTTCCTCGGCCGTGTCTATCCCGATGACCCGCAGATCACCAAATTGCTCAGCGATGAGGATAGTCAGATGGCCTGGCCCGCAACCAATGTCGGCGAGGGTTCCTGCGGGCTTGGACCTAGCGAGTCGAGTTGCAACCATGTGGCGGAGTAGTGAAAACATCGGCCAGTTGCTGATCTGGTCATAGGCGAATGCTGTGTCGGGGTTCTCAATCCCCCGCAACCCTAGACTCCGAGGTGGATGTATTCGCCCCAGGGCCAGTGCCGACACGACAATGGTCAACCCGGCCAGGATGAGAATGATCCCGGACCACATGCGGTTTCCCTTAGCTTCCTCTCAGGGGTAGACGACCAAGCCCCGGGCCTACTCGCCAAGACGAGAACACAGCGGGAACGCACGAGTCATCGTTCCTGTCGACTGCACAACCATTCCGCTGAAACATGCGAGAAAGACCGACCTCATTTGTCCGTGCAGCTTCCGAAACATATCGGCCGATTTTGACAGCCGTCGGCGGGATGCGGAGTCCCTCCCCTCACCCCTTCTTTCAAAGAGAAGACCGCCATGGGCTGCGGTCTCCGCAATCCCTTCAACCCGATTCGTACCTCTCCCCTGGCCCTTATCTGCCTGCCATGCTCAGCCAGAACCCCGGCACCCAGAAACCGCCGATGTGGAAGACAGCACTCACCACGATGCCCCCCAGGAGCATTAGAACGCCAAAGGCGACCAGGGCATAGTCTTGCCAATGGAACTTCAATTGATATAGCCAGGTTCGCCGGCGCTGGCCAAAGCAGCGCAAGTCCATGGCGTCAGCCACATCCTCGCCCATCAGGATAGAGTTCATGGTGACGGGCACGATGAGCGGCGCAACATTCAGGATCTGCCGGATAATCCCCCCCTGCAGGCGTTCCACCTCGTAACCCCGCGCCCGTTGGGCATCGACGGTCGTCTCGAACTCGCGTGCCAGAGTCGGTACATAGCGGAAAGCCAATTCCATCGAGTAGGCGAATCCGTCCGGCAAACCGAGGCCGCGAAAGGTCACCCCGTAGAGACGGGGGTCCATCGTGAAGGGGATGACCAGGAAAACCGCCGAGATCCCACCGATGCGAAGAATCTGGCAAATTGCGAACCACAGCCGTTCATAGGTCAGGCCGAGATGCCAAAGGCCCAGCCGGAATGGCAGTTGCAGACCGCCCGGCCAGACCAAGTTCCCGCCGGGCGGGACGACTCCTCCTGCGCCACCTCCCGTGATGATCGTATTCACCACGATCATCACGAACAGCAGCACCCCGACCAGCATCCACCCACGCCGGGCGTCGCGCCAGGGGGCTCCGCCGGAAAAATACCAGGCCAAGCCCAGGACGAAGAAAAAGAGCAAGAAGCGTGCGTCCCAGAAGATGGTGGCAGCGAATAAGAAGGCCAGGGAGAAGATCCAGCGGGCCCGCGGGTCAAAGCGGGACATCAAAGTGTTGCGGGGGTGATAGCGCCAAGTGACAAGCATTGAGGATCACGAGGGGGCGACAGGGCCTCTGTCGCCCCCGGGCGTTTCATTTCCTGCTACCGTCCGGACCGCTTGACGATAGCGTCGTAAGCAACCATCAGGATCGGAACCAGGATCAGTCCATTAATAAGGTTGGGTATGACGGCCGGCAGGAAATTGCCAAAGATGACGGTGTGGATGTCCGCGCCGGAGACCCACATCTCAGAAACCGAGGCAAGCGCCATGCCGACCAGGACGCCGATGATGACGAACAACTCGGCCTTCAGGATGGATCTCGATCCTCGATAGGAGATGATCGAGAGCGCGATCAGGCCCGGAAGGAGCCCCATCAGGCCGTTGCCCAGGTCCCACCAGAACCAGAAGCCGTAGCCAGAAACCAGGTCGCTGATGATGTTGCCGATGAAACCCGCGACGAAGCCGACAATCGGGCCAAAAGCCACCCCGAAGAACATCGGGATGGCGACGGCCGGGCGGAAGGACACATTTCCGGCGGATGGAATCTGCAGGAAGTTGGTCGCCGTGGCCAGCACCGCGTACAGCGCCGCCCCGATCGCCGCGTACACGACCTCCCGCGTCCCGAACTTCCAAAGCGACTTCTTTTCCATGTCTCCTCCTCAAGTTGGATTGAGCGAGAGCCGTTCTCCGCGCCGCACACGCGGCGCACTTAAGTTAACTCACAATGTGAGCGAGAGTTTCGGCCCGGTAGAACCTGCCGGTCCTTGGAAGCAGCTCCAGGTTCACATGCAGGAGCGAAGTCGGCAGAACGCGGCAGCCTTCCAGGAGAGCCTCCTTGCGCAGCACCTCCTGCGGAGCCCCGTCCGCCACAATCTCGCCGCTGTAAAGCAGCAGGATGCGCGTGGCAAAGATCACCGCCAGGTCCACATCGTGCGTGATGAAGATAACCGCATCGAAACCCGGCATCTGCAGGATAGAGTCCATGAAGGCCATGTAATTCCAGTAATCCTGGCCGGCCGTGGGCTCATCCATCATCAGGATCCGCGAGCGCATCGCCAGCACGGCCG
>JBEKSY010000063.1:0-5975 GCA_049516595.1 Anaerolineales bacterium
ATCACGAGAAGATCGGGGAGCGCAACACCTTCCTGATGAACATGCCTTTCACCGATCGTCTTGACTACATCAACTCGCTGAGCAACAACTTCGGGTATGCCCTCGCCGTAGAGCAGCTGATGGCCATTCGCCCCCCGGAGCGTGCCGAATACATCCGGGTAATCATGGCTGAACTAGCCCGGATCAGCAACCACCTGTGGGCCATCGGCTTCCTGCTGAACGATCTGGGGGCGTTTTTCACGCCCGCTCTATATGCCATTGAGGAACGCGAGTTGATCCTGGATATCTTCGAGGCCACGACGGGATCGCGCATGATGTGCAACTACTTTCGGTTCGGGGGGGTCGCACGCGATTTCCCCGAGGGAGTCCTGGAGAGGATCCGGGAGCTGGTCAGCGAGCGCTTGCCTCGCAAGATCGATGAGCTTGACTCCTATTTGACCCAGAACGAGATCATCCGCGCGCGCACGATTGGGGTCGGCCAGTTGCCTGCCGAGAAGGCGATTGCCCTCTCGACGGCTGGGCCGGTCCTACGTGCCTCGGGAGTTCGCTACGACATTCGCAAGGCGGAACCCTACAGCATCTACGATCGGTTCGACTTTGAGGCGGCGGTCCGACCGAACGGAGACTCTTATGATCGCTACCTCATCCGGCTGGATGAAATGCGCGAAAGCCTGCGGATCTTGCAACAGGCGGTGCGCGACATTCCTGGAGGGGAAGTCCAGTTCGGCAAGCCACAGTACCAGGTGCGTGTTCCCGCCGGGGAGGCCTATGGTCGAGTCGAGGGCCCCAAGGGCGAGCTGGGCTTCTACTTGGTCTCCAATGGCAAGCCCAATCCCTGGCGATACCATGTGCGTGCCCCTTCTTTCATCAACCTGACCGCTCTGTCCGAGATGTGCCGAGGCAACAAGATCGCCGACGCCGTGGTCATCCTGGGGAGCATCGACATTATCCTGGGCGAGGTGGACCGCTAGCTGCAGAGGCAATCGGCCGATATGTACGGGTGGGAAATCGTTAAAGGTTTGGGTTTCACCCTCAGGCACATGGTGGATACCTATGTCGAGGACATCCGCTGGCTCGGGCGAGGTCGGTACGGGACCCCTCAGGGCCTGGCGCGCCGAAGCAGCAAGGATGCCCGTGGGCTCTTCACCATTCAGTATCCCGAGGAAAAGCTTCCGGTCCCCGAGGAATTCCGCTACATCCCCTTTCTGGTCTACGAGGAGGGACCGGGCGGGGAGCGGCTGGACCGGTGTACTTCTTGCGGTATCTGCGCCAAGGTCTGCCCTCCCCAATGCATTTGGATTGTGCGCACGACGGACCCGAAAACCGGCCGGCCGGTGCCGACACCGGCCGAGTTTTATATCGACGTGGACACCTGTATGAGCTGCGGATTGTGTGCGGAGTACTGCCCGTTCGACGCGATCAAGATGGACCACGACTACGAGATGGCTTCCTATGATCGGGCGCAGGCCCATATTTTCAACAAGGAACGCCTTTCCAAGCCCCTCTCCTACTACGCTGCCATCCGGCCCGGCAACTACGCTCAAGAAGAGGCAGCCCGCACGGAAAAGGAAGCTCGAAGAGCAGCCAAAATCTGAGAAGCACCTGCGAGGGGTCTATGTACCACGAAGATGCTGAAATGCTCTTTCCGCTCCGTGTCAGTCACTCCCTGCGCGACTTGCGAGGGATCTCATGGCGCCGGCTAGTCGATCGCATCTCACCACTCGAAGAGGACGATCCGGATGCCCTCGCCTTCGCCCTCATGATGATCCGCCTGGACGGCTGCATGACTTGCCAAGCTGACTCCTATCGGGCCATGCGGGGTTGCACCGCATGCGCCCGTCAGGCCGTGCTTCGTTTCCGGGGGTCGGACCAGGAACTGATCAAGCTGTATGATCGCGCCCGCAAAGACATTCTGGTATTTCTTGAAGACCGTCCGGTAAGTGCCGCAAAGAGGTGAAGGGTGACGCAGCATTCCAAAGCCACAGAGACCGATGTCCTGAATGCCCTACGCAAAGTTATGGAGCCCGAGCTGCACAAGGATCTGGTCACGCTCAATATGATTCGGGACCTCGAGATCCGCGACGGAAAGGTCTCGCTCACCGTCGTGTTGACCACCCCGGCTTGCCCGCTGCGTGACCAATTGGAAGAAGAGACGATTCGGGCAGTCCGATCCGTGCCAGGCGTTAGGGAGGCCAACGTCCATTTCGATTCCAATGTCCCCAGCGATGGCAAGGTCCGCGGTTTGATTTCCATGCCGGTTCGCAGCGCATTGGCCGTTGCCTCAGGCAAGGGGGGCGTGGGCAAAACGACGGTGGCAGTCAATATTGCCGTCAGCCTAGCCCAGGCCGGAGCGCGAGTAGGCCTCCTCGACGCAGACATCTACGGCCCGAATGTTCCGATGATGATGGGGTTAACCAGCATGCCCTCCCCTCAAGGCAACAAACTTACCCCCGCGGAGGCCTTCGGGGTGAAAGTCATGTCCATTGGATTCCTGGTCCGGCCGGGGCAACCGCTCATTTGGCGCGGGCCGATGCTTCATTCGGCCATCCGTCAGTTCCTGGCTGATGTGGCCTGGGGCGAGTTGGACTATCTCATCGTGGATCTTCCTCCCGGGACAGGCGACGCTCAGCTGAGCCTTTGCCAGTCATTTCCGCTCACGGGAGGGCTGATCGTCACGTTGCCACAGCAAGTGTCCTTGGACGATGCGCGGCGCGGCCTGGAGATGTTCCGCGCGCTAGAGGTACCCATCCTGGGCGTCGTGGAGAACATGAGCTATCTGGTTCTGCCCGATGGGAAGAGAATGGATGTCTTCGGAAATGGGGGTGGAGAAAGGCTCGCGCGCGAGGCCGAGGTCCCCTTCCTCGGGGAGATTCCGATGGACCCGGCCGTGCGCATTGGAGGAGACGCTGGTGTCCCCGTGGTTCTTTCCGATCCCGATTCCGAGGTCGGGAAATCTCTTCGAGAACTGGCGCAGCGAGTGGCGGCCCGGGTCAGCTTGGTAGCCCTCAGCATGAGTCCCGCGATTCCGATCAAGACGGTGGGATAGGCACCTGCTTTTTCCTGTCCTGCGCCACGCCTGCCGCCCGTCGGCACGGGTGCGGCAAGGCGCCGCAACCGGCATGACCTCAGCACGGTGATAACCTTTCCGACAGGCTTGGGCAGGGGATCGGGCCATCCAATCGGTGGAGAAGTTCAGAGGTGGGTGACATGGCGGAACGGCAAATGGACGAAAGCAAACCGGCCGTGGTGGGGGTGCGTTTTCAGCGCCTGGGCAAGACGTACCACTTCGATGTGGGCATATTCGGGGAGCAGATTCGGGTCGGCGACCATGTGCTCGTGACCACTTCGCGCGGGAGACAGATTGGGCAAGTGGTGCAGTTCGTCCCCGATCCCGATCCGCCGGCCGAGGGAACCTGGCGCGCGATTGATGGACCGGCCTCGGCGCAGGACCTTCTCATCCAGCAATCCTGGAAAACCAGGGAGCCGGAGGCCCTGGTGAGCTGCCGGGAGAGATCGGTTCAGCTTGGGCTGCGCAGCGTGAAGATCGTGGCTGCCGAATACGGCTTTGAGGCGCAGCGCCTGATATTTCTCTTCACGGTGGAGGGAGAGGAGCACCCCGAGCTGAAATCATTGCGGGCCGATATGCAGCAGCGCTACTCGAAATCGCAGGTTGAGTTGCATCAAATTGGTCCGCGAGATGTGGCGAGGATTCTGGGAGGAATGGGTGCGTGTGGTCTGGAGACCCGCTGCTGCTCGAAGTTCCTCACCGAATTCAGCCCAATCTCCATAAAGATGGCGAAGGCTCAAGGGATTTCGCTCAACCCGAGCGAGATCACCGGCATGTGTGGTCGGCTCCGCTGTTGCCTGATCTACGAATACGAGCAGTACGTTCAGGCTCGGCAGCAACTTCCCAAGCGAGGCAAACGGGTTGCAACGCCCCGGGGCGAAGGCAAGGTCGTTGACGTTCTCCCCCTGAGAGAATCGGTTCTCGTGGATCTGGGAGAGGATCTAGGCGCGGTGGAGTTCTCCAAGACAGACCTTCAACCTCTGGATGAATTGGAGGCGCTCCAAAAGAAGGCCAACGATCCCTGTGGTCACCATGAGAGCGGAGGGTGCACATGTGGAGGGAAGGCACCCTCTGGGGAGAAGGGGGAAACTCCGCCTACCTCTTGAGGCCTCCGCCGAAAGAGCCCGGCCCTGGCTGGGCAACCAATCGTTCGGACCCTCTGGGCTTTATCTGGACGCACGCTCCTGTCGAATTCCCGTTGTGGTCCTCAGATTGGAGGGCTTCTGCGGAGATCCGCTTATTGCCGGGAGACCCGAGGAATCCAAAAGGTGATGGGCGGGTTTGCGCGCAGGCGATAACGCATGGCGGCAGCCACATCTTTCTTTCGACGGCCGGAGGGCGCCGGATGGCTGATCCTGAGCGGAGGCCGCGTGGGTGACGAACAAGCCGCCCGCGTTCTGGGAGTGATGGATGTTGCCGGGCCAGTGGTCCTCGTTGTTCTCTCCCCGGGAGAAGTAGAGCAAGGGGCATCCGAACTGGCCGTCTTCACGGACCCCTCGGGATTGCCAGGATCCGTCGTGGTCCTCGACCCACCCGGGGGAGGAAATCCCTCTCTTTTGGAAGTCCTGGGTGAGGCGGCCTTGATCGTAATCGCTGATTGCGGCCCGGACGAGTCGCTCCGGCAGGCTCTGGAAGAAAGCGGAGCGAGTGATGTTCTCTTGGAGGCTCTCCGAAGTGGCTCCGTGATTATTGCCGAAGGAGCCGCGGCCGAGGTGCTTGGCCAGTTCACCGGGGGCGAGGAGCCTGCACCCGGGCTGGGTTGGTTGCCGGGGGCTGTGGTTCGCACTCACTACTTGCCGGACCGTCCTTGCCCGGCCCTGCCTCAGCGTTCCCACCTCTATCGGTTGGGCTTGGGAGAAGGAGCAGCCCTTGCCCTGGGTCCGGGCGGCAGCGTGGAGGTGTGGGGACAGCCTTCGCCCGTGGTTGCCCTTGGAACAGGCTGGCTCAAGTGAGCGATTTCCCCAACCTCGCGCGCATCCCCCGGCGAGTCGTTTCGCTTGTTCCCTCCAACACAGAGACGCTCTTCGATCTGGGCTTGGAGGAGTTCCTGGTCGGGCGCACGGACTTCTGCACCCATCCCAAGGACAGGGTGGGGCTCGTGCCGTCCGTGGGGGGGACGAAGGACCCAGAGCTGCCCAGGATACGACAGCTCAAGCCGGACCTCGTGCTTGCCAATCAGGAGGAGAACACGGAGCGGGTGATCCGGGCGCTGGAGGCGGAGGGGATCCCAGTTTGGGTCACATTCCCGAAGACGGTCCGCGAAGCGATTTCCGATCTGCGGTGTTTGGC
Organism: Anaerolineales bacterium; assembly: GCA_049516595.1. Taxonomy (GTDB): domain Bacteria; phylum Chloroflexota; class Anaerolineae; order Anaerolineales; family RBG-16-64-43; genus JBEKHT01. Next base: position 5,357 of record JBEKSY010000063.1, read on the forward strand.
CTCGCTGTTCGCTTCGTCGCGAGCCCTGCAGCAGGTGGATCTGCTCGAGCGAGCTGTGGAATGGGCGGGAGGATCCGCGCCAGGAGATACGGCGAGCGTCTTTTGTCCGATCTGGCGGGCCGGGCCGGCGGAGAGGCCTAGTTGGTGGATGACCTTCAACCGAGAGACCTACGCCCATGATCTTCTCCGGCTGTGTGGTGGTCGAAATGTCTTTGCCGATCGGGAACGAAGGTACCCTTTGGCCGCCGATTTGGGGAGAGGACCGTCCCAGGAGCTCGCGCTGCGGGATCATCGCTATCCTCGTGTGGACCTGGAGGAAATCCGACAGGCGCGGCCTGAGGTCATCCTGTTGCCGGACGAGCCGTTTGGCTTCGGCGAGGCCGACCTGAAGTCCTTGGTTGCCCTTCTGCCAGAGGTTCCGGCTGTTCGGGACGGTCGGCTCCGTCGGGTAGAAGGAAGTCTCCTCTTTTGGCACGGGACCCGAATGGCCAAGGCACTGCAGACCCTGCCAACACTCCTTCACTAGCAGGCTGCGGAAGAATCTGGATCAAAGAGGAATTTGACTGGCATGACGGTCCTTGATCATGGGTTGATGCGATTGGAATTCAGGCTGGCTTGT
>JBEKSY010000064.1:0-5379 GCA_049516595.1 Anaerolineales bacterium
CCAGCGGGCGGGCGGCGCGGTTCGCCGCCTGAGGTAGCCGCCGTTGCGCGCGTGCAACTGGGCACTTCCGGCCCGGCGCGCAGGGGACGGCCGGAGCGATTTCTGTGACCCGAGTCAAGGGAGGCCCTCGGCCTCATTTGCGCCACAAGAAAATCATTCACCTGGGCGCGGGGCAGTTTGGGACTCGCCACCGCCTCTTCCGGCGGGCGAACGAGGCCATGCTCAAGAGCCTGTGGTATGCGTATCGGGATCGTCGCAACCGCAGGCGCGATTTGAGGAGGCTTTGGATTGCCCGCATTAACGCCGCCGCCCGCCTGAATGGAACGACTTACAGCCGACTGATTGCGGGAATGCGCCGCGGCGGGGTGCTGCTCAACCGGAAGATGCTCGCCGATCTGGCCGTGCGGGACCCGAATGCATTTGCCGAGGTTGTCGAGAGCGCGAAATAGATCCCGGCCTGCGAACAAAGGCCCGGCTCCTGGCGATGGTCGGGCTTTTTTTTGTTCTTCCGCGGCCTGGCCGCAAGTCTAAGCCGGCCGTTCCTCCGGCCCGATCCCTGCGAGGGGGCCCTTCATAAGACGAGGCAGGGCCCTGATCCCCTCCGTCGCTATGCTATACTGCCTGAGGCAAGTGCAGGAATTCCCGGGAGGGACGCGTGGCCATCATCCTGCGTGCTCAAGACCTGCCCTCAGGCCAGCGACTGCTCCTGGTGTTTGGAGACCTGACCGAAGAGAAGGTAGACGCGGTCGTCAATGCGGCCAATGCCCAGCTCCAACATGGCGGGGGAGTGGCCGGTGCCATCCTGCGCCGGGGGGGCCGGGCAATCCAGGTGGAGAGCGAGGCGTGGCTGCGCGCCCATGGGCCCGCACGTGCTGATCGGCCGGCAATCACCGGCCCCGGGGTTCTTCCCTGCAAGGCCATCATCCATGCGGTCGGCCCCGTTTGGGGTGAGGGCGACGAGGATGCCAAGCTACGCACGGCCGTGCAGTCTTCGCTCGTCCTGGCGGAGGAGCGCAGGTTTTCCAGCATTGCTCTGCCCGCCATCAGTACGGGGATTTTCGGCTTTCCTAAGCGACGCGGCGCGCAAGTCATCCTCGAGGCGACCCTGGATTTCTGCCGCCTCCACGCGGCCTCCCCGCTCAAGGAAATTCACTTCACGCTGATCGACCGGGCAACGCTGGAAATCTTCCAAGCCGAGTTCGACGCTCGTTGGCCTTCTTCACGACCCATCGGAAATGATCACTTCGCTCTCGAATGAACGGGTGCGGCTGGTGCGCGCCCTTCAATCTCAACGCAAGGCACGGGAACGCGAGCGGGCTCTGGTCGTGGAGGGGGTGCGGTTGGCCGAAGAGGTCATCCGGGCAAGACTCCCAGTGCGCCTGGTCTTTCACGGAGCGGCCCTTTTCCCCCATCTGCGCGCTCTTCTCAACCAGATGGCCCGCCTGGGTGCGGAGATCGAAGAAGTTACACCCGCCGTCATGAAGGCCTGCAGTGATGACTCAACCCCTCCGGGGCTTCTGGCAGTCCTCCCGTCCTTTTCCTTGCCCATCCCGGAACCCCTTGAATGGGCCTTCGTGGCAGATCGCATCTCCAACCCAGGGAACCTGGGGAGCCTGCTGCGCTGTGCGGAGGCCTTCGGAATCCAGGTCGTGTTCCTGCCTCCCGGGACAGCGGATCCCTTCAATCCCAAGGTTCTGCGAGGCGCCATGGGAGCCCACTTCCGGCTGCCCGTGGCCTGCGTGACCTGGGCCGAATTGAAGGATCACCTGCGGGGGCTGCGAGTGCTTCTGGCGGAGGCTCACAGCGGAGCACGCTGTGACCAGATCGACTGGAGTGGACGGGTCGCTCTGATCCTGGGTGGCGAGGCCTCCGGCCCGGGAGATCAGGTGCGATCCATGGCTGTCCAGTCCGTGCGGATTCCGGTCTCCGGAGGAGCGGAGTCCCTCAACGTAGCGGTGGCCAGCGGGATCTTGCTCTTCGAGGCGGCCAGGCTCAGGGGAAGATTGGCGGGATGAAGATTCGCTCGGTGACTTACTTCTTTGATCCGGGGTGGCCGCTGCGGCGGGACCGCTTCGACGATGCCTCGCGCCTGCTGGAAGAAGCGCGGGGCGCTTTCCAATCGGCCGGGTATGAGGTCGAAACGACGCGGGTGGCCTTGGTCTCTTTTGCCAAGTTGATTCCCGAACCCAATGAGGAAAAATGCGCCGACCTGGCTCGGCGGGTTGAGGCCGAATGCTTTGTACGGGCCATCGACTATGCCTCTCTCGGTTCGGCGCTGCCGGAGAGTCCCCAATCCTACGATCTCCTCCCGACGCTTCTGGCCTCGACCGAGAACGTTTTCGCCTCGGCCGTGATCGCGGATAGAGCCCGGGGGGTTTCGGTCCGCGCCTGCCAAGCCGCAGCCCGCGCCATCACGCGGGTGAGCCAGTTGGGAGGGGATGGATTCGCAAATCTGCGCTTGGCCGCCCTGGCCTGCGTTCCACCCTTCAGCCCCTTCTTCCCCGCCGCCTATCACGACGGGGGCCCGGCCGGCTTTGCGATTGCGACGGAGGCGGCGGATCTGGCGGTGGAGGCCATCAGCTCTTCCCATTCCTTGAGGGAGGCGCGCACTCGCCTAGTGGAGTTGATTGAACAGCATGCGGAGGCCCTGACCCGCGGGGCCAGCCGGGTTGCCTCGGTCACTGGAGGCCGCTTTCTGGGCATCGATTTTTCCCTGGCGCCGTTCCCCGAAGAAACGCGCTCCCTCGGCGCAGCCCTCGAGAAGCTGGGAGTGCCCGCCGCGGGCTTGGCCGGGACCGTTACCGCGGCTGCGATTCTGGCGGCCGCCCTGGATCAGGCCGAGATCCACACCATTGGCTTCCGCGGTTTGCTCCTGCCGCCTCTGGAGGATGCCGTCCTCGCTCGCCGAGTTGCGGAGGGCATCCTGACCGTGAGCGACCTGATGCTCTATTCCACCGTGTGTGGCACAGGATTGGACACGATCCCTCTGCCGGGCGATGTCAGCCCGGAACAATTGTCCGCCCAACTCCTCGACCTGGGAGCGCTTGCCCTGCGCCATGACAAGCCTCTGACCGCCCGGCTCATGCCGGTGCCGGGGAAACGGGCCGGTGACGAGGTGGCCTTTGGCTTCGACTACTTCGCCCCCAGTCGGGTCATGGCTCTCAAGTCAGGGGGCCTGGCTGGCCTCCTCGCCGACGAAGATTGGATCGATATTCCGGCCCTTCACGCCTCACGCCCAACGGAGAAGCCCAAGGACGGATGAACCCGCCCGGGGCCCCGGGCTGCGCAGGAGGTGGCTTTTCTCGCGGGCCGATCCGACGGGCGGGAGAGCCGCCCCACTTGGAACGAAGTCTGGCTCTCCCCTCCGACAGAGGGGAGAAGGGGAAACCGGGCAAGAACGGGGGATACGGCGCGGGACTTGAGCTGGGTCTATGATCCGGGGCGGGCCCTACGCCTGGCTGGCGCGGAGCCCCTGACCCTCCTGAGAGGCCGCCTGATTCCCTTTCTGCGCGGAGTCCGCTCTCAGTCCATCCACGAGATCATCTCCGTCCCGAACTCCGAGCACTTGACCTCCTTGGCCGAATCCATCAAACGGGCGAAATCATAGGTGACCGTCTTGGCTGCGATCGCCCTCTCCATCCCGGCCAGGACCAAGTCTGCCGCCTCGTTCCACCCGATGTGGCGCAGCATCATCTCCCCGGACAGGATCAGCGAGCCGGGATTCACCTTGTCCAGATTGGCGTATTTGGGAGCCGTACCGTGGGTGGCCTCGAATACCGCGTGGCCGCTTGCGAAGTTAATGTTCCCTCCGGGTGCGATCCCAATCCCTCCGACCTGTGCGGCGATGGCGTCGGACAGGTAGTCGCCGTTCAGATTGGGGCTGGCGATCACATCGAACTCATCGGCGCGGGTGATGGTTTGCTGGAAGGCGATGTCGGCGATCGCATCCTTGATGAGCAACTGGCCCTGCGCCAGGCAGGCCGTTTGCTCCGCATCGGCCACCTGCTCGCCTCGAGCTTCCTTCGTGTGATTCCACTGTTCCCAGGTATAGACTCGATCCCCAAATTCTCGAAGCGCAAGGTCATATCCCCACTTACGGAACGCCCCTTCCGTGAACTTCATGATGTTCCCTTTGTGCACCAGGGTCAGCGTGCGACGCTTGTGCTCCAGCGCGTAGCGGATCGCAGCGCGCACCAGCCGTTCCGTCCCCTCCCGCGAGATGGGTTTGACCCCGATCCCGACGCTCAGCGGGAATCGGATCTTGGCATACTCTTCCGGGAAGGTGCGCTGGAACAGGTCCAGAAACTTGCGGGCGGCAGGGCTGCCGGCCTCGAATTCGATCCCGGTGTAGAGGTCCTCGGTGTTCTCCCGGAAGATCACTATATCCACCTTTTCCGGGTGCCTCACCGGGGAGGGCACGCCCTTGATGTAGCGCACAGGCCGCAGGCAGACATACAGGTCGAGAGCCTTGCGAAGGGCGACGTTGAGGGAGCGGATGCCGCCCCCGACCGGTGTGGTCAGCGGGCCCTTGATCCCCACCCGGTACTCCCGGAAGGCCTCGACCGTCTCGTCGGGCAGCCACGTTCCGAACCTCTGGTAGGATTTCCCGCCGGCGTAAACCTCCATCCAGGCAATCCGGCGCTTGCCCCCGTAGGCCTTCTCAACCGCCGCGTTAAGGACCCGCACCGCGGTGCGCCATATGTCCGGACCGGTGCCATCCCCTTCGATAAAGGGAATGATCGGTTGATCGGGCACCTCCAGGCGTCCTTCCCCAAATCGAATCTTGTCTCCTTCTCTGGGCGGCACGGGCTTGGGAGACGACATGCTCTCGACTCCATGCGCTGGGGGTTGAAGAGTCTGTGCAGCGCGGGCGCATTATAGCACCCGCCGAATCCCATCCGTTCTTGCAGACGGCATCCTCCCAGGAGCCACGACGGCTCTTCCCGGCCGCTCTTGGCCCCCATTTGCGATCGGCCTGGCGGGTTGCCTGTGGGCACCTGACGAGGGGGCGGCGTTGGGCTCTTCTCGGGCCGGAGCGCCAAGGCTTCCACTGGATCGATTAGTGGGGTGAGGCCCTCGAGCCAAGAGAGGGGAAATGCTGAGCGGCCCGAGGGTTCCCGCCGGCAGCCGGTCCAGGGACCGTCCGGCGGGAGGGCTAGGGGCGTGGAGAGGGTTCCTGTCTCAATCCCGTGCGGCTTTGTCCGCCCGGACCATCTCCAAGATTTCTTCCGCCGATTCGCGCGTCTTCTCGCTGAGGGTACCGAGCATGGCGGCCAATTCGTGCACTCGTTCGCTGGGCGACAGCGGCCGGGCGCGGGTCACCGTGCGTTTGTCCTGGACCACCTTTTCAACCCGGTAGTGCTGGTCGCCATAGCCTGC
>JBEKSY010000065.1:0-5294 GCA_049516595.1 Anaerolineales bacterium
CGCCTACCGTATGTGCGTTTCGCGGTGGTCAGACCAATTGTATGCCTTCCCTCGCAGATTTCAAGTAACTACCTTAATCCTGACATTTTCAGTCGGAGTTTATGACCGAGATGGAATGAGAGCCGAGGGAATGGTGGGGCCGGCAAAAAGAGGGCGCTATTCCTTAGATTGCAATGAGGGAAGCCGACGGCTTCTTCCGCCAACCCGCCTCCTACATTTGACCCATCGGCCACGAAGATATCCAAAGATTCTTGGAATCAAATGTTATGCTGCCAAGAGGCCCCCAGGTGATGCGCCGAAGACCTCCGCGCGGGGGGTGTCTCAGCTGACGCGGCGCTGGCCGCAATCGGCCTCGACCGGGTACGGATCCGCCACCGCCCGCGTCTGCTCTCGGACGACGGGCCGTACTATTTGTCCAAGGAGCAGTACCAGTTCCTTGAGGACCAGGGGATGGACCGAACGCGCGGGGCTCCATTCCACCCGATGACGGAGGACAAGAGCGAGGGTCACCACCGCTCGCTGAACAACCTGGTCGAGGTGGTTAGGCTACCTCAAACCCTGGACACTGGAGCGGGAGGTGCCCCGCTTCGTCAATTTCTACATCCAAGAGCGCTACCATGAGTCACTCGCTTATCTGACGCCGGGGAGGTGTGAATCGGCAGAGCCAAGGAGGTGCGGACCTGGCGGGAAGAGGTCAAGCAGTGAACGCTGAAAACGCGGAGATTTCAGTACGTGCGGACTAACCAAGAATTTGAAGGATGATCCGATCAGGCTGAGGAGCGTGTCTTAGCTCCGACACCCTTTTTGTCCCACCCTTGCTGACAGGCAACATCCGTCCGGGTTCCTTCATCCATTAGCTCAACTGGTGTGAAGTCTTGGTGGGCGGATTGGATCAGGAAGACCGGCATGAAATCCCACCTGCACCTTGGGACCAAATCTACCAAGGCACGCTTCTGGCTCCCGACGACCGCGTCGCTCTTTCCATCTGCCAGGTTCTCCTCAAAGGTCCAGAACTGGTCAGGTAAGGACGTTTGCCGGCGCACCTCGCAAGAACGCCTCGACGTTGTCAATGCATATGCTGGTCAGCTTCCGAAAAGCCTCCCGCGTATGCGAGGCGCAGTGGGGCGAGAGCAAGACGTTCTTTGATGCCAGAAGCTTCTGGACGATAGGATCATCCCAGTCCGGCGGTTCCTGCCACAGGACGTCCAACCCCAGCCCTCGAATCTGTCCCTCATCGACCGCTCGGGCAAGGGCCTTTGGTTCGATGATCTCACCGCGCGCGGTATTGACCAGGATGGGCTTTCTCTCCATCCGCTGGAAAGCGTGGGTGTCGACCATGTCACGAGTTTCTGCGGTTAGGGGGACATGAACCAGGAGAATGTCGCTCCTGGCAAGCAACTCCAGGAAGGGGACGAAGGTCAGTCGCAGCTTCTGGGCGCGCACAGGGTCAGGATGCCTAGTACAGGCTAGGACCCGGCAGCCAAACCCATTGGCGATTGCCGCCGAATGCATGCCAATTGCGCCGGCGCCGAGGATCCCCACGGTCATGTCGTGCAACTCCATGCCTTGGATCGCCGACCAGTCAAACCGCTTCGCCCTCACGTGGGCGTCAGCTTCGGCCAGCTTCTTGGCCAGGTGCAGGACCATTGCCCAGGTGTGTTCTGCGACAGAGTAGGAAGAATACGCCGGCACGTAGGACACGACCACCCTCTGCCGCCGGGCAGCCTCCAAGTCTACGGTGTCATGGCCTGTTGACCACAGCGAGATCATCGCTAGGTTCAGAGAATGGCGGATCACTTCGGCAGAGAATCTGACGTCGGCGCCGATTGCGATTTCCGCCTTGCCGATTCTCACAACCAGATCCTCCTCGCCTGCAGGGTATCCAGGGTTGTATGAAACCTCTCCTAAGCAGTCTAAACGGAGCCAATCCGCCTCTTCCCACTCTACAGTATTGACTATGGAGATTTGAGTCATTTTCCAAGATGAGCCATTGCGCTCAATTTGACCAGAAGGCTTCGACAGCCGGGGCGGGGTTTCTCCTCACGTCCACCGCAGAAGGTGAAGTCTGCGGCAAGGGCGAGGCGCCGGAGAGAGCTCCGACCAAAGCATGTCCACGACCGGGTGGTCATCAATATCTGCAAGGGACAGTCTAGAAAGACCGCGGGATTAGCCCATCCCCATCGTCGGAACTGGGTCTTGATCCTGGGCGTCGCTCTCCGAAACGCGCTCCGAGCAACCAATGATGGTCAACGCCCCTGGCCAAAGGACTGCCGGTTCGACAGGGCAACTCCCCCCGCGGCATGCTACGCAAATGGCCCCGCGACTTCGGTTAGCGGTACGAGATGCGGCACGTTCAGCAGCTTCTCCACACGGCACAAGTTCGCCGACTGTCTCAGGCGAAAAGGGATACTCTCCCAACTCGTCTCGAATACTCTGTCCGCTGGACACTCAAGGACCACGGCACAGAACGAGGCCTCACTGATACAGGAGTGACCACGGGCGTGCCTGATTCGAGGGTTCTGCTCTTACGCATCCGTTTCAGTGGCTCCCAGGACTGACTGCCACAAATGCGGGTCAAACTGCGCCTTTCTGGATGGGCATTTCTCACGATGGCACAATTGACAGCTCTGAAAGTTCGTCTCTGTCGGGAAAAGGATCCCGGAGATGCTCTTTATGGGTATCATCAAGAAGCTGCCCGTCAGCGTCACGCCGATTTGCCCCTCCACGTCACCCAGAAGCGAAAACAGCTGAGCCTGTTGCTCGATGGGCCACACTGTTGCGTCGCCCGATCCCGGGTGCATGCTCGATGTCTTGCCCAGAGCATATGTCACCTCCAGGTGAGTGCACAGGTAGCTCCTGCTGCACTCGAGAAGCGCCGCCTTGATGGCGTCGAGCCAGTACTGCCTCAGGAAATCGCCAGCCGGAACGAGCAGGTTGTCGATTTCCCTTCCGCAGGTCGCAACATAGGGGAACACGCGCTCTACCTGGTCCAGGTGCACCCGAAGAGCAGGGCTCGTGAATGTCACAGTCCCAAGCGTGACACTATCCGCTCCTCTATGCTCAACATAGCATTCTCTGAAAAGTGCCTTCGGTCTCGCCAGATGCTGCGCTGCATGGGCCAACTCGCGGAATTCCTGTGCGCTGTCACTATTGGATGCGAGATGGAGACGCCTTTGCAGGTCGGCAATATCCAGCGCAAATGGGATGTCGTCTAGGACTATGGCCTTCACTTCTTCGGCCTGGCACCCTTTCACAGCCCACTGGTCCGCGGATCGGTTTCGCCATTGTATCGCCCCCGGGAGAATGGGCCACCTGGAGGGTGGCAAAGCCGAATCGCCCCTTTCAGCTTCTGCGGATCTGACTCACTTTCCCCTGCTCCACCTGCGGGTGCTGCATGTATCGCGTCATCATGAGTTATGTGGGCCACAAACCGCATCCTCGTGTCGGCTGCGGTTACATTATGGGCCGGGACTACCGGCCGGTAACTAGGCCACCCCGGACAGCTATCAGGGGCCGCTCGTTGAGGAGAGGGTACGGAGTTCGCGCATGGACGAAAGATAATCAGCATGGTTCAACGGAACGAAACCCGGCGGTTGCATCGTGCGGAAGGAATATCGATCCGGAGCATCAGCGAACGCGTTGGGATGGTGAGCGAGACGGTGACAGTGGTTCCGCGAGGCAAGGAGCCACTGTGTACCCACAAGCAGAGCGGCCCGCTGGGAGCGCCGCCAGGCTGTTGCCACTTGACCGAGATGGGCGTTACTCGACTCCATTTTGACATCCAGGTGGCAGTAGAGGCACTCTCGCATTTGCGCTCGGCGACGGACCTCGTCAGATGTCCTGCGCTAGCCAAAACCCATCCGTCCGACAATTGTCATGGCCGGTTGAGAATCGAACATGGTGTCAACTATCTGGGTAGTCTTCATTGTCTGCCTCGCCATGGGGCCGGCGAAACTCGATACTTGTGTCGTCTGGTCCGCGAACCTCCTTCGGCCGTAGACGGACCAAAATCAATCTCGGTGCATTGACAAACGCACCCGTCAAGAGGTACCCTTCGAACTGCACTTACGGATCAACCTCGTTGGGCTCGAGGATACTGAACCACGGATGGTACCCTCAAACGGCTTGAAATCCTGTTTGAGGCCCCTTCTCCCAGGTTGGGGCTCATAACCCGGAGGTCGCTGGTTCGAGTCCAGCCCCCGCTACCTGAGAAGAACCGTAGCGCTCCGGGCTACGGTTCTTTGCTTGGCCTGGTGAATTGCGATCGCGAAAATCCCTCCAGAGAGGAGATTTTCGCATGTACCACACTTCATCAGGCTCGTCAGGTAACCATAGCTCGCCGGGCTCCCCCGAAAGCGCTGTTCGGTCCGGCCCCCTCCCCCTCAGCAAGGCCCTGGTCGGTTTCACCAACGCCAAGCTGGCCGAAGGTCTCAGCCAGCGTACGGTCGATTCCTACCTGGAAGACCTGCAGAGATGGGTCGAGCGCACCGGGGACCGGGAGATCGACAAGGTGACTGGGGCCGACATCAGCGCCTATCTAGCCTGGCTCCGTACCGAGTACATCCCTCACCGCTTCAGCGGCAAGACTCATCCTCTCTCCCCCAAAACAATCCGGAACACCTGGATCGCGATGTCCGCCCTTTTCCGCTGGGCCGAACGCGAACTCGCCCTTCCCTTCCCCATGAGGGAGGTCCGGGCCCCCCACTCGCCCAGACCCCCTGTGCCCGAACTCACCCGAGAAGAGGTCGAACGCATGCTCAAGGCCTGTACCTATTCGCGCGAGGCGGTATCTCCCATCCGGCGCTCCTTCGTGATGCGCCGGCCGACGGCCAGGCGCGACATCGCGCTCCTCCTGGTTCTCCTGGATACGGGGGTGCGTGCCTCCGAGCTGTGCGCACTGAAGGTCGAGGATGTCGACCTGAAAACCGGCAAGGTCGAGATCAAACATGGGGTGGAGGGCGGGGCCAAGGGCAGTAAAGGCCGAACGGTGTACTTGGGGAAGGCAAGCCGACGCGCGCTGTGGCATTACCTATCGGGTCGGGAGGACGGCCAGGACGGGCAGGCACCTCTGTTCATCGCCAGGAACGGACGGCTGATGCGGCCCAGCACTCTTCGCCACCTGGTTATAGGCCTTGGACAGAAGGTCGGCGTGCTGAAAGCCTACCCCCACTGTATGTCGTCAGACCAAATGGGACATCAGGAGCGATTTGCTAAGACACACTTCTCGGCCCTAGGATAGCGAAACGGGAGGCAGAATGGCCGAGAAGAAGGAGAGCGTGGAAGCCGCTGTCCGG
>JBEKSY010000066.1:0-4710 GCA_049516595.1 Anaerolineales bacterium
AGGGTCGTGTCCCAGGCTGTCAGGTTGCCGAAGGGATAACCGTCGTCCGCCTTGGGCAGCGAATAGGGGGCCCGCGACATGGATTCCACACCTCCGGCGATAAACACGTCCCCTTCACCGCAACTGATCGCGCGGGCGGCCTGGTTAACGGCGTTCAGCCCGGAGGCGCACAGGCGGTTGATCGTTACACCACCCACCTCAACCGGAAAGCCCGCCAGCAGCAGCGCCATGCGGGCGACATTACGATTGTCCTCCCCGGCCTGGTTGGCACAGCCCAGGTAGACCTCCTCGACCAGTGCCGGGTCCAGCTGGTTGCGCTCGAGGATGGCCTTGAGCACACACGCGGCCAGATCGTCCGGACGCACCGGGGCCAGCACACCGCCCAGGGACCCGATGGGGGTACGGATGGCATCCATAATCCAGGCTTCAACCATGTACTCCTCCAGGAAAGAGCCAAAACAGGAATCAATGACCTATTTTACCCCGAGCAGGGACAGTAAAGGACGTCGTTCTTTCTATAATAAGAACAGGATTTTTGTATCACAGTCTAATGACGCTTGGCACTACCCCCTTGAGTCGGAAACAGCCATAATCTAGAGGCAATAACAGCCAAATTCTGTCCTATTTCTCATGAAGGAGGCTCGATCGATGCCTGCCAAGGGATGGATCGAAGTCAACGATCAGTTCTGTAAAGGCTGTGAACTTTGCATCGCAGCCTGTCCGCCGGATGTGATGGCGCTGGATAATGAGCGTCTAACCCCCAAGGGCTACCACCCGGCGCACATCGTCAAGGACGGCTGCACCGGGTGTGCGATCTGTGCGCTGGTGTGCCCGGATGCGGCCATCACCGTTTATCGCGAAGTCACCAAGGCCCCTGCGGCCGCGGCGGCAGGAGGCTGAGATGGCGCGTGAACTGTGGGAAGGCAATCAGGCGATTGCTGAAGGTGCCATCCGCTCCGGGTTGGAGGCCTACTTCGGTTACCCGATCACGCCTCAGAACGAAATCCTGGAATGGATGTCGCGCCGTATGCCGGAACTCGGGCGGGCCTTCGTCCAGGCAGAGGCGGAGCTGGGTGCGATCAATATGGTGTATGGCGCGGCCTGCGCGGGTGTGCGGGTGATGACCTCCTCCTCCAGTCCGGGGATCAGCCTGATGCAGGAGGGATTGTCCTACATTGCCGGAACGGAAATCCCGATGCTGCTCGTCAATGTGATGCGCGGCGGTCCGGGGCTCGGCAACATCGCCCCCTCCCAGGGCGACTACAACCAGATCTGCAAAGGTGGGGGGCACGGGGACTACCACCCCATCGTGCTGGCACCCGCCTCGGTCCAGGAAGCCGTGGACCTGATCCCGGTGGCCTTCGACCTGGCAGAGAAATACCTGAACATAGCCTGCCTCCTGCTGGATGGATCCATCGGCCAGATGATGGAGCCTGTAGAACTTCCGCCCATGCGCGAGGTCAAACGCAAGGATTATCCCTGGGCCACCAACGGCGCCAAAGACCGCGCCCGACGTGTTCTGACCTCCATCTACCTCGAACCGGAAGATGAGGAGAAGACCAACCTGCGGTTGCTGAGGCGCTGGCAGGAAGTTCAGGCCAAAGAAATGCGTTATAAAGAATATTACCTGGACCAGGCTCAGGTCGTGGTCATCGGCTTCGGGACGGCCGGCCGGATTGCGCTTTCCGCGGTGCGTGCCGCACGGGCCCAGGGCATCCAGGTCGGCCTGTTCCGCCCGGTGACGGTCAGCCCCTTCCCGTACGAGCGCGTGGCCGAACTCGCCGCACGGGCGAAAGTACTGCTGGTGGTGGAGATGAACTCCGGCCAGATGCTCGAAGACGTCCGGCTGGCGGTCAACGGCCGCACCCCGATCGAGTTTTACGGCCGCGTGGGGGGCATGGTCCCGTTCCCCGATGAAATCCTGAGTGAGATCCAGCGTGTTTCCAGGGAAACGCCCAAGATAGTGGACGACCCGGGCAAGGCCTGGATGAAGCGCATGGACGCCGCGATCAAATAAGAGGTACCCATGGCAACGATTGCTGTCCCGCAGAATCTCGTATATGAACGACCTGACTCCTTCACCGACACGCCAACCCATTACTGCCCCGGCTGTACGCATGGCGTGGCACACCGCCTGATCGCGGAGGTCCTGGACGAAATGAACCTGGCCTCCCGGACCATCGGCGTGGCGCCGGTCGGATGTGCGGTGTTCGCTTACAACTACTTCGCGATCGATTTCGTCGAAGCTCCACACGGCCGCGCCCCGGCCATGGCAACCGGCCTTAAGCGCGTCCTGCCGGAGGCGATCGTCTTCACCTACCAGGGCGACGGCGACCTGGCTTCGATCGGCACGGGCGAGATCGTGCATGCCGCTGCCCGCGGCGAAAACATCACCGTCATCTTCATCAACAACGCCAACTTCGGAATGACCGGCGGCCAGATGGCTCCGACCACCCTGCCGGGCATGAAAACCACGTCCTCGCCCAACGGCCGGGATGTGGAAACACAGGGTTACCCGATCCGCATGGCCGAGATGCTTGCGACCCTGGATGGCAGCGGGTACATCGTCCGCCGCAGCCTGCACGATCCAAAGAACATCCGTCTGGCCAAGAAGGCCATCCGTCTGGCCTTTGAAGTTCAGGTACGCGGTCTGGGTTTCTCCCTGGTCGAACTGCTTTCCACCTGTCCTTCCAACTGGAACCTGACCCCGGTCGAGTCGCTCAAGTTCGTGGAAGAGAAGATGGTTCCCTACTACCCGCTGGGCGATTACAAGGTTTCGCCGGCTGTGTCAGCGGCAAAGATTTAGGAGAGACACGATGCAAACTGAGATCATTCTGGCTGGTTTCGGCGGTCAGGGGATCATGTTCGCCGGGCAGGCCCTTTCCTTTGCGGCCATGGACAAGGGCAAGGAAGTGACCTGGATCCCGTCCTACGGCCCGGAGATGCGCGGCGGGACGGCCAACTGTACGGTCACCATCGCGGACGAGGAGATTGGTTCCCCGCTGGTCCAGAATCCGCCTGCCGCCCTGGTCATGAACCTGCCTTCCCTGGACAAGTATGAGCCGCTGGTCAAACCCGGCGGCGTGCTGGTGGTCAATGCCTCCATGGTGGATCGCGCTCCCGCCCGAACCGATATTCTCAACCTCAGCGTACCCTGCAACACTATTGCCGAAGAGATCGGTGATCCCCGCCTGGCAAACATGGTCGCGATCGGCGCGCTGCTGACCGGCCTGCCCGTGCTCAGTGTCGCGGATATCGAGGCCACCCTGCTCACCCACATGACCGGTCGTCACAAGGACTTGCTCCCGAAGAACATCGAAGCCTTGCACCGCGGCGCGGAATGCGCACAAAAAGAGATCGATCGGATCAAGTCTTGAAATCCCGGGTCGCAGCTCCATTCTCCCCGCCCCCGTCTTCGTGATGCCTCATAGAAAAATGTTACTTTCGGGGTATCGTTGCCTCAAAACAAAATGTTACCGAGCGATCTTCCAAAGTTTGGCGACTTTCGCATCAATCGAGTTCCTGAGCTGGACCGGATTGAGCTGGACATACAGGTTGGTCAAGCGGGCTTTGGTCTCAAAGGGGATCTCCTTGGCAGCCAGGACCCGCTGGAAAGGGGTTGTAGCGGTATCATAGCGTTTGATCACCTTTTTGTCCACCTGGTCCTTGGCGACGAGTTTGAGGACCGGCTGGAAGAAGTTGGCATATAAGCGCAGGTCGGTGTAGATGCTCTGGAGGAGCAGGTATTCCGCCTCGGTCTCGAAGCGATCATAACCAATAAGGCGGCGGACGACGGACCAGTTCTTCTGCTCTACATGGGCCTGGTCGTTTTTGCGGTAAGGACGAGAACGGGTAAAAGTGATCAATTCAGCCAGGCAATAGCGGTAGAGCAGGTCGTTGATAAACTCACCGCCGTTGTCCGAGTCGAGGCCGAGCAAGCGGAAAGGGAGCTGAGTACGCATGGTCTGGATGGCTTCGAAAACGTCCTGCTGGGTGTGCTGGCGCACGGCCAGGCACTCGATCCAGCCGGTGGAGAGGTCCACACAGGTCAAAGTGTTGATATACTGGCCTTCCGTGCTCTCCCCACAGTGCGCCACCAGGTCGATTTCCAGGAAGCCAGGCCGGTCTTCATCCCAGGGCGTGTAGGTGCGCACCGGAATGGCCTTCTTAAGCAGGCTGCCCGGCTTGGTGGTCGGGAGACCATGCGGATGCTCAAAGCGGGCAGGCGTCAGACAGCGATCGACGGTGGAGCGGCTCATGGATAACAACCGCGCTTTCGTCTCCGGCTTCAACTGCAGCTCGTCGCAGCGCTCCAGCACCTTGACCATCTCCGGCAGGAAAGGATGCAGCCGCTTCGAGCAGATCCGCCCACACACCTCCCAGATCTGTTCCAGGGCTACTACCACCTCACCCTGATATACTTTCGCAGGACCATGCTTCTTGCTGCTGCGTCGAGGTCGACCATGTCTCAGAACCCGGATCGCATACTTCCGATGGTAGCAGGTAATGGCTATGAATTCGTCCAAGATCCGTTCCTTCTCTGCTTTGATGGCCTTGAGGTAGCGCGGTCTTACCTCTTCAGACAGCTCCCGCTTGCTTCGTCGACTCATCATGTTCTCCTCCGGCAGCTCTTTTCTCTCTGCCGTAGGGTAACATTCTTCTTGAGGCAACGACCCTACCTAGAGTAACATTTAACTTGAGGCAATGCGT
>JBEKSY010000067.1:0-4532 GCA_049516595.1 Anaerolineales bacterium
GACCCCACCGCTGAGCCGTTGCCGCCGAGCACCATCATGGCCAGGAACATGACCGATTGGTCGAAGGAGAATGTGTCGGGACTGATGTAATGCGAGCCGCTGTGGGCGAACAGCCACCCCCCGAACCCGCCGTAGCCGGCCGACAGGGCGAAGGCCGTGATCTTGTAGTAGGTGGAGTCCACTCCCGCTGTCTCGGCCGCCATCTCATTCTCACGGATAGCCATAAAGGCACGCCCCACGCGCGAGTTCTTCAGCCGAATCGACGCCCAGGTGAGAAGGATCAGTGATACGGCCGCCACGTAAAAAAAGTTTTTGGGGTCCTTTAGTTCATAGGGGCCGATCCACGGCGACGGGATCTTGGGGATGCCGTCCGATCCGCCTGTCAGCCAGACGGCGTTGATCAGGATGAGTTGCAGGATGACCCCGAAGCCGATGGTGACCATGGCCAGGTAGTGGCCGGAGAGCTTCAGAGTAGGAATGCCCAGGAGCACCCCGAAGAGGGCCGCCACAATGAACGCGGCGACCATGCCCAGCCAAGGCGACATCCCGTAATTGACCGTGAGCACTGTCGTCGTGTAGGCCCCCACACCCCAGAAGGCCGCCTGAGCTAGGGAAAGCTGCCCCCCGTAGCCCAGGACGATGTTCAGCCCGAGGCAGGCCACGGAGAAGCCGATCGCCAGATTCACCAAGTTGAGCCAGTAGCCGCTGCCCACGGCCCAGG
Source organism: Anaerolineales bacterium (assembly GCA_049516595.1). Classification (GTDB taxonomy): domain Bacteria; phylum Chloroflexota; class Anaerolineae; order Anaerolineales; family RBG-16-64-43; genus JBEKHT01. The sequence goes on from JBEKSY010000067.1 coordinate 722, forward strand.
GGAAGACGAGGACAGCCAGGGCGAGGATCGCGATGAGGAGCGGTGTGGCCGCGCGTGGACTCATGGCCGTACCCTCTACGCTTTCTCGGCGATCTTTTCGCCGAAGAAACCCTGCGGGCGGAAGAGCAGTACCAGGATCAGCAGGATGAAGGCGAACGCGTCGCGGTAGGCGCTGGAGATGTAGTAAGCCGCGAAAACTTCGACCACTCCAAGGAAAATTCCCCCAAGGATTGCCCCGGGCACGCTCCCGAAGCCTCCCACGATGGTGGAGCAGAACGCCTTGAGCCCCAGCATGGCGCCCATCTCTTTTGTCACGTAAAAAATCGGGCCGACCAGAATGCCCGCCGCCGCCCCCAGGATGGAGCTGTAGACGAAAGTGATGGCGATCATCTTCGCCACGCGGATGCCGAGGAGCCGCGCCATCTCCTTGTCCTGCGCCGTCGCCTGCATCTTTTTGCCCAGAGATGTCTTTTCAAAGAAGAAGTATTGGAACGCGAGCAGCGCCAGGGTGGCCACGATGATTACGATGTACTGCGGGTCCACGAAGACGCCGGCCAGGTTCAGAACGTCCGGGGGGGTCGGCCGTTGCATAAGGAACGGCTCGGCCCCGAATACCATCTGCGCTCCGTTTTTGAGGAAGATGGAAACACCGATGGTGGCGATGATGACAGGAAGGAACGTCCGATGGCGCAGGGGGTAGTAGGCAATGCGCTGGAAGACGATGCCAAATACCCCCATAAAAATAACGGTGATCAGGTATGTCAAGGGGAACGGAATCTTCAAGATGTCGATCAGCCAGACGGCCACGAAGGCTGGGACCATGACAAACTCGCCCTGGGCGAAGTTCACGACCCCAACCGCGTTGAAGATCAGGACGAATCCCAGGGCGACGAGGGCATAGATGGAGCCCATGGCCAGCCCTGCGGTCACCATTTGCAGATTGGTAGAAACGTCCATGCAGAAGCCTCCAGATGCGCATGGCCCCCGGTCGCCACCGGGGACCCGCGCCTCCTGATCACTAAAGGTTGGGGAATTTACTTGGCCCTTGTGTTCACGACCTTGAGGAGCTTGGGATTCCCCTTTTCGATCTGTACCACACTCACTTCGCTCAGACCGTCCCCGTTGGGGGTGAAGGAGAACACGCCCAGGACGCCCTGGTATCCCTTGGTGGCCAGGATGGCGTTGCGGATCTTGGTGCGATCCTCACCACCCTTTTTGATTGCATCCACCAAAATTTTCAGGCCGTCATAAGTCCAGGCCGAGGTGGCGTCGAAATCCTGGTTGTATTCCTTCTTGTAGTCCTCAGCGTACTTCTTGTTCACGTCGCTCTGGCCGGGCACGAAGTCAGCGATGGCGAGCAGCCCCTCCGCCGCATCCCGCGAGAGGTTAATGGTGTCCCTCATCTGACTGGAGGGGGAGCCGATGTACTTGAAGGGCAAGCCGAGCTGCTTGTACTGCCGCTGGATCAGCGCCACGTCCTCGGGGTTCGTGCCGTACAGCACCATGATCTCGGCTCCGGAGTTCTTGAGCGAGAGGAGCTGTGCGGTGAAGTCCTTACTCTTGGTGGTGTACTTCTCCCGCCTCACCACGTTCAGGCCCGCATCCTTGGCGCCCTTCTCGACCAGATCGGCGCCGCCGGTACCGAAGGCGTCGGAGTCGTGCAGGATGGCCACCTTGGTGTACTTGGTGTTTTCCTTGATGTACTTGACCATGGCGGCCGCGGCGATAGAGTCATCCGGCCGGACGCGGAACAGCCACGGGTTCCCCTGCTTGGTCAGGGTGGCATTGGTCCCGCCGATTATTGTGGGGATGCCATAGTTCTTGATCGCATCAGACATGGCAAGAATCTGGGTGCTCTTGACGGAGCCGACCAGCGCCAAGACCTTCTCCTGCTCCACGGCCTTCTGCAGCGCAGCCAAAGCGCCGGGGTTGGTGGACTGGTTGTCCACAATGATCAGGTCGATCTTCTTGCCGTTCACCCCTCCTGCTGCGTTGATTTGCTTCACAGCAAGTTTGATCGCTTTGATTTGCAGGGCGCCCTCGTCCGCCGAAGCGCCGGTCACGGGCGGGGTAAAACCAATCTTGATCGTATCGGCTGCTTGCAAACTGAGGACGCCGACGGTCACGCCGGCAACGAGCCCTAGCACTGCACTGGCGAACCACTTGCGCATGATGGTGCCCCCTTCGGTAATTGATATTTTTTCGAGATTACGGCGCAACACAGATATCAAATATCCGCTGTCGTGTAAAGGCAAAAAGCGAATCGAGGCGCAGGCATAGCTAGCGAGTCTTCCGTCACTCATCAACTGACCACGTCTGAGTTCCCAGAACAAGACTAGGGGTTCGGGACCCCGGATAATTGGTGAAAAGGCAATTTGTCGACGATCACCCTCTTGGGCTGAGGCCGCAGAGCTGCTCAATGACCGTATAGACAACGGCAGAATCCAGGCTGCCCTTGCCTTGCGCACGGGCTGCGCGGAGCACCTCCAAGGCCGCCGAGGCGGCGGGCGCCACCGCTCCCACCGCGTCCGCAAGCCTGAGAGCCGTCGAGAGGTCCTTGTGCATGTTGTCCGTCGAGAAATGGGGCGAGAAATCGTGGGCGACCATGCGTGACCCACGTGTCTCCATCGCTCCGGTGCGCGCGCCCCCGACGCTGGTGATCTGCCGGACGCAATCAGGATCGATTCCCGCCTTCCTGGCGAGGACGAGTGCCTCCGCGACGGCCTCGATTGCGACGCCCATAATCAGATTGTTGATAAGTTTGAGCGTGGAACCAGCGCCCGAGGGTCCGGCGTGGACGATCACCGCCGACACCTTCTCAAGAAGCGGCCGGACATGATCCACCGCCTCCTTCTCGCCGCCAATCATGACGCCAAGTTTCCCGGCCTCGGCCACCTTCGGATTGCCGGTGACGGGCGCGTCGAGCATTCGGACGCTGCGCTCTTTCGCGCGCTCAGCAATGGAGCGCGACATCTCCGGAGCAATCGAGCCCATGTCGATGACAATCAACCCCGGTCGGGCATTGTCGAGAACGCCGTTCTTGCCGCAGATCACGGATTCCGATGCCGCGGCGTCGGTGAGCATGGTGATAACCACATCGGACCACCGAGCCAACTGGCCGATGCTCTCGGCCCGGACGGCCCCTGCGGCTAGCAAGGGCTCCGTCTTTGCTGCGGTGCGGTTCCAGACAGTGAGTTCGAAACCGCCTTTGAGGATGTTGATGGCTAACGGGGTTCCCATCAGGCCGAGCCCGATGAAGCCAATGCGCATGACGATCGTTCTCCTTGGAACTCAGATCGATAAGAACCGGTCTATACCGGTTGCCTTTTGGGTGTTGATGATAACAGGTCGTCTCAACAGTGATCCCAAAAACAGGAATCCGGGTAGTGTCCTAAACACGTTTAGGACACTACTGGAATTCGACCGCTTCCCGCTTCATGGGCGTCTTCGCCTCATCGCGACCGAACATTGACGTTGGTCACCCTCTCATACCGGCCTTAGTCCTCGGTAACAAAGCGCTTCTGTACCCAGCCGAAAAATGCTAGAGTCTCAGTCGAAATCCAGCTATTCACGGAGTGCTTATGGCACAGTTCTGTGCTTTTTGTGGAGCGCAGATGCAGGACGAAAGCGGCCTCTGCCACGCATGCGGCAAAAGCCAAGTTACTGGGACGAATCAATCAGGGGAGGGTGCCCAGGCGGTGATGGCGCCTGCCGTCGAAAAGACATCTGCACAAGCCGCGCTAGCCGTAGCCGGCGCGCCTGCCACACCGCCTGCCGCGCAGAAACCGGCCATGAGTCTGTGGATAGCTCT
>JBEKSY010000068.1:0-4406 GCA_049516595.1 Anaerolineales bacterium
GATGTGGTCGCCAGCTGGATTCTGCCCAACCCGTACCATCCCTTTCGACAGGCGTTGGACCGCATCGTCGAGCCGATGATGGCTCCCATCCGCCGCATTGTGCCCCCCTTGGGGATGGTCGATTTTAGCCCGCTCATCCTGCTGATCCTTATTCAGGTGATCACCACGGTGTTGGCTAACCTGGTGGCAGGATGAGAACCCGACGGGAGGGACTTTGGGAACTCGTGCGCGTCTCTCCGCGCACAGGCTGGAGTCTGGACCGCCCACTGGGTGCGCCGCGGGAGTGGCAGAGGTGAGCGAGGCGGGGGGTTCGAAGAGGCGGTTCGGCAATTGGGCGGCGGGGGGCGTAGGTGCGGCTCTCACCGTCCGCGTCACCCCGCGTGCCTCCAAGACCAGCCTCTCCGGTTTGTTGCCGGATGGCACCCTCAAAGTGCGCATAGCGGCCCCGCCCACGGGGGGTGCGGCTAACCAGGCGCTGATTGCATTCCTCGCCGAAGTGCTCGGGGTCCGGGAGAATGCGATTGAAATCGTGGCCGGGGAGAAGAGTCGCAACAAGATTCTGGCCATCTCGAACCTGGGAGCGGGGGAGGTGGAAGAGCGCTTGCGCCCTCATCTCCCCGGGACGGGAGGCCGGGCCCGATGAGGAACTTCGGACTCAAGGGCGATTGCAGAAATTGACATCATTTCCGCCCGGTTGTATAATCGGCGCTCGAGGTCGAACAGGCCGACCCGGGAACGCGGCTGGCGAGAGCAGGCCAAGTACTTTCCGGGGACATCCTGGGCCGCGATGCCGCTGCGGGCCGCTGGCGTCGGAGGTGGTCAGAGAGCAGCTTGGGGTTTGCACTCTCGAGAACTGCCGAAACAAGGCGACAAAGATGACCCGGGCCAGAGGCGGGTCGTTTTCTTGCAGGGCAGGGTTGAGGTCCAGGAGCGGAAGGGAGGTGAGGAGAGAGTGACGGGTGTGAATCTGCGGCCAAATGAGAGTCAGGAAAGCCTGCTCAAGCGGTTTCGAAAGAAGGTTACCCGGTCAGGCATCTTGAGCACCGTTCGCCGCAAGCGCTGGTTTGTTTCCAAGAGCGAGCTTCGTCGCATCCAGAAGAAAAAGGCCATCCGCCGCATCAAGAGGCGTGAGCGGAAGTTCGAGGGCGGGGAGTAACCACCCGCCCTGGGACCCCAAGTGCGGGTTCCGGGGGAGCCCCTGGGGTGCGGCTGGGAGGTAGGATGACCAAGCAAGAGGAAAAGATTGAGGTCGAAGGCACGGTAGTAGAAGCCCTGCCGGGGACGATGTTCCGAGTGTCTCTGCCTCTGCAGGGTGGGCACACGGTCCTTGCCTACCTGTCAGGCAAGATGCGCAAGAACTACATCCGTATCCTTCTCGGGGATCGGGTCAAGGTGCAGCTATCTCCATATGATCTCTTGCGCGGCCGCATTACCTATCGGTTCCGCAAGAACCAGATTGAGGCCGAGGAAACCGAGGTGAGGTGACTCGGGTCCTACCGCGCAACCAAGGGCCGGTCTTGCACAGACTGGCCCTTTTCTTGTCATCCCCTGGGACCGTCCCTCTCGCGGTCAGTCTCTCCGCTCAGCCCTTGCGGCTGGCGGCGCAGAAGGCCACCCAGTCCTCCCGGGCGCGCTTTTCAATCTCGACGAATCCCTGCTCCACCAGGGCCTGCTCAACCTGAGCCGATTGCTCTTCGAGGATGCCGGAGAGCACCAGGTGTCCTCCAGGCAGCACCAGGTGACTGAGCCCCGAGTGAAGCATCTCCACGGCCACTTGGGCGAGGATGTTCACCAATACCAGCGAGGCCTTCTGAATCGGGGCTGTGCCTGCAAGGGCTTGGGGCAGGGAACCGGACAACACGATCAGGCGGTCGCTTACCTCGTTGCGGACGGAATTCATGAGGGTGGCGCGGACGGCCTCGGGGTCGATGTCCAAGGCCAGGGCGCGCGAAGCCCCCAGTCGCAGGGCGGCGATGGCCAGGATCCCGGATCCACAACCCAGGTCAATTACCTCCGAGCCGGCCTGGAGCAGCTCCTGGACTGCCTCCAGGCACAAGCGGGTCGACGGATGGGTCCCCGTGCCGAAGGCCATGCCCGGATCCAGGCGTACGATCACCTCCCCCCGCTGAGGCGGGAGCTCGATCCAGGATGGGCAGATGACGAGACCGGGGGCGATCCGGATCGGACGATAATTCCTTTTCCATTCCTCTGTCCAATCCCGGTCTTGGATCAGCCGAAAGTTCGCAGGGGAGAGAGGGCGGATTTGGCCGAGATGCCAAAGCCCCTGGAGGAGACGTACGCGAGTGTCCTCCAGCTTCTCGTCCACCGGCAGGTAGGCACTCACCAAGAGCTTTCCGCGGGGAGTGCCCTCCCCCTCCGGCTCGGGAGCAATCTCGGCGTAGCTGAGGGCGACCCCTTGATCCGCGTACTGAGCGAACAGGTCAGCCACCGGCTCGGCCATCTCCTCCTCGACCGGGACAGACACTTCCAGCCACTGACGCAGGGCGGCGGAGGGTCGGCCGGCTTCACTCACCCAGGCTGTCCTTAAGGGTATCCAGCAGGCCTTTGGTTTGGGGTGCCACCTGAGGGTCGAGGGTATCGCCCAACTGGCGCAGGAGGCGCTTCTGCTCCGAGCTCAGGCGGGAGGGGATTTGCACGTTGACCAGGACGAGCAGGTCTCCCTGCCCGTGAGCCTGCAGGTGTGGGATGCCTTTGCCTTTCATGCGAAACACCTGCCCGGACTGTGTCCCTGCCGGAAGGGTCAGGGAGAGGGGCCCGTTCAGGGTGGGGACTTGGACTTCGGCCCCCAGCGCGGCTTGGGCCAGGTTGATCCCGATCTCGACCCACAGGTCATCCCTATTGCGCCGCATGAAGGGATGAGGTTCAACATGGATCGTGAGGTACAGATTCCCCTGAGGGCCGCCGTACAGGCCCGGCTCGCCCTCGCCGGGCAGTCGAATCTGGGTGCCCTCGTCCACCCCGGCCGGGAGGGGCACCTTTAGGGTTCGGGAGCGGCGCACCGCGCCGCGTCCTTTGCAGTTCTTGCAGGGCGAAGGGATTACTTCGCCCGTTCCCTTGCAGGCCGGGCAGGCCGTGACGTTGACCATTGAACCCAGGAAGGTTTCGCGGACCTGGCGGACCTGGCCGCTACCCCGGCAGGTCGTGCAGCGCACCGGGGAGGTTCCCGGCTCGGCGCCGGAACCGCGGCAGACCTCGCAGACCTCAAGTCGCTCCAGGCGAATTTCCTTTTCCACCCCGGAGACGGCCTGATCGAAAGCCAGGGTAACCTCCGCTTGCAGGTCCGTGCCTCGCCGCGGTGAGCGGCGGGCCCCGGCGGGGCTGGCCCCAAAACCGCGGAAGAACTCCTCGAAGAGATCCCCCAGTCCCCCGAATCCGCCCGGGAAGCCTTCCGGCATCCCTCCTTCGACCCCGGCATGGCCAAAGCGGTCGTAGGCCACCCGGCGTTGTTCGTCGGCCAGGACGCTGTAGGCCTCGCTAACCTCTTTGAAGGTCTCTTCGGCGCCCGGATCCTTGTTGACGTCCGGGTGGTATTTCTTGGCCAGGGTCCGATAGGCGTTGCGGATCTGCTCTGAAGTGGCGCTACGCGGCACCCCGAGGATATCGTAGTAGTCCCTGCGATGAGTTGCCATAGGGGGGGAAGGCAACCGCGGGTCTCGTTCCCAGGCGGGGCGCGAGACCCGCGGCGCGCGTCACACCTGCTTGAACTCGCCCTCGACGACATCCTCGCCGGAGGGCCCGGGGCCGCTGTCGCCCCCACCCCCGGAAGAGGAATCACCTGGCCCCTGACCGGGACCGGGCTGACCCTGCTGGTACATGGCCGCGCCGATTGCCTGAGAGGCCTGATACAAATCGGTTGTGGCGCCCCGAATCGCGTTCATGTCGTTGCCGGAGAGGGCCGACCGCAAGGCCGTCATCTTGTTGTTCACATTGTCCTTGACATTGCTGGGGACCTTGTCCCCGGCATCTCGCAAAGCCTTCTCGGCGGTGTAGATCGCCGAGTCCGCCGTGTTGCGCGCCTCGATTTCCTCCTTATGCCGGCGGTCCTCGTCGCGGTGTGTGTCGGCCTCGCGCGTCATGCGCTCCACTTCGTCCTTGGAGAGCCCCGAGGAAGGCTGGATGGTGATGTGCTGGCTTCGTCCCGTCGCCTTGTCCCGCGCCTCCACTTTGAGAATGCCGTCGGCGTCGATGTCGAAGGTCACCTCCACTTGAGGCAGCCCCCGCGGAGCGGGGGGAATGCCGTCCAGGATGAACCGACCCAGGCTCTTATTGTCGCCGGCCATCGGGCGCTCGCCCTGGACCACGTGGATCTCCACGCTGGTCTGCATATCGGAGGCGGTGGAAAAGACTTGGCTCTTGCGAGACGGGATCGTCGTGTTGCGCTCGAT
>JBEKSY010000069.1:0-4275 GCA_049516595.1 Anaerolineales bacterium
GACGAAACCCTTGTACACTCTCTTCGAGGGTCATGTCCGCTCCTCCTCGTCTGTTGTGAGCAACGAGAAGGATACGTCACATGGCCCTCTCTTACTGTCAACACTAATACGAAACAGTACAGCCTAGGGGTCCATGGGAACCCGTCGTTCCCCCCAGTTTCCGTTCCTGCCCAGCGGGATTCTGAAATTGGCCTTCGGGCCCTTTGCCAGGGCACGGCCTCCCCCATCCATTCCTGGCCGACCGGCTTGGGGCGCCTCCTCCTCTCGGCCACCTGCCGCAGGACTCCGCCTTCCGAGAAAACCTCATCTGCGCGTTGCCCCTTGGAATCTGTCGGACGAGCAGACGGCTCTGGGCAGGTCAGTCTGATCCCTCCCTCGGGACGCGTGGACAAGCCATTTCATCTGGGAAGGACCGCGTCAGGTCGCCCTCTTGGGGGAGGGACGGCTGCCCGTTGGCCCGAGAGTTCGCCCTCTACTCCTCCGGCCCCGCGCGTGACCTGCGCAACCTTTTGACTTCTCCTCGCTTGCGCTTCTCTTCCAGTCGGAGGCGCTTCGCAGACGCTCTGGGTTGGGTCGCTCGCCGCACTTTTGGAGGCTGGGCCGCCAGGCGGACGAGCCGGACCAGCCGGGCGACCGCGTCCGCTCGATTGCGCTCCTGGCTGCGGAATCGCCGGGCCTCCAGGATCAGGATCCCTGCGGCTGTGGCGCGTCGGCCTGCCAGCTCGAGGAGGCGGTTGCGGAGGGAGTTGGGCAGGGAGGGGGAATGGGCTACGTCGAAGCGCAACTGCGCTGTGGTCGCCACCTTGTTGACCTTCTGGCCTCCCGGGCCGGGGGAGCGCACAAAATGGAATTCGAGCTCGTCCAGGTCCAAGGCGAGGGTCGGTGTGATTTGGATCCGGTCCACTCTAGCCGGCTTTCCCAAAGGTGCCCAGGGGGCACGCGTTTCTCCGGATTGTTCCTGGAACCTCGCGCAACCGTCTGGACGCAGGCTCTCTCCCGGATTCCGGTCGAGAGGCGAGCCGCTTACCGTCCCCAGGAACGGGGCGAAGGATTCTCATTCAGCTCGGACCGAGCTGCTCGGTTCCTCCTGTCAACAGCCAGGCTCCCCGGGATGGCCGCAGCAGCTGGACCCGGTTGAAACTCGGATTCCAAGGTTGCGGACCAAGAGCCTAAGCTTGGTGCGGAAGGGCAAGGGCTGCCTCCAGTTCGTGATCCAGTTACGCAGGGCACCTTGTGGTCCGCGCGAATCGCTTTGTGGGGGAAGAGGGGAGGACATGGTTTTTCGGTCTCCTGGGGAGCGGTGGTGCTCAGCGGGATGGAGCGGCAGGCCGAGCTTGGGCGGCGGGTCTCATCGCCGGGTTTCCGCCTCCTGCCTACGGGCTTGGAAGGCCGGCCGTCAGAGCCTGAAGCATCTGGGGATCCATATGGGTATTCTCCAGGCGAACGGCCTGAATGAAATCCTGCATACCGGTCCAGGCCTGGTCGGGTGAAGGCTGAGGGTTGTGCTTGGGATCGGAGATCCAGGCCATCACGGCAGTCCAGTTGCCGGGAGGATCGATGGCGACCAGGGCCGGGTGGCGACCGGGCACCTTCTTCCAGGTCCAGAAGGACCAGCCGCCATTGATCTCATTGGCGGGATCCTCGAACATCTGCACGGTCGTCGCGATCATCCCGTAGTCGTTTTCTCCAAACTCACCGGCCCAGAGCGGAATATCCTGCTGGTCGGTCAGATTGCGCAGTCCTGCGAACACCTTGGAGCGATTGTCACCGAACCAGGTGTAGATATGAAAGCCGTAGGCTTCGTTCCCGGAGATCGGACCGGTGAACATGCTGAAGTCGGAGGAGAACCTGCCGCCCTCGACAATGACCAGGTGATTACGGTCGACCTCGCGGATGGCGGCGACGATGCGTTGCTCGAGCGAGAGCAGGTCCTCGCCCTTGGGTGGAAGCGGTTCGTTGATGAGATCGTAGCCAGCCACAATGCGACGATCTCGGTAGCGGGCGGCGATGGCCCGCCACAGGGCGACCGTTCGATCTTGGTTCTCCGGCGAGCGCCAGATGAGCTGCGCGGGTGCGGCCGGGTCCGAAGGGGTAAGGCGCGACTGGCCCCCTGGAACCGCATGCAAGTCGAGCACGACACAGACATGGTGCGCCTCGCACCAGCCGAGCACGCGATCGAGAATCTGCCAGCCGGAGTCCAGGTACACGTAGGGGTGGTTCTCGTCCTCGAGAATCTTGGCGTTGATCGGGATGCGGACCGAGTTGAAGCCCAGGTCGGCGATCTTGCGGATGTCCGCCTCCGTGATGTAGTTGTCGTAGACCTGCTGCTGGAACGCCTCGGCCTTTTGGGCGCCTACCAGCTGGGTCAGGCGATCCAAGAGAACCGACTCGGAGACGAGCAAACCCCCTGGGCCGTATTCCCAACCTTCCCACAGGAGCCAGCCCCCGAGATTCACGCCGCGCAACTTCAGAGGGGTCCCGTCCGGACCCAGCAGGGTTTTGCCGGCTTGGTGCACAAAGGGGTCGTCTGGGGAGTAATCTGCGAACGAGGATTGTGGTCGCGGGGTTGCCCCGGAACCCGCATCTGGGGTTCCGGCGGGAGGCTGGGGCGCGCTCGACCGGCCGCAGGCCAGCCCGGCGGCAGCGAGCAGGAGGGCCAAGCAGAGGAGGCGGCGCGAAGTGATCGGCATCGTTGCTTTCCTCGGCGCGTGAGTATATTCCACTCCGGCCCTCTCGGTCCGCCTGCCGAGCTCCTCGGGGAGGGCCCTGTCGGGCGACCCCAAGGTGACGGAATGGAATTCGAAGCCGCCTCCCAATTGCAGGGGATGAAGGCGCACTCGGGCAGGGACCCGGCGGGAGGATTGCCCTGGTGTTCGGTGCGGTTCTCAGACGGCCTCCGATGCTATACTCGAGCGGACCGCGGCTCCTTTTTCACCCCACCCTGCCGCTCTGAGGTTTACCCCATGCGCCAACCGATTCTGGCCGCCAACTGGAAGATGAATCTGGGCCGCCCCGAGGAGGCCCTGGAGTTCCTTCACCGCATCCGTCATCCCTTGGGCGAGATCGAGGGAATCGATCGCGTCCTCTGCCCCCCTTTTACCGCCCTGAGCGCGGTGGCTGAGGCCCTCTCGCGCAGCCCGATCAAGCTGGGAGCGCAGAACCTTCACTACGAGGAAAAGGGGGCCTTCACGGGTGAGATTGCCGCGGCGATGATCGCCGACCTGTGCGCGTATGTCATCCTGGGACACTCCGAGCGCCGGGCGACGGGCAGCCTGTACGAGACCGATGCGGCGATCAACAAGAAGCTGCGCGTGGCGCTGGCTCACGGCCTTACCCCGATCTTGTGCGTGGGCGAGAAGTTGGACCAAAAACAGCGGGGTGAGACCCGGGCTTTCATCCGCGGGCAGATCCGGGCGGCGCTAGAGGGTCTCAGCGCCGATCAGGTCGCGGGCTGCGTGATCGCCTACGAACCCATCTGGGCCATCGGCACGGGCCAAGCCGCCACACCGGCGGACGCAAACCAAGTGATATTTGCCTCGATCCGCGCCACGGTCGCGGAGGTATTCGGAGAGGTGCCTGCCCAGGCCGTTCGCGTGCAATATGGGGGCAGCGTGAGCGTGGAGAACATCGCCGAGTTTATGCGCATGCCCGAGATTGACGGGGCGCTGGTCGGCGGCGCGAGCCTCAAGATGGACTACGTGGAATTGGTCCGGCAGGCCGCCGCCGCGAAGCACTAGATCCAAAGCGGTCGAAAAGCCCGGACTTCGCCCGAGAGGCTACTCGCTTAGAGAGACCTCGTCGACGACCCCAACAATATCCGCACTCCTCTGCCACCCTATCCCCCTGCCAATCCAGGTTCGCAGTCCAAGACTTGTTGAGAGAATCCTCGAGAAAGTGCCTGGGGCGGGCCTAGTCGCGCCTCCCGTCCGCTCACTGCCTCGATCGCGGCCCCCGCCGCGCGCACCTCCGCCTGATCCTCGTGATGCACCTCCAGCAGGCCGAACAGGCGCTCGACAATCTGCATCGCCGGACGAACGCGCGTCGACTTGAGAGCCATATTGGTGATGCGGTTGATCTCGATCCCGGGGGAGATTTCCACCTACAGGCAGGTGTCGTTGGGCAGGGGCAGGAACCCTTGAGCCACCGTGCCTATTGAGGATTGCATAATATAGATACACTAATCCAGGAGCCGCGCTTGTTTCCAAAAGGCCGCCACCAACGTTGGCCTGCGGCGCATGCGACGCAGAGCCGCCCGCGCGTGATAGCTGAGGGCGA
>JBEKSY010000070.1:0-3706 GCA_049516595.1 Anaerolineales bacterium
CGATGCGAAGCAGGGTAGGCATATGAACATTATACAGCACCCAAGTCCTGTTCTCGGACTTCCGTGAGCTCTTCCGCCCCAATCTCGCAGCCGAGCGGCGATCTCTCTCCAAGCCCGGAAGATGTGAGTGCGCCATGCGAGATCATCGATGTGGCTAGGCGCTCGGAGGTTGGTGCCGTGGATCGCCCCTCGCGCAAATTGTGTGTTAGCGCCCCAGGTTGACCCTAGCACCCGTGGACGAACACTCATGACCCGACGAGCTTCGGTTCCTCAAAACCCAAGGGAATTCATGAAGCCCGCACATTAGTGGATCGGCGGCGTCTGCGTTGCGACAAACGTAGGCCTTCGGGCTGGCAGCCCGAAGATCCCTAGCGTGGGACTCTGTCCCAAGCAGGGGCCGCAGTTCGGGGTCACCTCGCCGCCCCCTGCCCCAGCGCGCCTCGGTCCAGCATCTGGTCATTGTAAGCAGGGTCATTCCAGGTTAGACGCGCCATCGGTATGGCGGACCCTCGGCGAATGGCCTGAAAGCCCAGGCAACTGCTTTGGTCATCCCAGACGTCGCGCTGGCGTTCCAACAGCACAAAATCAAAGCTGAGGTTCGGTAACTTTTCGGCCAGAATCGCCGAGCCGAAGCCCATAATGACACCAACTGCCGCCTGGCATTCAAGTGAGCGCTGTTTTGCGGTATTGATTTTGATGATAGTCTCATGCGGGATGATGCTTTGCATCGCGCACTCGGCCTGCACCCGCCTCTTCACTTATCTCTCCTCGGGCGGTCGGCGATATTCTTCACCCCTGGTCTCGGTGAAGATCTATTTCTCTGTTCGCTGCTGCTCCATAGCCTTGACGCTCAGCTTCCTCAATTCGACAAGGATCTCTCTGAGCAGCAAGAGTTGCAGACGACGCCATTGGACGTTGCTCGCCAGCTTCCCCCACTTGGTGGGATCATCTGAGAGATAATCTTGGACTGTCTCGGCTATATCTCGAGTCATTTCCACCCCTCCCTCAACAGATGAACACGATACCCACGGTGATCGCGCAAGGGACAGCTTGGAGATCGTCTAGCAGGGCGTACGCTTGCCAGCCTACCTTGTTGATCAGGGCGACCACATCTATGCCCATTGCTTCCATGGCCGGCCGGGCGCGATAAGGAAAACGGCACCTGCCGCTATCCCGAAACTGGCAGATCAGCCCCTGGCACAGGTAATCCTTGCAGGAGCCGCCGCCAAACCCCATGGCTAAGTGATAGCCATCCTTGTACGCTTGGCGCTCAAGTTGGTAGACGACCTCACCGCTTTTCTGGTGGAAAGAGAGAACATGCCGCTCCTCTGCCTTGGTCGTACCTTTGCCCGGGGCATAGTCTTCTACGGGTTCAACATTGCACTTGAAGAGGATCGCCCAAGAGAATCGACTAAAAGCGCGGCGGATGAGGTCAAGGTCCGGGCCATACGGGGGACAATTGGGGGTTTCCCCGGCACGGATGCAGCGAGGCACCACACATTTCAGCCGCACCCGCTCATCGATAGTAACGTCTTTGGCAGGAATGATCACCACATCTGAAGCTCCGAACTCGAGTGCAATCGCACGGTAGCGCTCCAAGTCGGTCTTCAGAACCCCCTCGCCTGCTGCGCCACCTAGGGCTCTGGGCATTACCCACTGTGCTGTCATTGCAGTGCCTCCTCACCTTCGAGCAGATTCGGGTCACTGGCGTCCTCAGGATGGACCGTTGCCATAATGTCTCCTCTCCGATATTAATCGCTCCGAATTGATATCCGGTCTCGCGCTCACAAGGCTAGCGGAAATCGACTAGCGGTGAGGGGTTCTTCATCTAACGCGCACACATTCTCCGGCTGCGCATCAGGCGGGATGACGTGAACTGAGGCCACCACGTACCTGGGACCCCGCCCGCAGTCTTTGAACCGGCGGCGCACTTCGCCCCGCACCTCGCATGGCGTGCCGTTTGGCAGCACCTGCGGCATGTCCACACCCCCCAAATGATAGCCTGCTATCGAATTCTCGTTTTAGCAGGGCCACCGTCTGGAGCGTGTTGAAAAGGAAGTGGGGGATCATCTGGGTGCTCGTAGCGGTGGGTTTCGTTGCCTCATCCATGAGTTTCTACGGAATCCTTGTGCCAACAGATTGGTGGCGACCGTTGGCAGTCGTTTTCGCGGCAATCTCCCTCGTTGGCCTGATCCTATTCGGGCGAAGCTGGCCAATCTTCAACTTCATTGGCGCTTCCGCGATGAACATCGCCGCGCTAGTAGCCCTTCTCTGGCTCCATTGGCCCCCCCTCGTCATGTTCAACAGGTAGCAATGAGTGGCTGTGTAACCCGACTGCAGTCGACTTTATCGAAGATGGTCATTGCCAGGGCCACTACCACGACTCAACGGAGCATAGTCCATAGCTGGAAACAGGTTTTCCTCAGGTTTGACGCTTTCCATAATCTTGCCGCGGCTGCGTAATGCTTCACCCCCCGGTTAGGATGGTTGATCAACTTACCTGCAATTGGCTGTACACTAAACAAATCGCCAAAGGATGGAATTGAGTAGCAGAACTCGTTTGATCGGATCCGTGGACGTCCCAGCTCCTCGTTCTCCGACCGGTTGCGTGACCCCCAGGTCGAGGTCGTGCCGGAGGGAGACGGGTCGATCGTTACAACGCTGACCGGGACGGTTGCTGATCAGGCGGCGCTGGACGGCCTGCTGACCTCGTTGCGAGATCTGGGTGTCCCCCTTCTTTCCGTCAAACGCCTGGACACGGGTGCTGGACGGTAGGCTCGGCCCAGAGGCGCAAGCTGAGAAACAAGGAGGCTGAAATGGAAAAAGAACCGGTCGTCCAGGTGCAGGACTTTCGGAAAACCTACGGCGACTTCGCGGCTGTAGACGGCATCAGCCTGGAGGTATACGCAGGGGAGATCTTTGGCCTGCTCGGGCCGAACGGCGCCGGGAAGACGACCACCCTGGAGAGCCTGGAGGGGCTGCGCCAGCCGGACGGCGGCAGCCTGAGGATCCTGGGGATGGACCCAGTACGGCAATTCAGACGGCTGCGCAATCTGATCGGCGTCCAACTGCAGTCGTCTACCCTGCCTGGCAGCATGACGACCCGTGAGGCGATGCGGTTTTTCTGCGCTTATCACGGCCTTCCCCCCCGCGACGACCTCTTGGACCGCTTTGGCCTGGGGGAGAAGAAGAAAACCCAGTTCCGGATGCTCTCCCTCGGTCAGCAGCGCCGCCTGGCACTGGCACTGGCCATAGCGCACAACCCGCCCGTCCTCTTCCTCGATGAGCCGACGGCCGGCCTGGATGTCCCCGCCCGCATCGAACTGCACGACTTGATGCGCCAGCTACAGGAAGGCGGAGTGACGATCATTCTGGCGACCCATGACATGGCGGAGGCTGAAAAGATGGCCAGCCGGGTCGCCATCATGCTCAAGGGGAAGATTGCTGCAACGGGCAGTCCAACTCAACTGACGGCCAGCGGGGACGCGCTGGTCAAGATCTCAGTGGCAACGGAATCTTCCTGCCTGGCTGAGAACGGAGCCGATTTTCCTGGGGTTCGCCGCCATCAGTTCAAGGAAGGGTACGCATTGTATTTCAGCAACGACCCAGGACCGACGGTCACATCGATTCTGGACTATCTGAAGGTCCATCAAGACCGTCTGGTCGATTTGCGAGTGGAGCGCCCTTCGCTGGAAGAACGTTTCCT
>JBEKSY010000071.1:0-3690 GCA_049516595.1 Anaerolineales bacterium
GTCCTGGTCGGGTTGGAGGAACCAACGGAATGCGAGCCTTGTCGATGAATCTCCCCTCGATGAGGGGAAATCGAGAGATCTGGTGGCAAGCCTCTCGGCGATGGCAAGGTGGTGAGGTGATCAATGGCTGAAAGCCGAAGCGAGGGACATCGCGTCAAGCTCGGGCATGTCCGCCTGAAGGTGCGAAACATGAACCGGGCCATCTCCTTCTACACCCGCATGCTCCACATGAGACTCGTGGAAAAGGTTGGTGACGAGTACGCGTTTCTTTCCGGGAGCGACTCCTATCACGAGGTTGCGCTGCAGAGGGTGAGCGAGTCGGCGCCGGCCCCTGCGGCTGAGGCGACCGGGGTGGATCATGTGGCCTTCGAACTGGCAGACCAGCGGGAGCTGGCCCGGGCCTTCCAGGAGCTATCCGAGGCGGGGGTGGCCCCCCGCACCGTAGACAACGGCATCAGCTGGGCGATGTATTTTAGCGACCCGGACGGGAATCCACTGGAGTTCTTCTGCGACACCCGGAGGATCCCAGGCGGTAGGGAGAGGTGGGAAGGGCGGGTCGAGGAACTCGCGCCCGCAACTATTCTAGGCGTGCTCAAGGAAGGGAAACGCCCAATCGCCTGACAGGAGGAGAACTTTGCGGTCTGAGGTCCGGGGCATCTCGCGCGCCAACCTGATTGCAGCACGGAGCTCAAGAACAGATTTGGGAGCGGCCCAGGAAACCGTCATGGAACACATGGGCAAGGCCGGAGGCGAGGAGGGCAAAGATCGCAAATCTGAAACATGCCTCGAATAGCAATTGAAGATTGAGTCGAATCGCCAGAGAAAGGAGAGCTTATCGATGAGACCGTTTCGAACGTGTTATTGATCCAACCGGCGGAGCTGTTTCTTGCGCCACAAAGGAGGAAGAATGGGTAGGATAACTGCACGGAATGTTTTGAGCCTCGTTTTCATCGCCGGCATGCTGCTGACCGCCTGCGCTCCTGCAGCGCCCGCCGCGGCCCCGACAGCCGCGGCACCCAGCACATCGAATGAGCAGTACATCTACGTCTCTGCGATGGGTAACCTGGAGTTCTTCAACGCCCACAAGTACGGGTGGAAATGGGCCGGACAGGTCCTGGGGGTCAAGGCTACCTATGTCGGCCCGGCCACAACCGATGCCCCTGGCGAGGTGGCGGCCTTCGATCAGGCGATCGCCATGAAACCAGCAGGGATCTGCGTTTTCGCATTTGACCCCTCGGTCGGGCCGGACATCGATAAGGCCTCGGCGGCCGGGATCCCGGTGGTCACGATCCTGGGTGACCTGCCCAATACCAAGCGTATTGCCTATGTCGGGTCGGATGAGCACCTCCTGGGGTATGTCGGCGGGACGCATCTCGCTCAGGCCATCAACGGACAGGGCAAAGTCGCCATCCTGACCCTGCCGGGGACGGAGATGTTTGATGAGCGCGAGGCTGGCTTCCGAGATGCCTTCAAGAACTACCCCGGCATTCAGGTGGTCCAGCGCGGTGACACCAAGGCCGACACGGCGACTGCGATCAGCGTGGCCAAGGACATCCTCACCCGCTACCCGGACCTGGCTGCCTTCGTCGGCACCGACTCGACGGCAGGAATTGGCGCCGCGACGGCCGTGAAGGAGGCCGGGTTGAGCGGCAAGGTCAAGACCGTCGCGATGGATCGCAACTCGGACGTGCTCCAGGCGATCAAGAACGGGGACCTGACCGGAACCGTCGCCCAGGACGATGCCGCTATGGCCTTCTGGGCCATGCTGGTGCTGTATGAATATCGGCATAACCAGGCGCCGCTGACCATGGACAACGCTAAGGCCGGAGTCCAATCCGGGCCCTACACCGTCTTCACGTCGGCCAACTACATCGACCAGTCCAATCTTCAGTACTTCCTGGATGCCAACTCGATCTATACCAAGTAGAATCGCCTGCAGGCGGTACGTTGATGGGGCGGGGGCCAGCCCCCGCCCCATTTCTTCCGAGGCTTGAAGTGGTCGACGTTCTGAGAGCAGAGAGCATCACCAAGCGGTTCCCAGGAGTTCTGGCGGTCGATCGCGTCAGCATGAACCTGGAACGCGGGGAAATCCTGGCCCTGGTGGGGGAAAACGGCGCCGGCAAGAGCACGCTGATGCAGATCCTGGGGGGAGCGCTCCGCCCCGACGAGGGCAAGATCTACTTGGAAGACCGCCCGGTGTCCTTCTATTCGACGGAAGATGCGATCCGCGCCGGGATCAGCATGGTGTTTCAGGAACTCTCCCTGGTCGGCAGCTTGTCCATCGCAGAGAACATCTTCGCCAATCGCCAGCCGGTGGGGTTCATTAACAACATCCACTGGGGTCGGCTCCATCAGGAAACGGAAGACTTCCTCGGGCGTTTTGGCCTCAGCCTCAACCCGCGGCGGCTCGTCCGAAGCCTTCCCATGGGTCAGCAACAGATCCTGGAAATCCTCAAAGCGATCTCGACCAACCCCAAGGTGCTGATCCTGGACGAGCCCACCTCTCCCTTGACCGAGAGTGAGGCTGCGACCCTGTTTGACACCATCCGCAAGCTGCAAGCGCAGGGGCTATCGATCATCTATATCACCCACAAACTCTTCGAGGTTTTCCGGATCGCCAGCCGGGTGATCGTGCTCCGGGACGGTCACTATGTGGACAGCCGCAAGGTCAGCGAGGTGAGCGAAGGGGACCTCGTGTCCCTGATGGTGGGACGCGAGATCTCCAATCTCTATGGGGATCAAACTCACGTGCAATCGGAGAAGAGCTACTTCCGAGTGGAAGGGCTGAGCCGGAAGGGCGGGTTCGCCGACGTGAGCTTTGAACTGCATCGGGGGGAAATTCTGGGGATGGCCGGGCTGGTTGGCGCCGGGCGGACGGAGATCGCCCGGTGCATTTTCGGGGCTGAGCTGGCGGACAGTGGCCGCATCTTTCTGGAGGGCCAAGAGCTGACCGTCACCCGCCCCAGTGAGGCGATTGAGCAGGGTATTGCCTATCTGACCGAGGACCGCAAGAGCACGGGGCTCTTTGTCACCATGCCGGTGCGGGACAACATCGTGGCTCCGGCCATCCGCCAGTTCACGACGGCCGCGGGATTCCTTCGCATGGGCCGCATGCGGGCTTACGCGGCCGAAAAGGTGGAGGAATTCGCTATCGACACCCCTTCCATTGAAAAGAAGGTGCTGGACCTATCCGGTGGGAACCAGCAGAAAGTCCTGGTCGCCATGTGGATGAGCATCCGGCCCAAGGTCATCATATTCGACGAGCCCACTCGCGGGGTGGACGTTGGTGCGCGGGCGGAGATTTACCAGAAGCTACGGGAATTTGCATCCCGGGGTACCGGAATCATCATGATCTCCTCCGACATGCCCGAGTTGATTGGAATGTGTGACCGGATTGTGGTTGTGTACCAAGGGAGGATCGTCTGGGAAGTCCGCCGCGGAGAATACAGCGAAGCCCAGATTTTGGCTCACGCGGCTGGCCTGGTGAATGGGGGAGAAGCGCAGCGCGCGGTGCCCCCTTAAGGCGGGGGGGAGAGTCGCGCCGGACAGCCGGAGACAAATCCGGTACCAGGCGGATATGGGGTGGATCGCTGATCGAGGTGAGGAAACGGAGGGGCTGTGCGCCTTCTGAATGCCACGCGGGATCTGAAGAAGACCGGAGGGGAGACAAGCCAAGGAGGCGTCACCTCG
>JBEKSY010000072.1:0-3513 GCA_049516595.1 Anaerolineales bacterium
ATGCCCTGTACCCCGCGTGAAATAGGCCGCCTTGGGATGGGGAGTCCCCGGCAGTGTCCTCCAGGGGATCCCGTCCCCATCCACATCCCGGTATCGGGCAAATCCCCCCAGCCGATCGAGATCCTCCGCCGTGAGGATCTTGCCTCGGTCGATGGGGCGATCCGGATAGCGAAACGGAGACACCATCCACTGGTTCATGCCGATGTCGAGATCGCTGAGCACAAACACGGGCGCCTGGAGCCGCGCCGCCAAGTCGAAAGCAAGCCAGCCGAACTCAAAGCACTCCTCGGGGCCCGGCAAGAGCACCACTTGGCGCTGGCCGCCATGTCCGATTGCGTGCACGAACATGATATCCCCCTGCGAGACTCGTGTCGGCAATCCGGTGCTCGGCCCAACCCGCTGCACATCCCAGATCACTACGGGCACCTCGGCGTAGGAGGCCAAACCGGAAAATTCAGCCATGAGGGAAAGTCCGGGTCCGGAGGTGGAGGTCATGGCCCGGGCTCCCATCCAGCCCGCACCAACCGCCATGCCCAAGGCCCCTAGCTCATCTTCGGCCTGCACGATCACGAAGTCGTTTCGCCCGCCCTGGGGATCCTTTCGCAGGCGGGGCAGGTATTCCTGCAGAGTTTCCGCGAGACTCGAAGCAGGTGTGATCGGATACCAAGCGGCAAAACTCACCCCTCCATAGATGGCTCCCAGGGCTGCGGAGGTGTTCCCATCGACCAAGATCAGTCCCTCCGTGCCGCGCATGCGCTCGACCCGATAGGGATCTCTCTTCTGCAGGTTCTGTGTGGCGTAATTGAACGCAGCTTCGACCGCACCGAAATTCAACTTCACAGCGGAGGCCTTGCCCTTGAAATGGATCTGCAGGGCGGCCTCGACTTCCGCCAAATCGACCCCCAGCTCCCAGGCCAGCACGCCCACATAAACCATGTTCGCCACATACGGGCGCAGAGAGGCCTCCGCGCCCGATTCGCGCGCCAAGCGCGAGACCGGCATCGGGTAACAGCTCAAGTCCGCGCGCAGCCGGTCCGCCGGGAGATCCTCGGGGTACAAACAGGCCCCCCCCGGAACCAGGTGAAGTTGATCCTCCCGAAGGGTGGCGCGATTCATCGCCACCAGGATTTCGACCTTCTCTTTGCGGGCGACAAATCCTTCGCGATTGGCTCGAATGGTGAACCAGGTGGGCATTCCTTGGATGTTGGAGGGAAATAGGTTTTTCCCGGAAACCGGGATGCCCATCTTGAACAGCGCTCGCAGCAATACGTTGTTCGCCGTTTGGCTGCCCGAACCGTTTACAGTGGCGACCAGGATCGATAGGTTATTCACCATTCGACCTGGCTCCGCACGGTCCGGCTTCGCGAGCGTTCCCTGGAGAGTCATGTCTGCTCCTCACGAATGTGAACTGACATACAGCGCTTTGGCCTTTCCCCCAACTCGGCCTTCGCGATGGCGCAGCAATTTGGTGTGCTTCAGGAAGGCGTCTTCGGCATCATCCAGTTCCCCCCGGATGATGGCCTCGATCATCTGTTCATGGTAGTCCCAGACCTCCTGCAAATAGTCAAAGTCTGCATAGAGACTCAGCCCCGCGGCCTCGTAAGCCGACCAGTAGGCCTGCAGGAGACCCGAGACAAACGGGTTGTCCAACTTGGAAAAAATGGTCAGGTGCAGCTCCCGGTGCTCGTCATGTGGGATCAGCGCCGGTCGAGCCGACAGTTTCTGCTTGGCCCTTCCAATCAGTTCTCGAAGTCGGATGAACTCCGGTTCCTCCAGAACACGCGCGGCGTCGGTAAAGAAAGCGGCTTCCACCCGAATACGGAGTTCCCCAAACTGGTGAAAGGCGTTCTCATCGCAGGCCATGGCGTATCGCAGGCTCTGCTCGACGGCCGGAAAGAAGCTGTAGGACAGGGTCCGAATCCCGGTTCGCGGATGAACCTCGATCAAGCCCAAGCTACGGGCAACCTCCATTTGCTCGCGCAACTTGCCCACGCTCACCCCCAGTTCCTGGCCCAGCTCGACCAGGGACGGAATCCGGCGGTTCGCATCGCGACGGTTTGCCAGGTAGGAAATGAATTCGTTCATATGTCATCCAGAATCTCGCAGAACTGCTGCGATTGATATGATTGATGTGATTATTCACATGAATAATACCGCAATTGCCCGAGTCTGTCAAATCAAGAACCTGATCCTGGGAAGAGAGGCCTCTAGCAGGGTGCGGAAAAAGGTACGTCGGATGACATAGAAACCGAATCCTGGATCCTCGACCAGGTGTTGTAGCAAGCAAACGATGAAGGAGGTCGAGGGCCATGCGTGGATACGACAGTGACGACACCGGGATGTGGTCGTATGTGTCTCAAGAGCAGCGGATTCCGGTTGATCATCCCTTGCGGCCCATCCGCAAGATGGTCGACGAGGTCCTCGACAGGCTCTCGCCGCGCTTCGACGAGCTGTACTCCAAAGTGGGACGACCGTCGATCCCTCCCGAACGGCTGCTGAGGGCGCTGCTCCTGCAAGTCCTGTTCACCATCCGCAGCGAGCGCTTGTTGATGGAGGAGTTGGACTACAACATGCTGTTCCGCTGGTTCGTGGGGCTGAACATGGATGACCCGATCTGGGACCCGACCGTGTTCACCAAGAACCGGCAACGACTGCTGGAGGGCAAGATCGCGCAGGCCTTCTTCAAGGAAGTCTTGGCCCTGGCGCGGGAGAAGAACCTGCTGAGCGACGAGCATTTCACGGTGGATGGCACATTGATTGAAGCCTGGGCGGGGCACAAGTCCTTCAGGAAGCGGCACATGGGATCGGGAAGGGGCCCAAATGAGCCCGGGGATGAGGGAGACAACTTCCGTGGAGAGGTGAGGACGAACGCGACCCATGAATCCACGACGGATCCCGAGGCCAAGCTGTATCGCAAAGGTCCGGGGAAGGAAGCCAAGTTGTGCTACATGGGGCACGTCTTGATGGAAAACCGGAATGGGTTGGTGGTGGATGCTCGCTTGACGCAGGCCAGTGGAACGGCGGAGCGTGAGGCAGCGCAAGAGATGGTCAAGGCAGCCAAGCAAGGGCACCGAGGCCGTCTGACGGTGGGCGGGGACAAAGCCTTCGACACGGAGAGCTTTGTGGCGACCCTGCGGGAGTTGGGGGTGACGCCGCACGTGGCCCAGCCTGTCCTGGCGGTCAGGCCAGGGAATGACCGATATCGTCCCAGTGCGATTGATCGGCGCACCACGCGCCACCCGGGGTACCAAATCAGCCAGTGGAAGCGCAAACTGATTGAAAAGGTCTTCGGCTGGACAAAGACGGTGGGAGCCCTCAGGAAGACGCGCCACCGTGGGGCACCGCGGGTGGGGTGGATGTTCATCTTCTGTCTGGCAGCGTTCGACTTGGTGCTCATCCGGAATCTTGAAGCGGCGGTCGGATGAGCCGGAGGGGCGCAGGGAGCTCCGGAAGGCGGGAGCCCAAGCCCCCCGAAGAGGCCCTTTCCGACAAGCCAGCCTGAATTCCAATCGC
>JBEKSY010000073.1:0-2956 GCA_049516595.1 Anaerolineales bacterium
ACCCCGATTGGGTCATTCACCGCGCCCATCCGGATTGTCCTTTGAAGCATCCGCGCCTGGCGCACTAGTGCGGGAAGCTCGGGTTGGTGCGGGAAGTCACCCCTCCGGCAACCGCTTGTCCACGTTCGCCTCCAACTCGATGATGGCGCGGATCAGCGTTTCGCTGAACTGAACGACGTACCGGCTCCTGAATTCCTCGTGGGGTATGTACTCCAGGTGGGACAGCCTCCAGCACCTGGCGCTGTAAGCAAACTGGGATCCGAGCTGCTCGAAGGTGTGACCCAAGAGCTTAGCGAAATACCTTCCCAGGGCCCTCACATCTCGGTTATCGACACCGAGCCCAAGACCCGAACAGTACGATGCCGCCAGAGAGAAGGTCTTGTCGGCGAAGAGAAAACGCTCGATATATCCCAGATCCTCCGCAAAGCAGCCGTGAGATCTCAAGCCCTGCGACACCTTGGGATCCCGCAGCCTGCTCAGCACCCTCGGGCCGTTCTCCAGAAGAAACCTCGCCCCCTGGTTGAACCCCTCCTCTACATCCAGATAGGGCGTCTCCACGCGGCTTATCTCGAGGATCACCGTCTTGACGTGGTATCCGCACACTTCGGCGAATATGGCCTCCCTGCTGAACTTCCCTTTCAGGCCAGCCCCGTTGAGGATGTTGCACGCATTTCCGGCTGCCGTCGGGGTGACCCCGAAGAGCTCGTTCGGGATCTTCAGCTTCTCCTGGGCGGGATCGCGCTTGAAGATGATGAACATGCGTCGATTAAACCACGGGTGCCCGAATTTACAAGAAATCCCCCGATGGACTAATAGATCAAGCCCGTCGTGCCATGCTGTTGCCTGTCATGTAGGGTCTGGTTTAGCGCCGCCGCCCTGGCGGTGACAGGGTCCAGGCCAGCGGCCATTTTCTCCTTGATCAGATCTCTGAATCGCCTCCGGTCCGCGCGGTTCCGCCTGTTGATTTCGAGGCCTATGTCCCGCGTGACTTGGGATGCAGCTTTATTGAACCGCACGGTCGGGGCATCGCCGCGGGGGCAGGTGTACTGGGCCGGGGACCCAACCAGGGCATGTCTGCGGCTCGGGTCTATCTCGGAATCGCAGATGGGGCAGAAGGCCCCCGCCGAGGCCACCTTGTCGTCCGGGCCATAGGTGCATCTCCAGAGCAGCCCATCGATCACGGCCTCCTGGATCGGAGCAGGGCCTTCCATTTGCTCGGCGGCTTCTGCCTGCGTGATCTGCGCCAACTCCTGAGCCAGCTCGTCCCGCTCGGTCTGAACTTCATCTCGTTTATCCTCCCGGGCCTCGCTGGCAAGCATCAGCTTCCGAAACCCCCAGTAGGCAGCCGCGCCGATTACCAAGAGGAGCCACACCGGAACAGGAAGAAGTCGATAGCTGAGAAATGCCCACAAATACTCCCAACTCGCCACATAGGTGCTCCACACGAAGAGCAAGCTGAATTAATCGATCACCGCCTGCAGGCCGGCGACCCATGATGCGATCCCTATTGCCGCGAGCGCCAAACCGAGTACCAACTCAAGGCCATGAGTAATTAGGTTCGCCGCAACCTTGCTCCAGATGGGGTGGTCCTTCACCCCCTTCCAGCCTCGGGTGACCAGTTTTCTGAGCTTGGCCATGGGGTGAGTGTACACGGAACCGGCAAACCCCGCCAGACGAAAAGCCATGCAAGCAGGAACCTTTGTCAGGATAACGCAGTTCAAGCCCAACACCTACGCGGTGGAGGGCATACTGCTCGCGGACGTACAGCTCAGGAAGCCGGTGTACCTGGCTGGAATGGAGCGCAACGACCTGGTGGACGGCACGTTCGCGTCGGCACCGTTGGACGGCGTGTCGCCGGAGGGGTTCATCGCAGGCGACGCCCTCTACTGCATCGAGCGGCTCGAGGAGCCGGGCGATTTCTCGCTCCTCGCCGAGGTGCTCCTGCGGGAGCTGAAGGCCCATGAGCTCAAGCCCATGTGATTGTCGGGCCGGCAACCATCTGATCTTGGAGCAGAACGTCTCAGGTTGAAGTCTCGCCGTACGCGCGGCTGAGCCTCAGGGGAACTGAGAATTGTCGTGGAAGCGATTTGGCCCCGATTAAAGCCAATCGTGGCCAAACCCTGATTGCATTAGGCGAGAAGGCCAAAGGCATGGAGGATCTGCGCTCTGCACGAACCGTCTCCCAAGCGGAAGCCGCCCGGACTGGTCAGGCCGATTTGCAACACGAATTGCCGTGGGTGGAACATCACCTCGCAGAACACATTCCTGCCGGCTGGGTTGACGGCGCCTGCGCCCAGGCATCCTGCCGACCCGGGTGCCAATGGGTATGGCGAGCAGATCCTTTTGAAAACCCTCATGACCTTTTCTCACAGCCTTGATCCCCTGAAAGCCGCGCCCCAGGCTAGGGCCGGATTACGACACGCACGTCTTCACTGAAACGGTCGAGCCGGTCCAGCGCGTCATTGATGGCCTCCGTTTCCAGCGGCACGACGCGGGTGATGACGGCTGACAAGTCAAGCTTGCCTTGTCTGGCCCATTCGAGCAGCAGCGGCAGTTCCTGCGCCAGATGGTCCGACACGCCAATGATTTCCGCCTCCTTGTTCAGCATTTGGTGGTAGGGAGCGATCTCGAAGGACTTGTCGGTGATGCCGGCCAGGGCGGCCCGGCCGAAGATGGCCAGCGAGCCAACCGCCTGCCGCATCGTCACCGGAAGCCCAATCAGCTCGAGAGCGACATCCACCCCCCGCCCGTCAGTCCGGCGGAGGATCTGCCCCACCGGGTCCTGGTCGGCGGCATTGATCGGCACCGCACCGAGTTGCTCCGCCAGCGTTAGGCGGCGTAAATAAATAAAGGTATCAACTTCGGGGAATCGTGGTATGATAGCCACACATGAGTGCTATTGCCGCGCTGACGCAGAAGTTCAGGGCCATTTGGCCACTCCTAAATGAGCGGACCC
>JBEKSY010000074.1:0-2611 GCA_049516595.1 Anaerolineales bacterium
TCGTTTCGGTCCCCATGATCTACAAGAACAAGCAGTTGCTTTTCGATGCGGAGGCCATCCTGGCGGCCATCACCCCCAAGACCAAGGCGGTAGTGATCGCCAACCCGAACAACCCCACGGGCAATTTCATGGAGGCCAAGGACTTCGTGCGCATTGCCGAGACCGGGATACCCCTGGTGGTGGATGAAGCCTACGTCGAATTCGCCGGGCTGGAGCGCTCTCAGGCCCCGTTGACGAAGAAGTACGAAAACGTGATCATCACCCGAACGCTCTCCAAGGCCTACGGATTGGCAGGGCTGCGCTTCGGATATGTCCTGGCGGCCAAGCCGGTCATCGATCAATTCGCGGCCACCCTCATCCCCTGGAACATGGGCACGATCCCGATGTGGGCGGGCCTGGCAGCCCTGGAAGATACCGCGGCTCTTCGGGCGCGCGTACAGCACAACAATACTGAACTGATGCTCCTGGAGGAGTCGCTCAGCGACATCCCCGGACTGGTCGTCTTCCACTCCTACGGCAACTACATCCTCTTTGACGGGGGAGCAACGGGCAAGAAGGGCCAGGAGCTTGTGGATTACGCCCTGCAGAAGGGGCTGATCCTCCGTTCGCAATCGGCCATGTACGGAAGTGATGGCTGGTGGCGGCTGACCATCGGGAGCAAGGAAGAGAACCGCCTGCTCATTGAGGTCGTGCGCGAGTTCTACACCAAGTAGTTCCCGCCCGGGCGGATTACCCATTAAGCCATTCCCTGCGGCCCAAGAGAGGTGAACCATAGGGCGGAAGGGAATGGCCTGTTTTCGTCCGGGAGCGCTCGTTGCTTACCGCTGGGTGCGCTCCATGGGAACCACCGGCGGCCAGCCCCATCCGGTCCAACAAGGCGTTCTGCCTCAGGGCCCGGCTCTCGGCCAGGACCCCACCTGCGGAGGGGACAGAACGTGGCGATCTCCCCCCGTGGGCGGAAGGGTTCCCTTTGGGGGGGTCTGAGGCCAACTCGAGCAACCCCTCCTGGGGAAGAGAGAATCTACGGCAGCGGCGCCCTCCTGAAGATGAGGCCGATGTCCGCCGGGCGATGAGGGACCAACTTTCGGCCGGTCTTGATCGCCCACTGCGGCGCGGCTCACCTTTCCGTGACACCCGCCTACCTCTGGCCGAACGCGGCGAGAAAGGCTGATCCTTCCCCTCCTCTTGGATATCGCCTCAGGAGAAGAAAGGGGATGGCCCAAGATCGCCCCGTTATCTGGGGGCGGGGGCTCTTTTCCCTATCGGGTCGCCATCGTGTCGCGAGGGGCGCGCCCGGGTCTTGAAGAGGCTCTCGGCGATCCGGTGGCATGAGCTAGGGGCCTGTGGTATCCTTGCCCAGCTCAAGCAGGACACTGCCTTGGGAAGTGAGGGACCTGCCCGTTGCACCGCTTTTGTGGCCGTGTCTGATTGGCAAACCCTGTGGCCCCGGATGAGCGCTGGCGGCGCTGATCTGGGGCTTTGCTTTTCTGGTCGGGGCGGGCCTTCCAGCGGATCTCCGCGAGGCGCGGGATGCTGACTCTGGCAGAGAAGGTGTTGTTTGTACTTGCCGCCGGCGCGTCCGCGGCTCTCACCCTGCGATCCGTAGATCGAATCCGCCGGGCGATTCGACGGGGTTCTGGAGAGTTCCGGCCCCGGCAAATCCCAAGACGCCTTTTCGAGACAGTTTTTCTGACCCTGTCCCAGTGGACCACCTTCAAGACCCGAAGACGGCCGGGGCTGGCTCACATCCTCGTGGTTTGGGGGTTCAGCTACTACGTTCTGGTCAACCTTGGAGACGTGCTGGAAGGGTTCCTTCCCGGATGGGTCTTCCTTGGTCAAGGGTGGGTCGGCCACGTTTACCGTCTGGGCGGCGACCTGCTCAGCGTGGCTATCCTGGCAGGCATGTTGGCGCTCCTTGTGCGGCGGCTCTTGTTTGGCAGTCGGATCTTTTCCTTCCTCGAAAGCACACGGCTGGACCCCAAGGCCAGGGGAGGGATCCTCCGGGATTCGATTGTGGTCGCCGGCTTCATCCTCCTCCACGTCGGCTGGCGGTTTCTCGGTCAAAGCTTCGCCCTCGCAATGGTCGGCCGCGACCCATGGCAGCCCTTCGCGAGCCAAGTCAGCCTGCTTTGGAGGGGCGCCTCTCTGGGAACCCTGGTGCTGATGCGGCACATCTCGTTCTGGATGGCGCTGGGCTTGGTCCTGGTCTTCTTGCCCTACTTTGCCGTCAGCAAGCACATCCACATTTTCTTTGCGCCTCTGAATTTCCTGATCAAGCCGCAGCACCTGGCTGAGGTGGGGGGCCAGGCGCAGGCCGGCAAAGGGCGCCGGCGGCCGGTGTCGTTGCTGGCGAGGATCAATTTCGAGGACGAGAGCATCGTCCAGTACGGTGCCGCACGCCTGGAGGACCTACCCTGGCCGCTCATCCAGGATGCGTATGCCTGCATCCAGTGCAACCGCTGCCAGGATGTCTGCCCGGCGAATGCCACCGGCAAGTCCCTTTCACCCTCCGCGCTGGAAATCAACAAGCGCTACCTCCTTAACCGGGAAGCCGCGACCCTGGCGTCAGGCAAGGAGTCATCGGCCCCGCTGCTCGAGTTTGCCATTTCGG